>CAWHOE010000021.1:0-36720 GCA_963830915.1 candidate division FCPU426 bacterium
ACTGTTCTTGCCTTGGTTCGGTTGGTTTTTGTATGGCTGACCTGCTTTTCATCCCCGCCGCCTTCATGGCCCACCCTGATTGGGGGGCGATGGCCAAGCAGATCTTTTCCTGGCCCACGCAGCATTTGACCCGTGATTTCATCCTCTTGGTCATCGGCCTCATTGGCGCGGTCATCATGCCCTGGATGATCTATTACCAGCAAAGCGCGGTGGTGGACAAGAAACTCAAAAAGGAAGACCTACCCTATGAGCGCCTGGACACGGCCATCGGCGCGGTGGTCACCGAGCTGATCATGGCCTTCATCGTCATTTCCACCGGCGCCACCCTGTTCGTCAACCATCTGTCGGTGGATGACGCGGCCCAGGCGGCCGCCGCGCTCATCCCCTTGGCCGGAAAATTCTCAGGGGCGCTTTTCGCCATTGGCTTGATCAGCGCTTCCTTTTTGGGGGCTTTCGTCGTGGCGGTCTCCACCGCCTGGGCCTTCGGGGAAACCTTTGGATGGCCCCACAGCCTAAACCACAGCCTCCCCCAGGCCAAACGGTTCTATTCCTTTTACGCGGCGGGAGTGGTCATTGCGGCGGCCATCGTGTTGATCCCGAATATCCCTCTTGTCAGCATCACGGTCATGGTGGAGGTAGGGAACGCGCTTCTTCTACCGATCGTGTTGACGTTCCTTCTGCTCCTAACCAATGACAAAAATCTTTTGGGCAAGGACGTGAACGGTTGGAAAGCCAATCTTCTGGTGGGGTCGACAGGGATCGCCATCATTTTGCTGGGGCTACTTTCCGTGGTCATGACCCTCTTTCCCAACTGGGTACCATTGGGTTGAATCGGCATCATTCAAGGAGATCGTCTTGATAAAGAAAACATCGGGCTTTTCTATCTCGATCGGCACTTATCCCTCGGTCTTTGGAAAGGTGATGATCGCGGCTGTCTCCGGTGAGATCTGCGCTATCGCCTTTCTTGGAAAAAGGAAAGAAAAGGACGCGGTCAAGGAACTTCGATCGCGTTGGCCCCAAACTTCCATCGTGAGAAACAAAGCGGTCGCGTCGGTTTTGGGTGAAAAAATATTTACCGAACCCCATCGAATGAAAAAACTGGGGCTTCGAGTTCTTTTGAAGGGAACCCCATTTCAAGTGAAGGTTTGGAAGGCACTTCTGACCATCCCTTTTGGTAAGACGGCGTCTTATTCGGACATCGCCAAGAAGGTTGGAAAACCGAAAGCGACCCGAGCGGTCGGAACCGCGGTGGGGGAAAACCCATTCTTTTATCTCATCCCCTGCCATAGGGTCATAAAGAAATCTGGGGAATTGGGGGATTACCGCTGGGGCTCGGCCTTGAAAAAGACCATCCTGGATTGGGAAACAAAAAACTCAGAGTAAGATCCCTATGAATTCGTCCAACGAGTCCACCATCCAGTCGGGTTGGGCCTCCACCAAGGCTTCCCGGCTGTTATAACCCTGGGTGACGACGCCGACCGGCAATCCGGCGGCCTTTCCCGCTTGGATATCCACCACTGAATCCCCGATCATGACCGCTCCTGTCGTAGGTGCTCCTATCATTCTTAAAGCCGTCAAGAGAGGTTCGGCGTTGGGTTTGCGGTTCACGGTGGATTCGGGACCCAAAGCGGCCTGGAAGAAGGATGCGAGGCTCAATTTTTCCAGGATCTGTTCGGTGAATTCCTGGGATTTATTGGAAACCACCGCCATTTTGACCTGATGGTTCCGCAGAGCCTCCAGCAATTCCATGACTCCAGGATAGACCTTGGTATGGTCCAGGCAATGTTCCCGGTAGAAATCCTTGTAATAAACCAGCGATTTCTGTATGAATCGTGGATCGGTCGTTTCCATGGCCTTTTCCAGGAGGACTTGGACGCCGTTGCCGACAAAACTTTCCACTTCGTCCTCGGTCAGGGAGGACAGCCCGAAATGACGGCGGGTGGCGTTGGCCGCCGCCGCGATGTCCTTGCGGGAATCGATCAGTGTTCCATCGAAGTCGAATAAAACCGCCTTCAGTGGAACGTTCGCGTCTTTGAAGCGCATAATGTCCTCCGGATGGATTGCCTGTCATGTTACGGGTTTGACAGCTTTTTTTAAAGAACCTAGAATGCCTTAACTTTCGCTCAAGGACCGTTCTGTGAAAAAAACTTCCGTTCCCCTGCCCCTCGGTTTTTTCGCCTCCGGCGTACACGCGGGACTCAAGACCGATGGCAAATTGGACATGGGTTTCCTTTATTCATCCCGACCGGCCCAATGGGCCGGTGTGGTCACCCAGAACGCCGTGAAATCCGCTCCCGCTCGGCGGACCGAGGACCTGTTGCGGGGAAAGAAGCCCCTTCGGGCCGTGGTGGTGAATACCAAGGTTGCCAATGACCTGACCGGCCGACAGGGCCGCAAGGATACGGATGATACGGCCATTTGGGCTTCCCGCCTCATGAAAGTGAGACCCCAAGAAGTCTTGATCCATTCCACCGGGGTCATTGGGGTTTCATTGCCCAGGCCCAAGATCCAAAAGGGAGTCCAGTTAGGCGTTCCCGCTCTCTCGATCTACGGCGGCGGTGATTTTTCCCAAGCCATCCTGACGACCGACCTGGTCACCAAGACCAGCGCCCGCGCGCTTACCCTAGGCGGAAAGGCGGTTTGGATGGTGGGTTTCGCCAAGGGGTCGGGCATGATCCATCCGAACATGGCCACCATGCTGGCCTATATCCTGACCGACGCGGCCATTTCACGGTCTTTGCTGGACAAGGCCCTGAGGGTGTCCGTGGAGGAAAGCTTCAACCGCATCACGGTCGATGGGGATACCTCACCCAGCGATTCGGTGGTGGTTTTGGCCAACAGCGCGTCCGGTGCCAAGCCTATCCAATCGGCCGGCAAGGACTATGTGGCTTTTGAAAAAGCCTTGAGGGATGTTTGTCTGGACCTGGCGAAAGATGTCATCCGGGATGGGGAAGGGGCCACTAAGTTCGTGACCGTGCGGGTTCAGGGAGCCCGCACGGATCATGAAGCGCTCCTGGCGGCCAAAGCCATCGCCCATTCCCCCCTCGTCAAGACGGCGATCTTCGGGGCGGACCCCAACTGGGGCCGTATCCTGACGGCTGTGGGTTATTCGGGCGCGGCGGCGGACGAATTCAAGGCGAGAGTGGTCATCGGAGGGTACAAACTCTACGACGGCGGCCGAAAAATATCCTGGTCCCGGGAAAAACTGAAAAAGATCCTTTCCCAAAAGGAAGTGGAGATCGTGGTGGATTTAAGACTAGGAAAGGGCAAGACCACCGTTTATACCTGCGACCTGACGGATGGTTATATCGATATCAATGGCCGATACACAACCTAATAAAAGAAGAATGAATAAAGGGAAAGGTCCGACCTTGGGCGATGTGGGAGAGTTCGGCTTCATCAAGAGGGTCCGGGAGGCCATGAAGACCTCCGATCCTTCCATCCTCCAGGGTATCGGGGACGACGCCGCTATCTTCAAGCCCTCGGCGGGCTGTGAGATGGTTTTCACCACTGACATGCTGGTGGAAGGACGCCATTTCGATTTCAAATTCACGACCCCCTGGCAGTTGGGCGCCAAGACCATGGCGGTCAATATCAGCGATTGCTCGGCCATGGGCGCCAAACCCACTGTCGCCGTGGTCTCCATCGGTATGCCCGCCTCTTTTCCCATGGCGGACCTGGAGGCTTTTTATGACGGTCTCAAGAGCTGGGGAGAATCCTACGGCGCCCAGATCGTGGGCGGGGACACGGTGGGTAGCGACAAGTTCGTCGTGAACCTGGCCCTCATCGGCGAAGTGGAAAAGGGAAAAGCCTTGAAACGCAGTACCGCCAAGGCGGGCGACGCCTTGCTGGTCACCGGAACCTTGGGCGATTCGGCCGCGGGTCTCTATGCCCTTCAGCATCCCTCGAAAAAAGGCGAAGAAACGGTGCCCCTTCTGGTGAAACGGCATCTCACTCCCGTGCCCCGGTTCAACGTGGGCCGGGTCCTTTCGACCAACAAACTGGCCACTTCGGCGATCGATATTTCGGACGGGCTTTCCAGCGAGGTCCATCATTTATGCGAAGAATCGGGGGTCGGCGCGGAGGTCCATGAAGAGGCCATTCCCCTGTCCGATTCCTTGCGCCATTTCTGCGAGATGAACCAAATGGATCCCCTGGCATTCGCCCTACACGGCGGGGAAGATTATGAGCTCTTGTTCACCGTACCGGTTTCCCGAATTGGAGAGGCCCTGCGGAATACACCCGGCGAGACGGGGGTGGGTGTGCGATCCATCGGGAGGATGGTGCCCAAGGCCAAGGGGATCACCCTGATCAAGAAGGACGGAAAGAGGGTCCCATTGACCGCCAAGGGATTCGATCATTTCAGCAAGCCGGGAAAATAATGTTCCCCATGGGGCCTTTCGACCGATGCTAACCGCCAGCTTTCAATGTGAAACACCCGACCAAACCTTCCAACTGGGCGAACTGATCGGCCAAAAAGCCCAGCCAGGGGAGGTCTGGAGTCTGCGCGGTCCTTTGGGTTCGGGAAAGACCCGTTTCGTCCAAGGGCTGGCCAAGGGCTTGGGGTATGAGGGAAAGGTCACCTCGCCCACCTTCACCCTCCAGCATGTTTATGAAGGACGGCTGGTATTGTTCCATTTCGACTGGTACCGTTTGAGGTATCCCCAAGAGGTGGAGGACCTGGGCTGGCGGGAATGGATCGAGAGGGGCGGCGTAGTCGCGGTGGAATGGGGGAACAAATTTCCCGATCTTTTTCCGCCCGATGTTTTGAAGATGGACTTTGAAATGATAACCGAGGGGAGACGTCGAATGGTCGTTGAAGCCGAGCATGACCAGAGTATCCCCCGGGTGGAGGAGTTGATCCGTTGCTGGCCGCCATAGAAGTATCCACACGCATCTCCAGCGTCGCCCTGTTGGACCTGGTGTCCGGCGAGGAGTTGGACCTTTGCACCCTTCCGGCCGATTGGGAAAGCTCGGTCACCCTTATCCCGGCGCTGGAAGCCATGCTCCAAAAAACCGATATGACCGCCCAGGACCTGGATGGTGTGGCGGTTTCGGTGGGGCCGGGGAGTTTCACCGGTATCCGGGTGGGCATCGCCACCGCGGAAGGTTTGTGCCTGCCCAACAACCTATTGGCGTTCGGGATCAATACCCTGGACGGGTTGGCGGAGAACCTGCGGCAGAACGGGATGATAGGCCAGGCCCTCTGTCTGGTGGATGCCCAAAGGGGCGAGTGTTTCGTGGGCCATTATCAAATCGACTCGGGTGACTTCAGGGCCTTAAATCCACCTCAGATATTGGGGATCGAAAGGCTTTCCTCCCTTTTGGAGGAAAAAGCGTGGATCGTCGGCCCCGGGGCGCTCAAATACGAGAAAGAGATCCGCGAGAGCCTGGGGACCCAGGCCATGTTCACCTTCACCGCTTATCACCAACCCAGCGCCATGAGCATCGCGCGCATCGCCTATCGTCAATGGCAGGCGGGCCTGCGCCCGACCCTGGACCAGTTGAAACCCCTTTATCTGCGGCCGCCCGCGGTGGATGAGAAAAAACCATGACTTTCCGTCCCATGTTGGAGGTGGACCTGGACCAGGTCGTTGAGATCGAGAAGGTCTCCATGCCCTCCCCTTGGTCGCGCGTGCTTTTCGAGGAGGAACTTAAGCGGGAACAGGCTTACTATTTCGTCATGGAAGAGGAGGGGAAGGTTGCGGGCTATATGGGATATTGGGAAGCGCCCGAGGAAGCTCATATCATCACCCTGGCCATCGCCCCCGCTTTTCGTAAAAGAGGATTGGGCGAGGAGATGATCGATCGATGCATGTCCTTCGCTTTCAAGAAGGGCGCCCGGTTGGCCACCCTGGAAGTGCGGGAAAGCAATGACCCCGCCCGCCGTCTCTACGAGAAGAGCGGATTCCGCTTCGTCGCCATCCGGAAAAAATACTACAGCGATAACCAAGAAGACGCGATCATCATGATCCGGGAGTTAGCCGAAGCCTAATCTTAACCCATTCGATTTTCTATTCACGTTCATTCCAAATTGAAAAGCGGTTTCACGCCAAGTCATTTATTTTTGTGATTCCATCCTTCCATTCCGGCCTAAGTTGCTAAAATACCGCCCTTCAAACTTTCCGGGAGTCGCCTCGCATGGTCCAACCTGTCGATTCATTCTTGTCTTCCATCCGAGATATCGGGGAGGAAGGCTATGAGTTCCTCCTGAGGAAACCCCTTTTCCTTTTAGGCGAGCAGAGCTCCCGGGTCCGCAAGATGTTCCTGGGCCTGCGCCGCCGCCAGTCGGTCACTATCTACGCCGGCGTGCTTTGGGTCATCCCCATCGCCATGTTCAACCCTTACACCAACCTATTCATGGTCAAGATGGGACTTTCCAAATCCGAGGTGGGCATCTATCAGTCCCTGATGAACCTAGTGAGTCTGGTCGGGTTTTTCCTGGGGGGTTACCTTTCCGACGCTTGGGGCCGTAAAAAAACCCTCATCCTTTTCGACATCATCAGTTGGGGCGGCTATTGCCTTTGCATGAGCTTGAGCGACGGCAAATGGTGGTGCGTTTGGGCGCTTTTTTTCTTGGCCATCAACGCTGGCTCCACCGCGCCTTATCAATGTTTGCTGGCGGAGGGTGTGCCCTCCAAACAGCGAGCCTCCGTCTATACGGTTCTTCAACTGGTGAATCTGGCCCCCTTCCTTTTGTTTTTTCCGTTGGTCGGCGGATTATGGGAGTCCAAAAGGGGACTGGTGGACGCCTGCCACGAGATGTTCTGGTTCCTGACCTTCATGATCGCCATCGGCATCTATCTTCGCTGGCGTTTCCTGCCCGAGTCGCGGCCCATCGAGAAGACTCCCGAATCCTGGTCCCATGTCCTGCGGGATGGGTTGAGGCAATACCGGGACGTGCTCAAGCGGTTCTTCAAAAAACCCGCCTCGGTCGCCTTCCTGATGTCCAAATTTTTGGACGAGTGGATGATCTGGGCTTGGGGCGTCTACTCCTCCCTCTATTTCGTCCAATACCTGGGTTTGAAGGAATCCTACTTATCCATCCTCTCCCAAGGCTCGGGCTATGTGGTATTCCTGGTTCTCTTCCTGGTCATCCCCAACATCCTGGAAAAACAGATGATCCGCATCCTGGGTTTGGACCAGATATTCGGGTTCGCGGCCATCGGGGTGCTTTTATTCCTGGGGCAGGGAAGCGAGAACGTCCTTCTGGTGGGGTTCCTCTCCTCAAGCCTGGGCGCCATCGGGGGGGCTTTTTACGCCTCGGTCAGCGCGTCGGTCTGGATGAACATCATCGAGGAAAAGGAGCGGGCCAAGGTGGTCTCGGCCACTTTCGCGCTCATCAAGATAGGATTGTTGACGGGAATGGTCGGGGCGCTTCTCTATGGCGATGTTTCCCCCCTGTTCCTGCTTTACCTTATGATGGGGATGAGGGTGTTGAATTATTTCCTTTTGCGGCGGATATCCAAGAGCCTGGCCGCGGCTCACTGAACGGATCGAAAGGACCGAAGCATGGGGTATCTTTATGCCTTGGCCGCCTTTGCCTGTATCGGAAGCTATCTGGTGCCGGCCCGTTTCTCCACGGTCAAGGGTCTGTATTTTTTCCCTTGGATGGGGTGGGGCATGTTGGTGATGGAACTATTCCGGATCGATTCGCTCAAAGCCCTTTGGGCCCATCCCCTTTGGTTCTGGGGCTCGTTCGCGGCGGGGATCCTTTGGGCGTTCGGTCAGGGATTCGGGAACCTGGCCCTTCAGGAGATCAGCCTGGCCAAGGCGGCGGTGCTGTTCAACTGTAATTCCTTCATCAATATCACCCTGGGTTTGGTCCTGTTCAAGGAAGCGTCCGGTCTGGGGGCCATCCTGTTCTTGCTTGCGGGCGGGCTCCTTCTTTTTTGGGGTAGTTGGAAAGTTTCCAGCGCCTCAGCGGTCCCTTCCAAAGAGGGCGACCTCAAAAAAGGGATCTTCATGAGCCTTTTGGCCGGGTTCTTTTGGGGGATCTATTTCACCCCGGTCAAGGCCTTGCAGATCTGGGCCCCGCAGCCGTCCCTTTCCTCCATGGATATCCTCTCGGGACTGATGCTGGGAGGGGCTTTGATGGGTCTGGCCTGGGGTTATGGGCGGGGGAAAGTGTCTTGGTGCGGCAGGAATTTCGGGCTGGGGATCGTCACGGCCGGCCTTTGGTTGTTGGGCACGACCGCGTTTCTCCACGCCATCGACACCCTGGGACTTTCCAGGGCGGTGCCGATCATCAATTCCAACTCGCTGGTCTACGCCGGTTGGTCATTGTTCGTATTCCGTGAACTGCCCTTGTCCCAAGGGCCCAAAGTGCTGACGGGAACCTTTATCGTGATAGTCGGCATTGCTCTCCTGGCTTTTTCTTAAAAAACCCCTTTGTTTCTCGCTTGAAAGTTTTCCCCGAAATCCACATAATCTTTTTTCCATGAAAACACAGAACAACGTAGCGCTCAAGGAATGGGCCGTCGTATTGAAGGCCCTGGAGGAAGGCAAACAAACCATCCTCCTTCGTAAAGGCGGGATCGCCGAGGCGGCGGAAGGTTACAGCCCCGAGCATCCGGAATTCTTCTTGTTCCCGACTATCGAGGAAGAATCCGCGCATAATTTCAAACCTGACTGGCGGCCCAGGGTCCCGGCCATCGAGCGGGAAAACAAGGACCCCAAACGGGTCCATTTCCGCCTTTACGCCGTGGCCGAGCACGCGGACAAGATCACCGATTGGGAAACCTGCAAGCGCCTGATCCCCCTGACGGTCATGAGCGATGAGGCGGTGGAAAAAGCGTTCAACGAGGGTGACTGGGTGGGTCTTTGTCTTTTCCTAGTTAGGGTCTATTCCTTGCCGGTCCCGATGGACCTGCCCAACAAGCCGTCCTACGCCTCGGATCCCCTCTGGGTCCGGCTGGAGACTTCCATGTTCACGGTCGGTTCTTTCGCGGCCATTCCGGACGGGGCCTGGCCCTATACCCGCGGGAAAATATTGAAGATCGTCGAGTCGGCCTAAGCTTCTCCTCGCCCGAAAGGGTTTTTCCCTTTATCATTGATCCATGAAACTGAAACCTGTGGTAGCTGGTACTTTTTATCCCGGCAACAAAAGGGAACTGGAAAAGGACTTCGTGTCCTTCGAGAAGACCTACGAGCCCATACCCCTGGAGGGCAAGGTGGCTGGTTTCCTGCTGCCCCACGCGGGTTATTCCTACTCGGGAGCGGTCGCGGCCCTGGGTTACCGGTCCCTAGCTTCCCAAGAGGTGCGAACGGTCGTCGTTGCCGGACCGAGCCATTACCTTGCTTTCCGAGGCGCCTCGATCTTCGCCGGCGCATCGGTCGTGACGCCCTTGGGCGAGCTGCCCGTCGACCAGGAAGCCTGTGAGTGTCTCCTGGGAAATGACACCCATCTGGGAGAGATCCCCCAGGCTTTCGCCAAGGAACATTCGGTGGAAGTCCATTTTCCCTTGATCCAAAAATACCTGCCCAACGCCTCGGTCGTGCCTTTGGTGCTGGGGCAGGGAATGAAAGAAGCGGTTGAACCTTTGGTGCAAGCCTTGAGGTTGTTAGGCCGGAAGAAGGACTTTCTTTTGATCGCCTCTTCCGATCTTTCCCATTATCCTATCTATAAGCAGGCAGTGGAGGCGGACCGTCGGTTCTTGGACGCGGTCTTGACAGGGCAACCGCAGGCGGTGGATCAGGCGGACGGGGAGATCATGAGCCGTGGTTATCCCGAGTATTATTGCACCCATTGCGGCAAGGAACCGTTGGCGGTCCTGATGGGGTGGGCCCAGGCCGATGGAGCCAATAAACCCCAATTGCTGGCCTATCGGAATTCGGGGGATGTAACCGGGGACCATGACCGTGTGGTGGGTTACGCGGCCGTGGCTTTTTGTCGATGAACGTACCTATAGATAAGGAGTTATCTTGAACCCGGCCGAAATGGTGACACCCGAAGATCAACTACTGCTCCTCCAACTGGCCCGTAACGCCATCCAGACGACGGTCCAAAAGGGAAGAAAATTACCCGCGGTCCATTCCCTATCGCCTGTACTTCGGGAAAAACGGGGCGTATTTGTGACCCTTTGGCTCGAAGGGGAATTGCGGGGATGCATCGGACTCCCTTATCCGATCAAGACGGTGATCGAGGCGGTCCAGGAATCGGCGGTCAGTTCGGCCCTGCACGATCCCCGTTTCGTCCCGGTCCGATTCGAGGAACTGGCCCATATCGAGATCGAGATTTCGGTGCTGACCCTTCCCAAGCCCATCTTGCCGGAGAAGGTCGTTATCGGCGTCCATGGCTTGATCGCAACATTGGGCAATCGATCGGGTTTGTTATTGCCCCAAGTCGCGATGGAATATCACTGGGATCGGGAGACCTTCCTGGACCAGACTTGTCTCAAAGCGGGCCTTCCCAAGGATTCCTGGAGAGATAGGGCCGAACTGTTGGGTTTCGAGGCGCAGGTTTTCAGTGAGAGCGATTTGAGGAAGAAAATGGGTTAACATGGGCTGGTCGTTGTTGAAAGGCGGGGCCTTCCTCCCTATAATCCCGTCCCGTTCACAGGGGAGCGGTGTTTCCGCCCTTGAAATGCAAAGCGCCTCTTCTCATGATAGACTTGATTGTATAGACGGAAATTATCCGATGGAGTTTTAAACCAATGATCGAAATGAAAGTCAGGGGCATCGCGGTCGATCCGGCCCTCAAGACACCGGCGGTCATCCTGACCGATGACGACGAGAAGCGATATCTTCCCATCTGGATCGGCGTGGCCGAGGCCACGGCCATCTTCATCCAATTGAATGAACAGCAGCTGCCCCGTCCCATGACCCATGACCTGCTCAAGAACGTCATCGATACGCTGGGCGCCAAGGTCATCAAGGTGCTAGTCAACGATATCGACAAGAACACCTTTTTCGCCCGCATTTTCCTGGAACTGCCCGAATCGGGGGAGAAATACGAGATCGACGCCCGTCCCTCGGATGCCATCGCCCTGGCCCTTCGGACCCATTCGCCCATCTATGTGGCGGAGAAGGTCGTCATCAACGCCACCATCGTGGACAAGGAAAAGTACAAGGCGGAAATGAGCGAGTTCAAGAAGTTCCTGGAGAACCTGACCCCGACCGATTTCAAGGACATCCCAGGCCCGGCGAGCGAGGGGTAACCCTGCCGGGGGATATCCCACGAGGAGCCCAGTTGCCTCCCCCATCCCAAGGCAGATTATCGCTGGATGAGCGCCACTTCGTGCTTTTGTTCCATACCACGCATGAGACCATGCACGCCGAGTCCCTCCTGAAGGAAGGCCGGATGCGTTTCAAGCTCATTCCCCGGCCCCGCGAGATCAAGGACGACTGCGGTCTGGGGCTGGTGATCCTGAAGGAAGAACGCCGCCAAGTGGAAGCCCTGCTCCCACCGAAGGGTGTCTATATCAAGTCGGCTTTCCGCATCGAAAAGGACGGGCAATGGACAAGGGAAAACTATCCACCAGCGCCAATCTCCTACGACTCTCCACCCTCGGGATCAACTTCTCCCTCTGCACTTTTGTAGGCATCGGCCTGGGCTGGCTGGTGAACCATTATTTCCATTGGGGCGGTTGGGTCATCATGGTCGGCATGCTTTTCGGGGTCATCGCCAGTTACACCCTGCTCTTCGAGGACCTCAAGGCTTTGAACGAAAAACCCAAGGATCCCCCATCCCCGTGAAAAACAGGTCCGCTTTTCAAACCCCTTTCCAAGATCCCCAGGCCTTCCGTCCTGGCCCGATGCCGAGATGGCTGGGTCTTACGGCGTTGTCCACCTTGATCGGCGGAATTTTGCTGTCTGGTTTATCTTTTTTTCTCATGAAAAATGTCGACCTGGCCATCGGAGCCTTCTTGGGCGCCATTCTTTCGGTCCTGAATCTCTTCGCCATGAACCGTTTATCGTTGCAAGTGCTTATGAATGGGGAAAAAAAGAGCAGAAAGCTTTTTGTTTTCTCCAACCTTCTTCGATGGGGATTCATTGGATTGGCCTGCTGGGCCCTTCTGAAAATATCGGTGGCCTGCCTGATAGGCGCGATAATATCGAATTTAGGGTCCCTCGTCGCTTTGATCTGGGTCAGCCGGTCGCTGGCGGCATCCTCCTCTCCTGAATGATTTTTTTATGACAGCCTGAAAGTTTTTCACTTGATTTTGTTTTCTATTGGGATGACCATTGTCACCTGAATCTCGCCGGGATGCCTTCCGCGGGGTTTTTTCAAAAGGTTTTTCGTTCGTCGACGCCCTTCCACACCCACCTCGTGCTTGAATCGGACCGCGAAAGGTTTTTTGAATGAATATCGAAACAGCCGAAAGCCCCATCTCCATCCCCTTCGCCTTTCTGGGCATGAATAACCTGATCAACGTCGAGACCGTCGCCCTTTTCGTGTTCGTCCTTCTGATGTGCCTGTTCCTCATTTCCCGCCGGAACTTGAAAAAGGTCCCGACCGGCCTGCAGAATTTCTTCGAGCTCTCCATTGAGTTCGTCCAGGACTTGGCTGACCCCATCGTGGGCAAGCACGCCCCTTTCTTCTTCCCGCTATTCTTCTACCTGTTCTTCTTCATCTTCTTCTCGAACCTGATGGGGTTGATTCCCGGGCTGGTCTCGCCCACAAGCCGGGTGGACGTCAATATCGGGATGGCCTTGATCGTGTTCCTTTCCACCCATTTCTGGGGCATCAAGGAAAAAGGGTTCTTCAAATATTTCGCCCACTTCCTCCCGCCCAAGGTTTCCGCTGACCCCAAGGCCAGCATCGTCCTGAAGATCATGATGAACGTCATCTATTTCGCCCTTTGCCTGATGATGCCCTTCATCCATCTGGCGGGGGAGCTGATCAAGCCTGTGTCCCTCACCATGCGGTTGTTCGGTAACATGATGGGAAAGGAAAAGGTCCTGGCGGTTTCCATCATCCTGATGATGTTCTTCTGGGCCGGTTCCCCGGTGTTCAAGTGCATCTCCGCTTTCCCATTCTTCCTGCGCATCTTCATCGTGGTGCTGGGCGTTTTCATCTCGTTCATCCAAGCTTTCGTGTTCATGCTGCTGGCCATGGTCTATATCGGCGGAGCGGTCCAGGAACAGGAACACGGCCATGAGGAGGGGGCGAGAAGCCCACTCGGCGGAGGCCCACTGAGGGCCGGACATCGATGTTCCCGCGCAAGCGGGATTTCACGGAGCTTGCCCCCGCTTGTCTCCGGGAATTCTTTCAAACAAAGGAGCAGGAAATGAAAAGATTTGGACTGGCTTTGAGCTGGATGTTCGTCGTGTTGTGCGCCGCCGGTAGCGTCTGGGCCGCTGAGGCCGCCCCGGCCACCGCCAAGGTCGCCGAGGGGGTCTGGTTCTACGCCATGACCGTCCTGGGCGCCGGATTGGCCATCGGTCTGGGAGCCCTGGGAACAGGCATCGGGCAGGGGATCACCGCCGGGAAGGCCGTGGAAGCCATGGCCCGTCAGCCTGAGATGGTCGGGACCCTTCAGGTCAACATGATCATCGGTCTGGCCTTCATCGAGTCCCTTTGTATCTACGCCTTGGTCGTGTCGATGATCCTGTTGTTCGCCAACCCGTTCAAAGGCTTGTTCGTCGGTTGAGCCGCCGGGATAACCCGTGTCCGGGGGCCGTCAGGCCCCTGGACGCACATCCGCATTCGAAAAGGTAAGCCATGGAATTTAATGTCACAGTTTTCGCCCTGCAGTTAGCGACTTTCCTCATCGGGATGTGGCTGTCCTCCATCATCTTCCTTCCGTACTTGAAGGGCTGGATGGGAGACCGCCAGAAGCGCATCGAGGACCAGCTGGCGACCGCCGAGAAAAGGCAAAAAGAATCCGAGGCCTTGAAGCTCGAGCTGGAAAAAAAGCTCAAGGAACTGGAACAAAGGACGACCGAGGCCCTGCAGGACGCCCGCAAGGAAGCCGGCCGCATGAAAGAGGAGATCGTCCAGAACTCCCGCAAAGAGGCCGAGTTGATCCTGGCCGACGCCCGCAAGGCCATCGAAAGCGAGCGCAAGTCTGTCAGCCAGTCCCTGCAGCAGGAGATGGGGGTCCTGGCGGTTGCCATCGCCGAAAAGATCATCCGTTCCTCCGTGGACGCGAAGGTGCAGGACAAGATCGTGAAGGAAAGCATCCAAGAGATCCAGACGAGAAAGAACTAAAGGTAAATCCAGAAGCTCCCGGGAGATCAACCCATGGAATCGGTCATCGCTCAAAAATACGCCGTGTCCTTGCTGCAAGTGGCCAAGGAACAAAAATCGGTGGACGCCGTGGCGGCGGAGATCAAGGCCATCCAAAAGCTGGTGGATTCCAGCGAGGAATTGAAGAACGTCCTGGAACATCCCAGGGTCAAACCCCAGGAGAAACTGGACGCGCTCCAGAAGGTGCTGGGCATGGCCCTTTCCCCCGTCCTGGAGAACTTCCTGCGGTTGCTGATCACCAAAAAACGCATCAAGCACCTCAAGGAAGTGGCCGAGCATTTCGAGAAGCTTTGCTATGAGATGAAAGGCAAGGCGGTGGCCCGGGTATTGACGGCCATGGCCCTGACCGCGGAACAAAAGGACACGCTCTCCAAGAAACTCACCCAGATCTTCGGCCTGACGGTCGACCTGAAAGAGGAGATCAAGCCCGGCTTGATCGGGGGAATGATGATCTACCTGGGGGACCAGCGCATGGACGGAAGCGTGTTGGGGCAGTTGGAGAAAATGAAACAACGGTTGTCGAGGGTCGAGATCGATTAAAGCGGCAAAACCAATCCTGGAGGTACGGACGTGGCTATCCAAGCGGATGAGATAACGAAAATACTGAAATCCCGAATCAAGGATTTCAAGCCCGAGGCGGAGCTCAACCAGGTCGGCGAGGTCATCAAAGTGGGTGACGGCGTGGCCGTGATCTACGGTCTGAAGAACGCCATGGCCGGGGAGCTGCTCAAATTCCCCAATGACGTCTACGGCATCATCTTCAACCTGGAGACCGACTCGGTGGGCGCCGTCCTGATGGGCGAGACACAGCAGGTCCACGAGGGCGACCCAGTCGAGCTGACCGGACGCATCTCCGAGGTACCCACGGGCAAGGAACTGCTGGGCCGGGTGGTCAATCCCCTGGGGATCCCCCTGGACGGCAAAGGTCCCCTGAACGCCTTCAAGTCCCGCCGCCTGGAATTCAAGGCTCCTGGCGTCGTCCAACGCCAGCCGGTCAAGGAACCCCTCCACACCGGCATCAAGGCCATCGATTGCATGATCCCCATCGGCCGGGGACAACGCGAGCTGATCATCGGCGACCGTCAGACTGGCAAGACCGCCATCGCCATCGACGCCATCCTCAACCAGAAGGGCAAGAACGTCATCTGCGTCTATGTCGCCATCGGCCAGAAACAATCGACCGTGGCACAGGTGGTACGCACCCTGGAAGAGCACGACGCCCTGAACTACTGCATCATCGTTTCCTCCACCGCCTCCGACCCGGCGCCCCTTCAGTACATCGCCCCGTACGCCGGATGCGCCATGGCCGAGGAGTTCACCTATAACGGGGGGCACGCCCTCATCATCTATGACGACCTTTCCAAGCAGGCCGTGGCCTACCGGGAACTTTCCCTGTTGTTGCGCCGTCCGCCCGGACGGGAAGCCTATCCGGGGGACGTTTTCTATCTGCATTCCCGCCTGCTGGAACGCGCCTGTAAGCTCAACGACAAATTGGGCGGCGGGTCCCTGACGGCCCTTCCTATCATCGAGACCCAGGCGGGGGATGTGACGGCCTACATTCCCACCAACGTCATTTCCATCACGGATGGGCAGATCTTTCTGGAATCCAACCTTTTCAATTCGGGTATCCGCCCCGCCATCAACGTCGGTATCTCGGTCTCCCGGGTCGGCGGTAACGCCCAGACCAAAGCCACCAAGAAGGTGGCCGGGAAGCTCAAATTGGACATGGCCCAGTACAACGAACTGGCGGCCTTCGCCCAGTTTGGCGCCGAGCTGGACAAGACCTCCATGGCCCAGTTGAACCGCGGGTCCCACATGGTGGAACTGATGAAGCAGGCCCAGTACTCGCCCATGGTCATGGAGGAGCAGGTCGCCTCCATCTTCGCCGGCATCAACGGCAACCTGGATGGCATCCCCCTCCCGAAGGTCAAGGCTTTCGAGACGGGACTGCTGGCCTACCTGAAATCCAAGAAGCCTGAGATCCTGAAGGACATCAAGGATAAGAACGACCTGACGGATGACAATAAGGCCAAGCTGATAGCCGCCATCGAGGAATTCTCGAAGACCTTCGTCATCTAAAGTAAAGGGTAAGCAACCATGGCACAGATACGGGAAATCAAGTCGCGCTTGAAGAGCGTCAAGAACATCAACCAGATCACCAAGTCCATGAAGATGGTGGCCTCGGCCCGGCTGAAGAGGGCGCAGGAGCGTATCCTGGCGGCCCGTCCCTACGCTTACCTGATGACCGACGCCATCCGCAATTTGGCGGCCCGGGTCAACGAGAAGGCCCATCCTCTCCTGACGGTCCGGGAAAAGGGAAAGACGGCCCTCTTGGTGGTGACGGCCGAACGCGGGCTTTGCGGCAGCTTCAACGCCAACGTCATCCGTAGGACCCAAGCCTACCTGAAGGAAAACCCGGACACGATCCTTCTGACAGTGGGGAAAAAGGGACGGGATTTCTTCAAACGCCGGGGAGTGCCCATCCGCCGGGAATGGCTGCAGATATTCCCCCAAGTGCCCTATGAGTCGGTGACGGAGATGCGCGACGAGATCCAGTCCCTCTATCTGAACGAGGACATCAAATCGGTGGTCGTGCTCTATAACGAGTTCAAGAGCGTGATCCAGCAAAAGCTGACCTTGGAGACCCTCCTGCCTCTCTGGATCCCCGACGCTTCAGCCGAGGGGAAGGCCCAGTTCGAAAAGGGCGAGTACACCTTCGAACCGGATGTGGATTCCATCCTGGATACCATGTTATCCAAATACATGGCCACCGAGATCCACCGCATCCTTCTGGAAAGCTTCGCCTCCGAGATGGGGGCCAAACGCACAGCCATGGAAGCCGCCACGAAGAACGCGACGGAGATGATCGCCAAATTGACGCTGGAGTTCAACCGGGCCCGACAGGCCATGATCACCAAGGAATTGGCCGAGATCGTGGGTGGGGCCGAGGCGCTTAAATAGTCAGGGATGTGAAGCCGAAAATGAGGGATTGATCCCAAAGACCCGATCCCCCATCACCTATTCGAGAAAAGGAAGGGAAAGGCGTATGACACAAGCAACAGCCAACAAAACCACCGGCGAGGTCGTCCAGGTCATCGGGCCTGTCGTCGATGTCAAGTTCGAGGGAGGCCATATCCCGGCCATCTATAACGCCTTGAAGATCGACTCGGACAAGGAAAACATCCATATCACCCTGGAAGTGGCCCAGCATCTGGGCGACCAGGTGGTCAAAGCGGTCGCCATGAGCTCCACCGACGGTCTTCGCCGCGGCATGGAAGTGACCGACACGGGAAGCCCTATCACCGTCCCGGTCGGCCAGAAATCCCTGGGCCGCATCATCAACGTCCTGGGCGAGTCCGTGGACGAGATGGGAGAGGTCAAGTCGGAGAAACGCTACCCCATCCACCGTCCGGCCCCGCCCCTGGTCGAGCAGTCCACCAAGAAAGAGATCCTGGAAACGGGCATCAAGGTCATCGATCTTCTGGCCCCCTATCAGAAGGGCGGAAAGATCGGGTTGTTCGGCGGAGCGGGCGTGGGAAAGACCGTCGTCATCATGGAGCTGATCCGCAACATCGCCACCCAACACGGCGGCTACTCAGTGTTCGCCGGCGTCGGCGAGCGTACCCGTGAGGGGAACGACCTGTGGCTGGAAATGAAAGGGTCAGGCGTCATCGACAAGACCGCCCTGGTCTACGGACAGATGAACGAGCCGCCGGGAGCCCGCCTCAGGGTCGGCTTGGCCGGGCTTTCCATCGCCGAGTATTTCCGCGATGAGGAAGGCAAGGACGTGCTTCTCTTCATCGACAACATATTCCGTTTCACCCAGGCCGGTTCGGAAGTTTCGGCCCTGCTAGGCCGCATGCCCTCGGCCGTCGGTTACCAGCCGACCCTGGCCACCGAAATGGGCGCCCTGCAAGAGCGCATCACCTCCACCCAGAAAGGGTCCATCACCTCGGTCCAGGCCATCTATGTCCCGGCGGACGATTTGACCGACCCGGCGCCGGCCACTTCCTTCTCCCACTTGGACGCCACCACCGTCCTGAACCGGGCGCTGACGGAGCTTGGCATCTATCCGGCGGTCGATCCGCTGGATTCCACCTCGCGTATCCTGGACCCGCTCATTGTCGGCGAAGAGCACTATAACGTGGCCCGGAAGGTCCAACAGATCCTCCAGCGCTACAAGGAACTGAGGGATATCATCGCCATCCTGGGGATCGACGAGCTTTCCGACGACGACAAACTGATCGTCGGCCGCGCCCGCCGTATCCAGCGCTTCCTGTCCCAGCCCTTCTTCGTGGCGCAGGAATTCACCGGAACGCCCGGTAAGTACGTCTCCCTGGCCGACACCATCCGCTCCTTCAAGGGAGTGGTGGAGGGCCAGTACGACAGCCTGCCGGAACAGGCCTTCTATATGACGGGCAGCATCGACGAGGTCATCGAGCGAGCTAAGAAAATGTCATAAACCAGCCGGTAGTCGACGGCTGACCGAAAACCGCGAGGGAAAGAAATGGCCAAGACATTCAAGCTACAAGTCGTCGCTCCGGACCGCCCGGCGCTCACCCAGGACGTGAATCTGGTCGTCCTGCCGGGAGCGGTGGGGGAATTCGGGGTCATGGCCCAGCACATGCCGTTCCTTTCCTCGCTCAAGTCCGGCGTCATGCGCATCGTCAAGGGCCAGGAGCGGGACCTCTATTTCATCAACGGGGGTTACGCCCAGGTCAATCACGGTTCGGTGATCGTGCTGGCGGAAGGTTTCGAGAAGGCGGAAGAGATCGACGCGGAGCGGGCGCAGAATTCCAAAAAGAAAGCCCAAGAGATCCTCTCCCAAAAGAAGGACGCCGCCGCCATGGACCAGGCCCTGGCCGCCCTGGCGCGTGCCGACGCCCGATTGAAGGTCGTTGAGGAAGCCAAAAGCCTTAAAAAGTAGGTTCTTGGGTCCGATAAACCACGTTCCTCGGACCAGACGCCGTCCCTTCCCTTGAGTTCCTCCGGTGCTTGCCGATAATATGTCCTTGGTATATCCGTCATAAAAGGTGTGTTCCATGATCGTGGGTTTGGGTGTGGATTTGATCGAGATCGACCGGGTCAAGAAGGCCCATTTGAGGCACGGCCAGAGGTTCATCGACCGTTTGTTCACCGCTGGCGAGTCCCAATATTGCCTTCGCAAATCCGACCCCTATCCCTCGCTGGCCGGGCGTTTCGCCGCCAAGGAAGCCATCATCAAGTCCTTCAGCCATGGTTTCGGCGGCCGGTGGAAATGGAACCAGATCGAGGTGGTCCGGGAACGCAGCGGGAAGCCTTCGATCAAGTTGACCGGCATCCTGGAAAAATTACGGGTGGAACGGAAGATCGAACGGATCCATTTGACCATCGCTCACAGCAAAAGGGACGCCACGGCGGTGGTGATCCTGGAGACCGATGAAACGGGGAAGGCCAGATGAAAAACTGGGATAACTGGAAACCCCGCCAGCTTACCGAAGCCCAATGGTTCTGGTTCCTTCTGGTGATCGGAGCATTGACCCGCATACCGCTCCTGCGCTTTTCCACCGCTGAGACCACCGATACCATCCTGAGCCTGACCTATTTTTCCAAGGATTTCGTCCAAACCCCCCGCTTCTGCATCCTGCCCGGCTACCCCTTCCTGCTCCGGGTAGGACAATGGCTGGGCTGGGAAGGGGCGCTGTGGGGAAGGGCGATCGCGGCGCTCGCCGGGTTGTTGTTCCTCATCCCCCTTTGGAACTATTCCAAACGATGGGTCACCCTGGAAATGTCGGGCATGATCTGCCTGATGGCGATCTTTTCCCCCCTGTTGTGGCAATGGTCCCTCAAGGCCATGCCAGACACCCTCTTTTTGTTCCTTTTCTGGTGGTGCCTGGAGCGTCTCACATCGGCCTGGATCGACAAAGAACCGATAGCCTGGGTAGTGGGATGCCTGGCCGGGTCCGCCGCGGCCTGTGTGAGGCCAGAGGGCTTCCTGCTCCTACCTTGGGTTTTGGCCGTTGGATGGAAAACCTTACCCCAGACCCGCTTCAGGGCGGGCTTGGTCCTCCTGGTTCTCTGGGCCTCGCCCCTTCTTTTCTTGAAAGAAAAGTTCCTCACCATCCTGGTCGCTTACCGGGAAGGGATGGGTCTTACCTCGGGGGCGGACCAGGTCCAGTTCCCCTTCCTGAATTTCGTGGACCATTTTTACGTTTATCTATCCCAACCCGTTTATGTCTTCACCCCCTTGATCTTCTGGTTCGCCGTCCTGGGACTCTCCAAGATGGTCCGCCGGGAAAACGCTTTGGGGGAAAGTTTCCTGAAGATCACCCTCCAAGTTTACCTCTTGGTTTTCCTTTCCCGTATCATCCCCACCACCTATCAGGACCGGCACATGATGCCCTTCCTGCCCCTCTTGCTGGTGGCGGCGGGGTATCACTTGCAGACTTTCCTTGAGCATTGGCATCAGAATAGCAGCCTGGTGAAAAAGATGTTCTGGCAGAACGGATTGTTGACGATCGGCCTGGTCTATACCGCGGTCTTCTCGGCGGCGGTGCTGATCTGCCAGTACGATTCCTTCGGGGACATCAAACGCTCGGCTGAGTTCCTCAAAAGCCTGCCCCAGGACGCGTTGATCTACTCGGACGAGGTCCCGAAGACCCAGTATTGGTCAGGGCGCAAGGTGATCCCCCTGGAACTGCCCTTCAACCCCAAACCCGGGGACTACTTGATCATGCACAGTTTTTACACCACCCGGCTCAATTACATCGACGAGAACCTGAGGGCCCGACATGGGGCGTCCTTGCTCCACATGGATGAAAGCATGGTGGTCCCCCTCTTGACCGACGTGATGGCGGACCCGGGCCAGCAAAACCGCATCACTTCCACCGCCTATCGTTTCGAGCCACAGTTCTTTCAAAGCCTGATCTACAAGATCGGGAAATAGGAAGGAGCCCCATGAAGATCGCCACAGCCCAGAACATGAAGAAGATCGACGAACTGGCCGTCCAAACCCACGGCTTGACCATCCCCAAACTCATGGAAGCGGCGGGTCAGGCGGTCGTGAGCGCGATGGAAAAAAAGTTCCCGCCCCTTTCGGACAAGACGGTGGGAGTACTTTGCGGCAAAGGCCATAACGGCGGGGATGGGTTGGTCGTGGCCCGATCGCTCAAGGCCCAAAAGGCCAGCGTGGTGGCGGTATTGGTCGGCGAGGAAGAGGACCTGTCGGAAGAGACCAAGAAACAACTCCACAAAGCCAAAACATCCAAGGTGCCGGTGTTATTCCTCAAGGACACGGACGGCCTCAAATCCATGAGGATCGCCCTGGAAGAATGCGACCTGCTGGTGGACGCCCTCTTCGGCACGGGATTGTCCCGTCCCATCGACGGCCTGTTCCGCGACCTGGTCCGGCTGGTCAAGACCCTTTCCAAACCGGTGGTGGCGGTGGACATACCCTCCGGCCTTTCCGCCGACTCGGGGGTACCCCTGGGGGAAACCCTTTCGGCCCAGTTGACGGTCACATTCGGTCTTCCCAAACTGGGTTTCTACTCGCCGACCTCCCCGACTTTCCTGGGGGAATGGAGCGTGGACCCCATCGGATTCCCGGAAGAGCTGTTGAACGCCTCCTTCATCAAGCAAGAACTGATCGACATGGAAATGGTCAAGAAAGCCCTGCCCCGTTTCGACGATTACGCCCACAAGGGCATCCGGGGAAGGGTGGTGGTGGTGGCGGGAGCGACCGGCTTGACCGGGGCGGCGACCCTCTGCGCCCTCGGGGCCCAGCGGATCGGCGCCGGACTCATCACGGTGGCCTGCCCGGAAAGCCTGAACAACATCTTGGAGGTCAAACTCACCGAACCCATGACCGCTCCCGTGCCGGAGGTGGAAGGCGGGTTCCTATCCCTCCGGGCCGCCGGAAGGATCATCCACTTAACAACGAACGTGAACGCGGTCGTCATCGGGCCCGGCGTCGGGCGGCACCGCGAAACGGGCCAATTGATGAGGGAACTGGTCACCAAACTGGCCGTCCCTATGGTAGTGGACGCCGACGCCCTCAACCTGTTGGGGGGACAATTGGACATCTTCAAAGCTGTCAAGGTTCCCGTCATTTTGACCCCCCATCCGGGTGAAGCGGCCTGGCTTTTGAAACCACCATCAACGATGTTGAACAGAACCGTGTTAAAGTTGCGAAGCAAATAGCCGAAGGCTATAATGTCACCGTTGTTTTAAAAGGACATTACACGGTCATCGCCAGCCCCCAAGGGGAAGTCCGGATCAACCCGACGGGTAACCGGGCCTTAGCGACAGCGGGGACTGGGGATGTCCTTTCAGGGATCATCGGGGGCCTTTTGGCCCAGCGTCTTTCGCCGTTCGAGGCTGCCACTGCCGGGGTTTATATCCACGGCCTGGCGGGAGAAAAAGCGAGCCGTCGCATGGGTTTGGACGGGGTCCTGGCCGGGGATCTGTTGCCCATCCTGCCCCGTGTTTTGCGGCAAGTCCGAGAAAGTAAAAGGGAGCCTCTATGGCCGTCGCTGTCGAACTCCAAACCCAGTGGGAAGCGTTCCTCAAGCTCCTCCAAGTCCGGGAACCACGCCTCTACGACCACATGAAGACGGCGCTCCCCAAGGAATTGACCAAGTACAACCTGGTCCTTTATGCCCATACCGCCGACGATCTCAAGGAGATCGAGGTCGGATTGAAGGTCTATCACGAGAAGATCGTCGAGGTCTCCCACATGGTGTTCGGGGAGAGCAAGGGATTCAAGACCGAGCTGGCCTCGGAAGAGGATTGGCAGGCGGCGAAGCCGAAAGAAGCGGAACCTGTCGCGGCGCAGGCCGCGGCGCCGGCGCCCGCCCCCCCTCCGGCGGAAGCGCCGGTCCAGTTGAGCCCGATCTCGATGGACCAGAACGAATTGTTGAAGGTCATCGAGGCTTCCATCCGCCAGAAGATCGAGGCGGAGATCCGGGAGACCCTCCAGGCGGAGGGTGTCAGCCAGGAAAGCCAGAACCAGGCCCTTCAGAAGCTAAAGGAAGATTTTGAGCAGGAAGAGGAGAACCGCAGGCTGGCCGTCCGCATGGCCTTGATCGCGGAGGGTGATAAAATCCTCACCCAGATGGTCATGGCCTGGCAGCAGGCCAAGCAGAACGGCGACGGCGGGCCCCAGTGGAACGAGGTCAAGCAGCGCCTGTTGGAGCTTCTGGACGCGACCGTACAGTTGACGCATTCCTAAACCGAACCGAAAGATGGAGGAGCCATGTTGAACCATTCCGTTGAATCAGCCCTGGGATACCTGATCCTGTCATTCTTGACATGGTCCATCACCTTCACGGTGTTGGTTTTCGGGGTCATCCTCCGCCGAAAGATCCTGCTGTGGGACGACCGTTGGAAGGAAAAGCTCGAGGAAGAGGGCGTCTCGGTCAAGGATTACGCCGAGGACCTGGAACTGACCTATGAGAAGGTGCGTTATACCTTCCGCCTCCTGGGTTTCTTCCTGTTGATGATCCTGGCCCTCATGGCCTACGTCGTTTATCTGGGCACCCTGGACAAACCCATCCTGGGCTTCCCCCAGATGACCAGCAGTCTCTGGCTCCTGGCCCTGGTGGCCCTGTCCTTCGTCCTGCCGGCTTTCGTCAATTTCGCCGTGGGCGCTTACCTGACCGAGACCATGCTCCTGAAGGCCAACGCTTTCGTTTATCGGGACCTCCGGGAGGAGATCCAAGAAAAGAAAGCCAAGCTCCGGGTGATGGAGAAGGCCAAGCAGATCAAGGCCCAACGGGAAGCCCTTCGGGGCGGACCGGCAGCGGCCCCCGCGCCGGCGCCCGAGGCCCAGAACCCAGCCCCCGCTGGGAAATAAGCCCATCTTAAAGCCGAACTTCTTTTTCCCGGTTGTCCCCGGGCGGTTCCCATCAACCTCAAGGAAAATTCCATGCGTTTGAAATGGCTACCCATCCTTCTATTGGCCTTGGCCCCCCTGGGCTGCGCCTCCATGGGCAAACTGGACCCTTCCCTGAACCTGGAAATTTCCCCCCTGCCGGTCATGAGGGGTAAACCCGCCCTGGCCCGCGTCGACGCGTCCCTGGACGCCGTCAAGGTGGTCGGAACGGTACAGGTCTTCGGCAGCCCCCAGCTCATTTTCCGCAAGGACGAGGACAAGGGCGTCTGGTATTTCTACGGCGTCATCCCCTTCTCGCCCTGGGTGAAGCCCGGCGTTTATACCGTGCGGGTGACCGTGACACCGCCCAAGGGCGAACCCAGTTACACCGAGATGAAAGTCGACCTGAAATGATCCCCCTCGAGCCGGTCTCGGTCGTCATCCCCGCTTACAACGAGCAAGGCGGAGTGGGGGATGTGGTGCGAACGGTTAAAAAGGTCCTGACCCTGGCCAAGATCAAGCATGAGATCCTGGTGGTGGACGACGGCAGCAAGGACGCGACCGCGGCCAAGGCGCGCCAGGCCGGGGCCCAGCTGGTGAGCATGGGCGAGAACCGGGGTTACGGGGCCTCGCTGAAAGCCGGCATCCGACAGGCGAAATACAACCTCATCGCCATCCTGGACGCCGACGGCACCTACCCGGCGGAAGAGCTTCCCACCTTGGTCAAGATGGCCCAGACCTGCGACATGGCGGTCGGGGCCAGGGTCAAACCCAACGCCGCCATCCCCACCCTGCGCCGATTCCCCAAGTGGGTGCTGGGCAAGTGGGCCAACTACCTGGCCGAGCGCAAGATCCCCGATCTCAACTCCGGTCTGCGGGTCTTCCGCCGGAACATCGCGGCCCGCTACGAGGGACTTTTCCCGAACGGTTTTTCCTTCACCACCACCATCACCCTGGCCCTGGAATGCCACGGTTATATCGTCCAGTACCAGCCCATCCATTACCGCGAAAGGGTGGGGGTCTCGAAAATCAGGCCCCTCCAGGACACGATCAACTTCTTTTCCCTCGTATTACGGGTGGTGATGTATTTCAAACCCTTGAAGATTTTCATACCCCTGAGCGGTATCATATTGTTAGCGGGGATCGTATCCGGCCTGATGACGGCCGCCCATGGTCTGCCCTTGAACCTGACCACCTTGTTCCTTCTGGTGGCCGGTGTCCAGGTCGCGGCCCTGGGACTTCTCGCCGATCTGTTGGTAAAAAGAGGGCGTTGAAAAGGGCGTGAAGATCCCTGGTTCGCTCAGCGTTGTTCCGGTGAACCGAAGCCTTCGTCCCCTCCGCCAGCCGTATCCTTTTTCTATCTATGATTCCAACGTCCCGTGTTCTGGGCCGGCCCATTGTGACAGGTGAAAAGAGGGAGATAGCCGACATGCGAGTATTACTGGTCAATCCACCCAGCGAGAACATGATCACCACCAACATCCCGTCGGTGGTCGACGAGGAACGGGGCTATAACCCGCCCCTGGGGCTCCTTTACGTGGCGGGTTACGCCAAGACCAACAGCCCGCACGAGATCCTGGTGCTGGACTGCCAGGTGGAGGAGGTCTCCCAGGCCCAGGTGGAGGAGCGCATCCGCCAAATCCAGCCCGACGTGGTGGGCATCCAGTGCCTGACCTTCACCATCATCGACGCGCGCATGGTGGCCCAGGCCGCCAAAAGGGCCAACCCCCGATGCAAGGTGGTGATGGGCGGGCCGCACGTGCATATCTACGCCCGCGAGACCTTGTCCATGCCGGAAGTGGATTTCGCCGTGAAGGGCGAGGGAGAACTGGCCTTCACCCAATTGCTCTCGGCCCTGGAAGGGCAGATGCCTTTCGACAAGGTCTATGGCCTGGCTTACCGGGACATTATCACGGGCCAGATCAAGGACAACCCGCCCGCCCCGCCGGTGGAGGACCTGGACGGCCTGCCTTATCCGGCCAGGGAACTGACCCCCATCAACAAGTATTATTCCATCCTGGCCCGGCACAATCCCATCACCACCATGTTCACCAGCCGGGGATGTCCCTACCGGTGCCTGTTCTGCGACCGGCCCACCATGGGACGGCGCTTCCGGTCCCATTCGGCGGCGGCCGTGGTCAATGAGATGGAAGCCTGCGTGAAGCTGGGCATCCGGGAATTCTTCATCTATGACGACACCTTCAACGTGAACCGCAAGAGGGTCTTCGACATCTGCGGGGAGATCAAGAAAAGGAAGATGGAGATCGCCTTCGATATCCGCGCCCGCGCGGACCGCATGGACGAGGAGATGCTGAAAGAACTGGCCTCGGCCGGGTGCGACCGCATCCATTACGGGGTGGAGTCAGGCAACGCCGAGGTGTTGGAAACCCTCCTGAAGGACCTGGACCTGGACCAGGTGCGCAAGATCTTCAAGGCCACCCGCAAGCACGGCATGAAGACCCTGGCCTATTTCATGATCGGCAACCCGGGCGAGGACCGGGCCATGGCCCTGAACACCATCCAGTTCGCCAAGGAGCTGGACCCGGATTTCGTCCACTTTTCCGTGCTCACGCCCTTCCCGGCGACCGCCATCTATTACAAGGCGCTGGAGGACGGCCGGTTCGACACCGACTACTGGGCGGAGTTCGCCAAGAACCCCACGCCCGATTTCAAGCCCAGGCTCTGGGAAGAGCACATGAAACGGGATGAGCTCATCGACCTGCTGAAATACGCCTACAAATCCTTCTACCTGCGGCCGAAAATCATCTTGAAAAATATGTCCTACACCCATTCCCCCCTCGACCTTTTTAGAAAAGCCCGTGTGGGATTGAAGATGCTTCGGATATAATGACCCTCCTGTCGAGCTGACGTTAAAGCCGTCCCGAATTCCCTGAAGGAAAGTTCAGACGATGAAAAAGTTCATCCCGATCCTGCTGGGCCTGGTCCTCTTCGCGTTGGTCCTGTTGAAGGTGGACCTCCATTCCACCTGGGAACTCTTGAAGCACGCCGACCCGCTATTGGCCTTCGCCGGCCTGTTGTCTTTCCTGGTGATGGTCTACATCAAGGGCATCCGCTGGAGCTATCTGCTGAAGATGCAGGGGAAGACCTATTCGGTCTGGAACTGTTTCCTCATCTATATGGGAAGCCTTTTCTGGGGAAACGCCACCCCGGGCCGGGTGGGGGACTTCATCAAGGTCTTCTACCTGAAGGAAGACCTGAAGATGCCCATGGGCGAGGCCATGACTAGCGTTCTGGTGGACCGGGTATTCGACCTCTATATCCTGCTGGTGCTGGGCGGGCTGGGCATCCTCATCTACCCCATGCCCATCGATCCCAACCTGATCCATCTGGTCTGGGTCTTCTTCGCGGTCCTGATCGGCATCACCATCCTGGCTTTCAACCAAAAGATCGGCGGGGTCATGCTGAAGGCGGTGTTCCAGCGGATGATGAAGCAGGAACACCAGGATAGCACTAACAAGGCTTTCGACGATTTCCACGGGGGCATGAAAGCCTTCTACAAACCAACCCTTCTTTTGCCCATCCTCATGACCGTCGCCTCCTATTGCGTCTTTTTCTGGGGCTGCGGCATGATCGCCAAATCCATCGGGTTGAACATCGATATCGAATACCTGGCCTTCACCATCTCGGTGGTGAACATCGTGTCCCTCCTGACCTTCCTGGGCATGGGCACAAGGGAAGGGGCGCTGATCATCCTTTTCAAGCTCATCTCGCTGACCCAGGAACAGGCGCTGGCATTCTCGCTCATGCTCTTTTTCATCGGAACGCTCCTCTTCAGCGTCCTCGGTTATTTTTGCTTCCTCCTGAAACCGGTCAGCTGGAAAGGCCTCTTCACTCAAAGCAAACCGGCCAAATCGACAAGGAAAAAATCCAAGAAGCGTTAGGTCTCCCGCCCAAGGGAACTCGTTGCCCGGTCCTAAAGCCGGTGGTATAGTGACGGCCCCATGGATCACCCGACCTTGAAAAGGCCGATCTGGCCAACGCTCATCCTGGGGCTCCTGTTGGGAGCCCAAACCGGCTGTTCGCCCACTACGATCCCGCCGGAAGTAAAAGGGTCCTTCGAGGACGCCCAAAAACTTTACGACCAGGGCCATTCGGACCAGGCCAAAAGCCTGCTGGAAAGTTTGAGGGTCAAGAATCCGGCCGACGTCAAGATCCACGCCCTCCTGGGTCGGATCTACAAGGAAGAAGGGGACACCGACCTGGCCATCGTGGAACTGGAGGGGGTCGTCAACCTGGACCCTGAGAACGTCAACGCTTACGCCACCCTGGCCCGGCTTTACCAGGATAAGGGTTTGTTCGACCAGGCCCTGGCCTCGGCGCTCCAGGCCAGGAAGCTGGACCCCACGGGGGCGAGCGTCTACAACATCCTGGGCTCGGTCTATTTCGACAAGGGGGATTACGACTCGGCCGTCACCAATTACGAGAAGGCCCTGACCCTCAAGCAGGACTCGGCCTGGGTGAACAATAACCTGGGTCTGGTCTATATCCAGATGAAGAAATGGCCGGAAGCCCAGGCCCATCTGAAGGAAGCCATCAAGGACGATCCGGACAACGCGGTGGCCCACAACAACATGGGGGTGGTCCTGGGCGAGCAGGGGGAATATGACAAGGCGCTGAAAGAGTTCCAGACGGCGCACGACCTGGACCCGGACTACGACAAGGCGACCCAGAACATCAAGGACACCGAGAAGATCATCGAACGCGTGAAGAAAAAAAAGGCGGCCCAGCTTAAGGGCCAGAATCACTAAGGAATCGATCGAATGGGCAAGATCATCTGTATCACCAACCAGAAGGGCGGGGTCGGCAAGACCACCACCTCGGTCAACCTGTCCGCCTGCCTGGCGGCCATCGAGAAACGCACCCTGATGGTGGATATGGACCCCCAGGGCAATTCCACCAGCGGCATGGGGCTCAACAAGAACGAGTGCGATCCCAACATCTACCATGTGCTGATGGGGGAAGCGGACATCCTCCAGACCATCCACCCCACCGAGCTCAAGAAGCTCTTTTGCGTGCCCTCCAACGGCAACCTGACGGGCGCGGAAGTGGAGCTGGTCTCCATGGAAGAACGGGAGACCCGCCTCAAGAAAGCCCTGGCCACGGTCCAGAAGGATTTCGACTATATCCTCATCGATTGCCCCCCCTCCCTGGGTTTCCTGACGCTCAACGCTTTGACCGCGGCCGACTCGGTGTTGATCCCGGTGCAAAGCGAGTATTACGCCCTGGAAGGCCTGAGCTCCCTGATGGAGACCATCGAAAGGGTCCGGGAGGCCCTGAACCCCAACCTGGATATAGAGGGGGCGCTCTTGACCATGCATGATTCCCGCACCAGGCTGTCCAACCAGGTGGCCGATGAAGTGCGCAAATTTTTCGGGGAAAAAGTATACAATACGGTCATTCCCCGGAACGTCCAACTCTCCGAATCGCCCTCCTTCGGGAAGCCGATCATTCTTTATGACATCCGTTCCAGCGGTGCGCAGGCTTATCTCAATCTCACCAAGGAGATCGTCGCCAATGGTTAAAAAAGCACTCGGCCGTGGATTGGAAGCCCTCATCCCGAAGAAAGCCCTGGAGGACCGCAAAGGCGCCTCCCAGGCCATCCCGCTGGGCAAGCTCAAGCCCAACCCCTACCAGCCCCGCAAGAACTTCAAGGCCGAGGAACTGCAGGACCTCATCCAGTCGGTGAAGGAAAAGGGCATCCTCCAGCCCATCCTGGTACGCAAGAAGGGCGAATTTTGGGAGATCATCGCCGGCGAGCGCCGGTACCGCGCCGCCCAGAAGCTGGGCATGCTGACCGTCCCCGCCATCGAGGTCCAGGCTTCCGAGGTCGAGGCCCTGGAACTGGCCCTCATCGAGAACCTCCAGCGCTCCGACCTGTCGCCCCTGGAAGAGGCGGAAGGCTACCATCGTTTGCAGGAAGAATTCCAGATGACGCAGGAACAGATCGCCCTCAAGGTGGGCAAGGACCGGGCCACGGTGGCCAACGCCCTTCGTCTTCTCAAGCTCGCTCCCGACGTCCAGGCCATGCTGGCCTCGGGCCGGTTGTCCGCGGGCCACGCCAGGGTTCTGGCCGGGCTTCCCACGCCGCAGGAACAAAGGCGGTGGGCGGAAAAATTCGTCCAACAGGGTCTTTCCGTGCGCGACGCCGAGCAATGGCTCCAGACCCAGAAGGGTCCCACGAAAAAAACCAAGGGCGCTGGAAACGCAAAGGACCCTAACGTGGCAAAATTAGAGGAGAACCTCCGGGGCTGGTTGGGTACTAAAGTATCCATACGCACCAAAGGGAAACAAAAGGGAACCGTTTGTTTCGAATATTACTCGCTGGACGACCTGGACCGCATCTTGAATTTATTCCGCAAAGCGGGTTATCGTTGATTTTAAAAGTGAAAGAGATAAAATAAATTTCGGGTGATGTTTTTACCGGGAGGGAGAGTTCCCGGCATCAACAAGTTTAGGAGGGGTGCCAGTGCCTCAGACAGCGGCGGAAATATTAGCGAAGAAAGTGGAAAGTGAAGTGAAGCGGCTTGCGCCACAAGCCGTGATCCGGATGGACTATACGAGCTACAAGGACGACGGGGTCGACATTTACGTGTACGCGCCTCGGAAGGTCGCCGATATGTTGAGAGGACGGATCAAGGGAACCATGGATACAGAGTTAAAGCGTTCCAAAGGGGTTCGGGCCCGTTTGCTCATGGAAAACATGGAGAACATGACGGCGGAAGCGAAGCAGAAGTACGGTATTCCGGCTTAATTTTTTAGAAAAACATTAAAAACGATTTTTGTCTTTCAGATCGCTGAAACGATTATTATTGTAAAGGTCCTGCCCCACATGAGGCAGGGCCTTTTTTTTAACCCGCTCCGGAGTTAGATATGCCGTTCGCCATCGAGCTATTGTTCGACCCCCAAGCTGAAAGGGCCGTGAGGCGTTTCGGGAAGTTCCTGGAAAAGAACCATATCCCCTCCACCCTCACGCCCGCCGGCGCCGGCCCCCATCTTTCCATCGCGGGCTTCAAGGCCAAGCGCAAGGCGCCCCTCCAGGCGTTGCTGAAAAAAACGTCCGGTCAGACCCTCCGCTTCGCCTTCAAATTCTCCGGTATCGGAGTATTCAAGGCTGAAGGGGTCCTTTTCCTCAAGCCTGTCATAACTCCCAGGCTCCTGAAGATCCACGCCCAACTGCATGAGGCCATCAAGGACCAGGTCGGCGGGGACAACGCTCATTACTTTCCCAAACGCTGGATCCCTCATTGCACCCTGGCCATGGGACTCACCCCTTCCCAGTTGAGGAAGGCGGTCAAGTTGTTGAAAGCCCTCAAGCCCCGGGTGAAAGGTGTCTACCGCAAGCTGGCCTTGGTGGAGTTCTACCCGGTGAAAGAAGTTTTCTCGTTCTCCCTGAAAACCCCCAAGCCCCGGCCCTGAAACAGCCTACAAAAACAATTTTTTCCACAGATGCCCCACATATCTATAAAGAATTAAATGAAATGCGGGACTATACCGCTCCCTGTATTTTCGTTAAAAATGAAGAGCGGCATGAACACAGATAAAAAATCAAAAGATTGAATATTTTTAATCCCATCTGTGTGCATCTGTGTCCATGCCGACCATCTATCAAATTAATATAGAGGTCGGTATAGTACCGATTTTCGTATAATTTTATTTTAAAAGTAAATCGGCACATCTGTGGTTACAATTGCCTTTTTAAATACCCTTTTGGAAGGTGTTCATGTCCAAGCCCCGTTTGTTCCTTTTGGATGGCGCCGCCCTGGCCTACCGCGCCTACTTCGCCTTCATCAAGAATCCCCTGACCAATTCCAACGGTCTGAACACCTCGGCGGTGTTCGGCTTCCTCAAGACCCTTTTCATGATCCTGGAAAAGGAAAAGCCGGAGTATTTCGCGGTCATCAACGACTCCAAAGAACCCACCTTCCGCCACAAGCGCTACAAAGAATACAAAGCCACCCGGGAAAAGATGCCCGACGACCTGGCCGAGTCCTGGCCCTATATCGCCAAGGCGGTCAAGGCCCTGAGCATTCCCTCCCTCATCATGCCGGGCTACGAGGCGGACGATATCATCGGCACCCTGGCGACGATGGCGAAAAAAGAGAATATCCAAACCTTCATCGTTTCCGGCGATAAGGACTTCATGCAGTTGATCGGCCCGGACGTGAAGATGTACAACCCCAAGCGGGCGGATGACCTGGAAGTGATGGACGAGAAGGACGTATTGGAAAAATTCGGCGTAAGGCCCGATCAGGTCATCGACGTTCTGGCCCTCATGGGCGACGCCTCGGACAACGTCCCGGGGGTTCCGGGCATCGGCGAAAAGACCGCCTCCACCCTCATCCAGGAATATGGCTCGCTGGACAACGTCTTCAAGAGCATCGACAAGATCTCCAAACCCAAACTAAAAGAGACCCTGCAAAAGAACAGGGAACTGGCCGACCTTTCCAAGGAACTGGTGACCATCCATTGCTCCGTGCCCATCAAGGAAAAGCCCGAGGACCTGGTCTGTCAAATGCCCGACATGGACGCGGTCAAGGAGCTGTTCAAAGAGATGGAGTTCAACCTTATCCGCCAGTTGGAGGATTACGCCAGCCGGTTTGGAGAGGTTCCCTTTGCCCTGAGTTCGGAAGAAGAACCGAAGGAAAAGAAAAAGAAAGAAAAGGCCGTCAAAGAAGAGGAACCGGCGCCGCCGGCGCGGGAATCTTTCGCCGGTTACCGGTCCCTGACCAACCTGGTGGACATCCAGGACGCCTTGGCGAAGGCGACCAAGGCCGGTGAGACGGCGGTAGACACCGAGACCACGGGGCTGGACCCCCTGACCGCCGAGATCGTGGGCGTCTCCCTAAGCTGGAAAGCCAAGGAAGCGGTCTTCATCCCCTTCAACCAAAAGCTCAAACCCAAGGACATCCTCAAGGTGCTCAAACCCTTCCTGGAAGAACCCCAAGGTGCGCAAGGGCGGGCAGAACAGCAAATACGACTGGGCGGTCTTCAAGACCCACGGCATCGAGCCCCAGGGGTTCGCTTTCGACACCATGGTGGAAAGCTACCTGCTGGACGCCTCCAACCGCCAGCACAACCTGGACGCCATCGCCTTGAAGCATTTCAACCACATCAAGATCCCCACCGAGGAACTTATCGGCAAGGGCAAGAAGCAGATCACCATGGACCTAGTGCCCCTGGAGGCCATCACCCAATACGCCTGCGAGGACGCGGATTTCGCGTTCCGGGCCCACAAGCTCTTCGAGCCCCAGCTCAAGCAAGAGGGCCTTCAGAAACTGTACGAGGAAGTGGAACTGCCCCTGGTCATGGTGCTGGAGGACATGGAACGCGAGGGTATCGCCATCGACGAGAAGCTCCTGGCGAAATTATCCAAAGAGGCCGAGGAAGAACTGGCCAAACTGACCAAGAAGATCTACAAGGAAGCGGGGGAGGAGTTCAACATCGGCTCGCCCCAACAGATCGGCAAGATCCTCTTCGAGAAGATGCAGGTGCAGAAGATCACGGGCAACCGGGTGAAAAAGACCAAGACAGGCTACGCCACGGACGTGGACGTGCTGGAATCGCTCAAGGGTATCCCCATCGCCGACATGATCCTGGACCACCGCCAGCTGTCCAAACTGAAGAACACCTACCTGGACGTGCTTCCCACCCTGGTCAGCCCCAAGGACGGGCGCATCCATACCTCCTACAACCAGACGGTGGCCGCCACGGGAAGGCTTTCCTCGACAGACCCCAACTTGCAGAACATCCCCATCCGGTCCGATTTCGGACGGCGCATCCGGGGGGCCTTCGTGCCGGGGGATTCGAAGCATGTGCTCATCTCGGCCGACTATTCCCAGATCGAACTGAGGGTATTGGCCCATATCACCGAGGACGCCAACCTCATCAAGACCTTCGAGAAGGATGAGGATGTCCACCGCCGCACCGCCTCCCTCATTTTCGGGGTGCCCATGGACCAGGTCACGACCATCCAGCGCAACCAGGCCAAGACCATCAATTTCGGGGTCATCTACGGCATGGGGCCCCAGCGGTTGGCCAGGGAGAACGGGGTCACCATGGTCGAGGCCAAGAAGTTCATCGAGGATTACATGGCCAAGTACCCCGGCATCCAGAAATTCATCACCGAGCAGGTGGACAAGGCGAAGGAGGAAAAGGTGGTTTATACCATCCTGGGCCGCAAAAGACCGCTGAACGATATCCTTTCTTCCAACGTGGGTATCCGCATCAACGCCGAGCACATGGCGGTGAACACCCCCATCCAGGGCTCCGCCGCCGACCTCATCAAGGTGGCCATGGTGAGGCTCCACGCCAGGCTGAAGGAAAAGAAAATGAAGACCGTCATGCTATTGCAGGTGCACGACGAGTTGGTCTTCGAGGCGCCCAAGGACGAGGCTGAAGAAGCGGAAAAGCTCATCAAGTACGAGATGGAACACGCCATGAAGCTGAAGGTTCCACTGAAGGTGGATGTGGGCGTGGGGAAGAGCTGGCTGGAGGCGCATTGAGGGGATGTTGGTTGTCCATAATGGGGACTCGGAATAGACAAAAAATAATAAATTTTCGTTTCATAGCACTTATTTTCCGTCTTTTTTGCGACTGTGGCCCCGGCTCTTTATACTGAGGCTGGCCGGGTTTTGTATTCAAGGAGGTTTATGATGAAGAAACATTTATACAAATTAGCTCGTTACCAAATGTTGCTCATCACGATAAAGACGTTTTTATTCACCATTTTATTCATGTCTGGCATTTCATGGGCTGATGGTGCAAACACCACTTCCGTCCCATTTAGTAACGCCGCATCACCCCAAGCGTCTACTAGCGGGTTAAAAACTTATAGTGATTCGAAGGGCGTATTTTCTTTTGAATATCCGTCTTATTTAAAAGCCTTTTTAAAGAATTTTTCTTTTGTCGCGTTAAGCCGAGCCGATGATCCTTCCAATAAACCCATTGTCATCATGTGTTATGACTGGCAAACGGTTCTACCTAAACCTGATAACAGTAACGATAGCGTAAAAATTGATTCAATCATGTCCACTAAGGATGGTTCGAAAATCTATAACCTCAGTTATTCTGATCCAAGATACATGCAATTTCACGTTGGCAACGTTGGTTGCCGTCATTTTATTTCTTTGGAAGACAGCGATTATCCATCTTATTTTCTAGGTATATTCCTTATGGACGAAAAAGAATTTTCAGAAGAACCAGCTCATCCCCATCTTGAAATCGTTCGTGATCGATAAAACAAAAAGACAAGAAATAATAGGTTCACTCAACCCCGAAACAATCCCAGATCCAAATCGAAAGCCTAATGCCCCCTATATTCGATCCGCCAACCCTGATTATGGTAACCCCCATCTTGTGACACTCTTTGGGAAAAATATCGAAAACGTTTCGAAGATCGCGTTTTATGATTCGAAAGATGTGGAACAGGGGGTTATTCCCCCTTCAACAATTACAATCAAAGGACCCGGATGTCTTCAATTCATATTGGATGACGACTTCGTCTTGAAAATGTTGGGTGATGAATATTATAAGCGGCTTCAACTTCGCATCAAGAATCCCGCAGGAACAAGTAATACTTACTGGTTCCCGATCAAAGCGCCCCCTTCCAGTTTACCTCACCTGACATCTCTAACCCCGGACAGGGGCACATTCAACACTTCGGTCACGATTACCGGCAAAAACCTAAAATTTGTGAGGGGCGTTTCATTTTTTGATGAACAAAACCGCGGTGCTATGAGTATCCGCTTTTATGCGGATCAAAATACCCTGGGTAATATCATTCCCGTGATTTGTTCGCCTTATGTATCGGACACTCAAATTCGATTTTTTATTCCAAAAAATGACCGTTTATTTAAACCAGGAAGCACGAATCATCTTCATGTGGCCGTTTACACCAAATCCGGTGTATTGGGTAATGAATTGCCTTTTACATTGACTATCCAATCCAAGGCTGCTCAATAAAAGAATTTAATGTGCGCCTGGTGAAGGATATTAACTTTCTAAAATAAATTGAATGGTTTGCAATCAGAGGTCAGGGTACCTTTTACCCTTATGTTAGGTAACCACGACAGGGAGCCGTCATGGACAAGGCAGATAATAGATTTTGGTGCATGGCTCTGTTTTAAGGGTATGTTTTTGGCGGTTAAAATCTCTGGTTAATCCGTTTTCCCAAATCACTCCCACTTCCCGTTTGATCCTCCAAAACACCCCAACTTTAGCCTCGTTATACCGGGATTATCCCCCCTGGACCGGTAGACATGCTGGTGGAGGCTAGGCCGAATGCCAGTGGGAATGCCAGTGGACACCCCCAAATGCCAGTGGAGGCTAGGCCAAATGCCAGTGGGAGTGCCGGTGGACAGCCCAAAATGCCGGTGGATGCCAGGGCGAATGTCGGTGGGAGTGCCGGTGGACAGCCCAAAATGCTGGTGGACGCCAGGCTGAATGTCGGTGGGAGTGCCGGTGGACAGCCAAAATGCCGGTGGATGCCAGGCTGAATGCACCAGGCCCCTCCTTGGGCCCGGCACAACCAAGGCTAGTGCCTCGGTTTGAGACCTCGGCACAGGTGCCGGTGGGAGTGCCGGTGGACACCCCAAAATGCCGGTGGATGCCAGGCCGAATGCCAGCGGGAATGCCAGTGGACACCCCTATTGCCAGT
>CAWHOE010000022.1:0-8104 GCA_963830915.1 candidate division FCPU426 bacterium
CCTGATCCCCATCACGCTGGCGGCTGCGCCGAGGGTGCGGTTTTCGACAGCCACGTCCTTGAACCCGCATTTCTCCATCAAAGCCTTCAGTTCATTGACCGGCATGAACTTCCCGGCCGTATCCCGAAGGTACTCATAGGCCGCCTTGTCCTTGGAAATGGCCCCGCCCCTCAAGGGAACGATGGTTCGGACGTAGAAGTTATAAATGAGCAGGGATAATGGGCTGGTGGGCCTAAAAAAGTCCAATATGACGACCCGGCCTTCCGGCTTGAGCACCCGGGCGATCTGCTTCAAAGCCACTTCGGTGTTATCCAGGTTCCTAACCCCGAACCCGCAAACGACCGCGTCAAAGGTCATGTCCTGGAAGGGCAATTTGAGGGCGTCGGTCTCAAGAAGTTCCAACCCCGGCTTCCCCTTCACTTTATTGGACGCTAGTTGAAGCATGGGCTTGGCGAAATCGGCCAGGATGACCTGGGCTTCGGGCAGGCTTTCCTTCACCGCCAGGGCGAAATCCCCCGTGCCGGCGCAGAGGTCCAGCACCTTCTTGGGATTGAACCCCCCCTGGGTCAATTGTTTCACCGAATCTTTCCGCCATTGGACATCCTTGTTGAAGGACAGCTTATGGTTCGCCTCGTCATAGGTTCCCGCGATGCGGGAAAACATGGATTGGATCGTCGCGCTCATGAAATGCCTTTCTGGAACATGATTCAAATCTCACCACAGAGACACGGAGACACAGCTTACAGCAATTAATTATTCAAGACCTATAACAAAACCTTATTTTCACAACAGAAGCGCAATTTTAATGACGACTTGTTATAGATTATTTTCTAAATGCTCGGCTGTGTCTCTGTGCCTCTGTGGTAAATGCTTTTTACTTATTTTATGAAACCGTACTTTTGCAGGATGGGTTTGACCTTCTCTTCCACCTTCGGGTCCATCCACAACTCATCGGGCCAATCCCGATCAAAACCTTCCTCTTTCCATTTTCTCGTGCCGTCGATACCCATCTTGCCTCCCCAGCCCCATTGGGGCGAGGTGTGGTCCAGGACATCCAAAGGTCCCTCGGTGATGAACACGTCCCTCTTGGCGTCCATGCAGTTCCCCACCCGCCATAAAACCTGGTTGTAATCGTGCACGTTGGTGTCCTCGTCCACGATGACCATGACCTTGTTGAGCATCATCTGACCCAGGCCCCAAAGGGCGAACATGACCTTGCGGGCGTGCAGGGGATACTGCTTCTTGATGGAGACGATGGCCAGGTTATGGAAGATACCGTCGAAAGGCAGGTCCAGGTCCACCACCTCGGGCAGGACCTTCTGGATGATGGGCAGGAACAGCCGTTCGGTCGCCTTGCCCATGTAGTCGTCCTCCATGGGGGGCTTGCCCACGATGGTGGCGGGGTAGATGGCGTCCTTGCGGTGGGTGATACAGGTGACATGGAAGACCGGGTAAGGCTCGGCCAGGCTGTAATAGCCCGTGTGGTCCCCGAATGGTCCTTCCATCCGCCGTTCCCCCGGCTCCACGTAGCCTTCCAGGACGAAATCGGCGTCGGCGTTGACCGTCAGGTCCACCGTCTTGCACTTGACCAGTTCCACCGGTTTCTTGCGCAGGAACCCGGCGAAGAGGAGCTCGTCCATGCCGTCCGGCAGGGGGGCCGTGGAGGCGTAGGTGAGGGCCGGGTCGCCGCCCAGGGTCACCGCGCATTCCAGGCGCTTTCCCATCTTCTCGGCGATGCGGTGGTGGGCCGCCCCATGATGGTGCACCTGCCAGTGCATGCCGGTGGTCTTGGAGTCGAAGATCTGCATGCGGTACATGCCGATGTTGCGGATGCCTGTTTCCGGGTCCAGGGTATAGACCAGGGGCAGGGTGAAGAAACGGCCCCCATCCTGGGGCCAGCATTTCAGGACCGGCAGGGTGTTCAGGTCCGGGTCTTTCTCGACCACTTCCTGACAGGCGCCCTTGGAGACTTCCACGGGAGGGTACTTGGCGATATCAGCCAGTTTGGGCAAAAGCTTGATCTTTTCCATGAACCCCTTGGGGGGCTTGAGGTCCAGCAGTTCCCGGATGGCGGTGGCGTGCTCTTCCAGGTCCTCCACCCCCAGGCTCAGGCTCATCCGGCGGTAGGAACCAAAGGCGTTGATGAGGACGGGATAGGCGCTTCCTTTGGCCTTCTCGAACAACAGGGCCTTGCCGCCCAGGGGGCTTTTGGAAACCTTATCGGTGACGGCCGTGATCTCCAGGACCGGGTCCACCTCTTCCTTGACGCGGACCAGTTCCCCTTTTTTCTCAAGTAGTTCGACGAAGTCGTTCAATGAGGAGTAGGACATTTTTCACCTTTAAAAGCAAAAATCTAAAATTGTTTAACCACCATGCCGACCTTCTAAAAACCATTTAAAGAGGTCGGTATAGTACCGATTTCCAACCTTTATATTTTATTAGTCAATCGGCACAAGTTCACCAAGGACACCAAGAACTGCCAAGAATGATTTTTAACTCAAGATCCGATTTTTTTCGTCTTTCTTGGTGAACTTGGTGCCCTTGGTGGTTCAAATAGCCGTTGTTTAAGAACGGTCATTCTACGACAGTTGGGCGGGGGCCTCAACACGCTTGACCTGTCTGGAAACCAGATAAGCCCCCAAAACAGCCGTTAATCCCCCGATGGCCGGGGCCCATAGCCATTGCAACGATGGCTGGAGGTACAAGTTGAACCAGGCCATATAACTGACCGCCCAGCTCAAGGCCATCAGGAACCTGGCCGACCTTTCCCCCCGGGTGGTCGCCATCCATCCGGTCACGTAGCCGGCGATAGTGAAACCCACCCCGAACAGGTGGAGATAGGCCATGTGTTTGATGATCATCTCGGCCTTTTCCCCCAGGTTGGAAACGATGGCCAGCCATACGAAACACCAGAGGATGAGCCAGAAAGCGGACACCAGCGCCACCCCGTGGGAGAGGATGAAGAGAGCTTTCCCTTGCCCCTTGAAGTCGGACCGCCTGGCCCAAGCCACCAACAGGCCGGCCAGGACCGGGAAACCGAAGAGGATGAGGACGCTGGGCCAGCTGGAGGGGTCTTTGAGGGAGGAATGAAGCGGTTCCTGGAAAAAGACGACTGCGGTCAGCAGGATGCCCACCACACCGACCCGATAGAGCGCCAATCCCAACCTCATTCCGGCGCCTCCGGTTTCTTGTTCTTCACGGGCGGGAAAACCCTGGGGTAATAAACCTTCACGAGAAATAACCCGGTGGGCGGCAATGTGGGCCCGGCTTTCTTGCGGTCCTTGGACCTGAGGATGTTCTTGATGTCCTCCGGCGTGAATTTTCCCAACCCCGCGTAAAGCAGGGTGCCGGTGAGGATGCGGATCATCTGGTGCAGGAAAGACACGCCGGTGTAATCCAACACCACATCATGGCCTTTCTTTTTGATCGAGATCTTGTTCAAGGTCCGCACGGGATTGGCCCGGTGGCCCAAGTTACCCCGGAAGGCGGAAAAGTCGTGGGTCCCCACCAAAACCTTGGCGGCCTGCCTCATGGCTTTGACATTGAGGGGTTGGCGGAAATGGTGGTAGGTATTTCGGTCGAAGACCGTGTAGTCATGGCAGTTGCGGATGATGTAGCGGTAGAGCTTGGCCTTGGCGTGGATAGTGGCGTGGAAATTGGGATGGACCTGGGCGGCCTTCACGACCCTGATGTCATGGGGCAAAAGCTGGTTCATGACCTTCTGGATATGCCGAACTGGAAGGGTGGTACGGGTGTGGAAATTGGCGGTCTGTCCCAGGGCGTGGACCCCGGCGTCGGTGCGGCCTGCCACCAAGAGCTGGATGGGGTGTCCGCAAAGCTGGTTGAGTCTTTGTTCCAGGGTGCCTTGGATGGTCGGGGATTGGGGTTGTTCCTGCCAGCCCGAATAAGCCGTCCCATCGTATTCAATGGTCAGGCGGATGTTGCGATCCGTCACGGGTGTTTGCTCATGTCCCCAAAGAAAGTTTGTCCCTTGGCGAGCGCTTCCAGACCGGCGGTCGCTTCCTTTTGCTGGGGGTTCATGGCCAGGGCCGTGCGGTAGGCCTGGTCGGCGTCGGTGAAGTCCCTCATGATCCTGAAGCAGTCGCCCAGCTTGGCGTAGGCGTAGGGGTTGCGGGGTTCCCGCTTGATGGATTCCTGGTAAGCGTTGGCCGCCCCGTTCACCTCATTCTCGGCGAAATAGGATTCCCCGAGCATCAGGTAGATGCGGGAAATGGTCTGGGGCTGGCGGTACTTGAGCGCGTTATTGAAGCTCCAAACGGCGATATCGGGCATCTTGTTCATGAGGGCGAAATAGCCGGTGAAATCGTGACCGATCCCGTAGGAATCCTTCATGACGTCGGTGTACTCGTCCCAATAGCCCCGGTCCGGGGCGTCCAGGTTGCGCAGACGATAGGTATCCCAGATCTGGTTCAAACGCTGGGAGGTGAAGGCGTAATTCAGGTTCTTGGTGTTGACCATCCGCCAGAGGAACCCATCCGGGATACAAGCGTTCTTTTCCCGCATCCAGGGGGCCGTGAAGATGTTCGTGAAATAGAATGACCTGTCCTTGGCGTGCTGGGTGATCATATCCTGCACCACGGTCTCAGGGCGGATATCCATGCCCACCGGGACCTTCAGGAAGGGCGACCTGACGAAGAGCGGGTCACGGTACCAGTCGTAAGGGATCAACTGCATGGTGAAACTGACGACTTCCTGCCGTTTCTTCTCGACGTACTGGAGATACCAAAGCGGGAGGATGTCGATATCGCCGTTGCAAAGGATGACCCCGTCCCGGTTGACGGTCTTGAGCATGTTCATGCCCTCGTCGTAGGAACTGACGTACCGGCTCTGGTCGTTCCCCTCATACACGATCTGGCCGTCTTCCACCTTGGGGGTAGCGGTGTAATTGAGGATGACCGGCATCAGGGCCAGGCTCAGGACGATGGCGCTGGCGAAAAGAGGGGTCATACGGTGGGGCCATTGTTTGGCGGCCCACTCGCATAGGGCGGCCATCCCGCAGGCGGCGAAGATGGAGCAGGTCATGTAAACGGGCGTGAAGAAGTTATCCAGGGTCCATTGATAGCCCTCCAACGGGTTGCTGAAGGCGATGACCCCGCCGAAAACCCCCGCCCCGAAAAGGAAAAGCCCGATGGCGGTGAACCGCTGCTTCTTGAAGAGCCACCAGCATCCCAGGAATACCAGGAGCAGGACCAGATAGGTGAAAACATCCCCGAATTGGTGATGGGTATGGAGCCAGAAACGCTTGACGTTGCGGGCCAGGGTGATGAGGGACCGGTTATCCCCGATGCCCGAGTAGCCCTTACGGACCACTGTTCCCCAGAGCTTGTCCACCGTCCGGGGGTCCCACCAGTTGATCAAGGGGTTCTGGACCGCCCTAATGGGAAGGTAGAGATAAACTGAAAGGGACAGCAAAAGGAAAGTGAATGAACGCACCACGTTCAGGCTGCCGAAGGCGGCGATGACCTGCTGGATCTTTTCGGCCAGGTCGAAGGGGCGCAGGAGGGAGCGTACGATATCGCCGAAGGGCACCCTTTTCTGACTGGCGAAGAAGAACCAAAGGTAGGCCGGGGCCATGACGATCTGATTCATCCAGTGATGGGTCAAGCTCAGGCCGTAAAGGAACCCCATCAATAGGAAGCTCTTGATGAACCATCCGCTCTCGCGCATCTTGAAGAACAGGTACAGCATGCACACCGATAAGAGGGTATTGAGGGTGTAAACGCCCCCCTTGGCCCCGCAGGCCTGGAACCACATTTGGTAGGAGAACGCGAAGATCAGGGTGCCGAAAAGGGCTGGTACGACCCAGAACCAGGGACCGGGGCGGTCCTCCTGGGCGAGGGCGGCGGGAGAGTCATCCGGCGCGTAGACACTCTTGAACATCATCTTCATGGCCCAGTAGAGGATGACGATGGCGACCGTTCCCGTCAGCATGGAGCAGAAGGTCACCCTTAGCATGGGCTGTCCAATGGGAAGCAGGCAATTGACCCTTCCCCAGAGGGTGTGGAGGGGATACCCGGGTGAATGGCTGATAGTCAGAAGGTCGCAGACCATGATGGTCTCGCCCGAATCGTTGATGTTGAAGGTCGCGCAATGGGTATGCACGTAGAAGAAGAAGGTGAAGATGAATAGAGCGAAGGGAATGAACATTCTTTTTTTATCCTAAAACAATGGTTTTAACTAAAAGCAAGATTCGATGATCCACCACTAAGACACCAAACGGTCTTTTAAATCAAAGACCCAAAACAAAACCAAAATTTTCACCACAGAGGCACAGAGACACAGTCAAAAATAAGGACTTAATATTTACTTGTTTCCGCTGTGCCTCTGTGTCTCCGTGGTTAAGGAGGCTTATTAACCTTCTAAATATGTCCTTGGCGGACCAGGTACTCGGCCACCAACATACCGCCCTTGGCGGCGCCCATCTTGGTGTTATGCGAAACCAGCATGTATTTGATCCCGTTCGGTAAGGCGTGATCGGCCCGCACCCTACCCACGGAAGTCAACATGCCGCCCTCCCGGTCCCTATCCAAACGGGGCTGGGGACGGAACGGATCGTCCGAAACATCGATCAATCGGGGCGGACAGGAGGGATAACCTTGGGCCGAGAACTCCTTGCCGAAATTCCGCAGGACTTCCTTGACCTCATCCACGGTCGCGTGTTTTTTCAGGGAAACATAAACGGCTTCCGTGTGGGCTTCCAGGACCGGTACCCTGGTGCAGGTGGCCGAAACCGGGAAAGGCGCCGGGACGATCTCCTCGCCCACTACGCTTCCCAGGATCTTCTGGGTCTCTTTCTCCACCTTTTCCTCTTCTTTCGGGATATAGGGAATGACGTTGTCCATGATGTCCAGGCCCAGCACGCCGGGCGAACGGCCAGCCCCTGAGCAGGCCTGCATGGAGGTCATCAAGACCTGCTGGACGCCGAAGGTCTCATGGATGGGTTTGAGGGTCATGGCCAACCCGGTCGTGGTGCAGTTGGGAACGGGCGTGACGAAGCCTTTCCAGCCGCGGTTCTTCTTTTGGACGGCGATGAGCTTATCGTGGTCCATATTGACGGCGGGGATGAAGATGGGAACGTCCTTCTCGTAACGATAGGCCGAGGCGGTGGAGACCACCGGCGTCGTCTTGGCGTAGCGGGGTTCCAATTCCTTGGCCGCGTCCGACTCGACGGCGGTGAAAACCAGGTCCACCTGGGTGGCGTCCAGCTTGGAGGCGTCCTGGACCATGAGCTTGGCGAATTCCGGGCTGAGGGGTTCCTGGCAATACCAACGGAAAGCGCCGGAGGCGTCCGTGATGGCGTCCTTGAAAAGCTTGCCCGCCGAGCGTTCGGAGGCGGCCAGGGCCGTGACCTCGAAGATGGGATGGTTGACCAGGGAGGCCAGGAATTGTTGGCCCGCTACGCCCGTGGCTCCGATGACCGCTACTTTTTTCTTTTTCATATCCGTTCCTTATGATTTGGATAAATGGGACTAAGGAAAAGTAAGGATAGCATATTTGATCGGAGTTTCAATAACTCATAACCCTCGCCTGTCACAAAACCAACCCCTCAAGGGATCTCGGTCTTTCCGCTGGCCTCATATCTCTTCTTACCGGCGTTGATATCGACGAAACACAAATAAATCCCTGGCGGCATCAACCTGTTTTCCTCGTCTTTACGGTCCCAAGTGAAGTTATGGGTTCCGACCGTCAGATAATCCGGGGTTTCTTCTTTATTGAACTCAAAGCTCCTGACGAGCCGGAATCCGCTGGAGTAGATCTTCAAATAAACGCTGTCGCACTTGATATTGGCTCCCCAGGTAAATTTGATCAATCCGCTGTCGTCAGGTTTGGGCGATACGGAAAACTGGAAAACCCCGGGGGTGGCGGTGGGGGTGGGAGAACTGGTCGGGGTGGAGGTGGACGTTCGAGTAGAGGTCGATGTCGGGGTCCCGGTCGGAGTGAATGTCAAAGAGGGGCTCAAGGTGCCCGTGGGCGTCTGGGTCGGCGTGTAGGTCTGGGTACTCGTACTGGTGGAACTATGGGTTATCGTGGGTGTCAAGGAGGGGGAAAGGGTGCCGGTCGGGGTCTGGGTTGGTGAGAAAGT
>CAWHOE010000023.1:0-37570 GCA_963830915.1 candidate division FCPU426 bacterium
TCCCAAATCCAGCCCCTGGTGAGACGGTTTATAACCTTCCGCCCTATTACCCAGGTGATTCCAATGTACGCATCGAGATATTCACCTTGGGATTCCGTAAGGTCATCGACATGACGGTGGATTCGGTGCCAACGGGAATGGCCATCACGGTCCGTTTGGTGGACAAAACAGGAAAACCCCTCGCCAATGGCCTCTATTACGTAGTCGTTACCACGAGGAATGGTCGGACCACTGGGAAACTACTGGTCATCAAGTAAAGCGTTCAGATAATAATTCAATTCAACAGGACAGCCTGCAAACCGGGTTTTAATGCGTGAACAAAAGGGAGTGGGGTTGAAGCCCCATCCCGGGAATAAAAAATGAAAAATCAATTGGGCCCTGACTTCCTGAATATTTTTCACCGCATGTGGCCGCTCTCAATCCTCCTTTTATTGATCTTGGGTTTTGGATCAATCGCAGTGGCCGCGGAAAAGACTTATTGCGTGCAGGTGGACTATTCGGCTGTTCCTTCTCTCGTCAACTACCGAAAGATCACCTTGATCGTTAACGTGGGCACCTGCGCCTCGGTTACTGTCACGGCCGACGGGGCCGCAGTTTCGGCGACCTATGTAGCCGCATCAGGAACGGCCGTCTTTACCACGACCGGTCAATCCATCGTGGTCACGGCGCAGAATTGGACCGCGGGCGGGACGGGCGCCGCGACCAAAGCCATCCTTTATAACAACTACCATTGGGCCTACTCCCTTACTTTCGATGACAACCGATTGACACAATACGAGAACGCAAAACCCGTATTGGACGCGTTGGGATGGAGGGCGGGAGACGCGGTGGTGGCTTCGTGGGCTAACACGGGAGGAGGACCTGGTAGCGGCAACTACTATATGAATTGGGCTACTCTGCAAGCGTTGAGAGCGGCGGGCTGGGATATCTTCAACCATTCCTATGACCATCCCAATCCGCTCACCTGTAACGGTAGCGCCACCGATATCCTTCCCGAGTTGAGCAAAAATCAAACCTATCTCCAGACCAATTTCCCTGGTTACAACGTCACCCATGTGGTCTTTCCCTACGAGGTGGATTCAGCCGATACATGCGCTGGCTTTCCGCCTACTTACATTCTTTCTGGGGAATGCTGCGGCAATTCCTACAACGTAGTGGACAATCCCGTGTTTTCCACCGTTGTGTTCCAACGCGGCGGGATGTATGGGACGGATGACACAGCTTGGAAATCTCTGGCCGATACCACGGCCAACGCCAGTCAGCATGGGTGGCTTATCGAATTTACCCACAGTGTCTCGGCGGGCAGCGGCGCCATCGCCGATCAATACAGCACCAATGTGACAACCCTACAGGATTTGCTGAACCACTTGAACACAAGTTACGGGACGGCTGGCAACAATAGCATGTGGTTCGCGCCTGCTGGGGAAGTAAGGGACTATCTTTTCACCAGGGATAACGCGGTGGTGACCACCTGCACCTCTCCATCCACACCCACCTTTACATCTACTCCTACCATCGCGGCCACATTGACCCCTACCAGCACCCCTACCAAGACCTTCACGTTAGTGAATACCCCCACCTTTACCCCGACCAATACGAGGTCTTGGACACCTACAAATACCCCGACCTCCACCTTAACCAACACAACAACGAATACCTATACCCGCACATTCACCCCAGTCAATACAGCCACTCCCACTTTTACCAATACCAATACTTTAACCCAGGTGAACACGGCCACTTTCACCTGGACGCCCGTCTGGACAAATACCCAGACATCGACCAGCACCAAGACTTCTACTCCTACTAATAGCTTTACTTCCACCTTCACCCACACCTTTACTCAAGTGAATACGGCCACCAACACCTCGACAGCTGTCTTCACTAATACGCCTACCTACACAATGGTCGATACCTCTACCCCTACTTGGACCGGTACCTTCACGGCCACTAAGACTTTTACTCCCATCAACACCCCAACCAATACCGATACTTCTACACGAACCCCGGTTTGGACCAATACCGAAACCTTAACCCCTATCAATACGGCCACTTCAACCTGGACCTTTACATCAACAAATACGCCTATATTCAGCAACACCCCTTCCAACACCCCGACCGTGACCTTGAGTCCAACGCCAACCAAAACCAACACGGCGGTTTGGACCGCTACTTTCACCTTCACCCCCACCTGGACCCCGACCCCTACATCCACTCTTACCGATACATTGACTCAAACCAGTACTTTCAGTCAAACCCCCACAATCACCGCCACCAATTCCATGACCGCCACGTCCATCTCTACTGATACCTACACGAGTACGATAACCTTGACCCCGACAAAGATTTTCACGCCCACTTTCACATGGACTTTTAGCAACACGTTTACGCCGACCTACACTGCCACCAAGACCAACACCCCCACTCAGACCTTCACTCCCACTAAAACATACACCCTCACATCCACCGTCACTCAAGCTCCTACGCCATTGGTAGGTCATGTGGGCCTTTACCCCAATCCAGCTTCAGGAGAGACGGTCACTGTTCTTTCTCCTTTTTATCCGGGTGTTTCCAATGTGCGTATCGAGATATTCACCTTAGGATTCCGCAAAGTGATCGACATGACGGTTGACTCGGTGCCCACGGGAACGGGTATCACGGTCCGGTTGTTAGGCCGATTCAGTGCCCCCCTCGCCAATGGGCTTTATTACGTGGTGGTCACAACTAAATCGGGCAAGGCCATTGGAAAACTGCTGGTCATCAAATAAAGGGGGAAAAAATGGAAGAATTAAGGATTGGGGATTTTGGGATCAGGAATTCAGAGAAGGCCAGACCCAAGATGGAAGATGTCGCTGAGATGGCGAAGGTTTGCAAGGCGACTGTTTCAATGGTTTTGAACAACGATTCTCGGATCACCGAAGAGACCCGTCAAAGGGTATTGGTGGTTGTAAAAAAACTTGATTACCAGGTCAATGAAAAGGCCAGGGCTTTGGCCCTTTGCAAAAGGTCAAAGATCAAAACCCGGGTTTTTGAACTGGCTACAATCCCAGTTTAGAAAAAACGAAGCATCGGTTGCCAAAATTACTAGATTAGTCCCATCGGAACCTTTATTAGTCTTGAGATAAATAGAAACCTGAATTGATTTGCCCTGTAGCGCGACTGTAAGGCTCTGCTACTGGGCTTTTTTGTTTATAATGGGGTCTCAAGTGAATCGCGGGGATCAAAGGAGCCATCAGAATGAAAAGTGTGGTTTTGATCGTGCTTTTGACCATGGGGTTGATATTCCAGGCCGCGGCGGATGAATCGAGCTGGGGTATCCGGGGAGGATTCACCTTGGCTTCTCAGACCGGGACGGCCGACAGCATGTTGATAGGATTGACCACCGGGGTTTTCGCGGACTTGAACCTGGGGAACCGTTTTTCCTTTCAACCCGAATTGGATTTCACGATGAAGGGAACCCATATTGGGGGCGCACTTACGGTCCCAGGTCAGCCCGCGGGCCTTTCCGTGGATGACGACTTCGATTATTTCGAATTGCCCCTTCTTTTTAAGGTCAACAAGGACCTTTCCCGAATGATGGTCGGCAGTCTTTCAGCCGGACCCGCCTTCGGCCTTCTTTTGAACCCTAACGATCACTATGCGATCGGTAATTATCCCCATGGCCAAACAATAACCGGCGCCCCGGCGGACGCAGGCCTGATGATCGGGGCCGGCATTGAACTGGACCAACTGCTGTTCGATCTTCGTTATGAAATGGGTTTAGTACCGGCTTACGCGAATAGCCCCAATGGGCCGCAAAACAACACGCTTTCCTTGCAGGTGGGATATCGTATCCAGTAAATAATATGTGGAGGTCGTTATGAAGTATAAGCTGGATCCGCGAATAGGCATAGGTCTCCTTTCGTTCGTTTTCCTCCCGAAACTTATGGCCAGTTGTCCCGATCCAAATCCGAGAACCAGAACCATGTTCACCAGGGCAGATGTGGCCGTCATAGGGACAGTTGTTTCAGCTCGGGGCCTGGATGAAAAGGGAAATCCCACCAAGAAACCGGAGGATATTCAACCTTTGGGTGAGGCGGCCACCCTGATTTATAAGGTGAAGACGGAAAAATATTTCAAAGGCACCCAATCCGACACGGTCGAAATATGTGAAGGAAATACTTCCGCCAGAATGGGGATAGAGCTGGGCCACAAGTATCTTTTTATGGTCAAAAGGAATGAAAAGGGCGAGCTGTGCGGGGGTTGTTACGACGCCATTGATAGTTTGGACAAGAATTTTGAAAAAGTGGTAGCGGAAATAGCGGTCGTGATGGCCAATATCAAAAAAGGAGCCGATGGGGATATCCTGGGGTTCATTGGGAACGGCCAAAGGTCAGGTTCGGACGGTTTGGCGGGTTTCCACCTGGTTTTGAAGGGAAGAGGGCGACCAAAGATCATCGTCAGCGACAAAAAGGGCTGGTTCCATATTCCCGTTCGCCCAGGGCATTACAAGATCGAGTCATTGGAACCCAATAAACCTATCGAAATGACGGATTATTCCCCGGATGATCCGGCCGGTTTTGATGTGCTAACCGCGGGCGGAGCGGAATTGGGATTAAAGACAAAACAGAAATGAAATATTAGACGGAATCTTCTCTGTTTCCGAGCTTTCGCCAGCCCTACCAAAATCCAATTCATTGTGGTGAACTGAGCTTAGGCTGGATTCAGTGCTGGTCTAAATTTATGTACTTTTATTGAGATTTTGACCAAAAACGGCCAAATATAATAATGTGCTAAAATATAAAGGTTCTCCGATTTCCCTTATGGAATAGGACAGGTCATATGAATCTGCAGTTATTTTTGATCCTCTTTGTTGCTTTGGTCCTCCTGACATTCTTGTTGGGTTTGAGCCCATCAACGCGGCTCGTTGTTATCACTTTCCCTGGTGTTCAACCTCATCTCCTTTCCAAATGTGTTGTGGAAGAACCGATGGCCGCCATTGAGTAAGCCTTCAATTAGCAATCTGGGGCGGCATGGTTACCGGTTAATCTTGGTATTATCTTTCCTGATCTCTTTTTCTTTTTTACCTAATACCGGATCGACGACCAATTGTTGCGCGATCGATACCGCTTGGACCAATAATACGGCCGGAAGCGGAGCGGTTGGGTTTGGGGGCATTGTAGTAGATACCAACCGCAATATTATTTACGCTTGTGGGAAGACCGGTGACTTAAACATTTCGGAATTCAATCTTCTAACTGGCGCCTATATCAAGGACCTGGGAACCACGGGAGAGTTTGGTGGTTGTTTTACATTGTTCCTGGATCCAACCGATACTTATTTGTTTATGGGTGACAGGATCCATGACGCAGTCTATAAGGTCAATTTGAGCGATGGGAGCATCGCGGCCACAGTGGTTTCGGGTTCAATCGGGGGTATCAACGGGGTCTGTGTTGATACCAACAACGATGTTTATGTGACTTCGGACACAACCAACCTTGTATACCGGTATAGCCCTTCCGGTGTCACCTATACGGGGGGGGTACTTCCTTTGCCAACCCCGCCTGCGATAGGAAAACCCGCTGGGATTTATAAATCAGGCAGTACTCTGGTCCTGACTGATGCGACGAATAATTTGGTCGTCGGTTACCAACAATCGGGAACCAGCTTCATTTCTCCAACAATATGGGCAAGCGGGGGAAGTGCCCTTTCCCAAGTGTCCGATCCGCTTGAGATCACGATGGATAGCGCTGGGAATTTCAATGTCGCCTGTTATGGAGACAATCAATTTGTGGCGTTCGACCATACGGGAAATTATTTGTATGGCTGTAATAACCCACTTTACGATATGCCGGTCGGTCTGGGAGTGGACAGTTTGGGAAATCTCTATTTGGGAGGTTACACCAATACATTGATCACGAAGATCGACAATGCTTGTGTCACTTTGATCACTCCGACCCCTACGAATACTTATACGGCTTCACCCACCAATACTTCGACCAATTCAATGACACCTTCGATGTCTTTTACTCCAACTTGGACATTTACGCCTACATATACGCCAACGCCAACCTTGACCTGCAGTCCAACGATGACGGCTACTATCATGAAAAGCCCCACGCCCGATTGCTGTCAGGGGATCGCCAATATCACGGGGTTCACCCAACCCACGGGATTAGGTATCGATTATCCGAATAACCGCATTTATGTGGCGGACCGGATCGCTCCCGCGGTGTACGTGTATGACGCGACTAGCCGGGCCTTGATTAACACCATCACGACCTGGTCGGGAGGCTCGTTCCATTACCCAGTGGACGCGACTATCGATGATCAGGGGAACTTCTATATCGCGGAATACAACAACCAAGCGGTGGAAGAGTTCACGTCCTCCTACAGCTTCGCTGCCACCATTGGGGCGGGGATCGTGGGTCAGGCCCGGGGGTGTTGGGTCAGCAAGCAGGGAATGACCTATTCCCTTTATGTCACCAGCCAGACCAACTACGTTTACCGACTTGACAACACGGGGTCTGGATATACCGCCGCGGCCACATTCGGTGGACCATCGCAACTGATGTGGCCAACAGGAGTGACAAAGGTTGGTACCAAGATCTACGTGACCGATTTCAACAACGGTAATTCCCGTCTGGTGAGTTTCGACGAAAGCGCTGGTTACGCTATGGCCGTACCCATACCGCCGTCCGCGGGAGTCGATCCCTATACGTGCCGGACGGACCTGATGGGTAACTTCTATGTTTCCAATTACAACGCCGGGATGAATGTGTACGACCCGAGCTTCAATTTATTGAGTTCCTGCGCTTTGCCCAATAATCCCTGGGGAATAGCGGTCAATCCGCTGGGGCAAATATTCGTCAGTGAGGTGTTCGGTAATTCGGTGACCGTGATCCAGGGATGTATCGCGCAGATGACCCCCACCTTGGCCCCAACCAACACGGTAACGAACACCCAGACCTCAACCTTCAGCCCTACCTTTACCCCTACCACGACGAGTTCGTTCACCGCCACTTTCAGTGTTACTTCCACTTTTACTAATTCAAGTACCGACACAGCGACCGTTTCGATGACACCGACACTGTCACTCACCCCTGCGCCTTCCCCGACGGGAACAAGTACGGCTACGCCAACGATGACTTTTACGCCTACCAACTCATTCACGATTACGGATACTGTCACTGCCACCAACAGCCCCACCCTGACCTTGACACCCACGGTCACTTTTACCATGACATTTTCTGGGACGTCGACCTCGACCCAAACTCCCACTAATTCCGCGACGAACACCGATTCGGTCACCCCCACCAACACGGCAACTATGACCCTTTCCCCCACCGATAGCTTCACACCCACCGCTACATTCACGGATTCGATGACGGCCACACCGACCAATAGCCCTACACCCACGGATACTTTTACAGATACCTATACCCCGACGCTGACCTTCACCAAAACTTCCACGCAATCACCCACCAATAGCGCCACCCCAACCTCGACCTGCACCGCGACCAAGACTCCAACCTTTACTGCCACGCGAACCGCCACCTCCACCCCGACCGCTACTTCGACCCCGACCAACACTGCGACCCTGACGGATTCCCCGACGGCGACCAAAACACCGACCCAAACCGCGACCAACACCGTTACCATGACCCCCACGATCACCGACACTCCCACTATTACTGACACGCCGACCTTGACGCCAACCTTTCCGACAGATTGCAACAGATTTTACGTCTCCAAGAACCTTTTGATGGCCAACCAAGGAGCTGTTTCCATTTCGGTGGTGGATTGTGAGGATCACTCGGGGTATTTCACTTTGAATATCTATAACTCGGCCGGGGAATTGGTAAGGAACCTGATGACTTGTTACATCGTGAAGCCGTTCGTCGTGAACTACCAATGGGACGGAAAGAATTCCTATGGTGAAATTTGCGCCAGCGGTGTTTATATCATCGAACTTCGCTCCCCTTTCGCGAGGAAAGAACGAAAAATCATTTTGATACGTTAATTGAAGGTTAAGAAATCCAACCGTCAATAAGTTCGAACGCAAAACCTGATGGACAAATCCCCAATAATAATTATTTGGAATACAGCTCTTTTTGGCTCGATTAGGAGTAGTGTCCTTGTATGGCTGGTTCAACCCATGTTGGTGAAGTGGGTAAGGGACCCCGGCTACGAGGAGATTACATGTCACAAGTACAAAAAATGATAATGTTGAATAAAGTGGATGAAAACGCCGTCCCGACAGGAGGTTCTGTCCGGGGTATCGGTATCGCCATTGACTGGCAGACGGGCCCTTTAGGGAAAGACGCAGCGCGCAAAGAACAGAACGGGGCTTTTGTGGAAGATGTGCTGGTCGCCTGCCTCGATCGATTGAAGTATTATCAGAATTCCAAGTTCAACTGCCCTGAATACGTTCTGTCCATCAGCGGATTGGAAGAGGCCATCAAATGGCTCGGGAAAAGGACAGAGGACCGAGAGAAAAGATTGGTAGAAGGCACGAACGAAAGTTGAAGCCGGAGGTTGTTCCATCCGGCTTCAAGTGTTTGGATGAATTTTATTCACCTGCGTTGAAATCTCTTTGTTAAACCGGGTGGAAGCCGTGTCCCGACCGGATGTTCCAGACCGCCTGATGATGCTCCTGGGGGTCCTGCCGATGGGCCACACTGATCATGGTTGTCTCCGGCAATCTTTCATTCAAAGCCTTATACAACCTTTCCTGGGCGTCCTCATCCAAGGCCGAAGTGGCCTCGTCCAAAAAGAGCCACTGGGGTTTCTGCAAGAATACCCGCGCCCAAGCCACCCTCTGTTGTTCCCCCACCGAAAGCATCAAGGCCCAGTTCTCGAAATCCGCCAGCCTGTCCTTTAAATGATCCAATCGACAAAGGGAAAGAACATCCAATATCTCGTTATTTGGAATATCCGCTTCGGCCTTGGGATAAGTCAATGCGCCCTTAAGCGTGCCAACAGGCAGATAGGGTTTTTGGGGCATGACCATCACCTTGGCTTTTTCAGGAAGGGTGATCGTCCCCTTGGTGAAGGGCCAGATACCGTAGAGCGCCCTCAAAAGGGTGCTTTTGCCGCATCCGGATGGTCCGGAGATGAGGATGGACTGTCCTTTCTTGAAATCGATGGTCAGGGGGTGGGTCAGGGGTTGAGGAAGGCCCGGAAGGGAAAGGGTCACGCCGTCCAAGCGGATGGATCCCTGGTCTGCCCCGGTTCTTAGGATGGATTGGGCCTCTGCATGCAGACCTTTCGTGCGTTCCACTTCCGCCTCGAACCCTTCCAAACGCTCAACAACCGAGCGCCAGTAGGCCAAGGTGGTGTAACTTTCCACCACCACCGAAAGGGCGTCCTTCACCTTGCCGAAGGCGTTGGAGATCTGGATCAAGACCCCCAAGCCGATGACCTTGGCGAAGAACCGGGGGGCCGCCACGACCAAGGGAAAAATGGAGGCGATCTGGTCATAACCGATGACGAAAAAGCCCAGATGCATGTTCTTTCTGATGATGGCATGGTAGTTCTTGTAAACCGATTGGAAAGTTTCTTTCAGGCTCCCTTCCTCCACGTTTTCACCCTCGCTCAGGGCCACGCTTTCGCCGTTCTCCCTCAGACGGACCAGGGAAAAACGGAAATTGGCCTCCAGCCATTGCTGGCGGTAGTTCAACCCGATGAGGGGCCGGCCAATACGGTGGGTGATCCAGGTCGCGACGGCCGCGTAGACCAGGCAGACCCAGGCCATATAGCCGGGAAGGGTGAAAACCTTTCCGCCCCATAGGGGGATATCGAGGGGCCCGGACAAGGACCAAAGGATGGCGATGAAGGAACAAAAGGTCACGATCTGATTCAAGAGGCCCAGGGAGAGGGTCAGGGTGTTGTTGACGAAATCCTTGATGTCCTCGGCGATACGCTGGTCGGGGTTGTCCGTCTTTTTCTCCGTCAATTGCCAAAGGTAATGGCTTTTTTCCTGGAGCCAATGTTCCAGGAACCGGCGGGTCATCCACTTGCGCCACCGGTTCTGAAGGGTCTGGGTGAAGTATTGTCGGAAGACCGAGACCAGGATGGCGCAGGCCGCCAGACCGCAGAAGACCAGTATGAGGGACCAGAAGGCGTTGGCATCGAGCTTTTGGATGGCGTCGTAGAATTTCTGGTACCAGGTGTTGACCTTCACCATCAGGTAGACCCAGGCCAGGTTCAGGATGACGACCAGCAGGAGCATACCCCGTGCCGGCCAGCGGTCCTCGGAGAACCAATAGGGTTTGGCCAGCTTCCAGAACCCGCTGAACAACTGGCGGAAGGTATAGGTAGCCCGGAAGGGGTTATCATTTCGGCTTTCCATGGAGACTCCTTGAATGGGGTGATACTGGGTTTAACTTTCGTATGATTTGAACTGAAGAGACCTAAGTTGTCCAGTCGGAAGAAGGCACCATAAAACAAAAAGACCCTCGTTCCATTAGGACCGAGGGTCTTTTTGTTATTGAGGGATAGACAGAAACCAGCGCTCTTTTAACGGCTTTTCGCTAGGATACCCCGTTGAAGGATAGAGAGCATTTCCTCGTCCAGGGCCGCGGTTTGGCCTTTGGGTTGTTCAGGCCAGACACCGAAATCCAACCACTTGTAGATCCAATAGGACCAACCCACGTTCATTTCGGTCAATAGGTCCACCACGTCCCTGGTCCAGTTCAATCGGGCGGATCTGGGAGCCTGCTCAAAGACCCCGAATTCCCCACAGTAAAGCGGGACACCCTGCTTCACCAGCCGCTCCACAGGAGCCATCATATTTCGGAGGGCGTCCTTGTCCCAATGGATGGATCCCTCGAACTCCAGTCTGGCCCTGGTATTGGCTGGTAATTCCTTAGCCATATGGGCTTTCACATTAGGCAGGTAACCGGGGTAATCGACCGTCTCCAGATAGGGCTGGCCTTCTTTCCACCAATAAGCCCTTTGATGAGTGACCCACATGGGCTCGTAAAAATGGAAGCTGTAGATGAGGTTGGGCGCCTGGACTTCCTGGACCAAGGCTTCCAGGGTTTTTACCGAACCCCAACGGGTGGATTCCACCACGACCTCCCGTTCGGGATGCTCAGCGTGGACGGCCCGGATGATGGCTTTGGCGGCTTTGCCCCAATCTGCGGGTTGGCAGGCGGTGGGTTCGTTCAGGATGTCGAACCGCAGGGGACATTCGGCGTTCTTGAGAGCGTGGGTCAATTCGGCCCATTGGGAGCAGAAAAGGTTGAGGGCTTTGTCATCGCGCCACAGGCCTTCCAGTTCGGTATGTTGGAATGAATGTAAGGGAGTCTCGTGAAGGTCGAGGATGGTCATCAATCCCGCGTCAGATGACCAGCCAAGGACTTTATTGAGGAACGCCAGTCGCGCGGGAATGAGCTTGCCCAACCCATCCTTGCCGAACAGGAAACGGCAGTCCACCGGAAGCCTGATGGAATTGAAACCCCAGTCCGCGACCAACCGGAAATCCTCTTGGGTGATGAAGGTCTTGGCGTGCTCGTCGGTCAAAGTGGATTGGGATATCCAACCGCCGAAGTTAAAACCGGTGGGCGTGATAGAGGATGACATCATACGGAGGCTCCTGAGAGAGATCTGTTTATTGAAAGCCGGACCATTTAACGGTTTTGAGAGAAGAAGGTAAACTGAAAAGCGTTTTCCATTGGGAATGGTGAAGAAAATGGAATTCAGGTTGACCGTTACAACTAATGGTCGAATGAAACAGCAAAGACAACAATAAATTCTTTGGCCACAGATTCATGGGATACATGTGATGGATTTAAAGAAAACAAAAAATCTTCAGATTTTATTAATCCCATACATCCCATGAATGTCGACCTGCCAATAAACATTTAAAGTGGTCGGTATAGTACCGATTTCAATATTCTTTTTTTCATTTTAGAATCAGCACATCCGTGGCTAAATGTGTTTTGGTGATTGTATCGGGATAAGAAAAGGGGACTTCTTAAGCTTCGGCTGGTTCGGGGCCGTTCTTTTCCATCTGCGCCTTGGCGACGAGCATCATGTCGCGGGCCATGTCGGCGATCTTGGGGAAACTTCTGATCTCTTTGCTGGCCAGGGCCCTTTCGTAAAAACGCCGGGACTCCTTGTTGAGACCCTGACGGCGGTGAAGCTCCCCGATCAGGTAAAGGATGCCGGGCTCGCCCAGGTGCTCGGGCATGTCGTAGCCCTTGGCCAGGTACTCCTCGTAAGCCTTGGCGGCCAGGGCCATGGCCGCTTTTTCTTTCTCGTGTTCCCCGATCATGCGGAATAGCCAGACGATATGCAGGTAAAGGTTGGGTAAGGTGCCTGAATCGTAATAGGCCCTCAATTTCATGAAGGCGATGGCCAACTCATGGCGCTTGATGGAGACCTCGGGGGAAAGGTGGCCGAGCATGAAGATGTCCGGTTTTTTCTTGCCCGACGCCTTGATCTGCTTGGTGGCTTCCATGATCTTGGGTTCGCCCCCCGGGCGGATGGACTGGAAATCCTTGTTTTGGGCGGCGAAAGTGCAGTGGGGGCAGGCGGTGATGGCGTAAAGATAGGGGCACTCGCCCTCGTAGATATTACCAAAATCGGTCATCTTGTCCTTGATCCGGATGACCGAGGAACGCATGCGGGTGGTCTCGAATTCACCCCCGCAGAAGGGGCAGTTCAGTTTTTTATTCCACAGGGCTGTGCTCAAAAGTTCGCTTTCGTGGCCGGTAATTGAATGAAAGACCGGGGTCCAGGACCCCCTATATAAATAGCATGCTTGAGGTGGATTGGGAAATGGAAGAAGCGAGACAATGTTGGAAAACCGATACATTCGTTTCCATAATGTAAGGGGTTTGTTAAAGGTTGGGCGGGTATTGACAAAGAAAGAATGGGGTAATAGACTTCGATTATTGAAACGCGAGGCGTTAAGGTCCAACTTGCCCCGGCGTTCCCGAAGATTGGGTAAACAGGGCGCTAAAGCGGCGAAAGTTTAAGAGAACCTCCTAAACCCGAGCTGCCCAAAAAGCGACTTGGGTTTTTTGTTTTAAGCCCTGATAATCCTGCGGATTCTCAGGGCGGCACACCCGTTGTTTTGATTTTTTTGAGGTGTGCACCGGCGAGGCTTTAAGACCAACTTGCCCCGGCCGATGTTCCCGCGAGGGGACGAAACAGGGCGCTAAAGCGGTGAAAGATCATGAGAGCTCTCATAATCCTGAACCGCTGAAAAGTGGTTCGGGATTTTTTTTGACCGGCTGATTTAAGGACCCGGCGAAAGCCGGGGACAAGCCGAGTACTTGGGCGGGTCATAAAATTCGCCCAAGTGGCAGCCCGTCGAGGGCTGCCCTTGACCGGACCTAAATATTATTAATAAAAGGGGAAACACTATGTCAAAGCTAGACGCGAAGTTAAAAGTTGAATCACTGGCCCTGCACGGTGGCCAGGAAGCGGACCCGACGACCGGGTCGCGCGCCGTACCCATTTATCAAACGACCTCTTACCAGTTCAAGAGCACGGACCACGCGGCCAATCTGTTCGGCTTGAAGGAGTTCGGTAACATCTACACCCGTCTCATGAATCCCACCACGGACGTGCTGGAAAAACGCATCGCGGCCATGGATGGGGGCGTGGGGGCCCTGGCGGTCGCCTCGGGACAATCGGCCATCACCTTGGCGTTGTTGAACATCGCCCAGGCGGGGGATGAGATCGTCTCGGCGGATAACCTTTACGGCGGGACATACAACTTGTTCCATTACACCTTCGCCAAGTTCGGCATCAAGGTCAAGTTCGTCCCTTCCGAGGACCTGGACGCCTTCAAGAAGGCTATCACCCCGAAGACCAAGGCCATCTACGCCGAATCCATCGGGAATCCGAAGAACAATGTGGCCGACATGGAAAGCTTGGCCAAGATCGCCCATGACAACGGTATTCCGCTGGTGCTGGATAATACGGTTTCGCCCTATCTGCTGCGTCCCTTCGACCACGGGGTGGATATCGTCGTTTATTCCGCCACCAAGTTCATCGGCGGACACGGTACCTCCATGGGCGGGGTGATCGTGGATTCGGGCAAGTTCACCTGGACCAACGGCAAGTTCCCGTTGATCGCCGATCCGGACCCGAGCTACCACAACATCAATTTCGTCGAGGCCCTGAAGCCCATCGGCAACATCGCCTACATCATCAAGGCCAGGGTGACCCTGCTTCGCGACCTGGGCCCGGCCATCTCGCCCTTCAACTCTTTCCAACTCTTACAGGGCCTGGAGACCCTGCACCTTCGCATGCCCCGGCACTCGGAGAACGCGCTGGCGGTCGCCAAGTTCCTCAAAAAGCACCCGAAGGTCGGCTGGGTCAGCTATCCCGGCCTGGATGACAGCCCTTATAAGGCCAAGGTCCAGAAGTATCTGCCCAAGGGAGCTGGCGCCATCCTGGGGTTCGGCATCAAGGGAGGCGTGGAAGCGGGCAAGAAATTCATCAACTCGCTGGAACTCATCTCTCACCTGGCCAACATCGGCGACGCCAAGACCCTGGCCATCCACCCGGCCACCACGACCCATCAGCAGTTATCCGAGCAGGAACAGCTGGCGACGGGCGTGACACCCGACTTCATCCGTATCTCGGTGGGTATCGAGCATATCGATGATATCCTGGCGGACATCGAGCAAGCGCTCGGGAAAGCGTGAGGTAGATCATGGCAAGGATATATTCGGATGTCACCAAGGTCATCGGGCGCACCCCTCTGGTTCGCCTGAACCGCATCACCGAAGGGGCCGGCGCGACAGTGCTGGCCAAGCTGGAATCCATGAATCCCCTGGGCTGCGTGAAGGACCGCATCGGGGTGGCCATGATCGACGACGCTGAAAGGCGTGGGTTGATCAACAAGGACACCCAGATCATTGAGCCTACCAGCGGCAACACGGGGGTGGCTCTGGCTTTCACCTGCGCTTCCAGGGGCTACAAACTCACCCTGGTCATGCCTGAGACCATGAGCATGGAAAGGCGTCAGTTGATGCGCATTTTCGGGGCCAACCTGGTTTTGACCGAGGGGGCGAAGGGTATGAAGGGGGCGGTGGACAAGGCCGAGGAACTGGCCAAAGCCAACCCCAACAGCTTCATTCCCCAGCAGTTCAATAACCCAGCCAATCCCGAGATCCACCGGCGCACGACCGCCGAGGAGATCTGGCAGGATACGGACGGAGCGGTGGACATCCTGGTGGCGGGAGTCGGCACGGGCGGTACCATCACGGGCGTGGCGGAAGTGATCAAAAAGCTCAAGCCCTCATTCAAGGCCATCGCGGTGGAGCCGGACGCGTCCCCCATCCTTTCGGGAGGAACGCCCGGGGCGCACAAGATCCAGGGCATCGGGGCAAATTTCATTCCCGCGGTCCTGAACCGGGACATTCTGGATGAGGTCATCCGGGTCACCAACGATGATGCGGGGGCAACGGCCCGTCAGCTGGCGAAAAGCGAGGGCATCCTGGCCGGGATATCCTGCGGGGCGGCCCTCTGGGCGGCCCTCAAGGTGGCTCATCGCCCTGAAAACAAGGGAAAGACCATCGTGGTGGTCCTGCCCGATACGGGCGAAAGATACCTGAGCACATGGCTTTATGAGGAGGCCAAAGGATGACCGAAACGGCGGACCAGAAGGCGAAACCTGGGTTAGGACTGGTCGAGACCAAGACCTATTCCTTCGACGGGCTGACACTCGAGAACGGCGAGTGGCTGGGCCCTGTCACGTTAGCCTATGAGACCTATGGGCGGTTGAACGCCGATAAGTCCAACGCCATCCTGGTCTGCCACGCTTTTTCCGGGGACGCCCACGCAGCCGGCTGGCACGAGGGCGACAAGGACCCGGGTTGGTGGGACGACATGATCGGTCCGGAAAAGGCATTTGATACGGACCAGTATTTCGTCATCAGTTCCAACGTCATCGGGGGATGCAAAGGCTCCACCGGGCCTTCCAGCTTGAACCCCAAGACAGGGAAGCCTTACGCTTTGGATTTCCCGCTTGTCACCATCGGCGACATGGTGGAATGTCAGCAACATCTGGTGACCCGGCATTTGGGAATCGACCGCCTGCTATCGGTAGCGGGAGGCTCAATGGGAGGTATGCAGGTACTTTCCTGGATGGTGAAGCACCCGGGAAGAGTGCATAGCGCCATCCCCATCGCCACAGCCATCAAACATTCGCCCCAACAGATCGCTTTCGACGAGGTGGGGCGCCAGGCCATCATGGCCGACCCGGATTGGGACGGCGGGAACTATTACGGAAAATCCCTCCCCGCCAAGGGGTTGTCGGTGGCCCGCATGGTGGGCCATATCACTTATATGAGCGATTCCTCCATGGCGGACAAGTTCGGACGCCAGAAGAAAGCGCGCCAGGGCGCGGAAAAATTCACCGCCGATTTCGAGGTGGAAGGCTACCTGAGGTACCGGGGCGAGAATTTCGTCAAGCGATTCGACGCTAATTCCTATCTCTATATCACCAAGGCCATGGACAACTTCGACGCCGCGGCGGGTCGACCCTTCCAGGAAGCCCTGCAGGGGAAGGATATCCACGCGTTGGTCATCGGGTTCAAATCCGATTGGCTCTATCCGCTCTACCAGTCCCAGGAGATCGTGCGGGCCTGCAAGCTTTCGGGCATCGAGGCTAGCTATTGCGAGATAGACTCCACTTACGGTCATGACGCTTTCTTGCTGGAGATCGAGGAAGAGACCCACTTGGTCAAGCATTTCCTGAGGAAGGTCTTTTACGGATACAATGTGTTGGAAGAACCTTGAAAATACAAAGATTCAGATTTTCTTTTCGTAATATCTGTCTGTGTCACTGACCTGATTAATCTTCTCGTCGCGAGAGGATTTTTAGGCCACAAGCCTGCGGCTTTCCGTAAAGATAGTTGTTCCCCCCCTTGAAAAAGGGGGGGAGGGGGGTATTAGTCGTTTCCGAGGTAGCTCAAAAGTCTAACTCCCCCTTATTCCCCCTCTTTCAAAGGGGGAAATTAAGTTTATCTGTGTGCATCTGTGGTTAATATTATTTAAAGAGGTTATAAACATTGGCGACCATTCCTGAAAATATACAACCGGACCACAGGGTCATCCTGGAATGGATCGAGCCGGGGGCCTCGGTATTGGACCTGGGTTGCGGCAACGGCGACCTGCTCTACCATTTGATCAAGCAAAAGGGCATCAAAGGCCAGGGTGTGGAGATCGACGAACAGGCCATCTATAAATGCGTGGCCAGGGGTTTGAACGTTTTCCATGACGACATCGAGGGCGGGTTGACCGACTACCAGAACGACGCTTTCGACTATACGGTCCTGGACCAGACATTCCAGCAGATCCAACACGTGGACCGGGCCCTGGAAAGCGCCCTGCGGGTGGGGAAAAAGTGCATCGTGGGTTTCCCCAATTTCGCCCATTATATTTCCCGGTTCCAGACATTCTTCCTGGGCAAGACGCCGGTCACCAAAGCCCTTCCTTATATGTGGTATGAGACCCCCAACTTGCACTCGGTCTCCATCCTGGATTTCCAGGAATATTGCCAGATCAAGGGGATCGTCATTGAACGAAAAGCCTATCTGGCCGGGGAAAAGAACGTGCGGATAATGCCGAACTTTTTCGCTCAAATAGGTCTTTTCCTGATTTCCAAGAACGCCTGAATAATCTCAAGAAAAATAGGGGGAGGCACATGCCGACATGTTTGGGTTGCGGTGATGAATTGAAAGAAGTCTCGCGCAAGAAAGTCCAACAACCTGGGTATAAGAACAAGGTTCTCAAAGTGGTCTACCAATGTCCCAAGGCTGACTGTAAAGAAAAGGGTTTGAAGAAGAATTTCCTCGAGGAAGGGGGGATGGTCATCCCCCTCAACGACTAAACCGGTCCCATGAAGATCGTCTTTTTGGCTGGCATCAATAATTCCGGCCCCGGTCATTGGCAGAGAGCCTGGTATGAGAAACTGGGCGGTATCTGGGTCGAACACGCCGATTGGGACAACCCCCGCGCCCAAGAATGGGTCCCAAACCTCCAAAAGTGCTTGGAAGAACATCCTGGGCCCAAGGTCCTGATGGCGCACAGTATGGGCTGTTTGTTGATATCCCGATGGGCCAAGGACCATCAAGACCCCAGCCTGAAGGGCGCCTTTTTGGTCGGTCCGCCTGATATCCTTTCTCCCCGATACCCAAAAGTCGCCGAGGGGTTCACATCCCCCTTCGAAGTCGGCCTACCTTTTCCGACTGCGCTTGTAGCCAGCCGGAACGATCCCTATTCCTCTTTTGATTACGCCCAAGAACTGGCGGCTCATTGGAAAGCCCGTCTCTTGGATGTGGGCAACAAAGGTCATATCAATATGGATTCCCGCTTGGGTTTTTGGGACGAGGGATTCGGACTATTCCTGGAATTTATTCGAACCATCGCCTGAAACCCCTTTTTCATGCTGTTTTCTGCCAAAAAGAATGCAACCTACCCAGCCCCGCCCTCGTCTAATATGTACAGGATGTTTTCGGAAAACGATCAGGGAGAGAGAAATGAAAAAGTTCATCGCGGTTTTGACTTTGGTTCTGTTCGTGAGCGGTGTGGGTTTGGCGATGGCGCAGGACGCTAATGGGAACAATCCCAAGATGAGTCCCAAGAATCGTTTGGAACGCCAGAAGGGGCGTATTGAAATGGGCAAGGCCAATGGAAAGATCAGCAAGAAAGAATCCAGGCAATTGGCCCGTTCGGGGAAAAGGATCAACAAGCAGCGCAAGGCTGATTTGGCCAAGGACGGCGGGAAATTGGACAAGCAGGACCGCAAGCAATTAGAGAAGGAAGAGAACAAGCGCTCGGATACCATTTATAACGACAAGCACAACTAAGGTTTAGTTATCAGAAAGGGACGGGACGAAAGTCCCGTCCCTTTTTTTATGCCCAAAAGAGTTTAAATACCCAGAGCCTCTGCGACCTGGGCGAAACGGGGATTGATCAGTATCTTGCCATCGATCTCCACCGTTGGGATGACCCTCTTGCCGTTGGTATAACCCATCATGGTCTTATAATCGGCGTCGTTCTGCTCGATATCCCTTTCCTCGTAGGCGATTTTTCGCTCTTGTAACTCGGCTTTCAAACGGCGGCAGTCGCCGCACCAGGAAGTGGTATAAACGATCACTTTTTTAGCCATTGGACACCTTTGGTTGAGAAATTAGTTAAACCTAAATCCGGCAGTTGAGACCTTAGAATCCGTAAAAGCTTTTTTCTCACATGGGAATTTAACTTCCTCGCGATTCATCCAAAGTTAAACCCCCATTTTGGGTTTTATCATTGTTTTTCTTGGTGCCCTTGGTGCCTTGGTGGTTCAATCGCCGTTTTTTAGTTAATTCATCTTCGGACCTTTAACCGCTGGTTTCAAGGGACGTCCTGGGTGTCTTGTTTTTTATAGAGATCCTCCGATATAAAGGACGCCGGGTATAAATAGCAGATATGAAAAAAAGGGGGAAAAAATGGGGAAATGGCTTTTATCTTCACTAGCGGTTTTGGGTTTGATAAGCCCGGCTTTCGCCGGATTGAAGACACAAACGGTCGAATACAAGGAAGGTAACACTGTCTTGGAAGGCTATCTGGCCTATGACGATTCCTTCCAGGGTAAGCGTCCTGGCGTCTTGGTGGTGCATGAGTGGACGGGGCTGGGCAATTACGCCAAATCCCGGGCGGATAAATTGGCTCAACTGGGCTATGTGGCTTTCGCGGCCGACATCTACGGCAAGGGAGTGCGTCCCACCGCGGTGGAGGATTGTATGAAGACCTCCGGGATCTATTACAAGGACCGTGGGTTGTTCCGCAAAAGGGTGAACGCTGGGTTGGCGCAGTTGTCCAGTAATGAATTGGTCGATACCTCCCGCCTGGCGGCCATCGGTTATTGTTTCGGTGGTACGGCGGTGCTGGAACTGGCCCGCAGCGGCGCGCCGGTAAAAGGCGTGGTCAGCTTCCATGGCGGTCTGGAATCACCCACTCCAGCGGACGCTAAGAACATCAAGGGCAAGGTGCTGGTCTGCCAGGGCGGCGCGGATACTTTCACCCTTTCCCAAGTGCCTGGCTTTGAGAAGGAAATGAAGGACGCGGGGGTAGATTACAAGATCATCACCTACGAGGGGGCCCAACATAGCTTTACCAACCCGGAGGCCAAGGGGCAATTGAAGGGGGCGCTTTATAACGAAAAGGCGGACAAGGGGTCCTGGAAGGCCATGAAGGCTTTCTTTGAGACGATCTTCAAGCCTTAGTAGATAGAAAGGTCTGGTGCGGCCTGACACTACCAGCCTTTCATGGAGCTCAGGGCCGGCCGGCGGAAAGACCCTGGCCGGTGCCTGGTCTGTGGCTGACCGGGGGCTTGTTAAGCCTGGCCGGTGCCCGGTCTGTGGCTGACCGGGGGCCTGTTAAGCCTGGCCGGTGCCCGGTCTGTGGCTGACCGGGGGCATGTTAAGCCTGACCGGTGCCCGGTCGAAGGCCGACTAAAGGCAGTCGACAGTCGACAGCTGACAGCTAAAACCGAGAGACGGCAGCCCTTTGTCGGGTTCGCTGGGGACATCCGGATAAGCACCGGCGACCCCTTCACGGCCTTCTCAAGAACCACCCGCGGAGCTTGTTCTGGGCGCTGGCGAAAGGCAGTTCCGCCAGGGCCTTGGCTTGGACCCAACGATAGGAAGCCCCCAGCCCCCTCTTCGGCGGGAGGGCCGGGTATAGGCGCAGTTCGATCTTGTGGTTCGTGATCTGGTGTTTGACCTGTTGGACCGCCGTTTTTTCCGCTTTGACCCCCAAGGCCTTTTCCAGCTTATTCCTGGCGTCCTCGAAATCCGTTCCTTCCGAACTGGGGAATTCCCAGAGACCCTTCAGCCAACGCTCTTCATTCGACCTTTTCTTGACCAGAACCTTTCCTTGTTTGAGGATCAAAAGGGCCGCCATGGGAACATCCTTGGTTTTAGGGTCCTTGAGGCTTTCGGGAAGCTCCAGTTGGACCCCTTTTATAGCGGCCTGGCATTGATCCAAGAGAGGGCAAAGGAGGCATTGGGGATCATCAGAAACACAAAGGGTGGCGCCCAATTCCATAAGGGCCTGGTTGAAGTCGCCCGGGCGTTTGGCGGGCAGAACCTGACGGGCCAGGTCCCAAACCTTCTTGTTGCCAGGGCCGGATTTCAGGTCGCCCCTCAAAAGGAAGACCCGTGAAAAGACCCGAATGACATTGCCATCCACCAGGGGAAGGGGCTTTTGATAGGCGATGGAAAGCACAGCCCCAGCGCTATAGGGGCCCACGCCAGGTAGTTTCAGGACGTCCTCTAGGGTGTCGGGTAAGTTGCCTCCGAAATCCTTCAGGACCATTTGGGCCGCGGCCTTGAGGTTTCGGGCCCGGCGGTAATAGCCCAGGCCTTCCCAAAGTTTCAATACCTTTTGCTCATCGGCCCTGGCCAGGGCTTTCCAGTTCGGAAGCTCCTTTAAGAAACGCTCATAGTAAGGAATGACCGTCTTGACCTGGGTCTGCTGAAGCATCATTTCCGAAACGAAGATGGCGTAAGGGTCTTGAGTCTTCCGCCAGGGAAGGTCCCTTTTGTTGCGGTCGTACCAACCTAACAGCGCTTTTTGGAACGAAGCTGGATGGATTTCCTTTTTCATTTTAATTCACACCTATCCGAAATAAAAATTTGCCACAGATTCATGGGATTCATGAGATTTCAAAATCTAAAATTTTTTCCGTTTTTTGCCTATCCCATACATCCCATGAATCTGTGGCTGATTTAGGCCTTAGCCGTGTCTTTTTTTAAACCAAAAATCTATTGTTTTGATCATCTTTGGCTTTGGGATTGCACCTTTCTTGGACAGTAGTGGAGGAACTTGCGATCGATCTTAAACGAGCGGGGTGATCTCGAAGGTGGCCAAAGAATCCATGGAGCCCTTGACCGCGATGGGTTTGAGGCTGGAGGCCTTCACTTTTTCCTTCACCTTGCGGTAGGTCTCCTCGGTGATGACGATCTGACCGGGAGCGGACATGGCGCAAAGGCGGGAGGTCACGTGCAGGCCGTCCCCGATGACGCTGTAATCCATACGCTTGTCCGAGCCCAAATTGCCGGAGATCATTTGGGCCGTGTGGATGCCAATGCCGATGGTGAAGGGGGGGTGATTCTGCTGGATACGGGAGATATTGAACGCTTTCAGGGCTTCCTGGACCTCCAGGGCGCATTGGACGGCCCGCCATTCCTTGTCCTCGTGGGTGAAGGGAGCTCCCCAGACCGCGATTGCGGTCTCACCGATGAACTTGTCCAACATTCCCTCGTGCCGGAACACGGCCTCATTGATGATATTGAAATACTGGTTCAGGGCGTCGACCAGGACCTGGGGGGCCATGTTCTCACTGATGGTATTGAAACCCTTCAGGTCGGCCTGGAGCAGGGTGCATTCCCGTTTCTCGCCCTTCAGGACGAAATAATCCTTCTCGGAGAGGATCTTGCGGGCGGCTAAGGGGTCCACCACCTTGCCGAGGATGAGGGAGATCTTCTCCTTTTCCCGCAGGGCCTCCACCATTCGCTGGAGGGAGTTGCCCATCCGCCCCCATTCGCTAACCGGGTCGGTGGGGAAGTTGGTGTTCAGGTTCCCTTTTTGGACGGCCTCAACGGCGGTCACCATCCGAGGGATAGGCAGCAGGTAATACCAGCAAAACCCCAGGGTCCCGGCCAGGGAAAGCAAAAGCAAGAATAGGCCCCAGCCCAGGATGGACCTTTGGGGTTTACCCTCGATGGAGAGGACCTGTTTGATGGGCTGGAAAAGGACAATCGCGCCGATGGGTTTCAGGTCGATGTCCCAGAGGGGAAGTCCATCCACCAGATAATCCTGTTTGTTCCAGGAAAGGGTCGGCCTTTTCTCGGGATGGCCCACTAGGTCAGAGATCTTGCTGTAATCGAATGGGGGAGCAGGCAGGGCGCCGGTGCACCAGGTTTGGGATTGGGAGTAAAAGGCCAAGTCGTTCACGGCGTCTATTTTCAGGCCCTGGAAATATTCCTTGTCCAATTTGCCGCCGACCAGGATGACCCCCAGGGTCTTGTCGTTGGAAATGATGGGGACCAGGGAGACCTGATAAAGGGCGCCATGGTAGGGGAGGATGCCCCCGTCAACCGAACCGGCGAGGGCCCTTTGCATGCCGGGCCAATCCTTGAGAGATGGGAGAAGGATCGCTGGTTTACCCGGCTTTCTTTTCTTGGCCTGGGGCGTAGGGAGAGGGGAAGGAGTGGGCACAGGAAGATTCAGGTTATTGAAAAGAACATCGCCTTTTTTGTCCGTCAAGGCGAAGAAGGGGGCTTTGGCCGCGTCCAAGAATTCTCCGCAAAGGGTCGTGACCGACTGGGAGGAAGAGGGGTATTTCACCAGGGCTTTTTTCAGGCTGTCCTTGCCGGAAAATTTCACGGCACGGAAATAGAAGCCGTTGACCCAGCGGTTATGGGCCCCGGACAAGCCTGAAAGGCTCTGGGACAGGCTGGTCTGGGGGTCGTTGGCGACGGTTGATTTGATGTGGTGGTTCAGGATGGAAAGGGAAATCCACAGTAAAAGGATCAAGGGGAGAAGGGCGGTCGAGAACGCCAATAAGGGAAATAGGGGTATCTTCTTCATGCGACAGGAGCCTCTTTGGGGTTTATCTTTCGAACAAGCAGGGACAGGTTACACCAGATTGACATTCCTGAAAAGCCAAAGGGAACGAAGGCTTTCATCCCAAAAAACGGCAATTGAACCACCATGCCGACAATCCATAAACCATTTATGAGGTCGGTATCGTACCGATTTCCAATAACTATTAATAATTGGATAATCGGCACAAGGGCACCAAGGGCACCAAGAAAAACAAAGACAAAAACCAAAATAGTGGTTAACCCAAAAGGCAAACTACTGCGAAGTTGGAAAGTAATTACGTAAGACGTTCGGCTAATTTTAAAACTTCAACTGCTGAGTATCATGTCTGTCCGAAAAGTGCATTTTACTGATGGTTGTTCCCCCTTTGAAAAAGGGGGGGAGGGGGTATTAGTCGTTGTTTGGAGCAGTGTAGCAATGCTAACTCCCCCTTGTTCCCCCTCTTTCAGAGGGGGAGACGGTGTGACCGGCGAATCAACAAAATTCCAATTTAAGGCGCGTTTTGCGAATAAGTCTACCGAATTTAGGCTTATTCATACCTCAAAGCCATAATGGGGCTTAGGCGGGAGGCTTTGTAGGCCGGCCATATGCCGAAGACAATCCCCACGACCGCGGAAAAGAGGGAGGCCAAGACCACGGAGACAACGGTCACGATAGTCGCCCAGCCAGCAAAATAGCCGATCAGTATGGTGGACAGCCAGCCGGTCGCGATCCCGAAGAGACCTCCGGTAAAACTGATGGCGACAGACTCGATCAGGAATTGGGAAAGGATATCGAAACGGCGCGCTCCCAGGGCTTTCCTGAGGCCGATCTCCCTGGTACGCTCGGTCACCGAGACCAGCATGATGTTCATGATGCCGATGCCTCCGACCAGGAGAGAGATGGCGGCGATGCAGGATAAAAGTATGGTCATGATCTGGGTGGAGGCGCTCAGGGTGGCCTGGATATCGGCCAAATTACGGACCTGGAAAGCGTCCTGGTTAGTGGGAAGATTGGGGATGTGCTTCAATTTCATCATGAAGGCCTTGACCGCGTCGGCGGCCGCGCCCGTATCCTGCGGCGAATCGGCTTCCACATCCACCATGTTGACATATTCCTTGCCGAAAAGACGGTACATAGCGGTCGTGACCGGGACCACGATGGCGTCATCCTGGTCCTGGAACCCGTTAGCGCCCTTCACCGGGAGGACCCCGATGACCTGGAAATTCACCCGGTTGATCTTGATCTCCTCGCCGATGGGGTTTCCGTTGTTCCCGAAAAGGTTCTTGATGACGGTAAGGCCGAGAAGGCAGACCCGGTTGCGTTTCTTGACGTCGTCATCGGTGAAAAATCGTCCGTAAATGGGTTGGGCGGCCCTCATGGAAGCGTAATTGGGGGTTGTGCCGGTGACCTGGGTATTCCAGTTCTTGTCCGCGTAGGTGGCCTGTACCCGCCCATTGATCTCGGGGGCTATCTTTTTAACCATGGGCACTTTAGCGATGGCGTCTGCGTCCATCAGGGTGATACGGCTGGTCGCGCCAAGGCCTTGTTGGACCCCGCCGACCGCCACCGAGCCTGGCCTGACCATCAATAGGTTGGTCCCCAAGGAAGCCAATTGTTTTTCCAGGGATTTTTGAGCTCCCGTGCCGACCGCCAGCATGGCAATGACAGCCGCAACCCCGATCCAGATACCTAATACAGAGAGAAAGGAGCGAACCTTGTTGGCCATGAGAGACCGGAAAGCCTGCCGGAAATAATCCCGGACCTGTTTGAAGTTAAAAGTTGAGTGATTGGTAGACAACCCCTTGGAATCAGGCATTTTGACCGATTTTGGGGGACGGACCTTGGACCTGGGATTGGACCGATCGGAAAGGACCTTGCCGTCCTTCATGGTGATGATACGCCTGGCGTGGGCAGCGATATCGGGCTCGTGGGTGACCAGGACGATGGTGATGCCGCTCTCGTTCATCTTGCCCAGGAAATCGATGATCTCCTCGGAGCTTTTGGAATCCAGATTTCCGGTCGGTTCGTCCGCGAGGATGACCTTGGGTTGGTTGCTCAAGGCCCGGGCGATGGCCACCCTTTGCTGCTGGCCCCCGGAAAGTTCGTTGGGTTTATGGTGCAAGCGCTCGCCCAGACCCACCATTTGTAAGAGTTTTTTAGGGTCCCCGTGAGGGGCGTTGGGGTCTGAGTAAAGAAGGGGAAGGGCGACTTGGTCCAAAGAAGAGGTGCGGGCCAGAAGATTGAACATCTGGAAAATGAATCCCAGGGTTTGACTTCGGACGGCGGCTAATTGATCCTCTTTGAGGGAAGAAACTTCCTTCCCCAGAAGCTTGTAGGAACCTTTGTCCGGCGTGTCGAGAAGTCCCAGGATCTGGAGCATGGTGGACTTGCCCGAACCGGAGGCGCCCATGATGGCCACGAACTCGCCCGGATCGATCTTGAGGGAAACGCCGTTCAAGGCGCGCACCTCAGTATCGCCCATCTTGTAGATCTTGTAGATGTCCTTCAGCTCGATGATATGCAAATCAACCCCCGGGAAATTCTCGGCTCACAGTTCACGGTCGACAGGAAAGTTTCCAAAAAGAAGGCCATTAACGGCTAACTGGCAACCGTTAGTTGGTTAATGTCCGCCTCCGCCGCCACCCGCTGGGCGGGCGCCACCCGCGCCGCCAGTGGGACGGCCCGGCATGAAGGGATTACTGCCGGTGTTTTGCGAGGCTAATTGGCCCGCGGAGAAGGACTTGATCAGTACCTTGTCGCCTTCACTCAAGCCTGACACCACTTCGACCTGTTTGCCATCGGTCAGGCCCGTTTGAACGACTACTGTCTGCGGGCCGCTATTGGCTTTGCCGCCGCCTTTCAAGACGTAGGACTGTCCGTCAGGGGTTTGTTGGAGGGCTTCCGAAGGGATCAACAGGATGTCATCCTTCTCGTTCACGGTGAAAACCACATTGGCGGTCATACCGCTTCGCATGAAGGTAGGGAGTTTTTCGGGCCAGACATCCACTTCATAGGTGGTGACGTTGTTCACCAGGGTGGATTGATAGGATATCCGGCGGACTTTTCCATCGACCGGTTGATCGGGATAAGCGTCGAGGGTGATGGAGGCTTCCTGGTTCATCTTGATCTGGGCCAGGTCGGTCTCATCCACCTGGGTATTCACGATGAGATGGTCGGACATGACCATGAGTTCGGTCGAGCTGTTGACGATCTGTCCCGGAACGGTCGGCAGGTAGACGATCTGGCCGGTTTCGGGTGAGAGAAGGGGGGTTTCCTCATATAGTTGCTGCCAATGGGCCAGGACGGTCGGCCCCTGGGCCGCAGCCTCATCCAGCAAGGTCGCTCTTTCACTTGAGCTCAAGTCCATTAATTTTTGACCTTTTTTGACCCAATCGCCTTCCCGCACCAGGATCTTCTCGATGCGGCCAGAAATGGGGGGATAGACCACGAGTTGGTTATTGGGCTGGACGTTTCCAGTGGCCAGGACTGTTATCTGGAGGTCGTCCTTGACGACGGGGACAGCCCGGAAGCCGCCGGCTTGACCTTTTTTGCCCGCCGAACATCCGGACAAGAGGATCATGGTCACGGCCAGGATCGCCAAATGAGCGATCCGCTCGCGACGCGAGTTGTTTGGACCTATGGATTGTAATCTGTGGTTTGTGGACTTCCTCTTCATGGTATCACTCCCTTTCCTTGGGTTAATTCCCAGTTGGCTTCGGCCGTCTTCTCGCTCAAAAGGCCCGCGAGCTCGGCTTTCTCCTGGCTCGTCAATTGATTCTCGATCTGGTTCCAGTTCACGAAGATCATCAGACCATTCAAATACTCCGCCTTGGCGATCTCTTCCTGGGTCTGAGCTGCCGTCAGTTGGGATTCAAGAACCTGCATTTGTTCAAGGGCGTTCGCGAATGAGGCGTAGGAACTTTCCAGGTTGTTTTCGGTTTTTAGCGCCGTGCTTTCAAGGGTATCCTTGGCGCCTTGCTTGGTTTCCTCGGCGCTGCGCAGGTCGAAAACATCCTTCCCGCCAGTGAAAAGGGGCAAGCTCAATTGAAGACCGGCTTTCCAGCTTGGTTCGGCTCGATCGAAATTCCAACCATCACGCATTAGGTCGGCGGTGGCTGAGAGTGTTGGAAAGAAAACGCTCCGGGCGGTCACATAATCGCTTTCGGAAAGGTGTAGCTGGGCCAGGGCTTCCTCGTAGGCGGGCGTCTGGGGAGTAAGGGAGATGAAATCCGGCATGGTATCGGGAAGTTTGGCGACCGTGAAATCACCGTCCACTTGAATATCTTCCATGGGGCTACGGCCCAAGACCTGGTCCAACTGTTTCTGCGCGACCCTCAGACCTCGCTGGGCTTGGTCCACTTCGAACAAGGCTTCCTGATAAGCCGCCTGGGCCTGTAAATAAGACCCTTTGTTATCCGTACCGCCTTTGAAGTTCATCTCGACCAGGTCTGTGTTCGCTTTCTGCCGGTCGGCGATCGTCTTTAACAGGTCGATCTGTCTTTGGGAATAAAGGAGTTGATAGAAATCGGTTTTGAGATCGTGGGAAAGCTGCGCTTTGGCCTGCGTGAGTTGAGCCTTCGCCAGATCCAATTGAGCGTTAGCTTGGTCGACCGCGGCAAAATCCTTAAAGCCGGAAAAAATATCCTGTTGAGCGGAAAGAGTAAGGTTTGAAGTTTGGCTATAAGAGGGATCATTGAAAGCGTCGTTCACCCCCCCGCTACCGGAACGGCTCATGGAAGCGCTGAAGGAGATCTGTGGGAAGAACTGTCCGATACTGGCGATGTGGGAATCCTCAGCTGCCTTCAAGGCGCGTTGGGCGGTTTGCAGGTCCAAGTTGTGTTCGGTCGCTTCCTTGAGGCAATCCTCGAAGGTCAAAGGGGGAGCGGCTATAAGTATAGAAGGATGAAGCATGATTATTAAGGCCAAGCCAAGGAATGGATAAAGAAGGCGTTTCATGGAGACCCTTTTTCACGAATGAGAGTTCGAAGCGAAACCACATCATAGCGAAATCAATAAACTATTGAATATCTTAGCAGGCTGCTAAAAAAGTAAAGAAAGGGCTACAAAGCAGCCTGTCGACCCCAAAGATTCCGCAGGAATCGTGGGGTTACCGCAAATGTTGTCAGCTGAAAAAGTCCGGTTCAGGGACTTTTTCAGCAACCTGTTTGAGTTTGGACGCAAAAGGAAAGAGGGAAGTGTTGAGAATATGGAAACAATAAGGATTGATAATTCTCATTGTGATATCCTCAACAAAATTGTAGTATTATGCCCAAATTGATTTAAAGCCCATTTTTGTCCAATTCTTTGGGTTTTATCGAAAAGGCCAAAAGATGACCGACCAACAGAAAAAGTTCACCCGGAAGATCCAGGAGCTCACCGCCCTATATGAGATCAGCCACACCATGTCCGCGACCTTGGATTTCAAAACGGTTTCCACAAAGGTCCTGGAGATCCTAGCCAATCATCTGGAGATGAAACGGGGGACCATCACCCTTTTGGACAAACACACAGGCCAGTTGAGTATCGAGGCGGCGCACGGTCTCACCAAGGAGGAAATATCCCGGGGTAAGTACAAGATCGGGGAAGGGGTCACGGGCAAGGTCGTTGAGAAGGGCGAGCCGATGATCATTCCTGATATCGGGAAAGAGCCCCTGTTCCTGAACCGGACCAAGTCCCGGGGAGACGTCAACCGCCAGAACATTTCCTTCATCTGTCATTCCAATCAAATCAAGGGGGAAACCTTGGGAGTGCTTTCGGTGGACCGCCTTTTCAAGGATGAGGATATCTCGTTCGGGGAGGATGTTCGCCTATTGACCATCGTGGCATCCTTGATCGGACAGACCCTGAAACTCCACCAGATGATCGAAAAGGACAAGGAGCACTTGTTCGAGGAAAACCGCGAGCTCCAGAGCGAGTTGAAGGGCCGATACAAACTAGATAACATCGTTGGCGAGTCCAAGTCATGGTCGAGGTCTATAAGTGCGTCGATAAGGTGGCCCCGACCCGCTCTACCGTCATCATCCGAGGCGAATCGGGAACGGGCAAGGAACTCATCGCCCGAGCCATCCATTACAACAGCCCCCGAGCTGAGAAACCTTTCATCAAGGTTTCCTGCGCGGCCCTGCCGGAGAACCTGTTGGAAAGCGAGCTCTTCGGACATGAGAAGGGAAGCTACACCGGCGCTTCCGAGATGGTGAAAGGGAGGTTTGAACTGGCCGACGGAGGGACTTTGTTTTTGGATGAGATAGGGGATATTTCCCTCGCCATCCAGGTCAAACTATTAAGGGTCCTTCAAGAAAAGAAATTCGAGAGGGTCGGCGGCACTAAAACCATCACCTCCGACGTTCGTATCATCGCCGCTACCAACCGTAATCTGGAGAAGGCGATCGGTGAGGGGAAATTCCGCGAGGATCTTTATTACCGTCTGAACGTGGTCCCTATCTTCCTGCCGGCCTTGAGGGAAAGAAAAGAGGACATCCCTCTCCTGTTGACCCATTTCCTCAAGAAACACAATCATGAGAACAACAGCCGATTCAAGATCACGACCGAGGCCATGGGACGGTTGGTCAATTATTCCTGGCCCGGGAATGTTCGCGAGTTGCAGAATACCATCGAGCGGATGACTGTCATGGCGAAGAGCGATGAATTGACCCCGGAAGATGTTCCGCTGCCCTTGGGACTCAGGCCGGGAGGGGTGGCCCATTTCGCCCCGGTGTATGACCGAGAGGAAGAACCCAGCGAGGCCAGTTCCATCCCCGAGGATGGCACCTTATCGGACCTGGAAAAGAAACGGGTCATGGAAGCCATGGAAAAAAGCGGGGGGATACAGGCCAAGGCCTGTAAGGTCCTGGGGATAACCCCGCGGCAGTTGGGGTACAGACTAAAAAAATACAAAATTGGGTATAAACCTACCTTTTTGTCGTAAAGAACAAGGAACCAAAGGCTTATTCCCCTCTCTGTTTATCCATTGAATACATAAAAAGTGATTTTGTTTTTATTGAAAATGCTTTGAAATTCCCCAAAGTCACGAATAAAAAAATCAACAAAATTCAAATGGTCACTTAATGGCAGGACTTTTGCTTTATTACCTCCCGCTTTCGTGTTGTCGTTGTTTTTAGGGGGGATATACTGATTCAGTTTTTCGCTCCCCCTGGGCAAAAGGGGATTCATACCACGCACTCCCGTCACTAGCCGTAAAAAATCAAATATTTTCAGGAGGATTAAGATGACTCCGAAAGAAGTAATGGATCTAATCAAGCAGAAGGACGTGAAGTACGTCGATTTCCGCTTCATCGACCTTCCCGGTATCTGGCAGCACACGACCTCGCCGGTCAAATTTTTCGACGAGGACGTTTTCAAGGATGGGAAAGGTTTTGACGGTTCCTCCATCCGCGGTTTCCAGGCCATCAACGAGTCCGACATGCTGCTCATCCCGGACCCTGATTCAGCCTTCATCGATCCATTCTTCGAGGCGACCACCCTGGTCCTTTGATTGCAATGTCATCGATCCGGTCACCCGCGAATCCTATTCCCGCGACCCGCGATACGTGGCCCAAAAGGCCGAAAAGTACCTGCAGTCCACCGGCATCGCCGATATCTCCTACTGGGGTCCGGAAGCCGAGTTCTTCATCTTCAACGACATGAAGTTCGACCAGACCATGAACAGCGGTTTCTACTCGGTGGATTCCACCGAAGGGTCTGTGGAACACGGGTCGGGACGAGTATCCCAACCTGGCCTACAAGGTCCGGAACAAGGAAGGGTATTTCCCCGTTCCTCCGACCGACAGCCAGATGGACATCCGTTCCGAGATGACCACCATCATGCAGGAGATCGGGATCCAGATCGAGACCCATCACCATGAGGTGGCTACCGGCGGCCAGGCCGAGATCGACATGGTGTTCGACACCCTGGTCGATCATGGCCGACAAACTCTTGAAGTACAAATACGTGGTCAAGCAAGTGGCCCGCCGTCACAACATGGTGGCGACCTTCATGCCCAAGCCCCTCTTCGGGGACAACGGCTCGGGCATGCACGTCCATCAGTCGCTCTGGAAGGGCAACACCAACATCATGTACGACGAGAAGGGCTACGGCGGATTGTCCCAGAACGCCCTCTATTACATCGGCGGTCTTTTGAAGCACGCCCCGGCCCTTTGCGCCTTCATCGCCCCCACGGTCAACAGCTATAAGCGGTTGACCCCCGGGTTTCGAGGCGCCGGTCAACCTGGTGTACAGCCAGCGCAACCGTTCGGCCTGCTGCCGTATCCCGCTTTATTCCAAGAGCGCGAAGGCCAAGCGTGTCGAGTTCCGCACGCCGGACCCGTCTTGCAACCCTTACCTGGCCTTCCCGGCCATGCTGATGGCCGGTTTGGACGGGATCCAGAACAAGATCGATCCGGGCAAGCCGCATGACATGAACCTTTACGAGTTGGAACCCCGCGAACTGAAGAAGATGAAGAGCGTTCCCGGGTCCCTGCGGAGAGGCTTTGGACGCCTTGGAGGAAGACCACGAGTTCCTGTTGAAGGGCGGGGTCTTTACTGAGGACTTGATCGAGGAATGGATCAATTACAAGCGGACGAAGGAAGTTGACGCCATCCGTTTGAGGCCCCATCCTTACGAGTTCGTGCTTTACCACGATATCTAAGCGATATCGGATCAACGAAAGCCCCCCTTCGAAAGACGGGGGGCTTTTTTTTTGACTTTTCCCTTTAAAACATAGTTATTCCAAATTTGGTAAGATTAAAGAATGTTTTCCTTAAGACGTAATTTCTTTAAAAAGAAGGCCAAGCTAGCGGTTTTGCTATTCGGTTTGGCATCCACAGCGCCCTTGCCCGCCTCGGTCGGGAATGTCGGCAGTGAATTTTGGCTGACCTTTCCCCAAGCGGACCATTACGGAACCCGTGTGGATAGTCTGTTGGTGACGAGCGAGACCAACACCAACGGGCAGGTCCAGATCCCTGGGATAGGGTACTCCGCTACATTCACGGTCTCCGCAGGGTCCACGACGGTCCTTTCCATACCCCTCACAACTGAGGCGGATATCTCCGACTCGGTCACCCAGTTGGGGATCCATTTGACCGCTGTTTCTCCTGTTGCGGTTTATGGCATCAGTTATGAACTATACAGCGACGACGGTTACTTGGGACTGCCGGTCAACGCCCTGGGGGATCATTACATCGCCATGGCCTACACCAATTCCCAAACCATCACGGGGGCCATGACCGAGTTCACGGTGGTCGGCACCCAGAACGCCACGTCCGTGACCATCACACCCTCGACATCGACGGGAGCTAGGGCCGCTGGAATCGCCTATACGGTCAGTTTAAATCAGGGGGATGTATATCAACTCCAGAACGGGACCCAGGGAGCGGACCTGACAGGGACTCTCATCGACGCGAGCTTGCCGGTGGGGGTTTGGGGCGCCAATACCTGCGCGGACATCCCGGCCACGGTCTTCACCTGCAATTTCATCGTGGAACAGCTTTGGCCCATCCAATGGTGGGGAACCCGTTTCGCCACATGGCCATTGCCGGGACGGACCGGGGATACCTTTCGGTTTTTAGCCTCCCAGAATGGGACCATGGTATCCGTGAATGGGACGGCCACCGGTCCTTTGAATCAGGGACATTTTTCCGAGCAGGTCCTGACCCTGCCTTCCTATATAACGGCGACCCAACCCATTTACGTCATGCAATATTCCAACGGCCATGTGTTCGACGGGGCTTCGCAAGGAGATCCTTCCATGACCACGGTTCCTCCTCTGACCGAGTTTGCGGCGGATTACTTGACCTCCATGCCGGTCACGGGGTTTAACAATAACTATGAGAACATTGTGGCGCCCACAACGGCGGTGGGAGCCATTACCTTGGATGGAGCGCCGATCCCGGCTAGCGTTTTCAGCGCGGTCGGCGCCAGCGGTTATTCAGGGGCGGCTGTTTCGGTATTGGAGGGAACCCACCATTTAAGCGGGCCTGTGCCCTTTGGGGTAGTCGAGTACGGTTCCTTCACCCGAGACGCCTACAGTTACCCTGGGGGAGCGGTATTTATTACTGACACCCCGACCTTTAGCCCAACGCCAACATTCACGAAGACCGCGACCCTTCCCCCGACCATTACCGATACACCAACCTTTACCAACACCTACACCCCCACGCCAACCTCAACACCTCCGCTGGTCCTTTGGCCCAATCCTTTCAATCCCCGGACCGCGGTCGGGGGAGTGGTCAAGTTCTCGTATCTTCCGGCAGGCTCAAAAGTGGGTATTTACACCATCACAGGGGAATTGGTAAAAACCCTCCCTGAGGTCAATGGGTTGGCGATGTGGGATGGAAGGAACCAGACCGGATACATGGTTTCGGCGGGGATTTATTTTTATGTAGCCGAATCAGGTAGTCAGGTTCTTCAAACGGGTAAAATATTGGTATTGAACAGCGGGTGAAGCGGTTAGTTACCTTTTTGTTTGAAAAGAGAAGTTCTTAAAAGCGGTTCCATAACGTTAAAACTCCTTAAATTCCCTCGATGTTTGATATAATTTGGTTAAAATAACTTTGCTTTCTTCAGTTTCATCCAGTTAAAGAATTGTTAATTGTTGTTCAGCCAACAAGGACTTCCATGCCAAGTTTCTCATTAAATAACACACTAAGAGTCCTCACTCTTTATTACCCCTATTTAAAACGGTTTAAGTCCATATTCGCGTTCTTGATCATCATCTTAATGCCGATATTGGCCCAGGCCGGGGTTAGCATCTCAAGCGTAACTGTCTCCAACAACACGCCGAATCTCGGAAATGTCATCGCTGTGACGGTCGCCTATTGCGAAAGCAATAGCTATACCACGCCATTTTTCATCGTCGCCCTGAATCCGAATTCGACAACCATGCAATCATGTCCCACATCGAACCAGATCCTTTTGGTCGATCAGTGCACAGGTAACACAGGAGCCAATCCGGTCAATTCCAGCCAGGCTGACGCTTCCGATACTTGTGGAGGTAACGGCTGGGGTAGTACTCAAACTGGAAGTTCCGGAAGTTGCGGCACCCAGGTTTTTAATGTCACCATACCGGCTTCCGCTTTGCCAGGGACCACCAACCTTATAGTGGCGGCTGGTGATTATTATGTCCAATGCGCCTCGAATATTTCGGGCACCTCCTACGCGGCCCTCAGTATCCCTCTTCCGCCCCCCGCTTTCTCACTCACCAAAATAGCGGACGCAGCGACAGCGGCGCCCGATGGTTTAGTTCTTTTTGAGATCGATTACGCAGCCGTGAATGTCAATAACTGTGTCATTACGGATCAGGTGCCGGCCAACACAACCTTCGCCTCGGCAGGCCCCAACGCGACCTATAACGCCGGGACCGGTACGATCACTTGGAACGTGGGCAGCGTCGCGGACCCGGTCACTACGGCTGTTTGGATGTTGGCGACCGTCAATTCTGGCACTCCCGACGGCACACCGATTACGAATACCGCCGCAGGTAATTCAAGCCTTGGATCGACAACCTCAAACGCGGTCACCACGACCGTGCGGGTACCCCAAGTGACCCTGCTGAAAAGTGAATCGGTGACCACGGCAACGAACGGCGGTGGTGTGACCTATAACCTTGATTGGACCGCGACGGGCCAGAACCTCCAAATGTACGATACTTATGACAACATCGCCGCCGGAACCAATGTTCCCAATATTTCCAGCCCGACGACGGTCGCGTGGGGCTACGACCTAACTAACTACGTCACAGGACCTGGGATTGTAACAACCGATTATGGAACCTGGTCGATCGGAACCGACACCCTTAATAATCATTACGTCATCGCCACGGCCGGCCAAATCAATTGCGGCGGCGGCGGGGGCCATTATCCGGTCCTGATCAGAAACGCTCCTGGTTTTGATATTTGCAGTAATATCACGGTTCAAGGCGACCTGCAAATACCCACCTCGAATACCTGCTCGGGCGCCGACGCCCACATGATCATGGCTTGTAATCCGGCCGAGGGGATCACTTTCAAAGGCGGCATATCTCTCGATTCCAATCCAGGAAACTTGTTCGTTCAATTCAACAACGACTACACTGGGGTAAATTGGGCTGACTTGTCTGATAACACATTGCCTTTCACCATCTCGACTGGGACCTGGTATACCATGCAAACCCAGGTGATATTTTCGCCAGCGGCCAGCGCAGTTTCCTTTTATATAAAACTTTGGCCTAAAAACAATCCGACCAATGTGGCAAGTGTAACCTTTTTTGATAATGTCACCGTTGACCCGGGGTTTATCATGCCCACCTGTTCGGGAGGTTGGAGAGCGGGTTGGCAAGCGGACGAAACAGCTGGAACTGATTGGTATTCTAATTTAAAGATCTTTGGGCCCGGTCCCGTGGTTAATTCCACCATCTATGACCCTATACCGGCTGGGGTCAGTTATGTCGGATCCAGCTTGACGCCCGCTTCTGGTCCGCCAACGCTGGTATGGAACTTCCCGGCCACCCTATTTTCCTTGGATACTCCCCTGAACTGGTGGGGAACTGTTTCCTGTCCTGGGCCCATTGTGAATCAAGGCTCCGTCAGCTCGCCTTCTATACCTGTCACCAACTCCAATCCGGTGACCCTCGTCATTTCCGGGGTTTGCAATACGTCGCCAACCAATACCCCCACCCTGACCTATACCCCTACTTTGACCAACACCCCGACCATGACCAATACCGGTACTTTACCACCCACTAACACCCCCACCTGGACGCCGACTTATACGAATACGTTTACACAAACCTATACCCCCACGATCACCAATACCCCGACTGTTACCTTTACTCCGACCAACTCATTTACCCCGACCAACACGCCGGTGCAGCTGCATATCTGGCCCAACCCTTATAATCCCAAGTACGCGGTGGGCGGGGTCCTCAAAGCGGGGATCGCCCCCTCCGGTTCCACCATGGACCTCTACACGGTTTCAGGTGAATCCGTAATACATCTTCATGAAGTGGACGGGATGATCCTTTGGGATGGGCGTAATAAATATGGGGTTAAAGTTTCCGGTGGAATTTATTACTATATTATTAAAAACGGGGGCAGTACATTATTGTCAGGCAAGCTTCTAATTATCATCGATTGAACCCAATCTTCCTAGGAACGTCGATATGAGCAATAACCAAACTCGCTTTTCCTTTGGGGATTTTTTCCCAATGCCCCTTTTTTCAGCCCTTTTTTTATTGATTCTCCCGAACTTATTATTAGCCCAAACGACGGGCGCCGGCAGTACCAGCACCAATTTCCAGAAGATCAGCATGGGGGCCCGCGGAGCCGCCATGGGGGACAGTTTTTCCGCCGTCGCTGACGACGCGACCGCCATGTTCTGGAACCCGGCGGGTTTGGTCCTAGCGAGAGGATCCCAATTCTCCCTTACTCACGGGGAATGGATGCAAGGTGTCGATAGCGAATATTTCGCCTTCAGCCAGAATATGGACCAGGATGGGGCGATCGGGGGAAGCATTAATTACTTAGGGTCTGGAACTTTCGCGGGAGCCTTGGAGACGCCATCCGGAGCCTACGGCGGGGTAGGGGACCAGATCAGCGCGTCCGATTACGAGGGCAGCCTGGCCTACGCCCAACGCCTCGGCAATTGGGGAGATGACACTGGTTTCTTCCATAATTCGATCCTGGGCATCAGGCTGGACCTGGTGGGTCAAAGTATCGTATCGGTTGGCACGAACGCGGCCTCCTTCGATATGGGATACATCTATGAAGCCATGCGTAAGACCTTCTACTTGAACGCGGTGATCACCAATATCGGCGGCAAGATCCAGAGTTTCATCCAACCCTTCACCTATCAACTGGGCGGTTCCTATCGCGCGAAGAACGTTTTGATGAGGAAAGACCGAAACATTGTGGCAGTCGAGACGGATGGTCAGATCGACACGGGATTAAAGTTCGATTTAGGCGATGAATACAAAATGTCATTTGGGGCGAATGACCTGGCCCTTCGCTTGG
>CAWHOE010000024.1:0-32830 GCA_963830915.1 candidate division FCPU426 bacterium
ATAGATGCGTCTCCAGCATATCCTTGAAAGCATCTGTAACCCTCGGAAAATGTTCATCTATTTCTCGCCATGACCCTCAGTGAAATAGTAAGTCAGGTGGGTGGTATCGTTCATCAAATTCAGGGTGGCGGTTAAACTGTCTTCTCCCTGGAATTTCGGTGTGGGCTGGCGGCCCTGCATGGCGTAGATGTCACATAATCCCTTTGCAAGCACGTCCTTTTTAGTTTCCCCCGCCTCGAACACCACCGTGTCGCTCGGATGTACTCCCCAGCCGTTTCGCGTCCGAGGATTGAAGCATTCACATCCAAATGGAACTTAGGGGTCACCTTGGCGCATCCTCTAGGAGTTCCTGGGCCCTGCGGATCTCGGTCTGGACCTGGTTCTGCCTCTTGTTGCTCACGAACATCGCCCCATTCACGTCGGTGGTGAGTTTTTTAAGGATGTCCTTGGTCTGATCCGCCAGGGTATACATTCTGTTGGAGGTCAGGTCGAACCGGATGGGATGGCGGGAAACGACATAATTGAGCCCCCCCACGATGCCCACCATGGCCAAGCCCACCAGGACCAAATTCGCCCTCACTATGGTTGATCGTTTTTTCCCGACTTCCTCTACCTCGGTCAGGTTGGCCGCCAAGGGTACCCCCAGGGCCACCACTCCCAAGCCGACCAACAGGAGATTCCACCAATTGGTCGTGTCGACGATGAGGACGGAGAGAATACCCGGTCCCGCGACCAACAAGGCTAGTCCCGCGGAAAGGATGATCTGATTGTAGGTTCGGATACGAAATACCAGGGCCGTGTTTTTCAAGGTCAGCTCCTCTTGCTTTCAAGCACTTTGACGGAGAAGAAAAGACCCAGGAAGATCAAGCTGGCGAAATAGAAGAAGTGCGTCAGGTCGATCACGCCTTTGAAGAAATCGTCCAAGTGGTTGAATACCGATACGTATTTCAACATGTCGCCCTTCGTCTGGATATTTCCCGCCGCGGCCCCGATGACCCAGAGCATCAGCAGAATGCCGTAGGTGATGACCGCCGAGACGATCTGGTTCTCGCTTAGGGTGGGATGCCAGTAATCCCAGGGAGAAAAAAGGTCATGGCCGCCAGGATGTGACCGGCCCCATATTGGGGTTACCCGTCGCCAGCATGATGATCAGATAGATGATGGTGGAGCTCAGCATGAGGCTGAAAAAGGCGCAAACCGCCAGATATTTTCCGATGACGATCTCCCACACGGTCACTCCGCTGTGCCGTTCTTTTCCTCTTCCGACCAGAGACGCATAGTGATCATGGGGGTCAGGAACAGTAGAAGGATGACCGTGTTTTGGCAGGTCGCAAAATTACTGACTGACCGGGATTGAACGGCTGATCAGCCAAAAGAAGAACCTACAGCCACCAAATAGATAAGGGCGAGGACCACAGGAATCCCTGATGGGCGAGGCGAAATAATGCCCTAGATCCTTCTCGATGATGGCCCACAGTTTCCGTGAGTTCATGCCGCTGTGTCCTTCGTGGTGAGTTTCAAGAATACGTTTTCCAGGCTCATTCCGATGGGGTTCATCCTGATAAATGACCGATTTGTTCTTGGCCACGCATTGGAATATACTAAAAATATGGCCAGAGATTTGTCGGTTTTCACGATCGTGGCGTTCCTGGTTTCTTTGCCCACGTTCGCCGTTTGACCGAAGCGATGGTTTTCAAGTTTTCGAGGGCCTTCCCCCCATCCGCGCCAGGCCCCTTTACCTCAAGTTCCAAAAGTTTCCGCCGGCCAGTCGTTGGGACAGGCTTTCCACGGAATCAACCGCCACGACCTTGCCTTGATCGATGATGACCACGTTATCGCAGGTCGAGGAAACTTCTGGCAAGATATGGGTGGAAAGGATGATGGTCTTATGACCGCTCAGCCCGTGGATCAGCTTTCGGATTCCCAGATCTCTGCTTGGGGTCCAGACCGCGGGTGGGCTCATCCAGGATCAGCACATCGGTATCGTGGATCAAGGCCTGGATCGAACAATCTTTTGGCGGGTACCGAGGGTCAAGTGACCGATCAAACGACGGCCCATATTGCCCAAGGAAATGCTTCCTTGGGCAACATGGGCCGTCGTTTGATCGGCCACTTGTCCCTCGGTTACCGCCAAAGGGTTGGATTGGCCAAGGCCTTGATCCACGATCCCGATGTGCTGATCCTGGATGAGCCCACCCGCGGTCTGGACCCCAAGCAGATATTGGAGATCCGAAAGCTGATCAAATCCCTGAGCGGTCATAAGACCATCATCCTTTCCACCCATATCTTGCCAGAAGTTTCCTCGACCTGCGATAACGTGGTCATCATCGATCAAGGCAAGGTCGTGGCGGCTGATTCCGTGGAAAGCCTGTCCCAACGACTGGCCGGCGGGAAACTTTTGGAACTTGAGGTAAAGGGGCCTGGCGCGGATGTGCAGAAAGCCCTGGAAAACCTGAAAACCATCGCTTCGGTCAAACAGCTGGGCAAAGAAACCAGGAACGCCACGAAGTTCGAGCTGACCACCGACGGCACGATGGACGCGCGCGAGGAGATATTCCAATGCGTGGCCAAGAACAAATGGGTCATTTATCAGATGAACCCCATCGGAATGAGCCTGGAAGACGTATTCTTGAAACTCACCACGAAGGACACAGCGGCATGAACTCACGGAAACTGTGGGCCATCATCAAGAAGGATATTGGGCATTATTTCGCCTCGCCCATCGGGTATGTGGTCCTGGCCGTATTTTATTTGGTGGCTGGGTTCTTCTTTTGGCTGATCGCCGTTCAATCCCGGTCGGCCAGCATGATCCCGGTCTTCCAAAACACGGTCATCCTTCTATTGTTCCTGACCCCCATGATCACTATGCGTCTCTGGTCGGAAGAGGAAAAGAACGGCACAGCGGAGCTTTTGAGGACATCCCCCCTGACCCTGTGGGAGATCGTCATCGGAAAATATCTGGCGGTTTGCGCCTTTTTCGGCCTCATGCTGAGCTCCACCATCATCTATCTGATCATCATGCTGGCGACGGGTAACCCCGATCTGGGGCCGGTCGCGGCCAATTACCTGGGTTACATCCTGGCGGCCATGACCTTTTTCTCCCTGGGATTACTGGCATCCACCCTGAGCGAGAACCAGATCGTCTCGGCGGTCATCACCTACGGCATTCTGCTGATGCTCTGGGTCATCGGGGCCGCGGCGGGAAATATCCAGGGGACCTTGGGCGACATGTTGAAATACGTATCGGTATTCAACCACTTGGACGATTTCTTCAAAGGCGTGATCGACCTGACGCACTTCTTCTATTTCGCCAGCTTGATCTTCCTGGGTCTTTTCTTCTCCGTCAAAGTGCTTGAAAGCAAGAGGAGCTGACCTTGAAAAACACGGCCCTGGTACTTCGTATCCGAACCTACAATCAGATCATCCTTTCCGCGGGACTGCTGTTGGTCGCGGCCGGTATCTTCTCCGTCCTCATCGTCAACACGACCAATTGGTGGAATCTCCTGTTGGTCGGCTTGGGAGTGGTGGCCCTGGAGTCTCTTGGCGGCCAACCTGACCGAGGTCAAGGAAGTCGGGAAAAAACGATCGACCGTTGTGAGGGCGAATTTGGTCCTGGTGGGCTTGGCCATGGTGGGCATCGTGGGGGGGCTCAATTATGTCGTTTCCCGCCATCCCATCCGGTTCGACCTGACCTCCAACAAGATCTATACCCTGGCGGATCAGACCAAGGACATCCTTAAAAAACTCACCACCGACGTGAATGTCTCGATGTTCGTGAGCAACAAGAGGCAGAACCAGGTCCAGGCCGAGGTCCGCAGGGCCCAGGAACTCCTGGAGGAATACGCCAAGGTGACCCCTAAGTTCCATTTCAAAGTTGTCGATGTGGATACCAATCCCTCGGACGCGAAACGGCTGGGGATCCATGAGTACAACACGGTGGTGTTCGAGGCGGGGGACAATCGAAAGGACGTGCTTCAAAGGGATTATGTGACCTACGCCATGCAGGGCCGCCAGCCCACGCCGAAATTCCAGGGAGAAGGCGCTTTTACCGCCGCCCTGATCAAGATGAACGATACCACCCACCTGACTTTCTATTTCACTGAGGGTCATGGCGAGAAGGAAATGAACAGTCCCCAACCCGAGGGTTACAATACTTTCAAGGATATGCTGGAGAAACAGAACTACACCCTGAAAACCTTGAATTTGCTCACGTCCCAGAAGATCCCGGATGACGCGGCCGTAATCGCCAGCATCGGGCCTCAAAAACCCTTCCAGCCTTCTGAAGTGAAGGCTTTGGATGATTACTTGAAGAACGGCGGGAAGTTGGTCCTTTGCCTCGACCCAGTCGTGAAGACCGGCCTGGATGGGTTATTGAAAGAGTATGGGGTGAAACTGGATAACGACTTGGTCGTTGATAACACCAGCTATGCCTTCCCCGATGTCCGGGCGGTCATTCCCCAATACCTCTACAGTCCGATCGTGGAAAAGCTCTCGGACCAGCATATCGCCACCATCATGGCTTTCAGCCGGAGCCTTCAGAAGGTCGAGCCCGCCCTGAAGAACGTCACCCAAAGCGTCTTCATGCAGACCACTGCCAACGGATGGGGTCAGACCAATCTCAAGGCCAAGACCTTGGGTTACCACGCGGGCGTGGACATCAAAGGACCTGTCCCGATGGCCATCACCTGCGAATGGTCGCCGTCGGATAAACCGACCCAAAAAACCAGGCTAGTGGTCTATGGAAATTCCAATTTCATGACGAACCAGTTCCTGGAAGGGCCGGGGAACCTGGATGTGGCCTTGAACACCTTCAGTTGGGCCGCGGTGGAGGAAAACAAGATCGACATCCATCCCAAGGAAGACAGCATGAGGGTGTTGAACTTGACGAATGTCTCCGCCAGCCTCATCTATTACCTCGTCGTCTGGATGCTGCCCCTGGCCATCCTGATCTCCGGCGGGATCGTTTGGTACCGCCGCCGTTCCCTATGAAAACCTTCCGTCCCGCCATCATCCTTTTCGCCGTCGCGGCCCTTTTGGGCGGCTATATCTATTTTTTCGAGCGCGGCCCGGTCAAACCGCAGGATGAGGAAAAAAAGGTCAAGATATTCCCCAACTTCATCGCGGATGATATCCAGGAAGTCCATGTGGAAAGCCTGGCCACCACCCAGCCCGCCCTGAAGACGCCGCTGGTCATCAAGAAAGACGCCCAGGGAGTCTGGCAGATCCAGGAACCCAAGCAGTTCAAGGCCGATGAGGTGATCATGAGGTCTTTACTCAACGGCGTGGGGGATTTCAACCCCGATAGTTCCATCGATAACCCGGCCCATTTGGCGGATTATGGGCTGAATAGCCCAACCGCCCGTTTTTCCTTCATCGCCAAAAACAATGTTTCCAACACTTTGCTGGTGGGTGATAAGAACGTCCCCGGAACCTCCTTTTACGTCAAGACGCCCTTCAAGAACACGGTCTATCTCCTGCCGGCTTTCTCGATCGATAACATCAAGCGGACCGTTAATGATTATCGGGACCGCAACATTTTGAAAACCGATCCGGTCTCGGCCCAGAAGATACAGATCACTTACAACGGCAAGATCCTGGTCCTGGAAAAAGATAAGAACAACGTCTGGTACGTGAAATCCCCCGTTCTGGATAAAGCGGATGAGAACAAGGTGCGTGATTTCTTGAACTCGGTGAACAACCTCAGGATCGAGGATTTCGTCGAGGATAAGCCCGCCAACCTGGCGGTCTACGGCCTTTCCAAACCCCGTGCGGTGGTGGAGATCTGGCCCAACGGCGGGGGAGCCTCCACGGCCATCCTGATCGGGAGGCAAAAGCTCAAGACCAGCAATACTTTCATCAAGGTGAGGTCCTTGCCCTCGGTCGCCCTGATCGGCCAATACTTCGAAAAGACCCTGGACTTCAAGGTCGCGGATTTCCGTGATAAGTCCGTCATGAAATTCGACGCGTCGTCCGCCCAAACCCTGACCATCCATCATAACGACGCCACCTATGTTTATAAAAAAGGGGACCAGGGTAAATGGACCTCGGATGGCCGGGTCAAGGCGGATGATGAGGGGTCCAGCCTGATCGGTCTGCTTTCCGGTATGACCATCAATGACTTCGCGGATAAAAAGGCGGAGACCGGATTGGCCCATCCCTCCTTTACCGCAGAAGTGGCCTTGAAGGATGGGACCCTCCGGAAATATCGTTTCGGCAAAAGGGACAAAGAAGAGGTCTTTCTGCAATCGGACAAGACCCAGGATGTTTACCGCGTCGCGGCCAACGCCGTATCGCAATTGGAAGTCTATTTCAGTTCCATGTTGACGCCGGTCCCGGCCATCACGCCTACCCCCGTCAAAAAGTAAGACCCACAAGAAACATTCCTTTTTCGACCGCCACCCCGCTTTTTACTTTTAGGGGCTCCTGCTATAGTGATTCCCATGCCCGAAACGGATAAACCCTCCCAGCCCAGATATTTTTTCGACCATTTAATGGAGTTCCGAAAGGTGATCGTCAGGGCCCTGGCGGCCATCACGATCGGGGTCGGGATCGCCTTTTGGAAATCCGAACTGCTTTTCATCCTTCTCCTGAAGCCTTTCCAAACCGCCCTCGCCCAATTTCCCGACGCCCCGGTCAAGGGACTGCAAACCTTGATCCCGGTCGAGGCCTTCATGATCAACATGAAGTTGGCGACCTTCGCCGGGATCGTACTGGCCTCTCCTTTCATCCTGAGGGACCTGTGGTTTTTCGCACGCCCGGCCCTGAAAAGCCATGAGAGGGGAGCGGTGCTGCTGGTTTTTTCCCTGGGTCTCTTCTTTTTCCTAGGCGGGGTTTGTTTCAGCTATTTCGTCATCATCCCGCTGGCGCTCAAATTCCTCCTTCATTACAACCTGGACTACCATTTCATCCCCCAATGGACCCTCCAGGGTTATTACAGTTTTGCCGTCAATTTCATCCTGATCTTCGGGTTGGTTTTTGAACTGCCCCTGGTCTTGGCGGCCTTGGTGAGCATCGGGGTGGCCACGCCCGCTTTCCTGATCCAAAAAAGGAAACACGCCATTTTGGGGATATTCATCCTGGCCGCGATCCTCGCGCCCAGCGCCGATCCGGTCACCCAGACCCTGGTGGCGGTCCCGCTGGTCGTGCTGTATGAGGTCGGTATCTGGCTTTCCTACCTCGCGGTCTGGCGGAAAAAGAAAAATCATTGATCGTCCCTTTGGATGTTTTTTTCGCGGGAACGCCAGCGCTTTCGCCCGACAAGCCCTTTCGTTGACATTTGCGATGGCAGGCATGATAATTCCAACGAGTTCAAACATTCCTTAAGGAAAGCGGAGGCTGACCATGAAGTTCTTTCTCGACACGGCCAATATCGATGAGATCAAGCAAGGCGTCGCCTGGGGGATCGTGGATGGGGTGACCACCAATCCGACCCTGGTCGCGAAAGAAGGCGTCGATTTCCATTCCCGCATCAAGGAGATCTGCGCTGTGGTGAATGGGTCTGTTTCGGCCGAAGTAACGGCCACTGACTACGAAGGCATGATCAAAGAAGGACATGTCCTGGCCAAATTGCACCATAACGTGACCGTCAAGGTTCCCTTGATACCGGAAGGGATCAAGGCCTGTAAAACATTGAGCTCCGAGGGGATCAAGGTCAACGTGACCTTGTGTTTTTCAGCTTCCCAGGCACTTCTCGCCGCGAAAGCCGGCGCCACCTATATCAGCCCCTTCGTAGGCCGGTTGGATGACGTGTCCCAGGACGGGATGCAGTTGATCCAGGAGATCATCCAGATCTATGACAATTATGGTTTCCCTACCCAGGTCCTGGCCGCCTCGCTCCGTCATCCCCAGCATGTGGTCCAAGCCGCATTGATGGGATCCCACGTGGGGACCATGCCTTTCTCCGTCATGAAGATGCTCTTCAACCATCCCTTGACCGATATCGGGTTGAAACGGTTCCTGGAGGATTGGGAAAAGGTAAAAGACAAGGTGATGAAAAAATAGCCGAACCTGGTTCGATCCCTCTTTCCGGCAAGGTGTTCCGTGCTTGATCTTTCCTTGATGGGTAAATATCTCCTCTGGACGGGGATCCTTTTTCTCGTCCTGGGGGGAGCGCTGTTGGCCTTCGGAAAGATCCCTTTTTTGGGCCGTTTTCCCGGTGATATCCATGTTGAGCGCGCGAATTTTTCCTTTTATTTTCCTATCGTCACTTGCCTTCTTTTATCCGTCGTCCTTTCGGTCATCCTTTGGTTATTCAACAGGCTCAAATGAAGCGATCCATCCCGACCCTATTCCTGCTGGCTTTTTTGACCGGATGCGCCACTCCGGAGCTCAAAGAAGAAGCCTTTCCCCGTGAGACCATCAACCCGACCCGCCCGGTCCTGCCCGCCGTCCGCCATATCCGAGTGGCGATCGTCCTACGGCAACCGTCCGTTCAACTGGTCTTTCCGGAAAACGACGAACATTATGGATTGCCTCAATCGGGAACCCCGGTCGCGGAGCGGGAAGAGGACCAACTCCGGGAATTGAAGTTGACGGCCGATAAGATCCAGGGCTCCCGGGCTGGCATCATCCCCAAGGACGAGAATGGGGAGATCAAGGTTAATGGGGAGAATTACCGGGGTTCCCTGGAGTTCATCCGGGAAAAGGACGGGACCCTGTCGGTCATCAACGACGTCCCATTGGAAGATTATGTGATGGGAGTGGTGGCCGGGGAAGTGCCACCCCAGTGGCCTTTGGAAGCCCTGAAGGCCCAGGCCATCGCCGCCCGGACTTTCGCGCTCTATAAGCAGCAGGAAGCCCGAAGGAAAGGGCAGGATTACGACCTGGAAAACAACGCCTTCTTCCAGATGTACCAAGGGACGGGCCGGATCAAGGATAGCGTCCGAAAAGCGGTCCAGATCACCAAGGGAGAGGTCATGACCTATGGATCGTCCCCGATCATGGCTTTCTTCCATTCCAATTGCGGGGGAAGGACATCCTCCGCCAAAGAGGTCTGGGGTCAGGATAAGCCCTACCTGACTTCCGTCCCCTGTTCCTACGGCAACAATGGCAACCATTTTCGATGGACCGCCCAGATCCCCGTCGCTGAATTGGTACGGAACCTTCGAAAGGCCGGCCTTAATATCTCGGATATCGTCCAGATCCGGGATTTGTCGCGGGACGAAAGCCAAAGGATCACCCAGGTCGGGATCATGGATTCGGATGGCAGGCTTAAAACCATCAAAGGGACCCTTTTTCGGCTGGCGGCGGGGCCGGACATCATTCGAAGCACCCATTTCAACGCCTCGATCGAGGGAAATAAAATATCCTTTTCGGGGAAGGGCTGGGGCCACGGGGTGGGTTTGTGCCAGGATGGGGCTTTCGGCATGGCGACCAAGGGCTACAATGCCTTTGAGATCCTCCGGTATTACTATCACGGGATCATGATCGAGAAGGCGAGAGACAATGAGAACTGATCTTTTTGATTACGATCTGCCGCAAGAACTGATCGCCCAGCAGCCGCTCCCCCAACGGGATGGGGCGAGGATGCTGGTCCTGGACCGCAAGACGGGCCGAGTGGAGCATAGCCGGGTGAAGGACCTTTCCCAATGGCTACTTCCCAACGACCTGATGGTCGTGAACCGGACCAAGGTCATTCCGGCCAGGCTTTTCGCCCAAAAAAGCGAGACGGGCGCGAAAGTGGAGATCTTTTTGCTTCGGCCCATCGCGGGAACGGGACCGGAGGAATGGGAAACCCTGATCAGCCCGGCCAAAAGGATCAAGGGCATCCCGATCCTGGACCTGCGCCCGAAAGGCAAGGCGGTGGTCATGGAGAATCTGGGGGAAGGGCACTTTATCACCCGATTCCTGGTCCCCGGTTCGTTCCGGTCCTTCCTGAACAAGCACGGGCATGTTCCGCTCCCCCCCTATATCAAAAGAGGCGACGACGCCAAGGACAGGGTCCGGTACCAAACGCTTTTCGCCCAAAAGGAAGGGTCGGTGGCGGCCCCGACCGCGGGGTTGCATTTCACTCAACCCCTTTTGAATGGCTTGAAAAAGAAGGGTGTCCGGCAAGCTTCGGTCATCCTCCATGTGGGGTTGGGAACCTTCCTGCCGGTCGCGACCGATGAGATCGAGGACCACGTCATGCATCCGGAAAGATTGGAAGTGCCCAAAGCGACCGTCGCCCAGGTGCAGAAGACCAGGGCCAAGAACGGAAGGGTCATCGCCATCGGGACCACTGTCGCCAGGGCGCTGGAATCGGCGTCCCAGGATGGGAAACTAAAAGCCATGATCGACGAGACCAGGCTTTTCATCAGCCCCGGTTATACCTTCAGGGAAGTGGATATCCTTTTCACCAATTTTCACCAACCCCGGTCTACCCTGTTGATGATGATCTGCGCCTTCGCGGGCAGGGAACGGGTGCTGGCGGCTTACCAGGAAGCGATCCGGGAAGGTTATCGGTTCTTTTCCTATGGGGACGCGATGCTGATCCTTTGAAGATCAGTAGAGAATGATCCGGAGCTGTCCGCTTGTGATCGATAAAATAACGGAAATGAAAACTGACGGACGATCCAGGGAAAACTGGGCCGGGATAGGCGCGCTTTTCTTCCTGGTGTTTTTGTTATATCACCGGATCTTCTTGGGTGGACAAACGGTTGTCTTGTCCGATTCGTCCAGGTTTTTTTATCCCCTTTGGAAATGGGGGGCGGGGGTCTGGAAAGGGGGCGTGATCCCCTTATGGAACCCGGACGCTGGATTGGGAACGCCTTATCTTGCGGACCCGCAGATGGCGGCCTGGTACCCGCCGTTGGTAACACTCTATTATTCATTGACACCGACCTGCGCGTTCAATTCGCTGATCTTGGGCCATCATCTTTGGGCCGTGATCGGGTTTTGGCTATTCGCTAGAGGGCGTGGGTTAAGTCCCATGACGGCCATGCTGGGATGCTTGATCTTCGGGTTTTCCTTCAACGCGATCAGCCTTTCCTGGATCACTTCCATGCTGTTCGCCTATTCCTGGATACCGTGGGTCTTTTTGACCGCCGATCGATTGAGGAAAGGCCTGCCAGGCTCGACCCTTTTCTTTTTTGTGGTCACGGCCATGCAAATGGCCTCTGGGTACCCCCTTTTCGCCTATTTGACCATGTTGGCTGTGTTCCTGCTTTGGGTCCTGGAAGGCATTCTGGACGAAAACAAGGGGCAGGGAAATCGGGCCTCGCCTGTAGTATGGGCATTGGCGGCGGTCGGTTTGGCGTCACTTTACAACTCGGCTTGGCTGTTTCCGTTATGGGAAATGGTCCCTTTCACCAATCTTTCCGAACGGGTCCAAATGTCCCAAGCCATGTCCTGGATCGACCTGGTCACCTGGTTCAATCCCTTCGCGAACGGGCATCCTCTTTATTCCCATCCCGACATCCCATTTTCCTTTACGGTCTATTTCGCCGGGCTTCCGGTGTTGGTGATGATCTTCTGGAAATTATTGAGGGGTAAGGGTAGGGACTCGGCGCTGATCTTCCTTTTATTCGTGTTCTTGTTGAGCCTGGGTGAGACAGGGATCGTCGGGGGATGGCTCAAGAGGTTTCTCCCTGGGTATGTATTTGTGGTTCGATCGGGTTATTGGATGCCGCTGGTTATGTTCGGGACCGCTTTGTTTTTGGCCAATGCCGCGGAAGAGTTTGTTTCCGAGCGACGACAGAAGTCTTTCTTTTCGGCCGCGCTTTGGGTTTTCGCCGCCACGATCGTTTATTTATTGGCCCTCTGGTTCGGGGTCCCCGTGGACCTATGGACCCATTGGGCGTCCTATTTATTCGTTCTTTTATCCGGGGCCTGGATGTTCTTTGATCCTGGCTGGCGGAAGATCTTCTTGGCGGCGGCGATCGTTCTTTCCTTGGGGCCGGTCGACCGCAGCATCCAGTTCACAATGGATCGGGATTATTATGATTCCCCGCCAACGATAGGCGCTAGCCTGGGTAAGGTTGGCAGGATCTATCATTCGCCCGAGACCATGGACCGGTTCAGGACCGTGTCGGGAAAAAGCGTTCCGGATATCTACCAGACCTTGAAGCGATCCCTTGTCCCGAATTGGCCTCTGACCGAGGGATGGGAGGAAGCGGGTTACGCAAACACATTGTTCTTACTTTCCTCGCTCAAGTGGGATCAGTACGCTTCCGAAACCATACGAAAAAAAGACGATAGGATCGTGGATTATCTCGGCATCCGATATGTCGTCGGTGAATCGCCGGAGAATAGTTGGAAAGTCGTGCCGAACGGAGGAATTGGGCTCAAGCTGACGGAAAACCCGTTCCCATCCTCAAAGTGGAATGCCGTGCGATCGGCCTTGCCAGCCCAAGGCGAGAGTGATGGGGTCAGGATGCTGTCGGATCGAACTTTTGATTTTAAAAGGCTCTGTTTTATTGAGGATCGGACCCAAGGGGGGGACTATAATCCGCGGATCGTGACCGAATCAGGAAGAACGGTCGATCGCATCGATCTTCAAGCCCTGGGAGGCGGTCGGGCTCTCTTGGTCTCCAACGAAACAGCCTATCCAGGCTGGATCGCGCTAGTCGGAGATCAATGGCGTTCGATGGAGATGGTCAATGATGGATTCCGGGGGATAACGCTACAAGAGGGAGAGGAACGAGCCTCGGCCATTTACGCGCCCGGCTCATTTCGACTGGGTCTGTTCCTGTCGCTTCTTTCTATTGGAATTGGTTTCGGGTTGTTGATCAAACATTTATTACCCAAGAGGTTCCCAATTGCCGGTCCATGATTTTGTCATTACCAACCGTGATTCTGTAACCTCAGCCAGGGCCGGTGTTTTGACCCTCCCGCATGGCCAGGTCAAGACTCCCTGTTATATGCCGGTAGGTACCCAGGCCTCGGTGAAAGCCTTATCGACCGAGGATGTCCTGGCCTGCGGCTCGGAAATACTATTAGCCAATACCTATCACCTGATGCTCAGGCCTGGCGCGGACCTCATTGAAAAGGCAGGGGGATTGCATTCGTTCATGCATTGGGAAAAACCCATCCTGACCGATAGCGGCGGATTCCAGGTCTTCAGCCTGGCGGACCTGCGGACCATCAGCGAAGAGGGGGTCAAATTCCAATCCCATTTGGATGGCAGCGCCTGGGAGATGACCCCGGAGTCGGCGACCGGGATCCAGCATAAGATCGGCGCCGATATCATCATGGCCTTTGACGAATGCATCCCTTATCCCTCCAGCGAGGAATATGTGGACGCTTCGGTCGAGCGAACGACCCGTTGGGCCGAACGTTGTTTGAGGACCCATCGGAAAAGCGGGAGGGAAAACATTCAATCCCTTTATGGGGTCGTTCAGGGATCGGGCTTCCCGCATTTAAGGGAGAAAAGCGCCAAGCAATTATTGGAATTCGACTTTCCGGGATACGCGATCGGCGGTGTGTCGGTCGGGGAGCCTAAAGAGATCATTTACCAGGTCGTCGGTCGAACCGCGCCCTTTCTGCCCGAGAACAAGCCCCGGTATTTGATGGGAGTGGGGACTCCTGAGGATCTGTGGGAGTGCGTGGAGCGGGGGATGGACCTATTCGATTGTGTCATGCCGACCAGGATCGCCCGAAATGGTACGGCCCTCACCCGCCAGGGAAGGGTCATCCTCAAGAACGCTCAATATATCCAGGACTTCAGCCCATTGGATCCCCAATGCTCCTGTGAATGCTGCCGTAACTACACCAAGTCCTATTTACGACACTTGTTCCAGGCGGAGGAATTGCTGGTCCTGAGATTGGTGAGTCTCCACAACCTGCATTTCATGAATGAGGTCGCGGGAATGATCCGGCGATCGATCGAGGAAGGCCGATTTTCAGAGGCTAAAAAAAGCTTTTTTTCATCCTACTTTGGGAAATAAAGCTGTTTTTAAGAAGGGGTAAATTTTACCCTTCTGGGTCTTAGTGACCTTCGAAAGAGGATGAAACCGCAATAAATGACTTTGTTTTGTTTCCTTTTAGCCGCTTTCGAATGGCACGACCTTTGCTCCATTAGTGGCCATGAGCATCGCAACCGCAGACTTACATCCTAGAGAAATAGCGCCGGTTCCCTTTTTTCGGTTCCGGTTCCCTCACCATTTGGTTAGCCATCCGGCGTTGGGCAGGAAAGGCATCTTATCCGTCTTTCGGGCCCTGATATTCCTGATCATCCTTGTGTTGGTCTTTTTCAATAAGAACGAAAACCAAGTGGTTTGGAACCTGAAGATCGATCTATTTTTTGGTTTCTACCTTTTGTCCATTATCGGGATGTTTTTTTTAAATCCCAAATGGCTGGATAAAAAGTATTTCCTCCCGGGAATATTCATGGTGGATACGGTCTTCATCACCCTCGGGATTTATCGGTCGGGAATGATCGACTCCGATCTGTTCCTTGTTTTCTTCACGACGGTCTTTATTTCAGCCATCTCTCAGGATGTGAAGAGCGTATTTTCGGTCGCGTTGGTTTCCTGTGTCCTGTACGGCTTCCTGGAATACAAAAGCACGGGCGAATTCTTCAACACCGACACCAACTTCCTCGTCCGATTTCCGTTCCTGTTCGTAGCCGCCGCTTTGAGCGGATTCATGGCCATGGACACCAAGAAACATAAGGACGCCCACGCCAGGCTCATGAACATGAACCAGTTCCTGGCGGAACGGGCGGACGCTTCCACCCAGAAGCTGATCGTGATGAACCAAAAACTTAAATCCTTGCTGGAATATCATCATTGCGTCCTGTCTTCATTGAAGACCGGCGTGATCGTGGCGCAGAAGGATGGGCATATCAGGACTTTCAACGCCGGAGCCAGACAGATCACCGGCTGTGTGGAAGCGGAGATGGCGGAAAGGACGGTGGATACCCTGCCCGAGGAATTGGCCCCCATCGCCGCCGCGTTGAAAAGGACCCTGGAAACCGAGAAAAGCTTCGTTCAAGACCATTTGGACATCAAAACCACACGGTCGGAAATGCTGCCGATCACCCTGGAAACTTCGGCGCTGAGGGCCGGAAACGGGGAATTGCTGGGGGCGATCGCGACCTTGAAGGACGTGACATTACTCCGGCAGATGGAAACCCAATTGGTCAGGTCCGAACGATTCTCCGCGCTAGGTGAAATGGCCGCGGGAGTGGCCCACGAGATCAAGAATCCCCTGAACGCCATCATGGGATTTTCCAAGAGATTGTCCTCGAAACTTCAGGAACCCAACCTGAAAAAGTACGCCGAGATCATCGCGGAAGAAGTGGTAAGGATGGACGCCATCGTGAATGACGTGCTCGAATATAGCCGACCGGACCGGGTGAGCAAGGTCCCGACGGATATCCACGCGATGGTCGACGAGACCATCCAGTTCCTCAACGAGAAACTCGAGAAAGGGAACATCCGCATCATCAAGAATTATAGTTCCGACATGCCCCTGGTGGCCATGGACCTCCCGAAGATAAGGCAGGTGGTCCTGAACCTGGTATTGAACGCGGTCCAGGCGATGCCGGAGGGAGGGACCCTTACCTTGAGCACGGGCGTGGTGGATGGGTTGGTGGTCCAAGATCATAAGCAGGTGGAAGCGGACCAGCTTTTTCAACAGCTGTTTCTCCAGCAGAAAATGGGGATCCTGACCGTCCAGGATACGGGTTGTGGGATATCCAAGGAGAACATGTCGAAACTTTTCCACCCCTTTTTCACGACCAAGATCACCGGAACCGGATTGGGATTGAGTATCTGTCATAAGATCATCGCTTCGCATGGAGGGACTTTGGATGTTCAAAGTGAACCGGGCAAAGGCAGCCGGTTCTCGGTTTCACTGCCGTTGGAAGACGCTTGAGGGAAAGTAAAATATAAGGAGGCGGATCATGGAGAAGAAAAATTACACCATACTTCTGGCGGAAGATGAGGAAGCGTCCCGTTTCCTCTATTACGAGGAGCTTTCCGAGGAAGGCTACCGTGTACTGACCGCCGCGAATGGTCTCCAAGTCCTGGGTTTCCTGGAGGACGACAAAGTGGATCTTCTTCTGACCGATATCAAGATGCCCGATATGCACGCGATGGAAATGATCCCTATTGTTCGACAGGATTTTCCAGACCTGCCGATCCTGGTGGCTTCCGCTTTTAAAGGGATGGAGGACGATTTCACCCTGAAAGGGTTCAATATCAGCGGGTTTTACACCAAGCCGGTGGATATTTCGCTTTTGAAAAAGAGGATCGAGGAAATATTGTGCTCCCGAGTTCCCGTGGCCGCTTAACCGAAATGGGTGATCCGCTTTTCCTTTATAAAAGGTGAAGCCTTTTTTATCGGTTTGAACTTTATTTATTTTATGAAATATTTTCCCCGCCCTAAACGTCGCGGTCACGACTTTTTTCGCGTTTGAAGCCGTGCGGGCTGAAAATCGGAAAATCCCTCGATATTGACCATTCTTTTGATTCCCTGGAAAGCCCCGCCGGCCCAACATAACTTGAAAAAGCCCATAAACTGTAGTAATTTAACTCCCCACTTTGATCATCGTCACAAAGGCGGCCGAGTCTTTTGGGCCGCTTTTTTTTGACTCTAAATGGGCCGGATCAACCAATCGGGAGAAACCATCGTGGAAACGAACACCCCTGAACCTCAGAGCGAGAATTTGCTATACCCCTTTGACGCCGGGAAGGATTCCTGCGGGGTTGGGTTCGTCGCCAACATCAAGAACAAGAAATCCCACGGGATCGTCCAGCAAGGGGTCGAGATCCTCCTGAACCTGGCCCATCGGGGCGCTTGCGGATGCGAAACCAACACGGGCGACGGCGCCGGGATATTACTTCAGATCGCCGACAAGTTCTTCCGTAAGAACGCCTTCAAATGGCAGATCAAGCTCCCTGTGGAAGGGGAATACGGGGTCGGCGTCATCTTCCTGCCTCAAGACCCGGACCAGGCGAAAACCTGCGAGACCATCCTGGAAAAAGTCGTGAAGGAAGAGGGCCAAAAGTTGCTGGGTTGGCGGATGATCCCCACCGAAAATTCCGAGGTTGGGCCAACCGCTCGCGCCGGGGAACCGGTCATGAAGCAGGTTTTCGTCGGGAAAAACCCTTCCATCCCGGATCAGGACGCCTTCGAACGTAAACTTTTTTTGATACGCAAAAGGACGGAACACGCTGTTTCGGGTACGGCAAGTATCACCGAGAAAAAGCTGTTTTACATCCCGAGCTTTTCGTGCCGGACAGTTCTTTATAAAGGGATGCTGACTCCCGGGCAGGTTTCTCCCTATTTCCCCGACTTGAGGGACCCGGATATGGAATCGGCCTTGGCCCTGGTCCATTCCCGTTTTTCCACCAATACCTTCCCCTCTTGGGACCTGGCCCATCCTTTCCGTTATATCGCCCATAATGGCGAGATCAACACTTTGCGGGGCAATATCAACTGGATGCACGCGCGGGAAGCCCTGTTTGATTGCGAGCTGTTCACCCCCGACGAGATGAAAAAACTACTGCCGATCGTCCGGGAGGGTCAATCCGACTCGGCCACCTTCGACAACGCCCTTGAAATCTTGGTCATGTGCGGCAGGTCCCTGCCTCACGCCATGATGATGCTGATCCCGGAAGCCTGGACAGGCCACGCGACCATGCCCCAGTACAAGAAGGATTTCTATCATTACCATTCCAGCCTCATGGAACCCTGGGATGGCCCCGCTTCCATCGCATTTACCGATGGAAAGGTTATTGGCGCGGTCCTGGACAGAAACGGACTCAGACCATCCCGTTATTATGTCACGAAGGATGACATGGTCATCATGGCCTCGGAAGTCGGGGTTTTGGACATCGAACCGTCCCGTGTGGCCAAAAAAGGCCGTTTGGAACCTGGCAAGATGTTCCTCATCGACTTGAATGAGGGACGTATCATCGATGACGGTGAATTGAAGGAAAAGATCTCCAAACAACAGCCCTACGGAGAGTGGATCAAGAGCAATCTCATCACCTTGGATAAACTTCCCCAGGCCCCCCATGTTCCAGAACCCAATCACGAAACGGTCCTGAAACGCCAAAAGGCCTTCGGCTATACCCATGAAGAAATCAAGATATTGATGGCCCCTATGGCGACCAATGGGGAAGAACCCATCGGTTCCATGGGCGACGACACCCCCCTGGCGGTCCTATCGACTAGGCCTCAATCCCTTTTTAACTATTTCAAACAGCTCTTCGCCCAAGTCACCAATCCTCCCCTGGACGCCATTCGGGAGGAGTTGGTCACTTCCGTCAGCACCACGATCGGACCCGAGGGGAACTTGCTGAAACCTACCCCTGAAAGCTGCCGGCAGGTCGAACTGCACAGCCCGGTGCTGGATAACGATGAAATGGCCAAGTTTACCCATATCCAATGGAATGGATTCAAGGCCGTGACCCTACCAATCCTTTTCAAGGTATCGGAAGGCGGCGCGGGGCTATCGAAAGCGATGGAAGAGATATGCCGCAAAGCCAGCCAGGCTGTCAAAGACGGGGCCCAGATCATCATCCTGTCCGACAGGGGACTGGACCACGACTTGGCCCCCATTCCCAGCCTCTTGGCCACGGCCGGTGTCCATCATCACCTCATCAAGAACGGCGAAAGGACCAAGGTCGGCCTGATCGTCGAGTCAGGTGAGCCCCGGGAAGTCCATCATTTCGGCCTTCTATTGGGTTATGGGGCCAACGCGATCAATCCCTATCTGGCTTTCGAGACATTGGACGACATGATCCGACGTAAGATACTGCCCTCCGATATCGACCATAAGACCGCCGTGAAGAAATACATCAAGGCCGCTAACAAAGGCATCGTCAAGATCATGTCGAAAATGGGCATCTCGACCATCCAGAGCTATCGAGGAGCCCAGATCTTCGAGGCGATCGGTTTGAATAAGGATTTCATCGATCGATATTTCACCTGGACCCCTACCCGTATCCAGGGTATCGGCCTGGATGAGATCGCCACCGAGACAGGGAACCGTCACCGGTCCGCTTTTCCGGAAAGACCTTCCCGGGAATTGGACCTGGATTGGGGAGGACGTTATCAATGGCGCAGGGATGGGGAAAAGCATCTTTTCAATCCTGAGACGATCCACAAACTCCAGATCGCGGTCAAGACGGGCAATTTCAAGTTGTTCAAAGAATACGCGAAGGGCATCAATGACCAATCAACGGCGCTTTGCACCCTTCGGGGTCTTTTCAAGTTCAAGAAGGGAAATTCCATCCCCCTGGACCAGGTCGAGCCGGCCAAGGAGATCGTCAAACGATTCGTGACCGGGGCCATGTCCTACGGTTCCATCAGCAAGGAAGCCCATGAGACCTTGGCCATCGCCATGAACCGCTTGGGCGGCAAATCCAACACGGGCGAGGGCGGAGAGGACGAGGAACGTTTCAAACCGGAATCGAACGGGGATTCCCGTAACTCAGGCATCAAGCAAGTGGCCTCCGGTCGTTTCGGGGTGACCAGCCACTATCTGGTCAACGCCCGGGAGATCCAGATCAAGATGGCCCAAGGCGCGAAACCCGGCGAAGGCGGGCAGCTGCCAGCCAAGAAAGTCTATCCCTGGATCGCCAAGACCCGTCATTCCACTCCCTTTGTGGGACTCATATCGCCTCCGCCGCACCATGACATCTATTCCATCGAGGACTTGGCGCAACTGATCCATGACCTGAAGAACGCCAACAAGTTCGCCAGGGTTTCGGTGAAGCTGGTGGCTGAAGTCGGGGTGGGAACGGTCGCGGCCGGCGTCAGCAAGGCCCATGCCGACCACGTTTTGATCAGCGGGTTCGACGGCGGGACGGGAGCTTCCCCCTTGACCTCCATCAAACACGCGGGCATTCCCTGGGAGCTCGGTTTGGCCGAGACCCACCAGATCCTGGTCAAGAACAAGCTCCGGGATCGGATCGTGGTACAGACCGACGGTCAGATGAAGACCGGACGGGACGCGGCCATCGCCTGCCTTTTAGGCGCGGAAGAATACGGTTTTTCGACCGCCGCGCTTATCTCGGAAGGCTGCGTCATGATGAGGGTTTGTCAGCAGGATACCTGCCCGGTGGGCATCGCCACCCAGAACCCCGAGTTGAGGAAAAAATTCACCGGGAAACCGGAATATGTGGTCAATTTCATGACCTTCGTCGCCGAAGAGATGAGGGAGTACATGGCGGAGATGGGTTTCAAAACGGTCAATGAGATGGTCGGCCATTCGGAGATGCTGGAAATGAACGAGGCCATCACCCACTGGAAATCCAAGGGGTTGGATTTCTCGGCCATCTTCCACAAGCCGGAGGAAGCCAATCAGGGTCCGGTCTATTGTGTGCAAAAACAGGATCACGGATTGGATAAGGCCCTGGACCACGAAGTCCTGATCGAACGCTGCAAACCAGCGTTGGAAGAGAGAAAACCGGTCAAGTTCGAGGTCCCCATCCGGAATATCAACCGGACCGTGGGCACTTTGTTGGGCGCGGAGATATCCAGGAAATACGGGGCGCAAGGCCTTCCGGATGACACCATTCAGATCACCTTCAAGGGCTCGGCCGGCCAAAGTTTCGGCGCTTTCGTTCCCAGAGGCATGACCCTTCGCCTGGAAGGGGATGCCAATGACTACGTTGGCAAAGGGCTCTGCGGCGGAAAGATCATCGTCCAGCCTTCCAAAGGCATCACCTTCGTTCCCGAGGATAACATCATCGTGGGTAATGTCCTTTTCTACGGGGCCACTAGCGGGGAAGGTTATATCCGGGGCAAGGCCGGGGAGAGGTTCTGCGTCCGGAATTCAGGCGTCCACGCGGTCGTCGAGGGTGTGGGGGATCATGGCTGCGAATATATGACCGGGGGCAGGGTCGTCGTCATCGGGGATACGGGCCGGAATTTCGCGGCTGGCATGAGCGGTGGCGTGGCTTATGTTTGGAACAAGACGGGTGACTTCGAGATCCGCTGCAACAAGGACATGGTCGCACTCGAGCAACTGGAGGACGAGGATATCAAGCTCGTCCAGACCATGCTCCAGAAGCACAAGGATTACACGGGAAGCAAGGTGGCCGGGGAATTGTTGAAGGATTGGGAAAAAATGGTCAAACAATTCGTCAAGGTGATGCCGATCGAGTACAAAAAGGCCCTTCAGGCCCAAAAAGAAGCCGCGGCCAAAGCCGCAGTCGCGTAAGGAACGATCATATGGGAAAACCAACAGGGTTCATGGAAGCGGGAAGGGAAATTCCCCACAAACGTCCGGTCCAGGAGCGGGTCAAGGATTGGAAAGAATACACCCTCCCCGCCGAAGCCGCCCATTTGAAGACCCAGGCCGCCCGCTGCATGGACTGCGGGGTTCCTTATTGCCACCAAGGATGCCCTTTGGGCAATATCATTCCCGATTGGAACGACCTGGTCTATCGGGACCGTTGGAAAGAAGCCATTGAGCGTCTCCACGCCACGAATAACTTCCCTGATTTCACCGGCCGTCTTTGCCCGGCTCCCTGCGAGGATTCCTGCACCCTGGGACTGGACGTCTACAAACAACCGGTCACCATCAAGCAGATCGAGGTTTCTATCATCGACCACGCCTGGGCCGAAGGCTGGATCAAACCCTTGCCTCCCCAAAAACTGACCGGCAAGAAAGTGGCTGTGGTCGGTTCGGGTCCGGCGGGATTGGCCGCGGCCCAACAATTGGCCCGGGTGGGCCATCAGGTGACCGTATTCGAAAGGGACGACAGGATCGGGGGGCTTTTACGTTACGGTATCCCGGAATTCAAGATGGAAAAGCGGCACCTGGACAGGCGCATCGAGCAAATGAAGGCCGAGGGTGTGGAGTTCAAGGTGAACGCCAATATCGGCCACAATGTCCCGATCGAGGAATTGAGAACAAAATTCGACGCCATTGTCCTGGCCGCAGGCGCGACCCAACCCCGCAACCTGGAAGTCCCGGGAAGGGAACTCAAGGGTGTTTATTTCGCCATGGAATACCTGAGCCAATCCAACCGAATTCAACAAGGCGATAAAGTCACGGATCAAATATCCGCCAAAGACAAGAATGTGGTGGTGCTGGGTGGCGGCGACACAGGGGCCGATTGCATCGGCACCGCGGTCCGCCAGGGAGCCAAGAGCATCACTTCCTTCGAACTTCTGGCACAGCCACCGAGCGAAAGACCAGCGGATAACCCCTGGCCCCAATGGGCGAGGATCTTCCGGACGGCTCCGGCCCACGAAGAGGGCGGGGAACGTATTTTCAGTGTCCTGACCAAGAAATTGACGGGAGAGAATGGTCTGGTCAAAAAGCTGCACGCTGTCAAACTGGAGTGGATCGCCCAACCGGGAGCTCCCCCGAAGTTCCAGGAGATCCCCGGGAGTGAATTCACCATCGACGCCGATCTGGTATTCCTGGCCATGGGCTTCCTGGGGCCTGAAAAGAACCCTTTGTTCGAAAAACTGGGTCTGGAATTGGATCAACGGGGCAATGTGAAAGCCAACGCCAATAAGATGACCAATGTGCCGGGAATATTCACCGCCGGGGACATGACCCGGGGCCAATCCTTGATCGTCTGGGCCATCGCCGAGGGCCGGGCAGCCGCCAAAGGCGTGGATCTTTACTTGATGGGCGAGACATCCCTTCCCAGCCCCATTTAATGGTTTTAAACAGCGTCCGTATCCGGTCCAATGATGGTGGGCGGTGGTTTGATACTAACCCGGACAAACCGGGACGAAGCAGGACAATGTTCTTGGGGTTGATGGGTAAAACCGGGGTAATTTCGCCCGGTCCCTTAGGTCTGGAAATTTTCATCTTATATAAAATTTCACGACTAAGGGACTAGGGTACACTAAGGTCCAATAACATCGTCAGGATGGTCACGTAAATGGGCCTAGGAACCACTAAAAATCTTACCCCTGGGATTTTCCTGGCCCTTCTTTTTTCCCTTCATTCCTCCCTTTGCTCCGGTCAAACCCTCCCCTTGACCATTGATGAGACCCTCATTCCCATGCGGGTCGATGGACATCTGGTGGAGTGGCCCGCGGCCAGGATGATCCTTCTAGACAAAAAGTCCCAGGTAACCTATGGAAAAGCCTATTGGAAAGGAGCGGATGATTTTAGCGGAAGGGTTTTCCTGACCTATGACGCCGATGATCTCTATATCTCGGTGATCGTCACCAAGACTACCCCTCCGGTCAATGAAGGGAGTGGTCTTTCCCTTTGGAACGGTGATTGTCTTGAACTGTTCCTTTCCGTTGATCCGGACCCCAAGTCGCGTCAAAAGATCGGAAAGGACGACTACCATATCGGGTTCTCGCCCGGGACTAAATGCAAATACCCGCGTATGTATTGTTTCAATAAGGATCGGGAGATCGTGGGGGGCAGGATCGCGGCCAGGATGACCATGAAAGGCTATCTTCTGGAGGCTTCCATCCCTTGGGATTTTTTCAAAGGGGTCCAATTATTCCAGGGGCAAAAGGCGGCGCTTAACGTCGTCCTGGATGAAGGCGGGAATGTCAGCGGGAACCGGATCGTCCAGTTGGATTACATCGGGAACCCGGAGAGTTGGGAAAATCCCTCGACTTGGACCGAAATCCAATGGGTCGGCAAAGCCGCTGTCACCATCGCCAGTGGTGAGGGGGAAGACTTGAACTCCGAACTGGTCAAGGATGGAACCTTTCAGGCCACATTCCTTGGACACCGTCCTTTGAAGGGTGTGGTCGTGGATCAAGAAGGTAAACCCCTTTCAGGCGCCAAGGTCACTACCTGGCCCAGGTCCATCGAGGTTGTCACCGACCTCCAGGGCGTATTTCTATTCCCCAAGGTCAAGCTTTTCGATCGTTCGCTCATCTGCGCCAGGAAAGACGGCTATGCCTCCTCTTTGAGCCCATTGGTCAACAAGAATGTTCCGGTAACCGTGGTCTTGGGCGCTTTGCCAGCTGAATTGGATACCGCCGATCATCAGGTGAGCCGCTGTTTCTATGGCGAGAACATCCTCGTTCCTGAAAAGGGAGGGCTGGATCAAGCGCTCACTCAAACCCTTGATTGGGTCAAACCCATGGGGTTCAATATTCTTCGACTCATCGGTTTGGATGCCACACCGGAACAAGCCGACAAGGCCCGGGAAAATATCGATCGTTTCATCGCCTATTGCCGTGAAGTGGGGGCCGAGCCTGTGGTGACAGTTCCGATCGATCGGGAGAGACCGGAGAGCGCGGGGGATTGGGTCAAGTACTGCAATGTCGAAAAGGGTTATAAGATCCGTTTTTGGTCCGTGGGGGATGAGCCGGACAAACTGGCCGATCGGGACCCTCTCTTCGCGGATTACAACGCCTACGACTACATCAATGATTTCCGGGCTGAATACAACGCGATGAAAAGGGTCGACCCCTCCATCCTCATCATGGGTCCGGACCTGGCCTGGAAATACGCCCACGGGGAGGATGACTGGTTGACGCCTTTCCTGCAATATGACGGCGATATCGTCAATATGATCTCCCTTCATCGTTACGCCGCCCTCACCCCCGCCCTGGCCTCAGCCATCAAGGTCAAGGAAGGCCTTCGGAATGAGACGACCCTCCTGAGGGGCCTCCGGGACAAGGTCTTAGGCAATACGGATGTCTCCATACCATTGCTCATGACCGGGGGCAATGTCTGCGCTCAGGATGTCACGGGGATCCAAGTCCTGGAGAAAACTAAATCCGCGCCCGCGACTGGCGCCTCTTTCATGGCGCCCAATGATCCCGTGACCGACCTGGTCTTTCCCGCGTCAGGGACCGCCAAGGCGGTCACGATCAAAAAGGAGGATGTGGCCAGTCCTCAAGGTATTTGGTCCGCGCTTTGGATGGCCGAGGAACTTGGGTTGATGGCCAAAGAGGACATGGGAATGGGTCTGTTTTCCAACCTTTTAGGAAGCGGGGCGCTGGACTCGATCTCCAATTCCATCCCCCGGCCGGCCTATTGGGCCCTCAGGATGTTCGCCGAGCATTTTCATGGGAAGGTCATCCCGGCTCAGACCCAGTTCCCGGATCTTTCGGTTTTCGCCTGTCAGGACCCGAAAACGAGGGAGGTGGTCTTGATGACCATCAACACGGGGGACCGTTATTGCCATCCCCGGATATCCTTGAATGGAAAAGATACGGATATCGTGGTGGACGCCGGATTGGACATCCAAACGGATTTTGAGATGCCCTATTTCAGCGTGGTTTGCCTGACCCTGAAGGCCGACCATTCCCCGGGCGAAGCGACCACCTATTTTTCCAAATTGGCCATGAAGGGCAAAGAACCCATGAAGGCGGTATTCAAACCATGATCTCCCCAACCCTTCAACCACGATCGATGAAGAGCCTATGGATCAATTCGGTCGATTCGCTGGTCCTTTGCTACCAGGGTATCCTTTGTATCCTCATCCTGATGGGGAACATGCCCCAGGATCAAAAGATGACCTTGATCGGTTATCACGCCGCTTTTTCCCTTTTGTTGATCCTGGGTCTTTGGATGGTCCGGGATAATACCCATCCTGTCGTGCGGTTCTTCAGGGAGACTTATTTGTTGGTATTCATTCTGTATTTTTACAAAGAGATCGGGGGTTTGGTACATCTTTACAACGATTGGACGATGGATGAGTGGTTGGTGGGAGTGGACAACGCTCTGGGCCGGATCGGGACCTCGGTCTGGAATCTCCAGCAGTTTTACCCGCCTTCCCCCTGGCTCAATGAGTTCTTCAGCATCGGTTATGGGTTCTTCTTCGTTCTTATCCCCCTTTCAGCCCTGGTGCTTTATTTCCGCGCCCCGCGGGAGAAGTTCAGGGGTTTTCTTTTCACCCTGGGGTTCACCTATTTCCTCTGCTACATCACTTTCATTTTTCTCCCGGCCGAAAGTCCCCGCTTTTACATGCCCGGATTGAGAGAATCACTCCAGGGCTATTGGTTCGCCCATTGGCTACAAACGGCCGTGGAAAAGAACGCCTTTCCGGGGGGGTCTTTCCCCAGCTCCCATATCGCGGCCTCGGTCATTACCTTCATGTGTTATCCCTATTTGAAAAAATGGCGTATTCCCGTGCTCTTTTTGACCATCGCGATGTTTGCGGGAACCATCTATGGCAGGTATCATTATTTCGTTGATGTGGTGGCGGGTTTGGCGGTAGGGTTGGTTTGTTATCATCTTGGTCCCTGGCTTGAGAAAAAGTGGCCTTTCATCTTTTCGGAAGAGGGTATGGTCCGTGAGCGAACAAGACAAACACTTAACCGAGGCGGAAAAACAGATCCAAAAGCTCGAGGCTTTACGGATGCAGAAGGAAAAGGAATCCAAGACCTCGGCTGAGAAGATCTACTACCCTGAAAGAACCCAGGCCGAGCGGTCCATGGACCGGCTCCAAGCTATGCGGAAACAGGCCGACAAGAAGACCGGTTCCAGTCGCCGCGCAAAGGTTGAGGGCAAGCAAAAGAGTTCCAAACTAACCTTTATCCAATTGAAGGCCCTGGAGCAATTGGCCGCCAAGGACGAACGCCTCAAGGGAAGCCAGGTGGTCCGCATCGCCTTGAACCGGATGCTGGGCCTGGAAAACTCCGCCGAAGAGAACGAGTTGGAATCCCGCATCCAAGAGATCCTCAGGCAGATCAAAAGCCAGTCTTGAAATCCTTCCGCTTTTAAATCAAGATTTAGACCTGATTTCAAAATAATGCTTTCACCACAGAGGCACGGCTTTACTTTGTTTTTAATTCAAATTTTTTAAATATTTAGCAGTGTCTCCGTGTCTCTGTGGTTAAAGATGTTTGCTTGGTTCTAATTCGAAAACGAGGTATTTTGTTGAAATTGTTCGTTAATGGGGAGCCAAAGGAACTTGAGAGCGGCCTTTCCTTGGAGGGTTTGATCCTCCACCTGGGGATCAAGAAAGAAGCCGTGGTCGCCGAGGTCAACCGGGAGATCATCCAACCTGATAAACGCGCGGGCCTTTCTCTTCAAGAGGGGGACCAGATAGAACTCATTCAATTCGTGGGCGGGGGCTGATCGGACCGCTTCCAAGCTTTTCTTCGTGAAAATGATAAAAAGGGGTGGGCGATGGGGGAGACACTGGAGCAATTGGTCCAAAAGGACCCGTGGCAGATCAACGGCAAGACATTCACGTCCCGCCTTCTGGTGGGAACGGGCAAATATCCCACCAACGAATTGATGGCCCAATGCCTGGAAGCCTCGGGCACCCAGATCGTCACGGTCGCCCTCCGGCGCATTCCGTTGGATAAAAAAGGCGAGAAGAACCTGTTGGATTTCATCGACCTGAAAAAGGTCACCCTCCTTCCCAATACGGCGGGATGTTTCAACGCCGAGGAAGCCATCCGGGTCGCCCATCTTTCCCGCGCCTCCGGTATCTCCGACTTCATCAAGCTGGAAGTCCTTTTTGACGAGCAGACCCTCCTGCCCGACCCGCTCGCCACCCTGGAAGCCACCAAGATCCTGGTGAAGGAAGGTTTCACGGTCATGTGCTACACCTCCGATGACCCGGTCATGGCCCAGAAGCTCGAACAAGCGGGGGCTCACGCGGTCATGCCGGCGGGTTCTCCCATCGGTTCGGGACAGGGGGTGCTCAACCCCAATAACATCCGCATCATCCTGGAAAAGGTGAAGTGCCCGGTATTGGTCGACGCGGGCGTCGGCTCCGCTTCCGACGTGGCGGTCGCCATGGAACTGGGAGTGGTGGCGGTCCTGTTGAACACGGCCATTGCCCACGCCAAGGATCCCTTACGGATGGCTTACGCCATGAAGAACGCCACTGAGGCGGGAAGGCTTTCCTACCTGGCGGGACGTATCCCCAAGAAGCTTTATGCCCAGGCCTCCACGCCGCCCAAGGACTTTTGACCAGGAATTCCATGACCACTGACCCTGAACTGAAAGAACGACTCCGCAAAGCCAGGCTTTACCTGGTCACGGACCAAGAACTATCCGCCAATCATGACACGCCCAAGACGGTCGAGCTGGCCCTGAAGGGCGGGGTGGACATCGTCCAGCTCCGGGAATACTCATTGAATGATTCCAAGTTATTGGCCATGGCCCGCCAGCTCAAGGCGTTGGCCCGCCAGTACAACGCCCTTTTCATCGTGAACAACCGGCCCGATATCGCCCGATTGTCCGACGCTGACGGGCTCCACCTGGGCCAGGATGATATGCCGGTAGCCGAGGCGCGGATGATCCTGGGAGAAGGAAAACTCCTGGGTGTTTCGACCCATTCCATGATCGAGGCCAGGAAAGCCGTGGCGGACGGGGCGGACTATATCGGGGTGGGGCCTGTCTATCCCACCCAGACCAAGAAGAATGTGGGAACTCCCGTCACTTTGGGTTATGTGCGAGAGGTGGCGGCCTCCAATATCGGTGTTCCTTCCTTCGCTATCGGCGGTATCAAGCTGGAAAATATCGAGGAAGTCCTGAGGGCGGGAGGTTTGAGGGTTGCCATCGTCACGGGTATTGTCGGGGTTCCCGATCCTCAAAAAGCAGCGGCGTGCTTCAAGGAAATCATCCAAAAATTCCCCATGGATAAGGATTAATCCACCCCGCCCTTGAGTTAGTCGGACCTTAAACCTATAATTTTCTTTGGTCGTTAAAAACACACGTTTAAGAGGTCTTTTGAGATGATCCGCCCCATCGTTCTATATCCCGATCCCCGGCTCAAGATGAAGAGCCAGCCTGTCACCAACTTCGGTCCCGAATTGAAACAATTGGCCGAGGATATGACCGCGACCATGAGGGACGCCAACGGGGTAGGTCTGGCTGCCGTCCAGGTGGGTGAATTGATCCGTATGATGGTCATGGACGTGAATTACGATAAAGAGGACAAGGGCGAGTCCCTGGGCCTTTGTAACCCCGTGGTCCTCGAGGAAGAGGGCGCCGAGACCCTGGAAGAAGGTTGTTTATCCATCCCCGACGTCCGTGAGGATGTGGAGCGGTCCTTCAAAGTAAAGGTCAAGGGTCAGTTGCTGGACGGCACCGAACAAACCTTCGAGTTCGAGGGCTTATTGGCCCGCTGTGTCCTCCATGAGATCGACCACATGAACGGGCAGTTATTCCTTCAGAAGATCCCCGCGGTCAAGCGCATCTTCCTCCAAAAACAATTGAACGAATTGAAGAAGAGTTACGAAAAAGACGCTTCCAGGCTGTAAGAACCATTGAATACCCCCTTCCGAATCCTTTTCATGGGCACTTCCGACTTCGCCGTCCCAGCCCTTCAAGCCCTGCGTGATAAAGGCTTTCCCATCGTCCTGGTGGTCACCCAACCGGACCGTCCCGCTGGAAGGGGATTGGAGTTGAAGGCCTCGCCGGTCAAAAAGCTGGCTCTGGAACTGGGATTGCCTCTCTATCAACCCGAAAAGATCAAGACTCCCGAATCGGTCGAAACCCTCGTGAAAGCCCAACCCGATGTCATGGTCGTCGCGGCCTACGGGCAGATCCTTCCCAAATCGGTACTGGAAATCCCGAAAGTGGCTGCCCTCAACATCCACGGTTCCATCCTTCCCAAATACCGTGGCGCCGCTCCCATCCACTACGCCGTCATGGCGGGCGAAAAGGAGACGGGTGTCACGATCATGTACATGAACGAGAAGATGGATGAGGGCGACGGCCTGTTGGTCAAGAGAACACCCATCGGGCCGGAGGAAACGACCGGTAATGTCCATGACCGCTTGGCGGTCCTGGGAGCCGAGGGTTTGGTGGAAGCGCTGGAACTTTTAAGAGACGGAAAGGCCCCTCGAACGCCGCAGGACCACGCCAAGGCGACCTTTTCCCCGAGCATCAAGCGTGAGAAGTGCCTCGTGAAATGGGACAAGAGTCCCCAGGAGATCGTGAACCAGGTCCGAGGGCTCTCGCCCTGGCCGTTGGCCGAGACCCTTTGGCGGGAACAGAACCTCAAACTTTATTCCGCCAAGGTGGATGCCCATCCCGCTGAGGGAAAAAGACCCGGGGAAGTGCTCGAAATAAAAAAGGATGGGATCGTCGTCGCGGGTGGCGGGGGTGCTATACTCCTGAAAGAAATCCAGCCACCAGGAAAGAAAAAAATGAGCGCGTACGACTTCACGTTGGGCCATAAGGACTTCAAACCCGGCGAAATCCTTTCATGACGGACACACCCAGCGGTCCTGGCGAAAAACCCTCCAGCTCTCCTAAAAGAAGTTCCTCTTCCGGCTCCCGCAAGCCTTTCCGACCCTCCGGCGGAAAACCTGGTAAACCTTTCGGTGCCAGGCCCTCAGGCGGCAGACCAAGCAAGCCTTTTGGCCCCAGGCCTTCCGGCGGACGACCTTCAGGCTCTCGACCTGGGAAACCTTTCGGCGCCAGGCCTTCCAGCGACGGACCAAGCAAAACTTATGCCCCCCGGCCTTCCAGTGGTTCTCCCTCAAGTGGGCGGCCTTCTTACAGCCGGCCTCCCGGCGCTCGTTCCTCTGGACCATCCAGATCCGGTTCATCATCCGGCCGTCATTTCGGCCCCTCTAAAATGCGTTCCGGCCCTCCCGGGTCCAGGCCGCCCACGCGTTCTGGCCCTCCGACCCGCAGGGAAAACAGCACGGAAGTTTCCCCCTCCCGTCTGGAAGCGGCCAAGGCCCTTTACGCCATCGAGAAAGGCTCCAAGGTTTCGGATGTCCTGGATACCCAGAAGAACCTCAAGCCGGAAGACATGGCCCTCCTTCGGGAACTGGTCTATGGTTCCACCCGCCAGAAGCGCTTGTTGGATTATTACCTGGGTACCCTTTGCCAGACCCCCTTTCCCAAACTGCCCGTGGAAGTGAAGATCGCCCTTCGCTTGGGGCTATATCAATTGCTTTTCCTGGATCGGGTCCCCGCCAGGGCGGCGGTCCATGAGTCGGTGAATCTGGCCAAGACCGGAGGGCAGGAAAATTTGAGCGGTTTCGTGAACGCGGTCCTGCGCAACGCTGAAACCAACAAAGCCGGGTTCGAGCCCAAGGGCGAAAGCGACATCGATACGCTGGCCTTGAAATATTCCCATCCCACCTGGATCGTGAAGAAGTGGGTCGAGAAGCTGGACCCGGAAGCCCTGGAAAATGTGCTGAAAGCCAACAATAGCCCCCATCCGGTCTATCTCCACACCAAACCCGGCGAGAGGGAAAAGGTCATCGAGGACCTGGCCAAACAGAATATCCGGGTGGGGGGAGAACCATGGCCCTTGCAGACCCTTCGGCTTGAAAGCCACGAGGGCGGATTGTTCTCGGGCGAGAGTTTCCAACAGGGAGATTGGGTGGTCCAGGACTGGGTGCCCCAGGCTATGCTGGAGCTTTTGAACCTGGCTCCCGGCCAAAAGGTCTGGGATGTTTGCGCCGCCCCAGGCGGCAAGACCGCGGGTCTGGCCTGGAAGGTCGGGGAACAGGGCCAGGTGATGGCCAGCGATGTATCGTCTGAACGACGCAAGAAACTGGTTGAGAACATGAACCGATTGGGCCTGAAGCAGGCCACGGTATTGGAAGGCACGGTCGAAAAATTGACCCCTGCCCAGAAGTTCGACCTCATCTGGGTGGACGCTCCTTGCAGCGGCACGGGGGTCCTTTCCCGCAGGGCGGATCTAAGGTGGAAGCTCATCCCCAAGGAAATACTTTCTCATGCCGAAGCTCAAAAAAATCTATTGTTCGAAGTCCAGGGTCACCTTTATCCCAAGGGCCTATTGGTCTACAGTACTTGCTCACTCGAGAAAGAAGAGAACGAACAGGTCATCCAGGCGTTCCTAAAAGCCTATCCCCAGTACCGGGCCAAGCCGATGGTCCTTCCCGAGGGTCTTTCCCAAGTTGTCCCTTGCCCTGAGGGGCTGATCTTTTGGCCTACAAAGGACCACGACGGCGGGTTCCTTTCCGTCTTGACCGTGGAGACCGACTCCGTTTCTTGAAGTTGAATGGCTTTAAAAAAACCAATTCAATACCCGTCTCGACACGAAACATTATTTCAAATCCCAAACACTTCCTGTGTTAGGGAAATAATGCGGTCTTGACAAACATGGGCAAGGGTGGTATTAAATACCATATCCCATAAACGAGTATATCCATGGAAGAAATACAGGCCGCCGAAGTTCATTACCGACTCATCCGACTCCCCCAATACGAGAAAGACCTTAAAGGCCTGAAACGTCTGGAACCTCGGCTTCATGAGGAAATACGTGCGAGCCTCAAAAAAGAATTGGAGTCAGGAAAGCTTGATGAGATCAAGGGGACTGGTGGCTGGGTCAAGGGTAGAGCGGCTTCGCCAACCAGGAATATCGGAAAGAGCGGGGGTTTCAGGTTCCTTTATTACCTTTTTAGGGTTCAATACGATATCTATCTTCAATCCGTCTATGACCATCGGGTCAAGAACGACTTATCTTCAGATGAAAAGAAAGCGTTGAAGGCCATGGCGGAGGCCTACAAGAAAGCTTACGAGAATAGAGGGAGGACAACATGAAAAGCAAAAAGAAAACAAGCGAACTGGAAGAATTCAAAGCGAGTTTTCATGAGGGTCTGAAATACGCGCGGGGTGAAAAGGCCAAGGTGAAGGTGGAAAGCCTTCGTGTCCGCTTGACTGGGGCGGATATCAAGGAAGCCCGCCAAATCCTCAAGGTATCCCAACCGCAATTCGCTAATCTTATGGCGGTCAGCCCCGAAACGGTCAAGAAATGGGAGCAGGGCAAGAACCCGATCCCGGCCGCTGTCGGCTATTGGGCGGAAGGGTTAAAAACCCACCCAAACACCACCAAGAATCTTTTATATGAAATGGCCGGGAAATATTCAAACGGGCGTTTGCCTTGAGGTGTTTTTTGTAAAAAGTAGAGTTGAATGGCCGCGATGGGGCCCCATCGTGGACAGCGAAAGATTGCCAACGTAGTAAAGGGAATGATCTTTATCTCTTGTGAAGAATGGTATACACGATGAAAACGTTATTTATTCTGTGTTTGTGTGTTGTTGGATTTAATGT
>CAWHOE010000025.1:0-11192 GCA_963830915.1 candidate division FCPU426 bacterium
ACCCGCCGTACCGTCGTTGAAGGTGATGCTGTCGTTTGACGAGAAGGGGTCAAATCCGCTGCCGTCAATGGTAACGGTGGCTGCCCCGCCAGGGAGATCAGCCGTGCTGGGGGTGACGGCCGGGGCGGTCAGGCTGACCGTCCCGTCGAGCCGGCGCCGCTGACGGCAATGCCGTAGCTGTCGCCAACATTCAGTGTGTACGGATCACCGCTCAGGGCAGACCCAAACTGGAATTCCACAAGGCTGTCATGGTAGTTGTCGATGATCAAGCCGACCGCATTTCCCGGATATCCCGCTTCAAACGTCTGCGTGTTGAATTCCAGGGTGCCCGGTGTGAAGTCGTCGCCGGTGCCGTCAGGGGCACCGGCGGAGTCATCGACCTCTGGAACGGAGCCAAAGCCGGAGCCCTGCACGATCACGGTGACGCCGTTCACATCGTTCGGCGAACCCTCGAAGGTCACGGAACTGTCCTCTCCCACTGAATAAGCCAATTGCAGAAAAGAGCCTGGCTGGTCGAAGATCAATAGCTGCAACAGGACGGTCTTGTTCTTCCTAGCGATCACCTGGAAGCAGTGGAAATGTTTGAACCTGAAAAGGTCGCTCCCCACGATCTGGCCCAGGCCCGCCCTGCGGACCCCTCCCAGATAATCCCCCCGGAAACGGCTCAAACCCGTCAGTGTCAATTCCTTCGGCCCCCCCTGGATGATCCCGAGGGTCATGTAATCCCCGTTATCGGAGATACTTGAATCGAACGGCGTAAAGAAGGTTCTTTTCCACCTTGCTCAAGGGCGCCTTGTTCCAAAAGGCGGGAGGGCGAAAAGCGTAAAAAGCCTCTTTTTGGATGTACTGCCTCCCCAGGATGGCCTCCCCCGGTTCCTCGGCGCGGAAACCCATGGTATCGATGCCCCGGCTCACCCCGGCGCTTTGACCCATAACCAGGCCAGGCAAACCGCACAAAAAAAACAAAATAAAGAACGCGAAAGAAAAATTTTTTTTATCAACTATTCTCATGGCCAAACTATATCAAAGGGGACAATCATCGGCCTTAAAAATTCATTTCTCTGCTTTTTCCGCGACAAGGTTTCTGATTTTCCTTTTTTTAGTAGCCATTCGGGGCGAATCGAATATACTTCTCCCCATGGAAATCAACGACAAAGACAAAAACAAGTTCGTAGAGCTGACCCTCAAGCCTGAATGGGGCCGGGGATTGATCCGTACCATACAATATGGAAAGGCCAATGTTCTCTTCGAGAACGACCCGGATCAAAGACCCAGGGACTATCCCCTCAATTCCGAGCATTTGAAATTCGCTGAGAACCAAGACCCAGCTGGGTTCAAGGGCCGGGCCAGGTCCACCAAGCCTTATGTTCCCAAAGCCCCCAAGGTCTATCCCCGTTATGAGCTCTCTTATCTATTCAACGACTTTTTCAAACGCAGGTTCCCGGAGGGCTTTGCCGACAAGACCTATCTGGAAGACCTGAAAAAGGGCGAGCGGATCCACAAAGAGCAGACCATCGCTTATCTCAAGGAAAACCTACTGAAGGATAACCTTCTCAAGAGCGCGGTAGAACGCAAGGACGCGGCCTTCATCAAGGGCCATTTGGACAAGACGCTCGACATGCACAACCTGCTATTCGTCCAGGAAAAGGTCAGCCTTCGCAACGGCCTATTGGACGATAACTTCGTGGTCCAGTTTTCCGACGCCCTGGTCAAGGTCCTGGAGGACCAGGAAGTCCGTCAGGAAACAATGGAAGCCTATTTCAATGTGTTAATCAATGCCCAGATCGAAGGAATGGCCAAATGGCCCATCGCCACACTCTTCCCTTACCTGCTCCAGTCCGAGAGACATATGTTCTTGAAACCAGAGGCCACCAAGAACCTGGCCCATTGGTTGGGTTTCGAGTTGAGTTACGAGACCACCCTGAACTGGAAAACCTATCAGGCCCTGTTGGAAATGACCAAGAAGGTCATGGAGGACCTCAAGGCTTTCGGGGCCAAGGACACCATCGATCTGCAATCCTTCATCTGGGTAGTGAATATCCTGATGGCGCCGCCTAAGGTCAAAAAGCCTAAAAAGGCCCTGACCGAAGAACCGGTTGCCGCTGAGGCTCAGGGTCCAGTTGAAGCGACTACTCCGGTCGAACCAGCCGTCTAAACCCGCCTCAGACGATCTTGGCCGGTATCCAAATATCCTCATTGAAAGAATAGACCGCGCACAATCGGTGGTAACCGTCCGCGATCACCAGTTTGCCATTGGGAGTATCCCTTACCAGAAGAAGCGGGGAGAGAGCCGCTCCCTTCTTGATCTTTTTCCGGTCGGTCTTCACGTGGGAGTTGCTCACACCCAGCAGGGATAATTGGGAGGCCCGGAAAATGTCCTTGGCCTTGAACTTCACCACCTTCGCCTTCCTCAGTTTTTTCACCCATTCAGCCGCGTCCGCCTCGGGCCACAAGAGCGTCAGGTAGGACTCGGCCGCGGGATAATCCTTGTCCTCCGGCTCATTCAACCACTGGATGTCTTTTTCTTCTCCCATGTCGTTCCCTTTCAGCGGAGGATGAGTACCTTCAATACCTTCGTGACCGTCGTCCTTCCGCTCATGACCTTCACCCTCAAGTAATATAGCCCATCCGCAACCGGCTTGTTCCAATGGTCTCTCAAATTCCATGTCATGGTGGTCGTGTTCGAAACGTATTGGGTGTTCCAGGCCACCTTTCGGAAAGCTACAGTGAACACATCCATTTCAATGGTGGTCTTGCCTGTAGCCTGGACATCGATGGAAACGCTGTCGTTGATGATGACCGGATTGGGATAGGGCAAACCCACGGGCGGCGGCGGGGTGGGGGAGGTGGTCGGGGACTCGGTGGGTGAGCTGGTGGGTGTTAAGGTGGCGGTCTGGGTAAAAGTACTGGTGGGTGCCATGGTATTTGTCCAGGTCGGGGTGGCGGTGGAGGTATTGGTCATTGTGATGGTGAAGGTGGGAGTGGTTGAATCGGTGAGGGTCGCTGAGGGAGTCGAGGAGGCGGTGGGCGTGATCGTCATGGAATTGGTCGGGGAATTGGTGGCCGTATCGGTCGGGGTGTTGGTGGGTGTGGAAGTGATGACCACGGTCAGCACTGTCACCGGACCGTCCAGTATCTGGGTGGCCGAGGAAGTGGGCGTGAAGGTTTGGGTGTTGGTGGCGCTATTGGTGGGAGTCGGGGTGGGCGAAGGCGTATCCGAAAGGGTGATGGTCGCCGTCGCGGTGGCGGTCGGGCTATTGGTCGGGGTGGGGGAGGAGGTCGGGGTGGAGGTATTGGCGCCCGGCGGGGTGTTGGTGGGGGTAAAGGTGGGCGTGCCGGTCGGGGTATAGGCCTGGCAAGAGAACGACAGCGCGTCGTTGTTAAAGTAAGCGGTCGAGGTGGAATAATTCAACCCGCCCGCGGCGTAGAGAACCCCGTTGATCACCTGCACCCCCATCAGGTCCCGGGGTGTCGTCAGGGGAGGACCCGCGCTATAGGTGTTCGTCAAAGGATTGTAGATCTGGACCAGATTCACCGGCACGTCGGTGATCAAACTACCCCCGATGACGTAGAGGTTGTTGTTCAGCACCCCCACTTCCCCGCCGAAAATGGAAACGGACATGGGCGCCTCGGTGGTCCAGGTATCAGAGGCGGGATTATAGGCTTCCACCGTGCTCAACTCGACCGAGCCGTTATAGCCCCCGAAAGTATAGATGATACCGTTCACCACCCCCGCGCCCATGGACGAGCAGGCAGTGGGTTTGGGGGTCTTGAGGCTCCAACTGTTGGCGATGGGGTCATAGGCTTGCACCACATTGGTCACGCCGCCCAGGATCGCCCCCCCGATCACGTAAAGGATGTTGTTCACCACCCCTATACCAACGTTGTAAGTGGAAACAGGCATGGGCGCCACTGGCTGCCATATATTCAAACCCGTGTTCAACATCCATACGGCGTTGGTCAAATTGGTGACCGCGATATCAAAACCGCCCACCACATAAAGATTGCCGTCCGCCACTCCCGCCCCCGGCCCATAGAGCGGGTCCGTCAAGGAGGGCCCAGCCGACCAAAGGTTGGTCGCGGGGTTATAGACCTCCACCAAGGTCGAACCCACTACCCCGCCCACATCCCCACCAATGGCGTAAAATTTGCCGTTGAAGGCCGCGTTCCCGAAGGAATAGGACGCCTGGGACAGGGGGGTCATCGAGGACCAGGAAAGGAGCGGGCCGGTCCCGGGCGGGCAAGTTGAGGTGGCGGTCGGCAGGGCGCTGGAAGTGAACGTGGGAGTGAAAGTGATGGTGGGGGTATTGGTAATGGTCGGTGTGTTAGTGGCGGTCGGGGTGTTGGTCTTGGTGAAAGTGGGGGTCAAGGTAGGGGTATTGGTGGCGGTGAAAGTATTGGTAGCCGTGGGGGGAGAGCAGGATACGCTGGTATTGACGTTATCGAAGTTGGCCGAAGCCAGCTGGCTGTTGATGTAGCTGGTCACCACCAAACCCATCGGGGCGTTGGTCGACATGGTGATGGTCACAGCCCCCACCGTTTGCCATGCCGTCCCGTCAGGGGACTCGGAGCAGGTGAACACGTTGCCCGACCGGGCGATCTGGAAATAAGAGGGGTTCCCCAGGTTGGTTTCACCTAGCCCCGAGGAAAACCCTCCCTGGGTGGACCTATAAATGATAGCCGGCAGTCCCCCGTTGTTCGCCCAACCCAGGAAAACGTAAGGTGAGTCATTGGCCATGTCGCTTCGGAACATCAATCCCGCCTGGGCGTTGGTCCCTCCGTTGGTCGGCGCGAAGACCCTGGCCGATAGGGTGGAAAATCCGCAAGAAGGCTGGCTGACGAAATGGAACGAGTCCTGCTCCAAACCGGTCAGGTCGAAGCCTATCCCATCCCCTGCCCCGTTCACCGTATAGACACCCGCCGCGTAGGTCTCGCTTCCCAAGGTACCCATGTACTTGATCTCCATCGGGCTGACCGAGTTCTGCAACAGCCAGCCGATATCCTGCCCGACCCAGGGGGCCGGCAGGGTGTTGTTCACGTAGATGCTGACCGGGCAGGAAAAGGCAGTGGCTCCCAGGGTATTCATGGCATGGGCCGTCAGGTAATGGCTACCCGAAGGAACCAGTGGAATGTTCAAGTTATAGGGCGAAGAAGCGACGGTCCCCACGTATTGGCTATCCAGGTAAAAATCCACCTGGGCGATCCCCGCCGTATCAGAAGCGGCAGCCGTCACCGCTACCGTCACAGGTCCTGTAAAGACCGCGCCCGCGACTGGGCTGTTGATACTGATGGTCGGCACGTCCAGACCCGGTACACTCGGCACGCTGGCGGCCATGCCGGGGGCGGTATTGTTGATGGTGCGGACGTTATCGGTGGAGTTCACCACACCGGTGGCTGTTCCCAAGTAAGTGGCCAGGGGGCTGGAAAAGTAAGGGGTATAGACACCGGGAGCGTAGGCCATGATGGTGCGGTACTGGACGCCCTGCGCGGTGAAACGGCTCCCGGAGGAATAGGAGTAAACGCCCGGCCCGCCGTTGGCCGTGTCATGCCCGCATCCCAGGTTGTGTCCCATCTCATGCACCATGGCCTCGGCGAAGGTCGCGTACTCCATGCTGTAATGGCCCGGCAGGTCGCCCAACCCCATGACCGGATCGCCCCCTGCCGCCAGCATGTTCACGATGACCGCGCCCGTATTGTTCTGGATGGTCTGGACCAGGGGGATTGCCCCGCTTCCCATGTTGGCCAAGTCGGTGTACATGCTCCCCTTCTCGGTGTAAGCAACCTCCCCCGTATAGACCAACTGCATCTGGGCGTTGATGCCGCTGTTGTAATAGATCATGTTGTTATAGAAAACCACCGTGTCGATGAGGGATTCCATGGCGGACACGCTCCCGATGGTGGCCAGGGCGCTGGGTGTATAGATGACCCCGATGGGCAGGACCGTGGGGTTGGTCGCGAAGGTACAGCCTGCCGGATAGTTGTTGGGGATCAGGTTGGGCATACCTTCCTGGGGGATGTCGGCGGCCATCTTGGGATCGGCCAGATCCGGGTGGGTGCCGTCGTCCCCGCAAACGGCCCGGTCCATGTCCACCTCGATGACCCGGTGAGTGCCGTTGCCAGAGGGTAGGACCTTATACAGGCCCTTGCCTGGTATATAGAAGAGACCCGTCACTATCCCCTTCCCATTGGTCAATACCGCCATACTTCCTGGCATTTTATCCACATGGCCCGAATAGACAGTCCTGCCATGGGGTCGGGTCTCAGGCCGGTCCACGACCATGGACAAGTCCACGTCGTCGAAAAGGTTCAGGCGCAAATGAGGTTTGGAAGTTGGATTGAAACGTCCTGGATGGGCTGATTCCAACAGCTCGGGATGGAAAGTGACATATCGTTGGCGTTTGACGAAGGATTCTTTGGGGCCGTGGGCCGGGGCGACAGCGTTATCGAAGAACGCGGTTCCAGACGCGCTATAGGCTGGCGACCAACCGATTAACATCACGAAGGGGAGAGATAATAAAAGCGATTTCAATACTCGTTTTACCAAAGTGGTTTGTTTTATATATAGAGAGGCCAATGGACAGATACTCCTTCTCTCACACCGATTAAGAAAACCACCTGGATATCTGATAAACCTAACGAATCATTTCACTAATGCTTGAGGTATAAACATCACAAACCCGTTGATTTTCCTATAAACCAGGTTCAAGCCCGGGTATCCCTGTGATGGAAGTGTTCATATGGGGGTAATTTTATCGCGGAATCTGGATAACTGCAAAGTTACCCAGAACTAGACTGCGGACTGGTTCCTCTCAATGTCGGCCCTAAAAAGTTCGGGCCACCATGATCTCAGTGATACCGACAGGTGACACGTTGAAACATTCGCCAATCTCAAATAGCCACTCGTCAGGTTGGAAGCCGATCTGGGGGATGAAGGTCCACGATGCGCCTCCGGAAGCGCCCGATGTGTCGGATAAGTCCGCTTCCGTCTGGAGGTACCAATCGGGGAACAGGTGATAACCCAGCGCCGTATTGGCCGACCATGCGTTGGAGACCTGAGGATCGATCCCTCCCAGGAAGCCGTAATTCCCCTGCAGGAACCATTTCCCCACCCGGTAACCTCCAAGGATCTCCAGGGTCCAACTGCTCCCGATCCAGGGGAAGTCCTTATTGGCGATGCCGTAAGCCGCGCCTCCCGAAAGGGCGAAAGCGCCGGCCGTCTCACTGCTCCATCCCCCGAAGTGATAGAACTCATAGCGTAGGTTCGCGCCGATCGGCCCCAACACGACTGGATGATCACCCAGGGGCTCCCAGGTATCCAGGAGGGGAAAATCGGCTTCCAAACCCAGGTCTTTCCCCAGGACGAACAACCCCTCCCCATAAAGGTAAATCCAATGATAGGGTTTAGTGTCGTTCTGGAAGGAAGCCTGAAGGTAATAGGAGTTTTCCACATGGGCGGAATCGGTTTGAAGGGCCCGGATCAAACCGGGGTCGTCTTGGGCGAAAGCTCGTCCGGATAGGATCAGACCCCATAGGCCGAGTCCTAACAAGAAGAATGTTTTTATCCCTTTATAAGATCTTTCCAAGTTTTCGACCGCCTTTCGATGATGCGGATAAACTTTATCGCCAAACGTTGGGTTTCGCAATGGATGTCGCCACCTTCCCTTCCATCCAACAGCCAAACCATGATATCTTTTTGAAACCAATTCACTTTATTGAGGCATCTATGCGGTTGAAGCCGTTCCTCTTTTTTCTGGCTGTCCCATTTTTGCTTGGCTGGGGCCATTGGGGCCCCAAGGTCAAGATCGGCCTGTCCCTGGACCATACCCGGGCGCCCTTTTTCCAAAAATTGAAGGACGCCGTGGAAGATAACCGGGCGGATCTTCTCGTGATGGACGCGAATGACGATCCTATGGCCCAGGAGGCCCAGGTAAAGACCCTGGTCCAGCAAGGCATCCAGGTTTTGGTCCTGTTCCCTTGTGATCCCTTGAAAGCCGCTCCGTTAGTGGCTACGGCCCATCAAGCCGGTATACAGGTCATCTCCCTGGAACGTCTTATCCCCGGCAGTGACCTGGATTACCTCATCACTTTCAACCAGGAAAAAGCAGGAGAACTGCAGGCCAAGGCATTGGTCAAGAAGGCACCCCAAGGGCACTATGTCCTATTAGGAGGAGATCACGAAAATTCGGACTCTAAGAAAATACAGGATGGACAAATGAAAGTCCTCCTGCCCGTCATTAACCAGGGGGATATCAAGCTCGTCGCATCCCGACAAGGTTCCACTTCCAAGGCATCGAAAGAGTTGGAATCCATTTTGAACCATGAAGGCAATAAGGTGGATGCGGTGTTGGCCTCTGATAGCGAAATTACTGAAGGGGCAATCTTGGCCCTGGAAAAAGCGAAGCTATCCGGAAAAGTGTTGGTCGCCGGCACGGGTGATGACGTGCTGACCTGCCGAAGGATCCTGTTGGGCACCCAAACCATGACGGTCTACCACCCTCCCCAAAAACTTGCTGAGGAGACCGCTTATTTAGCGGCCAAGTTGGCCCGCAAGGCGACTGAATTTGACTGTCAGTTTGTCGAGGTAACCAATGGAGCCAAAACCGTCAAAGCCGTGTTATTAACTCCCATCGCCGTGGACGCGATAAACTTAGATTCGACCATAATTAAGGACAAGGTCCAAAAAGCGGAAGAGATTTATAAAGGTCTCGGGAAAGTTTAGCTTCAAATTGGTGAAGGGTCTTTACTTCTTCCACCGCGAGAACCAGTAGCTCCCCACCCAGATCGGGATGAAGATCAACACCAGCATGGGCAGCAAATGGTCCACCAGCATGTGGCAGGTCTCCCAGTGGGCGCAATGGATCTGGATGGTCCCAGTCCCCAGCAGGAATGCCGAAGCCCCCAGCCAGGCCCCGGTCCATCCAGGGTGGAAAGAAGCGTTGCGAGAGGCCATCCATCCCAGCATCACCCAGGACGGCAGGGCCACCAGCACCACCGTCCTCACGCAGAACCATCCATCAGCCGTATTCAGGGTCCAGACCTGGGTCAGGTTGTCATGGTCGAAGAACAAGAATGGCATACTGAACAGGAACAGGATGAGCCCACCGGCCAGCGACCGAAGCGCCTGGTTGGGCCGGTAGTCGGGCTTGCTGGAGGCGATACCCATCCAGGCCGTGAAGGCCGAAAGCGCGAAAGCCAGGAACAGGAATCCCCCCGAGAAAGGGTCGGTGAGTTTTTCCCATATCTCGAACTGGGGCCCGATCAAGGATAGGGAAACTCCCGCCACGACCAAAGCAAAAGCCAACCAGACCAGCCATTGCCGAAGGACAGAAGGCGCCGGACGCAGGGGTTTGGTGTCCGCGGCGAGTTTTTCCAACAGGCGTCGGCTGGATTCGGATAGATGATTCGGCACGGGTTCGCTCATTCGTTCTTTTCCTTTTGATCCATCAGGAACTTCCTCAGCAGCTCATATCCCCGGTGGGCCCTCACCCTCAGGGCGCCCTGGGAAACACCCAGTTCCTTCGCCGCTTCGTCCACGCTCATTCCCCGGAACTTAAGCATCTCCACCGCTTGGCGGTTCCCCTCCGGCAAGGAGGCCAGGGCCTGATGGAGCCGGTCATCCACTTCCCCCTCGGCCTGTTCCAGGGCCGCGACCTTAGTGAAGTCCTCCGTCAGTTCCTCGCGCTCGGCGATCCTGCGGTTCTTTTTCAACACATCCCAGATGGCGTTGCGGATCACTGCGAAAAACCAGGGGCCGAAGGGCATCTCCGGGCGGTAAGTGTGCCTGGCCTTGTGGAAGGTCAGCAACACTTCCTGGAACACATCCTCCACATTCTCCCGGTTGAAAACCCTCTTGCGCACGAAGTTGAAAACCAGGGGACTGATTCCCGCCAGAAGGCTTTCGTAGGCTTCCCGGTCCCCTTCCTGGGTCCTTTTCATCAACCCGGTCCAGCCGCGCCATTGGTCGTCGTTGAAGTCCAAAGGCCCCAACTCCTTGTCTATCAATACTTGTTTGCCAAGGATAAAGTTACCTGATTTTTTGGGAAAAAGAAGGAATTCACGCCCCAAACCCCCAAAATTTTTTAGCCCTTAGTCCGTAACTTTTACTTTCGCCCAGCCGTATTCAGGGAGGCATCGGATCCTATCGACTCGGGGGAGAATCATGGCGAAAGTCCGTTTATTTTACGTTGTTTTCAGTCTGATCACTTTGATCTCTTTGGCTTGCGGCAGGACCGTCTCCGTTCCCACCATGCCTCCACCCCCTCCCACAGCCACATTCACCTCGACGATCACCGCTCTCCCAACACTCACCTTTACCCCAACCCTTTCTCCCACCAGCGTCAACACAGCCACCCTGACCCATTCGCCGACGAATTCCTTTACTCCTACAGTTACTTTCTCACCCACTTTAACCTTCACACCCAGTTTCACCGGTACGCCTACGAACACCGTGACCGCCAGTAACACACCCACTCAAACAGACACACCTACCGTTACCGACACGCTCACACTCTCCTTCACACCGACTTCGACCCTTTCTCCCACCCTCACCTATACCCCCACCGACACCATTACGGATACCGCCACTTTCACCCCAACGGATACCCCTACCGTTACCGATTCACCAACCCTCTCATTCACCCCCACAACGACGCTCTCCCCCACCAGTACCGATACCCCAACCGATACTTTTACCAATACGTCAACCTCCACTTTGACAGATACCCCTACGGTCACCGATACTTTCATCGACAGTCCGACCGCCTCCCCGACCGCCACCGCTACTTTATCCCCAACTGGGACTTCCACATCCACCCCGACGCACACCTCCACCTCAGCCAATACGCCCACGCCGACCGAAACACCCTTCACGGTGACCATCTCTTATGGGGGTTCCTTGAACTATTCACCCGCGGCGGTCACTATCAGCGCCGGTAGTACGGTCATCTGGGACAGTTCGCTCGGGACCGGCACTTCCAGCCACACCCTCTATATCGATACCGGCACTCAGACCGCCTGCGGTCCCAACCCACCCTCCCACGGCTATCCGGCGACGGTGGTCTTTCCCTCGACCGGAACCTTCCATTTCCATTGTTCCTACCATACCGGCTGCGGGACCAGTTGTTCGGCCTGTTCCGGCGGGATGCAGGGCGTAGTGGTCGTTCAGTAAAAGGAGGATGGGGGGCTGTGATTTC
>CAWHOE010000026.1:0-25404 GCA_963830915.1 candidate division FCPU426 bacterium
ATGGCGAGGTATTCTCGGATAATATTGGGGATTTCACAGCGACCGCTTCTGGGGTTTATAACGACGATTACAACTTGTTCGCCAACATCATGCAAGATGTAACTCCCGAAGTTCGGTTGGCTGTCGAATTTGATGACGCCAATACACATTATCTATCCAATGTGGCCAAACAAACGCAGATCGCGGTTGATAACCGCGTTATCGTGAGCACTTGGTACAGGTTCTAAGTCGTGAGGCAATCTGAAAAGATTCGCTTTGTAACACTTTGAGGCCATTTTAGGGGCCGCCCGGTAGTCAGGGAACCGGGTCGGCCCCTCTCTCTCCAAAGCGGGGGAGGGGAAAGTTTACCTGGACGTAACAAACCAGATGATTCAAATGTCTAAAATTCAGCTAGAAAATTAATGAGGAGTAAAGCATGAAAAAGTTTCAAAAGATCCTAGTCGGGGCCATGGCAGGAGCGGTGTTGTTGAGCTCCCAAATGGTCCTGGCGGGCATGTCACTCAATGGGGCGGGAGCCACATTCCCCTACCCAATCTATTCCAAGTGGTTTTACGAGTACAACAAGTCGGCCGGGGTAGCCATCAACTATCAGTCGATAGGCTCGGGCGGCGGGATCCAGCAGTTGACGAACGGAACGGTTGATTTCGGGGCTTCCGACGCTCCTTTGACCGATGACCAGATCACCAAGGTCTCCACGGGCGTTCTTCATTTCCCGACAGTCGCCGGGGCCGTGGCGGTCGCTTATAACCTTCAGGGAGTGGACAAGCTCAAACTTGATGCTGATGTTTTGACTGGCATCTATATGGGGACTATTACCAAATGGAACGATCCGGCCATCGCCGCTTTGAACGAGGGTGTGAACTTGCCGGATGTGAACATCACTGTGGCCCATCGTTCTGATGGAAGCGGAACAACCAACATATTCACTAATTATCTTACCAAGGTCAGCACTAAGTGGGCCGCCGCGGTTGGTTTTGCCACTTCCGTGAAATGGCCTGTGGGTGTTGGCGGAAAAGGGAACGAGGGAGTGGCTGGTTTGATCGAGCAAATTCCCGGGACCATCGGTTACGTAGAACTGGCCTATGCGGTCAAGAACAAGCTTACTTATGTCGATATGAAAAACAAGTCTGGCAGGTTCGTCGAGCCGACTTTGGAATCGACTACAGCGGCCGCTGATGGCGCTTTGCGACGCATGCCGAAAGATTTCCGAATGATGATTACGAATGCTTCTGGTGAGAAGGCTTATCCGATCTGCGGATTCACCTGGCTGTTGATCAACAAGAGCTACAAGGACGCGGCTGTCGGCAAGGCGGTCACGGACTTCTTGACCTGGTATTTGGAGAACGGGGAAGCCATGGCGGCTGACCTTTACTACGCTCCTTTGCCAGAGTCGTTGATCGCGAAGGTCAAGGCCCAGATCGGCATGGTCAAGTACTAATCAGTAGAAAGAGAACGTTTTGAATCAGATAGCAGGAACAACCGCGAACGGGAAGGCCGAAAAGACCTTTCCGTTCGTTTCTTTTTTCAGGACCGGGCTGGGGGACAAGTTGTTCCACGGCTTCACCGGCTTCATGGCTTTGATGATCCTCTTATTGGCTTTGTTGACCGCCGTTACTTTGTTCATTGCGGCCCTTCCTTCCATCCATGCCTCGGGTTTCAAATTCCTGACCAGCAGCGACTGGGACCCTGTCCAAGGCTTGTTCGGGTCGGTCCCCTTCGTTTATGGGACCATTATTTCCTCTTTCATTGGTTTACTTATCGCCGCCCCTTTGGGGCTGGGTATCTCCCTATTCTTGACCGAATTAGCTCCCATGAAAATGCGCGATCCTGTGTCATTCCTCGTCGAGATCCTCGCGGCCATCCCCAGTGTGGTCTATGGTCTGTGGGGCATTTTTCTTCTGGCTCCCTTCATGCGGGTCCATGTGGACCCTCTGTTGATCAAGAGTGGGAATGTTCTGGTGGGTTTGGTGATAGCCATCGCCGTTTTCATGGCAGTCAGCGGTTTGGCGGGCCTGTTCTTGAAGGGCATCCAACCTTTCGCGGCCGGGGTCGTGGCAGGTTTGACCCTGGGGATCTATGTAGCCACCCTGAACCTTCCTTTCTTCAAGGGCCCCTCGACAGGATTATCCCTTTTCACCGCCGGCGTTATCCTCTCCATCATGATCCTGCCCACCATCACGGCCATCAGCCGGGAGGTCTTCGAGGCGGTCCCCAACAGCTATCGGGAATCGGCCCGGGCCCTGGGTGCGACCAGCTGGGAAACCATCCAATTGGCGGTCATCAAACCCTCGAAAGTGGGTTTGTTGGGGGCCATCATGCTGGCTTTGGGAAGGGCCTTGGGCGAGACCATGGCCGTTACCATGGTCATCGGCAACAACCCGCAAGTGTCCGTCAATCTCCTGGCGGCCTCCCATAGCATGGCTAGCGTCATCGCCAACGAGTTCTCTGAGGCGGTCACGGACCTGCATATCGCCGCCCTGGCTGAGATCGGCCTGTTGCTGATGGTGATCACCTTTGTACTCAACGTCGCGGCCAACCTGCTGGTCTGGTTGACCACCTCGAAATACCAGCGTTAGGGGACAGGCCATGCTCGACTTGCAGCAACGAAGACGCCTGGTGGACAGGATCATGCTTTTCCTTTGCGGGTCGGCCGCTTTCCTGGCCATGATCCCCCTGGTCAGTCTTCTTCTATATGTATTGTTGCAGGGTTTCAAACGCCTGGATTGGGTGTTCTTGACCCATCTACCCACGCCCGTCGGTGTTTCCGGCGGTGGAATGGGCAACGCCATCTTGGGAACCATTACCATCATTTGCATCGCCTCGATCGTGGGGCTTCCGATCGGTGTGTTCGCGGGAGTTTATTTATCCGAATACGGCAAGAAGAACCCTTTTGCCTGGTGGGTCAGGTTCACCGCGGACGTCCTTTCAGGCGTTCCTTCCATCGTGACGGGCATCGTGGCCTATACCTTGATCGTCAGGACCATGCACCATTTCTCCGCCATCGCGGGCGGGGTCGCCCTGGGCTTCATGATGATCCCCATCGTCACCCGTACCACCGAAGAACTCATCAAGATGGTGCCTCATTCCATCCGGGAAGCTTCCTGGGCCCTGGGGGTTCCCCAGTGGAGGACGATCCTGAGCATCGTTATCCGTACGGCCAAGAACGGTATCCTGACCGGCATCCTGCTTTCCATCGCCCGCATCGCGGGAGAGACAGCGCCCCTGCTTTTCACGGCCTTCAACAACCAGTTCTGGGCCAAAGGCATCAACGAACCCACCGCTTCCTTGACCGTCCAGGTCTTCACCTACGCCATCTCACCCTTCCAGGACTGGCATGACCAGGCCTGGAGCGGGGCCCTGGCCCTATTGATCCTGGTACTGGCCATCAATCTTTCGGCCAAATTGTTCTTCAAGAACCCGAGGCAGATGCTTCGGTAGTCGTTCGGGGATGTCGGTCGAGGTTAAAGGGGGAATATATGGAAGACGTGATGGAAAAGGCGAGAAAAGAGAGGCAACCTGTGGAAACCAACACTTCCAAGCCGGGGACAAGAAAGATCGAGGTCGCGGCCGACGCCGCGGGGTCGGAAAACGCGGCCCTCAAGATGAAGGTGGATGGCGTGTGCGCCTGGTTCGGGGAAAAACAGGCCCTCTACTCGGTCAACATGGACATCCATGAAAGGGAAGTGACCGCCATCATCGGCCCCTCGGGTTGCGGCAAGTCGACCCTCATCCGCTGTTTCAACCGCATGCACGAGACCGTTCCTGGTTCCCGTTTCGATGGGGATATCCAATTGGAAGGGAAAAGCATCTACGACCCTCAGATGGACCCGGTCTATGTTAGACGGCGTATCGGGATGGTTTTCCAGAAGGCCACGCCCTTTCCCACCCTTTCCATCTATGACAACGTGGCCATTGGTTTAAGGCTGAACAACGCCACCAAGGATAAAAAGGTCCTGGATGAGACGGTGGAGCGAAGCCTGCGAAAAGCCGCCCTTTGGGACGAGGTGAAGGACAATATCCACAAACCGGGAGCGGCCCTCTCCGGCGGTCAGCAACAGCGCCTTTGCATCGCCCGGGCCCTGGCGGTGGACCTGGAAGTGCTCCTGATGGACGAGCCCTGCTCGGCCTTGGATCCCATCTCGACCTCCAAGATCGAGGAATTGATCCATGAATTACGGCAGAATTATACTATCATCATCGTTACCCACAACATGCAGCAGGCGGCCCGGGTCTCCCAAAAGACCGCTTTCATGTTGAACGGCAAGTTGATCGAGTTCAATAACACGGAAAGGGTTTTCACCAATCCGGAGAACAAGTTAACGGAAGACTACATCACCGGCCGATTTGGCTGATAAGGAAAGGTTTCATCCCATGCAAATATCTTTCGACGAGGAACTGTCCGGCTTGAAAGAAAAGATCCTCCTGATGGGCAGCAAGGTGGAAGAGTCCATCCGATTGGCCATGAAGTCCCTGGTGGATAGGGATTCCAAACTGGCCCGCCGGGTCATCCAAAGCGATCGGGACATCAACGATCTGGAGATCGAAGTTGATGAGACTTGCCACAGGCTCTTGGCCCTGCACCAGCCCATGGCGGGCGATATGCGTTTCATCACCAGTTCCATGAAGATCAATTCGGACCTGGAGCGCCAGGGCGATTTGGCCGTCAATATCTGCGAAAGGGCCCTGACCCTGAACGAGGTGGCCCCCCTGAAGCCCTTCATCGATATCCCCCGTATGGCGGCGATCGCCCAGGAGATGGTCAAGGTCTCGCTGGATTCGCTGGTCAACCGTGACCCGGAGATGGCCAAGAAGGTCTGCGAGAGGGATGATGAAGTCGACAACCTGAACGACCAGATCATCCGGGAACTCATCAGTTACATGCTGGAGGACCGGGCCAACATCAAAAGGGCCCTGGACCTCATCCTGGTTTCCCGATATCTGGAGCGCATCGCGGACCACGCCACCAATGTTTCCGAGGACGTGATCTACATGGTGCAGGGGAAGGATATCCGCCACCGCCGGGGTTGATCGAATTCAGGATGGATTTTTTACATGTTGGTTCACTCTAGCCCCCTCTTTTGAGGGGGCTTTTTTATTTTCTCGTGAAATCTTTTTGTGGAAATAATGTGACGATAATACGGCGTTTTTTTCTGCCTTGTCGGTTTCTTTCTTTTCGGTGAATTTACAAACCCGTCGTTTCCCTGAAAACCATCCGTCGAAAAAAAGCGTTCCAATGTGTCCCGTCGAATTGAGAATCTTTGAACTGAACGTGATCGCTTTTTCCTCGGAAGGTGTCCTCGATGGCAGTCCAAGCCCCTGAACCCCAGATCCAAAACGAGTTGGATAACGAGCTCAAAGCCCTGAGCCGCCGGGCGATCCGTACGGACGTGAAGGATATCCCGGCCGCCATTGACCTGGCGCGGGCTTTCGAGGAATGGGCCTCGCGCGCCGCGCCTTTTTGCGGGGAATGGTGCGGAACATTTCAACGTCAAGCCCAGGAAGTCATCGCCCAATTGCGGTCGGGCGATTCGACCGCCAAAGGGATCGAACAGCTCCTCCGTTTCCTACTGCAAGCGAACCGTTTCATGGAAAAGGAACGGAAAGGTAAAAGGGAGAAGGATGGTTTGACTGGGGATATGCTCTCCAAACCCCCTGAGATCGAGCTGGTCGCGCCGGAGGACCAGCATTATGTCAGGCCCGAGGATACCGGCCTTTTCCAGATGTTCGTACAGGAAGCGCCCGCTTTTTTGACCGCCATCCAGACCCATCTCATGTCCATGAGCACCGGTCAAAGAACGGACCTGAACCAGCTGCATCAGCTTTTCCGGGTCTTCCAGGGGCAATGGGCGTTCCTGGGCTTCCTCCATATGGCCGGTGTCTGCGCCAAGTCCCAATCGCTTTTGGAGTGCTTCCTAACGGCCAAGGCCCCGCCGACGGCTGAAGCGCTGGATGTCCTCCTGATGGCCCTGGGGGCTTGCCGGTCCCAAACGGACCGGATCGCCCGCGGGTTGCCCCAATCCCGGATCGAGGTTTGGGACGCTTCCTATCTGTTGGAGGAGATGGCCAACCGGGAAGGGAAGGCGCGGGAATCCTTACAGGCTTCCCAAATCACGGAAAAGAATCCGATACCGATGGAAGAAGGAAAATTATTCCGGATCAGTGAGGAACAATTGGATGACCTCCTGGAACTGTTCGGTGACCTTAACCTATCCCAAGTCATCCTCCTGGAAGAAACTCCGGGCGCCCCGCTGAAGGGCAAGGGAGCGACGGAGGCCGCCAAGATGGCCAAGTTGACCCGCCAAATGCGGGATCTCATCCTTTCATTCCGCATGACCTCCATACAACCGTTGTTCGAAAAGTTGAAAAGAGAGATCGATCTTTTGTCCCGGCGTTCCGGAAAGCCCGTTGCTCTGACCCTGGAAGGCGAGCGGACCGAGGTGGACCAACAGCTTCTTCCCGTCCTATTCGACTTGATGGTCCAATTGCTGCGGAACGCCTTCGACCACGGTTTCGAGACAACCCAGGAAAGGGCCAAGGCGGGCAAACCGATGGAAGGGGCCTTAAGGATCAAGGCCAGCCAACAGATGGGTTCCATCGTCATGGAAGTGGATGACGACGGTCGTGGCTTGGATATGGAGAAACTCATGGAAAAGGGCAGGGCCCTGGGGATCCTTCGGGAAGAAAAGGTAAGCCAATCCCGGATCATGGAAATGATCTTCAAGGCGGGAGTGACGACCCTGGACAATCCGGAAGGAACGAGGGGAGTTGGTTTGGATCAGGTGGAAAGCCAAGTGGAATCGTTCCATGGGTCCATTCGGGTACAGAACCGGTCGGGTCAGGGTTGTAAATTCATCCTTCGGCTCCCAAAAACCCAGGCCTTGATCGAGGGGTGGGTGGTGGAAGCGGATGGGAAAAGATATTTGCTGCCCCTTTCCCAGGTCCGGAAGGTCACCCATCCAACGCCCCAGGAAAAGAAACGCCTGGTGAGGAAGGGGCTTTGCCGGAAGTTGATCTGGATCGGTGGCTGGGAGAGGTCGTTGCGGCGGGAAAACCCAAATTCTCAGTGCATGTGGAATCGGGCTACCGGCAGTTCTGTTTATTAGTGGATGAAGTGCATGGAAAACAGCAGGTCCTGGTCAGGAAACCAGGAAAGGAAGAAAAACTCAAACCCGGACTCCGGGGGCAGGCCCTTTTGGCGGATGGGAAGATCGGCTGGATCCTGGATACCCGGGAGTTGGCCAAGTCGATCGAGAAGGGGACTGAAGGAAAGGAATCCAATGGCACAAACATTTAACGCGGTGACATTCAGGCTCGTGGACGGCGTTTTTGCCCTGGACGCCCTGAAGGTCCGGGAGATCGTGGGCGCGCAGGTCCGTCAAACCCTGTCGCTGGATGGGGAAACCAAGGGTTTCATCCAGTCCCGGGGGAAAACCGTGCCGGTCCTCGACTTGAGGGAAAAATTCGGGTTGGCGAAGAGCGAAAAGGAAGGTCCCCGTTCCTTCATCGTGGTCCATCCGGGCATGGAGAAAGACCGCTTGGTGGCCCTTCAAGTGGACGCGGCCATGGATATCATCGCCCTTCCAGCGGAGGGTTTGAAACCGGTGGCCGGACCATTCATGGGGATACCCGGGCATTTATTGCAGGCCGTGATCGATGGACCGGAGGGACCGGTCCATGTGGTGAACATCGAGGAAGTGCTGGCCGAGGGTCTGACAGGGGAGAGCGTGTTGGTCTTGAAGGATAAAGCGAGCTGAAACGGCCGTCGAAGGGCTGGGCCCCTGTCTGTTTTGCCCCGCCTGACAACGGATGAACTCAAAGGAGCGAAGTCATGAAACTACAAAACAGGTTGTTCTTGAGCGTGGCGATCATGGGCGCGGTGGCGTTGGCGATCGGTTACTTTTGCCTCCAATCCGCCCAGGGGGTTTTCGACAATCAGGCCAAGGTCTATAACAGCGGCCTGGCGGTCTACCACTTGAAAAAGGTCTCGGACGCCTACGGGGTCGATGTGACCGGCGCGGTCCAAAAAGTCCGCAGCGGCGCGACCTGGGCCTGGGAAAACGGGGGAAAGATCATCGATGAAGCCCAGCGTTCGGCGGAGGACCATTGGAGAGCCTATCTGGCCATGGACAAGTCCAAGGACGAGAAATACCAAGCCACCATTGTGGGGGCCTTGTTGGACAATAACAAACATCTGATGGAGAATCTCAAGAACGACTTCGCCAATAAGGACGCCAGGGACCTGGAGATACAGGCTACCAGCGTGCTTTATCCATCCATAGACCCGATCCTGGATAATATCCGGAAGCTGGAGGACTTGAACCAGAAGATCGGCGAGGTGGCGGTAAGCCAGGCCGACAAGTCTTTCACCAGTAGTTCCAAATTCATGCTGGGCATCGTGGCGGGCCTCCTGATCTTCGGGTTCGCCGTCGGGTTCCTGGCGGCCAATTGGGCTATCCGCCCCTTGAGCGTATTGACCCGCGACTGGGATGGGGGCGTGGATCAGGTATCCAACCTTTCCAGCCAGGTCTTTTCGACGTCGAACCAATTGAGCGGGAATTTGACGAATACCGCCGATGAGCTTCAAAAAACGGGCGGTTCGATGGAACAGGTCCTTTCCTTGGTCCAACAGAACAATCGCGAGATCGCCCATGCCCGCAATGTGATGGATGACACCAGATCGGCCCTGTCCTTGAGCCATGACGCCGCCCAAAAGACGGTGGACCAGGTTCGGACCATCGGTGAAGGCGCGGACAGGGTTTTCCAGGTGGTCAAGACCATCGAGGAAATCGCGTTCCAAACCAACATCCTGGCCTTGAACGCCGGCGTGGAGGCCGTGCGGGCCGGCGAACAGGGTAAGGAATTCATCTTGGTGGTGGAAGAGATCCGCAACCTTTCTCAACGCTGTTCCCAAGTGGCGAAGGAAACATCCAAACTGGTGACCGAGAACACCCGGTTAACGACCGAGGGGCTTCGCTTGAGCGAGGAAACGGGGAGGGCGGTTTCGCAAGCGGCCGAAAAGGCCGGCAAGGTGACCGCGCTGTTGTCTGTGATGGAGCAGGGGCTGGAAGCCCAATTCCATGATCTTCGCGAGATCAAGACGACCGTTCAGAACTCCGAAAGGGAGGCTTATCAAAACAGCGCCCTGGCGGAAAAGGCCGGTACGGCTGGCTTGAGCCTTTCCCAGCAATCGGAGAACCTGAGAAGGTCCTCCAAACAACTTTATCGATTCATCAACGGAGGAAGAAAGGAATCGTCGAAAGCCGTCTCGGTTCCGGTCGCCCCTGGAAAGATTCCAGTTGTTCAATCAACGGCCCCGCTCCAGCCTTCCGAAAACAGGACAAGCGAGAAGACTGGGACGGATGACGCCAAGGTCGTCAGGATGAATAAATAGGGTTATAAATAAGTCTCATAGCAGTTTTACTGATAAGGCCGGGAACAGAGTTCCCGGCCTTTTTTACATTGACGCCTCCCAATGACTGTGGCAATCTTTTTCCGGTTTACACGGATTTAACACACGTCGGAGGGAAGCATGTTCGATTTTCTGATCCCGAAAGAGTTCGGTTTTTTCGATATTTTCGACAAGCATGCCGCCACCCTGGTCGAGGGTTCCCAGATCCTGGTCGAGATGCTCGAGCATTTCGGCGACGCTCCCGCCAAGACCCGCCGTCTGAAGGATGTGGAACATCGCGCCGATGAGCTGACCCACCATACGGTGGAGATGCTGCACAAAACCTTCATTACCCCCATCGACCGGGACCAGATCCACCAATTGATCTCCCTCATGGACGATGTGATCGACCTGACCGACGGCGCCGCGCGCCGGATGATGCTCTATGGGGTCACGGAAATACCGGCCGACCTGATCGAACTGGCCAAGATCCTCAACCATTCCACTATCGAGCTTCAGCAAGCCGTCAGCCAACTCAAGAACCTCAAGAACGCCAACCTCATCCTGAAATCTTGCATCGAGATCAACAAGCTGGAGAACGATGGGGACGCCATCAGGGACGCGGCCATAGCCAAGCTTTTCAAAGAGGAAAAGGACGCGGTCAAGGTCTTGATATGGAAAGAGATCTACGAGGATGTGGAAACCGCCATCGACCGCTGTGAGGACGTGGCCAATATCATCGAGGGTGTCGTTCTAGAGAACGCCTGATCTTCGGGTCTGGGTTGAGAGGAATCGGGATCCTGCTTTCGAAAGCTTAAAACGAGAGTTCCAGGGGGCGAAGTTGAGCAATGAAATGATGGTCATCGTATTCATCATCATTATCGGTCTTGGATTCGACTTTTTGAACGGGTTCCATGACGCGGCCAATTCCATCGCTACGGTCGTATCGACCAGGGTCTTGACCCCCGGACAAGCCGTCGTATGGGCCGCCTTTTTCAATTTCGTGGCGGCTTTTACGGTGGGCACCCATGTGGCCAAAACGGTCGGCAAGGGAATGGTGGACCCTTCTGGGATCACGGTCTATGTCATCCTGGCGGCCTTGATAGGCGCTATCCTTTGGGACCTCATCACCTGGTATTACGGGCTTCCGACCAGTTCGTCCCACGCCCTCATCGGCGGTTTCGGCGGGGCCGCGGTGATCCACGGCGGTTGGAAGGTGCTCATCATGGCCGGCTTTCAAAAGACCATCCTGTTCATTTTTGTGGCCCCGTTCCTGGGGATGTTCCTCGGCTTTGTGATGATGACGATCGTCCTTAACCTGTTCCACCGCTTCACACCCTCGGCCGTGGATGGTATTTTCAGTGTCGGACAGCTTTTTTCAGCCGCGGCTTATAGCCTCAGCCATGGCGCGAACGATTCCCAGAAAACCATGGGTATCATCGTGGCTTTGCTGGTGGCGGGTAACCAAGCCCAATGGGCCTATCGGCCTGGAAGCCAGGAGATAGCCTGGTGGATCATCATTGCTTGTTATGCCGCCATGGGTTTCGGGACCATGACCGGAGGATGGCGGATCGTCAAAACAATGGGGCAGAAGATCACCAAATTAAGGCCAGTGGGCGGTTTCTGCGCTGAGACGGGAGGCGCCATCTCGGTTTTTTTCGCGACCGCGCTGGGTATTCCCGTTTCCACGACCCATACCATCACGGGCGCCATCATCGGGGTGGGAAGCACAACCTCCTTTTCATCGGTTCGCTGGGGCGTGGCGGGCAGGATCGTCTGGGCCTGGGTACTGACCATTCCGGCTTCGGCTTTGATCGCCGCTTTGTGCGAGTGGGGATTCAATCTGATGGGATGGCAATAAGTCTTCCTGAAACACCGTTTCAATAAAAGTTCTCTCTTCCTTTTTTTCCTCCGTTTTGAAAATGTTTCTCGTCCAATTCAAGTTCACTCACATTTCCTCGATTGTTAAGAATGGTTTTGATGGCCATGGATCGAATGGAATGGGGTGAAAGGGATGGAAAAAAACCCTTCTTTTCCTTATACTTTAACCACATCGCCGAAAGCATCAGTGACGATGTACTGTTCAGTTGAGCCCCGGATGTCTCGGGGAAGTGGCGGGCAGGGGAAATAAGATGCGGAAAAGGTAAGGATCAGAAAGATGCCAACGGGTCGAGTCAAGTGGTTCAACGCCGGTAAGGGCTATGGGTTCATCGAGCAGGAGGGCGGGGAGGACGTATTCGTGCATTTTTCCGCTATCCAGGGAGACGGGTTCAAGACCTTGACGGCAGGGCAAGAAGTGACGTTCGAGATCGTGCAAGGGGCGAAGGGCAAGCAGGCGGCGAATGTGACGAAGGCTAATTGAAACGACACCTTGAAAAAGGCCTTCCCGAAAGGGGAGGCCTTTTTTGTTTCTGACGATAACGGGATGATTGCGGCGGGGAAAGCGCCTATAATGGCCCTCGGGTAAAGACCATGACCAAGAAAATAAAAAAACCTATCGTGACTTTCGAGACAGTGGCCCCATCCCAGACTGGGTCCCAAGTGTCAGGGGCTTTGACGGATGTGCTGGCCTTCGGCGCCCATCCGGACGACGTGGAGATCGCCATGGGGGGAACCCTCCTGGCTTTGAAGTCGCAGGGAGCCAAGGTGGTGGTGTGCCACCTGACCGATGGGGAGCCGACCCCTTATGGGAACCACAAGACCCGATTGAAGGAAGCGGAAGCGGCGGCCAGGATTTTGGGATTGGATGACTACCTGATCCTTCCCTTGAAGAATCGATCGCTTCAAGATACCCTGCCTGCCCGCCGAAAAGTGGCCGAGGTCATGCGCCAGTATCGCCCCGCCATCGTTTTCGCGCCCTACTGGGTGGACGCCCATCCGGACCATTGGGGCGCCAGCGAGCTGGTCCAGGCCGCGCGCTTTTGGGCCAAACTGGTCAAGACCGACATGAAGGGGGACCCCTGGTATCCTTCCAAACTTTATTACCATCTCTGTTCCCATCTCAGGCCCAACGTGCAGCCCTCTTTCATCGTGGATACCAGTCCGCACCATGAGGCCAAACTGGCGGCGATCCGCTGCTATGAAAGCCAGTTCATCAAGAAGCCGGGAAGCAAGGCGTTGGATTTCATCAACATCTCGAACCGTTATTTTGGCTCGATGATCGGGACCCAAACGGGGGAGCCTTTCTTCTCGAAAGAGAACCTGGGTGTGTCCGACCCGCGTCTTTTCCTTTAAAAATCAATCGATAATTCCAGCTTGTAAGGACCGTGTAAAAGGTATACGAGTGTATACTTTTTGCTTGACTGTGTCCGTGGCGTCCCTTAGGATGACCCCAACATCGACTAACGCTTAATTTCAAGGAGACGGACATGGCGAACGAGAGGCAAAAAGCTCTGGATATGGCGATCTTACAGATCGAGAAGGATCACGGCAAAGGCGCGATCATGCGCTTGGGCGAGGCCAAGGTCCAGGATGTGAAAGCCATCTCGACGGGAGCCATCTCCCTGGACATCGCCTCAGGCATTGGGGGGGTACCCCGGGGCCGTATTGTGGAGATCTACGGGCCAGAATCCTCCGGTAAGACCACCCTGACCCTCCATATCGTCGCCGAGGCCCAGAAGGCCGGCGGGACCGCTGTTTTCATCGACGCTGAGCACGCCATGGACCCTGTCTACGCCCGGAAACTGGGGGTCAATGTGGACGAACTGCTTATTTCCCAGCCAGACTCGGCTGAGGAAGCCCTCCAGATCGCCGAAACCCTCATCCGCTCCGGCGCCATCGATGTGGTGGTGGTGGACTCGGTGGCGGCCTTGGCCCCCCGGGCCGAGTTGGAAGGGGATATGGGCGACGCCCATGTGGGTCTCCAGGCCCGCTTGATGAGCCAGGCGCTTCGCAAACTGACGGCCCTTCTCTCCAAATCCCATACCTGCGCCATATTTATCAACCAGATCCGCGAAAAAATAGGGGTGATGTTCGGCAATCCGGAGACCACGCCGGGCGGGCGGGCGCTGAAATTCTACGCCTCCATGAGGCTGGACGTGCGCCGGGTGGAAGCCATCAAGGTCGGGGACCAGAACATCGGCAACAAGGTCAAGGCCAAGGTGGTCAAGAACAAGGTGGCCCAGCCCTTCAAGGAAGGTTTCTTCGACATCATCTTCGGGGAAGGCATCTCCAAGGAAGGGTCGCTCATTGACGTTGGGGTGGAAATGAACATCATCGATAAGAGCGGGACCTGGTTGAGCTTCGGTGAGACCAAGATGGGACAGGGCCGGGACACCGCCAAGACCTTCCTGAAGGAACATCCGGAGGTCTACGCCCAGATCGAGAAGAAGATCAAGGAGAAGGTCGGGTTGATCCCCATGCCAGCGGCTCCTGTCGAGAAGGACAAGGAAAAGGCCGCGGCTCCCGGAGCTGTTCCGGCACCCGCGAAGAAAGAACCGGAAAAGACGAAAGAACCAGAGCGGCCTAAGGTGGCCGTGAGGAAATAAGCCGTTAAGTTTCTGTAAACACCTCGAAAAAATGATTGTTTAAGAGGGGCTCGTGAAAATGAGTCCCTCTTTTTTTGTCATGGACCGGTCCTTGGTTTAAATGTCGTGGTTAATTGAATACAATATGGGCCAATCTTTTGGGAGGTACCTTTATGCGTAAATTACTAAAAGTAGTCCTTTATGCTGGCGGATTGTTCGTTGGTTTGATCATTCTTTTGTTGGTCGCGGCGGCGATCATTATCCCCATCAAGTTCCCGCCCGAGAAACTCAAGTCCATGGCGTCGGAAAAGCTTACCCAGACCCTCAAACACAAGGTTTCCATCGGCGATGTGCATTTCAACGTCCTGAGCGGCTTCGACATCAAGGACCTGGTGGTCTCCAACCGGGCCGGTTGGGCGGCAACACCTTTGGTGAAAGCCCAGGATATTTCCATTTCCTACCATCTCTTCCCCCTGCTGTGGGGCGAGGTTTCGTTAGGGGAGATCCGGCTGAATCAACCTCAGATCTTTGTGGAACGGAAGGGTTTGAATGAGTTCAATTTCAGCGACATGATGGGACCTGCCACGGCCCCGGCCGCGCCCGCCCCGGCCGCGCAGACCCAGCCTGAGAAAAAATCCAAACCAGCCAAAAAGCATAAAAAGACCGCCATGTTATGGATACCCCAGGAAGTCCCGGTGGTTTCGTCTTTCTTCGCCGACGCGGCCTGGGCGGACACGACCGCTCCGGTCGTGAATGCCGAGAAATCCTCCAAGTCCACCATGCTCCTGTCGGTGGACAGCCTCAATATCATCCAGGGCCATCTGGAGTACCTGGACGAGACCGTGTCGCCGGCCCAAAAGACCACGGCGGATGATTTGAACGTCAAGATCAAGAATATTTCCATGGTCGGCGGAAAAACCACCTATTCCATCGACACGCCCTTTACCTACAACAAAATGACTTACCAATTGGGTCTGTCAGGGTCGGTGCGTTATTTCATGGCCAGCCAATCGATCAAGGACCTGGACTTGAATGGAAAGGTCAATGACCTGGGGTTCAAGTTGTCGGGTGACGCGTCCGACATGACAGGCAACTTCACCCCGAATCTGGACGGGACAGGTTCTCTGAATATGCTGAAGTTCTCCGGGCTCGTTCCAAAGAATCTTTCTTCCATGCCCTCCGGCCTCACCTTGACGGGGCAAGCCGAGGTGACTTACCACTTGGGCGGCAGCGTGAAAAACGGGCTGGAACTCTCCGGGACGGCGGACGGGTCCGACCTGGCGATCCAATACCAGGACCTATTCGTCAAGACCGCCAAAACCACCTGCAAGATCAACTTCAAGAGCGTGGTGGGCCAGAATTCCTACGACCTACCTTCCTTCAGCTTGATGTACCAGGACTGGGAAGTGGACGGTTCTTTCCACTACAAGAACGGGGTTCCCTGGACCTGCGTGGTCCGATCGAAGGCCCTGCCCCTGAAGGGAATATCGGATATGGTCCCGAGGCTGAAAAAGGCCACTTTCGGCGGGGACGCCTCCATCGACGTTACCTTCACCCAATCCAAGGGAGCCGCGACGCCTTTTAGCTACAAAGGGCAGGTCAGCCTGAAGGATATTTCCATTACCCTTCCTAACGAACCTTATTTGGATAATTTGAACAGCGTCATCTATCTCGCTGGCAACTCGGTCAAGATCCCGATGGCCAAATTCCAATGCTTCGAGGGAACGGGCATGGCGGGAGTGACCGTCAACCTGGGGGCTGTTCCCAATTACACCTACGCCTTCCGCCTGGACGGGGTCAACTCTCAAAAAGCCATCGACGCCAGTATTGACGCCTATGTCACCACCAAGGATTATTCCGCCTATAAGGACAAACTCTTCGGAACCATGAATTTCGCTTACGCCGGTTATGGGAAGGGGACTTCCGGGGATGTGATGATGGCCAGCCAGGTTGGGGCCGGCAACTACAGCCTGGTCGACGCCAAAGTGAAGGGCCTGGCCGCCATCAAGACGATCAACAGCGCGGTGAAGGACTCTAGCGATGAGATCCATTTGGATAAGATCGAAGGCACTTTGGGCATGAAAAACAAGGTTTTCTCCTATACGGCGAATACGGTCGATAAGGTGGGGGCCTTGCGGATCAAAGGCGGGGTTAACGGCGATGGGGTCTATACACCGGACATGACCATCAATTGCGATATCAAAAAGGATTACGTTAATTCAGACTCTGTCAAGGGACAGATCCCAGAGCCCTACCGGGATCAGTTCACCCTGGATTGGGCTTCGGATAACGATGGGAATATCCCCGTGGACTTCAAATTCACTGGCAAAGCCTCGGAAAATCATTACCAGTGGGTTTCTGACCGCCTGGTCAGCAACATCAAGAAGAGAGCGGGGCAAGCTTTGGGAAACGCCGCGAAGAACGCGGTCAAACAAAAAGCCCAGGATGTGGGCAATAAAATAAAGAGCCTTTTCGGACACTGATCGTTTATTTCAACTTAAAAGGGCGGGCCGTGTTGCCCGCCCTTTTTTATTAAAGGCAAAAAATGGATCTGTTCTTTTCTTATATATATAAATTTCTCGCTGATTTCCTGGGCGTCCGTCGGCAACTGCCCGCCAACGCCAAGACCCTTATCTGGATGATCGGGCTATTCGATTTCACCTTCGCCCTTTCCTCGGTCTTCATCAACGTGTTCCTTTTCCGCCAACACAATGATTGGAACGTAGTCCTCCCGTTCAATATGATCCAATTCGTTTTTGTGCCGATCGGTTTTTGGGTGGGAGGGGCCCTTTCCCCCCGATTCGGCCATAGGGCTTCCTACCAACTGGGTTTCATCTGTTTCAGTTTGTTGTTCTTGTCCGTCCTCCTGTTGAGGGAATCGTCCCCGGCTTATGGAAATTGGCTGGGCGTGGTAAGCGGGTTGGCCATCGGGTTCTATTACCTGGGCCAGCATTCACTAACGATGGACATGACAGACTCCAAGGACCGGGATTACTTTTTCTCCCTCTACATCCTCTTAAGTTCCATCCTCAAGATACCTGCCCCCATGTTGGCCGGGTGGGTCATCGCTTCCTTCAGCTCGGGCCAGTCCGTCAGCTCCTTGACCGGTTATTACCTCGTCTTCGGCTTTACCCTTCTCATCTATATGAGCTTGATCCTGCAAAGCTTCCGCTTGAAGGTGCCGCATAAAACGAACGGGTTCGATGTGCGGAAAGTGTTTAAACATCCCTGGCGCGCTGACTGGAAAGGACTTTTGACGGCTTGGTTTTTTTCGGGGATCAGGGGCGGGGTTTTCTGGTTCGTGACCAGTCTTTTCGTTTATAAAGCCTGGAATAACGAATTGGCGGTGGGTAATTTCAACACCTTGTCCACTTTTTTAGCGGTGGTGACCGCCTATGTCCTGTCCCGATGGGAAGGATATCAACACCGAAAGAAGGGGATGGCCCTTTCCTCGGTCCTGATCATCCTTTCGACCATGCTCCTGGCTTTGAGTTTGGGTCCTATGTCCCTTTTGTTCTTCGCGATCCTTTACACGGTCGGGGTGACCTGGTTCCAGGTGGGCTTCAGCGCCATTTCCTTTGATGTGATCGAAAAAGAAGACGATTCACGCAACCGAAAGCTGGAATATTTGACCCTCCGTGAGATACCATTAGCCATTGGCCGTCTTCTTGGGCTTTCCGTTTTTTGGTATGGCCAAGCCAAGTTCGGGGATGTGGGGTTACGGGCGGCGCTGGTAGTGCTGGGTTTATCCCAGTGGGGAACCTTCGCCTTTTCTTTTCCTAAGGGTCAAAGAAAGACCTAATGTCTTAAGTCGTCATTCTCGCTTTAAAAGGTCCCGCGGGTTTGGGATTTTTGCTCGAAACGGTAATTAGAACGGAGAAAAAATGATCTACGCCATCGGCGATATCCACGGATGCTCGAAAGCGCTTCAGGAACTCATGTCCCAACTGCCTTTGAAGGATGAGGATGAGGTGGTCTTTCTGGGGGATTATATCGACCGGGGGCCGGATAGCAAAGGCGTTGTGGATTTCCTGTTGAAGAACCGGAAGGCTAATTGGAGGTTCCTGAGAGGGAATCATGAACAGATGTTGTTGGAATGGCTGGGGACACCCAACCCCTTAACCTCGGCTAATTGGCTCCTGAATGGGGGCCACCAGACCCTGCAATCCTATGTGCCGGCCAAGAACCTGGATGAGGTTCGGGGTGATGGGGCCCATATGGTCCTTCAATCCCACATCCCTCCCTCGCACGCCGAATTCTTCAATTCACTCGATCTTACCTACGAAACGGCTGATTACTTCTTCTGTCATGCCGGTGTCAACCTGGATAAGCCTTTGAAACCCAGGACTCGGACGACCTACTGTGGATCCGCCGCAAATTCCTAGAAGATCCCAGACCGACCCCCAAGACAGTCATCCATGGTCACACACCTGTGGAGAAACTGGACCTGACCAAGGACCGCATCGATCTGGATACGGGTTGTGTTTATGGGGGGAGTCTCACGGCTATTTCTTTACCGGAAAAGAAAGTTTATCAATCCAAACAATAAAAAAGCTAATGACTGATATAAAATCGGTAAGTCGACTTTTAACGGAAGCTGAAATTCGCGAAGTGTTAGATCGTGAATTTGGATTGTTTCGCGGAAAAAGACCATTGGTTTTAAAAATAAGTATTTTCTTTTCTGCTTTAGGGATCACCCTTTTTTTTCTAAACATCAATAACTACGCATTTTTTTCCGATACCGGTTGGGTTTTTTTGTCTCTTATTTCAATGTGCTTTTCGGTATTTTCGGTCCGAATTGCTCGATATCCTCATTTGGAAGAATTGAAGGATTCTTATAGGTGCAAGAATTTTTTCATATTCGAAGCACGGATCAAGAAATCCATCACTGAAGATGATGAAAATAGAATGCCCTTTTGGATAGGAATGAGTGAAAAAAATGATTTGATAATGTTGCACGGACAATCTGTTGGAAGATTTCGGAAGGAACTAATCAGATCTCGTATTCGTATATATCAAAATGAAGAATTAGTAATAGCAAGCGTCGAAAGCAAAGGAGAGAAAAACTTCTCTCTGAAATTGAGGGATAACAAACTTGCTGATATTTGCGAGAGACTGTCAATCAGAAATGGTTTTACAGAAGTTCTTTGTATGACCGGTAAACGCAAAGCCTTGTTTAAACAGTTTTTTTGATATTTTCTTTTCGCCTGTAGTTTTGCTCGAACTTTAAAGAGGTTTTTTTCAAAGCCATCTCGGCGTGAATCCCTTCTTCGAAGGAAAATTGGGATAATTTCAACAAGAGTTCCCCGACGGCTTTTTCTTTTGAGCTTTTCGTTCCTTTCAATTCGCGCTTAAAATCATCCAGGGCATTTTTAATATTTTTAACCATTAGCCTGTCTTTGGGGTGGCTGTGTTTAGATATCTTTTCGAACATGCGTTGCGCGCGATGTAAGGCTGGAAGGGAACGTGGAAGACCATCGAGGGCTGATTTGCGTTCGGGCTTTTCCTGCAGTTTCAGTTCTTCCCATTTACGGTTGATGTCGTTAATTTTACGGCTGGATTTGCCGAAAACATGGGGGTGGCGCCGGACCAGCTTGTCCCCGATGGTCTTGGCCACATCCTGGAGATCGAAATTCCCTTTTTCCCTGGCCAGTTGGGCGTGGAAAACCACCTGAAGCAGTAGATCCCCTAATTCCTCACGCAGGTGGTCCTTGTCGCCGCTGTCGATGGCATCTAAGGCCTCGTGAGCTTCTTCCAGAAGGTAGGGTTTCAGGCTCTTGTGGGTCTGTTTTTTGTCCCAAGGACATCCTTTTCGGGAGCGTAAACGGGCCATCAAATTTTCAAGGCGTTTCAAATAATCCATGTTGCCTCCGAGGTGGTTGGACTTTAACATGAAGAAGAACGATTTCCAATCCAGAACAGGGCGGAATAAATGACACAGAAAGATTGGAAGACACTTTTACTCAAGGTGCCGGGCGCCAAACAGGCCATAGCTCATCTGGTCCAACAAGGGCATACGGAACAAGAAGCGGAAATGGGCGGACTGGCCGTCGCCGGCCTGGTGATCCTACTGCTGATCGTGTTGTTCAACTCGTTCATCTATGGGGCGATCCGGACCTTCTACCAGAACATTTGGAACTACGCCGAAAGCAATCCGGTCGAGGCTACGGGCGTAGGGATATTTTCCACGGTCATTTTCCTCGCCTTGTTCTTCCAATGGCTCCGACGAAGCGCCGATAAAAAACAAGCCAAAGCCCACGAGGAAAGAAGGGAAAGGCACAAGATCGACGAAAAAAGGGGATACCTTCGACGGGGAGCCATGGGGAATTTCGAGGAGATATTCCGCTTCTATTTGGCGGAGAAATATCCCGAGATCGAGGTCAAATCCGTCCATGTCATCGATACTATACCCCGGATCCGTTTCCAGACCCGCCGATTCAATACGGAGTTGGGCGGGAACGTGGACTCGAATTTCGAGCTCTTCCGGGAAGCGCTCCTGACCGATACCCTTCATGTCATCGAAACCACCTTTTTCCTCTCGGAAAACATCCAGTATGTCATCGTGGACGCCATGATGAATTTCATCAACCGCAAGGCCAAGTATTACGACGGGGTGGTCCTGAGCGTGAAGGCGCAAAGGGAAGTTTTCCTGAAACTGGAGATAGGCAAGGTTCACCCCTTCAAGGTCCTTTCCTCGTTCGATTTCCGATACAACGACGGCATGGAGGTCCAACCCCTGCCTGAGGAAGAGAGCAAGCAGGCCGGACTTCTGGAAAAACTCAAGCAACAAGCTCCCCAATTGAATGTCCGCTATGAAAAGCCCCAAACCCGTGTGGACGATGGCTGGGAAAAGCCAAAAGAAGTTGAAGTCATCCCGGTCCCTATGGACACGGTCCGTGACCGTGAGCTGAGCGCCATGCCGTTGGCCCAATACCAGGACCTGGCGGTGGGTCTGTTGGGAAAATTGGGGTTCGACGTGCGCAAGGTCAAGAAGATCCCCGGCGGGACCCTGCAGATCCAGGCCGATTTTTCCCATCCCATCCTGGGGGGAAGTTTCCTGATATTGGCTCGTCAATATCCTGAAAACGCCCATGTTCACGCCGATCTGGTCCGGGAGCTGGATGAAGTCACCCGGGAGGAAGCCTGCAAGAGGGGCATGTACCTGGTGACCGGTCAATTCACCGAGGAGGCCAAGAATATCGCCAAGAAGCTCGCGGTGGATCTGGTCGACGGAAAGCGGCTTGCCGAACTCTTGGATAGCCCGGCGTATGACGCCCGATGGACCATTCGGATGGTGGATGAGAAGGGAGTGGAGGCCGACCTGAGCCGGTTATCCATCCTTGATTTTCAAAAAGAGGTGGATCTGTTCCTTAAAAGCATGAGTTTCAACGTCACCAAGATCCGCCGGGTCCCGGGAGGATCGATCATCGCTAACATCGAGCATCCCCACCCCGTGACGGGCGGCAAATTTGCCGTGATGGCTAAGCAATTCCCGGCCGATACCAGGGTGGACGCGGAGCTGGTCAGCGAGTTCGCCCATGTGATGAACGCCGAATTCTGCCAGAGGGGTATCCTGATGGTCCCGGCCGAATATTCCATGGAGGCCCGGGCCCTCTCCCGCTTTTCGGGGGTTGAGTTGGTGGACCGTAACATCTGGGAAAATTTACGGCGCCACAGGGAATTAGGCGGTTGATTCCCTTGACTTATAAATGAAGTGGAAGTATTCATTATATCCAAACCCAATTCAGGAGGCCGCCTTGTCACCCAAACGCCGTCAGGAAGATGAGTTCAAGGATGACGACGAACTCGAGGATGATGACGATGATATCGAAGAGGATGATGATGAGGACGAAGAAGATGACGATGACGACACCATCGATCTGGATAAAGCCGAAAAAGAAGAGAAGGATGACGACGACGATGACGACGAAGACGAGGAAGAGGGCCTGAAAAAGTCGGTCGAAGAGATCGAGCGCCAGCGTCTTTTCCAGCACGAGGCCGAGGATGTGCTCGAGAACTTGACGATGGATGACGTCAGGGAGATCCTCAAGGAAGCCGAACTGGAAGAAAGCCTCGCTCCCCGGTTGAAGAAGCTTTTAGTGGAGGTCATCAATGAGGGGGATGTGGTGACGATGGACGAGGCCTGGGAAGAGGCTTTGGAAAGACTGGAAGAATAGACCGTAAGACGAAAAAGCGCCGCCGGGACGACCCGACGGCGCTTTTTTTATTTATGGATGAAGGGAATCAGGGCTTGGTAAATCTGGTAAATGCTTAGGGCCTTTATGCTAAACTCTACCCCATTATGTTGACCCATTACCTGCGACAGCTCAAAACGGTCCTGATCCAGCCATCGGAATTCTTCTTTAACGCGCTGGAAAGTTCGGATATGAACGACGCGTCCAAATTCGCCGCCTTGACCGCCATACTGGTGGCGCTGGAAGTCGGGCTGGATGAATTCCTGGGGGGCGGTTCGCTCGGCATGGTAGGCCTGGTCACGATCATCATGCTGGTGGGGCTGCCCTTCGCGACGCTGGTGGGTATTTATGTTTGGGCCGGTTTCACCAAGGTTTGCGGTTACTTGATGGATGTGAACTTGCCCATGGGACCCCTCCGGTTGGTGACGGCCTATTCCTCGGCCGGGATGCTGGCGCTGGGGCTTGGTTTTACCCTTGGTAAATGGCTGGCCCTGGTCATTGTTTTTTATCAAGTGGTTGGAATGGAACGGGCCCTGAAATGCTCGCGGATCACCGCGGTCATCTATGTGATGCTTCCGTTGTCGTTGGTGGGGGTTTTGGTCGGGATTTTTACCCTGATGTTCAAGGTGTTCTAACATGAAAAACGAATCGATAACTCGCCGAAATGACAGGATCCGCGCCGCCGGACAAGGGAAGGTATCCCTGCCGCAGGGAAGCGTGGACGCCAATGAGGGGAATGTCGTCACTGGATTCAAGTGGGGCTGGTACGCCCTGTCTTTCGTGGTCCCTTTCGCCGGAATCCTCATCGCCATTTTCCTTTATGACCAGGACTCGAAAGCGGTCCGAAGGGTCGGCCGCAACTGCCTTTTCATCGGCTTTTTGATCTGGGTGGTTTTCCCCTTGTTGGTCATGCTTGCCCTATTCCTTTTCGGGGCCTTGAGCGTCCTGAGCATCATCGCCGACAATTTACCTTCGGGTGACTAATCTTTCTGAAACCAAAAGACCTATCCAAAGTATGGGATGAATGGGTGGACTTCTCCACTCTGCGCGAATCCAGGCCAGCTAAAGAAAGTCTTCCATGCCTAATATCCTAATCACCGGTGGCACCCGAGGCATCGGCTTGGCCTTGGCCGAGTCCTTCGCTCAAAAGGGATGGAAAGTCGCTGTTTGCTATCACCAGGATGAGGCAAGCGCCCAAACCGCCCGAGAAAAACTGGCCTCTTACCCGATTCCCGGCGAGGTTTTGCGTTGCGATGTTTCCCAGGGAGAACCCGTTGAGGAGATGATCCAAGGTTTGATGGACAGGTGGGGAATACTGGATGCCGTTATCCACAACGCCGGAGCCACCTGGAACGCCAGGATCCCGAATATCGATGAGGCGCAGTGGGAAGACACTCTGGGAGTCCACCTGAAGGGCGCTTTCTTGGTATCCCAAGCGGCCATTAAGACCATGCTTAAACAGAAGGACGGACATTTGATCTTCATCTCGTCGGTGGTAGCCACTACCGGCAATATCGGCCAGGGAAGCTATACAGCGGCCAAGGCGGGGGTCATCGGACTGGCTCGGAGCGTCGCCAGGGAATACGGTTCCAAGAACATCAAGGTGAACGTGGTTTGTCCGGGGTTCCATAAGACCAAGCTGGCGGAAGGGCTTTCTCCTGAGGCGGAGCAAACGATCCTTGAAAAACACCTTTTAGGAAAAACCACCGACCTTAAGGAAGTTCGTGAGTTCGTTGTTTGGCTGGCCGGTACCCAGACCATCTCGGGTCAGGTTTTCAATATCGACTCCCGCCTTCCTGGATGGCTTTGAAAAGATATGGTGAACCACAGAGTCGCACAGAGTCACGCAGAGTAAATAAAAATCCAAACGAGAATGGTTTTAAAGAATCACATAACACCATATTTGATGTTTGTTGAACCGTCTTTCTGGCGAATGAGATTTAATCAAAAGCTGGTTTGAACTCTGTGTAACTCTGTGCGACTCTGTGGTGAAAAATTTCTGTCGTTTGGAAAAAACGGAAAATGGGGAAAATGTCTGATCCGATCGTTGTGACAGGTTTCGGTATGGTGACGCCCTTGGGGGCGGATTCCGCCATCACTTGGAAATCCTTGATGGCTGGTGAATCGGCCAATCGCCCCTTAAAAGGCGTTGAGTGGAGTGATTTCAAGTTTCCCATGGCCGCCCAAGCCCTTGAGGCATGGATACCCAAAAAACTATTGAAGCGGGACCGGTCCCTCCAGTTGGCGGTTCTGGCCGCCGAAGAAGCGTGGAAAAAATCCAATTTGTCCAAGGTGCCACCCGAACGTATCGGAACGACCTTTTCTTCCAGCAAGGGAGGGGTGTTAAGCCTCCTGGATACAAAGTTGGACCCGTTCGTTAAATGGGACTTCTTGACCGACTACTTTCCCAGTGCAGGCGGGCGTTTACTTGCCGAAAGGTTAGGGTTTTCCGGGCCGGCCATCTCTTTTTCGTCCGCCTGTTCCACTGGGATCGGCAGTATCGCCGGAGGCGCGAGGCTTCTGGAAGACGGCGAATGCGACGCTGTCCTTACCGGAAGCACCGAATCCTCGATACATCCCTTGATCTACGCCGCTTTCCGGAACATGGGTATCTTGAGCGAGAAAGCGGGAGGGCCAGCTCCTTTTGATGTTCAAAGGGATGGATTCCTGATGGGTGAGGGGTCCGCGATCCTGATATTGGAGAAAGAAAGCTCAGCCAAGGCAAGACGAGCGCCTCTTTCGGCCAGATTGTCGGGCTGGGCCTTGGGCGGGGACGCCTATGAGGCTTTGGAGATGGAACCGAACGGCCAAACGATTGTGCCGGTCATTCAAAGGGCGCTCAAAATGGCCGGGTTAAAACCGGAGGATATCGGATATATCAATGCCCATGGAACAGGGACAAAACACAATGACCTGGTGGAATCCAGGGCGCTTTTCGAGCTATTCGGGGAAAAACGGACATGGGTCAGTTCCACCAAGGGCTCGACGGGGCATTTGCTTGGGGCGGCGGGAAGCGTTGAGGCGGTCTTGGCGGTCTTGGCTTTGAACCAAGGGGAATTGCCGGATACCAGGAACCTTGAAAACCCCGACCCCCAATGTCGGATCATGCATGTTGAAAAGGGTGGTATGAAGAAAAAGGTGGATCATGTCCTTTCTCTTTCCTATGGTTTTGGCGGACAATTAGGCGCGGTTATCTTTTCGAAAACTTAAACAGCGAAAATGTTTTGCCACAGATGAACACAGATTAACACGGATGGGAAAAAGTCTAATTCCGGAATCCTTATCAATATCTAATCGGAGTTAATCTGTATCAGTAAACTGCAGAATCTTCTCGTCGCGAGAAGATTTTTAGACT
>CAWHOE010000027.1:0-164330 GCA_963830915.1 candidate division FCPU426 bacterium
GCGACCGGTACCGCCAAGGCTTGATTGAGGTGTCGTAGGTGTTGGGATCACAACAGGTGCTGCGGTTACCGGACCTGCCGGAAGCGCTGTTGACCGTACCGTAATATCCCCCTGTGCCGGTTGCATTGACTTCAAGGTAATCACCGGAATAGGATGGTGCAATTACATACCTGCTCAATGTTGCCCCCGGAATGGAAGAATAATCCGTTGATCGACGTTGAGTTAAACCACTGGTAGGTCACGGTGCAGCCGCTGGTATTACCGTCCCGTTGGTCAACGTCTGGCCAACCTGGGGTGTGCCTGTGGTTGCGCCGATTCCGGTGATCGGGATAGCGGTAACCGGCCCGACTGCCGTGCTGTTGACCGTCCCAGCGAAAAAGCCCGTGCCGGTCGCATTGACTTCAAGGTAGTGACCGATATCACTGGCAGACGGGACATAGGTGCCCGATGTTGCTCCAAAAATCGGCGAATATGGGCCGTTAATCGACGTTGAATTAAACCACTGGAATGTTACGGTGGCAGCTGAGGGTGTCACAGTTCCGTTGGTCAGTGTATCGCCTACCTGAGCGGGTACCGCTGATTAAACCGATTTGAGTAATCGGTGTAACATACGTGAACTCATCAGCCGATGAAGTCGTGGATGTGCCTGCGGGCGTGGTGACCATAATGTCGACCATGCCCGAACCGGGAGGGGAGATTGTGGTGATCTGCGTAACTGAATCCAGCAGCATGTACGTTGGGCTCACCGTTGTGCCCACAACCCAGCTACGTGCGGTGGTACCAGCATATCCCCGGGTTACTCCCAAAAGAATAGTGCCACTGATCGACTGGTAATAAACAGCCTCTGCGGTTGTCCCTGTCCCGATAATGGCAAAGTCCGGACCTGCGGGAAAACCGTTTACACTTGAAACCGGGAGGGAATTTGCAGTCGAAGTAATGCTTGAACTCAGGGTACTAATCGCATTCAGTGCTACCGGTATTCCATTAAAGGTGACTGCCATAACGCCGGTAAAATTGCTCCCGGTGATCGTCACCACGGCCCCGCCGACTTTCCGGGCCGTCAGAGGGAGAAACACCGGATATCTCTGGTGGACCTGTTATTGTTATAGCTTCACTTACCTGCTGACTGTCAACCGTGGCAGTAACCGTTGCCGTCCCTGAAGAAAGAGGGGTGAACAGGGTCGTGTTCGCGCCGTTTGTCATATTCCCTGCAGTCGGCGAGAGGATGCCGGTGACTCCGGTAACCAGGAACGCAACAGGAATTTCATCCGGTACGTGCCCGCTTGCCGGGTCGGAAAAGTACCCGATGAATCACAGGTCAGGTTCGCCTGGATTGTGGTAGTCTGACTCATGGCGATAGATGAGGGGGTTGCGGTTATGCCAAGAACCAACCACGGCGAATAACTCGCCGGCCCAATCCGCCAAAATATGCCGCTGGATCGGCATTCGATCCCCACCAGTTGTCTGAGGCGGTCACACTATGTACATTGTTCCAAAGAAATGGGTCAGCGTTATTCTCGCTGGAAATCCGGGAGAATTTCATTAAAGACGGACCCACCATTATCCACCATGACCCAACCTTGTCAATCCCGATTCCGGTAAACGTGGAGAATAGTATTGTAATGGAGCCAACACCGTTGTAGAAAATTGCGTCACCTCCATTGAAACTAAACATGCTGGATTGAATGTTGATATCGTTGTTACCAACGTTTACGATCGCGGGTTCACCTGTATGGTCAAATGTAGAGGAGGTTATGGTGATGTCGTTCACGTTACCGTTGACCAATACTTCGCCATTGAAAGTCAGGTTGTCAATATTGACGGCATTCAGGGCGCCGTTAATCTCGAAAATCGTTCCTCCCCCCTCAAGAAGGGTGTTTGTCTGGTTGCCGCCCGCAGCGGCATTTGCCTCAATGGTAACTGTTTTGCCATCGCCGTTGACGACGATGACCCCCGTATCGTAATACGTCCCCGGGTTGAGAAGGATAACGCTGTAGCCATTGTTAATTGCCGTTTGGATAGACTGTCCTGGATTAAGAATAATTGCGTCTGCTGGTACCACGATCATCAACGCCGCCAGAATAAACACCACGGGCAGGACAAATCGTTTCAAATGCATAGATGAAGATCCTGGTACGCTGCCAAAACCGGGGTGACGCATAAATCCTCGCGGATGCGGTGAACTCATAAAAAAACCTGTATATCCCGATTGATTGATCTCTGGGACAATGAGCAATAAATTTTGGGAAATAGAGGTGACAATTTGATAAATCCGGTGAGAACCAGAAACCCTCAGGGAAAACCTTTTCCACAGTCGATACTACGCCATTGTTTCCTTTCTCGAACATGAAAGAAGTCTAAAAAAGTAACGATGTTTTTGCCCGGTTTTTCCGGGTACTGTATTATTTGTATTTCCGGAACAATGCCGGGTTCTGTCTCTGGATCCACCAGCGCCGGACCATAAACCCGCCGCCGGTAAAGACCCCGATTCCTGCGACACCCTCAATCACGGAGACAACCGGGACCCCGCCGGACGAGGAGCTGGTCCCTGAAGAGGCCGCTGGTGCCGGTGCTGACGACCCCGGTGAACCCGGCGGTTGCGATCCCGTGGCAGGCTGCTGAGGTGCCGGATTGGATGATCCCCGTGGCACGGGAGCAGGGCCAGTATATCCCGTGGTCCCCGCTGTTACCGGAATTTACCCAATAATCGGAGCGACTGCCACTATTGCTCTGCTGGACCGGCATCGTTGTGGTGGTGGCGGGTGTTCCCGCAGCATTCACGATGATATATCCGGGCCGGGTCCGGGTGTCGCTGCCCGTGGTATTGGTGACGGTAAGCGAAACCGTGTAGGTCCCTTCCGATGAATACGTATGTACCGGGCTGGAACTCACGGTCGTGTTGAACCAGGAATTGTCCCCGAAACTCCAGTTCCACATTTCCCCGCCCGTGACGAGAGAGGAATCGGTAAACGTCACCATGAGCGGTGCCGTCCCGGTGGTGGGAACACCGGAGAAGGATGCGGTTGGCTGGCCGGGAGCGGTGACATGGATATACCCCACCTGTATCGCAGTGCTGCTGCCGGACGCGTTAGTGACAGTGAGTGAAACATCGCAGGTACCGACATTGGGGTACGTGTAACTCACGTTTCTCCGGGTGATATCCGTGGTGTTAAACCAATAGTTATTACCAAGCGACCAGTTCCACATGAGGGGTTCAAAAGCATCGGAGGTGTCGTTGAACTGGACGGCAAGGGGTGCTGTGCCGGCGGTGATATTTGAGGTGAAGGATGCAATCGGGAACGATATATAGGTGAAATGGTCGGCCAAGGAGATTGCTGATGTACCCCCAGGTGTTGTGACGGTGACATCGACAGTTCCTGTATCTGCAGGTGAAGTCGCCGTGATTGTATTTGGATTGACAACTACGACGTTGGTTGCTACGGTGCTGCCAAATGATACCGTGGTAGCACCGGACATAAAGTTTGTACCGGATATGGTAACTGCCGTATTACCTCCTGTCGAACCACGGTTAGGTGAGACGACGGTAACCGTTGGGGCTGGAGGGAGGGCAGCCGCATACATGAACTGGTCGGCTGCTGAAGTCGCTGATGTTCCCCCCGTATTCGTGATAGTGATATCGACCGTTCCCGAACCGGGCAGGAGATGTTGTGGTGATCGAAGTATCATTAATAACGGAAAAAGAGAGGGCTGCTGCACTGCCGAAGTTAACTGCCGTCGTCCCAATAAAGTCTGTCCCGGTGATCGTTACCGAAGTACTGCCAGCTTCCGGCCGGTTGTAGGGGAGATACTGGAAACAGTGGGAGCAGGGGGTGAAGAGACTGTTATTGGTTGTTGAACGCTGAATCCGTCGACCTCCGCAGAAACCGTCGCCGGTCCGACCCCAGTGGGGGTGAATGTCGTCGTATTCGCACCGCTCGTCATATTTCCTGCGGACGGCTGGAGACTCCCGGTAACACCCGAGAACCCGAACGCTACCGGAATGCCGTCAGGAACTTGACCGAGTCCCGACGCGTCATAACTATCTCCGGAACTACTCATGTTGTAGGTCAGGTTCGCTTGGACCTGATATGTCCTGTACTCAATCATTGCAGACGGAGAGGTGATGCCAAGAACCAGCCATGAGGTAGGAGAGATACCGATAAGTCTGGAGCTGTTCCGGGTAGCTGTTCGTTCCCCACCAGTTATTATCTGCAGTGACGATTCCCAATCTAATACTATTAATCGCGCCGCCACCGACGCCTGCTGTATTCTTGCATCCGGAGAACGTGGAGAAGGTTATACTGAGGGTGCCAGCGTTATAGATCGCGCCGCCTCCAAAGCTGCCGAAATCTGTACACCCGGTGAAAGTGGAGGAGTTAATACTGGTGATGGTGTCTTCGTTATAGATCGCACCGCCTCCTATGTCACCCGTGCAATTGGTAAAAGTAGAGGTGGTGACACTGGTGATGGTGTCGACGTTATAGATCGCGCCGCCTGCGAGAGAAGTGCAACCGGTGAAAGTTGAAGACGTGATACTGGTGATTGTGCCATGGTTAAAGATCACACCGCCTTCTCCATTAGCAGCAGTGCATCCAGAGAAAATGGAGGAGGTGATACCATTAATTTTGCCGCCACTGGATGTGCCGCCAACCTCATTATAGATCGCGCCACCGTTTGAAGCCGAGCAATTGGCAAACGTGGAGGAGGAGATACTGGTGATTGTGCCGCCATCGTTATAGATCGCACCGCCATCTTTGTTTGTAGCCGTGCATTTGGAGAACGTGGAGGAGATGATACTAAGGGTGCCACGGTTGTTAAAGATCGCGCCGCCTCCGCCAGAAGTGCAATCGGTGAAAGCTGAAGAAGTGATACTAAGGGTGCCACGGTCGTTATAGATCGCAGCACCACCGTCTAAAGTATTTCCGTTCTCAAACGTCAGGTTGTCGATGGCAAGGGAGTAGCCGTTCACAAAGATACTGGTACCTGAAGATGAGCCGTCAATGATGGTGTCCCATGGGCCGTGGCCGTACGAGGTGTTGGCCTGGATGGTGATGGCATTTCCAACCATGATATCGCTCTGGTAGTACGTGCCCGGGTTCAGGATAACGATACCACCACTGCCCGGCATTCGTGATTGCAGTTGCGATAGATTGGCCGGGATTGATCGTCACTGTGCCTGCCGAGACCGTCCCCACCAGCACCAGCGCAACAACCAGCAACCCTGCAAGAACCAGACCGTACCCTTTCGTATTCATTTACGCCACCCCTGGTACTCACGAAATAATCCGGGAGGCACATTTTTTATTAAAGCGGACTTTGATAGGTCTCCGGTTTAGAAAAGCCTGCACACCCGATTTGATAACTCTCTGGGACAATGGGCAATAAAGATTGGGAAATAGAGGTGACCATTTGATAAATTCCGTGAGAAGCAGAAACGGAAATGGATATCCTCGCTCATGTCTCGAAAATTATTCTCGCGATCCCATATGCGGATCCGCTGCGGAGGAATACCGGAGAGCCGAATTTTCGATAGATTGTAACCTGAAATAGTACCGATTAAACGAATCCGCCGGTGATTATCTGATGAATGCTCCAGAGCCGTTTTTCTACTATAATACCTGAAAAACTCCGGGAATCAGCCTACGCGGCAAGGGGCGAAAAGCCCCGGGTGAAGCGTCTTCTGAAAAAATCCCCTCAATACTCCCTCCTTCTCATTACAACCCCCCGGATCCCACCTTTTGGGTTCCGGACATCCCCGGCATACCGGGGGATCATATGGCAATGGCTGTGCATCACGGTCTGCCCGGCTGCAGCGCCAACGTTGATCCCAATGTTATAACCAGCCGGTTGGAGATTTTTCTCGATAACACCTTTACACTCATTGATCAGCCCAACCATTGCCTGTTTCTCTTCAACTGTCAGCGAGAAAAAATCCGGTTCATGCCGGAACGGGATGATCAGTACATGCCCCTTGCTGACCGGAAAAATATCCCAGCGGGCATAGCAGAGATCGTTCTTCGCAACAATCTCATCCGCAAGCGGATTACAGAACGGACATTTCACCGGCTCCATGCATCAAACTCCCGGACATCAATAGTGGGAACTATTCCCTGAAAAAATATACTTTCCCTTACTACGTTGACAGGATTAACCGTCCATCCTGGTGCACCTTTCAGCCAAGTACCCACGACGGCTGGTTTTCGTAGTTAAGCGTTACATACGTTGTACTGGGGGTGAACGAATCAGGAACCTCAAAGATGAGATACCCGTCTAATCCGTTGGACTGGCCTGGTTGGACATCACCGGCAGCCCCGGTTCCCCCTGCCCCGACCAGATCGGCATAGGGTGTCCCAGGTACCTGGCTAAGAGTGACCTGGGGTACATTGATGACTGACGTCTTGTACGAAATACCGTTGCTGTACACGTAAAATTGACCTGCGGAAGGAGCACTTATCGCATTTGTACCGGTGTTGATAAACTTTACAAACACAATCAGGAACGTGTTGCCCGCGGCGGGCGTCACTGTAGTGTAGCCGTTTTCAAGGTTCGGTTCGATTCGCAATCTGCTGGTAGGGATTACTGTTGTATTGAGGGGACGACCAGTTATAGTTCGATAATACCTTGTATCCGTACACGGTCACCTGTCCCTGATTGGCTCCACTGCCAAACTGGTCATTTTGATTGACTGCCAGGGCATTGGGGAATGGCACCTGGGTAGGTGTAGGTGTAACGGGGGGGAGGGAAACGGTGGGAGTATACGTATACGTCGGTGCCTGAACCTGCGATGTACTGGTGCATCCGGAAACGAGGAGGATGAGTACCAGCACGCCAAAACCTGCGAAAACATAAGAAAATTTCATACACTATCAGTTCTCCAAATCGGTCTCACGACTTTGAGTAATGGTGGAGAAGGAGTATGCGTGGATAAACATTTGGATACTGACAAAATCCGGGACCATTTTGGCTAATTCCCTGATTTCAATAGTATACGAAGTCGTTACAACCTTAATACGTCGTAGATCCTTCATCAAAGATTTTAGGACAAGACAACCCAATAAAACATACGTGAAATTATGTCGGTTTTTACTGCCGTACTTCATAAAGAAGACGATATGTATGTGGCAGACTGCCCCGAGGTGGGTACGGCCAGTCAAGGAAAAACCGTGGAAGAAGCGGTCAATAACCTCAAAGAAGCGACCGAGCTGTATCTGGAAGAGTTCCCCCAGCCAAAAAAGAAACGTGCAATCCTGACCACCTTTGAGGTGTCATCGGTTGCCACATCATAAACCGGTTTCCGGTGAAGATGTAATCAGGGTTCTTTGCAATAAACTGGGTTTTACTATTTCAGGAAGGTCCGGCAGTCATGTTCGGCTCTCAAAAATGACTGCTGATGGAAAAACCGGAACGGTTGTTCCCCTTGGCAAAAATCGATATTGATGATTTTTACCAATATATCTGAACATGAGTCTCATTCGCGGGTTTCCAGTGGAAGATTCTTATGAGCCGAACGAGCTCAGGTAAGGCGTGTCCTTTATAGGATCGTTTTTTCTCTATAATAACTGAAAATCCGGGGAAAAGCCCACGCGGCTAGGGGCGATAAGCCCCGGTGATGCGTCTTCTGAAAAAATTCCCTCAATAACCCTCCGCATCCCGCCTCGTGTCATCACGGACACACCCAGCGTACCAGGGATCTTATTGGCACATGCAGGATTTCATTTCCACTTTGTGAGGATCTCGTCTCTCCGGAATGTAGACACAGCAAGAGAGAAAAGCCCTACGTCGGCGACAAGAATGATTACCGAGATGATGAGGAGATAGGGTATCGTAAGCGGGTACACGTTTATCTCCCCGAGCAGGTAGATCACCGCAAAGGGGATCACGATCAGGGACCCGAGCTGCTGGGCGGTTCCGTACATCGTTTATCCGGGCCGAGAAAATCACGCTCACTTCCACCGCCGTGATAGCTGCCAGGGGCACCAGGAGCAGCATGATGACCGCTATCATTCCGTTGGGATAATAGACGTAGCCCAGCAGACCAGAGGTGACGGCGTCGATCATGCACATGAAGATCACCCCACCGATCCAGATGGCAACCAGGGGGGGAAGGAGCGCCCCGATGCTTTTTCCCAGGAGGATCTCGCTGTCGGTGGTGGGGGTGGCGAGCAGGGGCTCCAGGCTCTGGTCCTGTTTTTCGCCGACGATACTGTAGGACGCGATCACGGTCGGGAGGCTTGCAGCTCCGATCAGGAACACAAAGGAGAATGCATTTATAACAGGGGGCAGGCCTGACTGGACATCTGAAATGCTGCTGCCGGATCCTGCTGAAAGAAAGAAGATCATCAGGGGCAGACCGACGGATACAAAGAGAGGAAGAAGGATCACACTGTAGAAGATACTTTTCTTTTTCCGGAAGATGTCGATATCCTTTGACGCGATGATCCATGCTTTTGAAAATCTCATAGTGTTTCCCTCACGGTCTTCAGGTATACGTCTTCAAGGGTGGGATTGAGTCCCTGGACGAACTGGACCCGGCCCCCAGCGGCTACGATGGCCTGGACCAGGCCGGGATTTTCCTTTCCGGCGTTCTTTACATCGATTACCAACCTACGGTCTTCGACCACCACCTTTCCTGAAGTGAGTTGTCTGACCGCCGAAATGATCCTGTCGTTGACCTCTTCAAGCTGGATAACCGTTTTACTACCCCAGAGCGACTCTTTCAGCTCTTCCGGAGTCCCTATGCGGAGCAGATGTGTTTTGAGAATACCGATGCGGTCGCAGAGTTTCTGTGCCTCGTCGAGGTTGTGCGTGTTGAGAAAGATGGTCTTCTTCTCTTTTTTCAGTTCCGTGATAAAGTCCCGGACCGTTTTGGCCGCTTCTGGGTCCAGGTTGGCCGTTGGTTCATCCAGAAACAGGATCTCCGGATCGTGCACCAGCGCACGGGCAATGGCCACTTTCTGTTTCATGCCTTTGGAGAATGTTCCCACGGCTACGTCTTTCTTTTCCCAGAGCCCGAGCAGCCTGAGCAGGCGTTCGATACTCTCTTTTCTTTGTTGTTCGGTACGATCATACAGCTTGGCGTAAAAATCGAGATTCTGGTAGGCGCTTAGTTCGCTGTAAAGGCCGACATTTTCCGGCATAAAACCAATGATCCTGCGGATCTTCAGGGAATCGGCGTCGTTTGTTGTATCATACCCGGCGATCCGTGCCTCCCCGCTGGTCTTTGAGATAAGGCAGCAGAGCATGCGGACCGTGGTCGTTTTTCCGGCACCATTGGGGCCGAGGAAACCGAAGACCTCGCCTTCACTGACATGGAACGTCAGGCTGTCGACCCCGGTAAGGTCCCCGAATTTTTTCGTGAGGTTTATTGCATCGATCATGCCGCTGCACCCAATACTGTGACGGGAGTTTCCGAGAGATTTCGTGTCGGAAAACTCATGTTTACCACCTTACATGAGCGCCTGCTCGCTGATACTGCGGGATCCAGAATGCAAAGGCGGCAGCAAGAGCTATCACCTCGATGAGAATTACACCGAGAACCACAGGTAATGGCATGTTTTCATGCCAGTAAAACACTATCAGGTTAATCAGAAGCAGATCTATGACTATATACAGGATCATTCTCTTCGCGAATGTTGCCGGAATAAATATACCAAGTTCGTCTTTTGTTTCGTTCATAGTGACTCCTCCCCGGTTGTAGTAATTCACGTATGTATGATAAATCCATCGCGGGAAAGAAACGCTTCTGAAGGGCAATAATTATCGTGTAGGAACAGAATCGATCACGGAGAATATGCGAAACCGGGTAATTATTACATCAACAATCACATTGGAGCATATCCTTCAGGTGAAATAAAATGGATTATGGAACGCTTATCGGGAACTCCTTTACCTATGTAAAGGAAGGTGTCATTGACAAGATGAAGACGTGGCTGCTCCTGGTTATTGCCACACTTATTCTCGTTATCCCCCTGATGGGATACATCATGGGTGTATACCGGGGAACAACACCTGCTCCCGAAGTAGAGAACTGGCCTAAACTCATCGTTGACGGCATACGTTTCATTATCGTCAGTTTAGTGTATGCAATACCTGCAATTATCCTCTGGTTCCTCGTAGTTGGTCTGGCTTTTCCCTCACTCAAAAACACTCCGGCGGGAATGATATCAGGTATGGTTAGTCCAGTCCTCATAGGTCTTCTGGCCATCGTCGTCATTATTATTACCCTTATTCAGCCAATGGGCTTGATCCGTTTCGCACGCACTGCAAAATTCGGCGAAGCTTTTAATTTCGGGGAAATTATTGCAACGATAAAAAAGATTGGCTGGTTATCCTATATCCTGGCACTGATAATCGGTATTATTGTTGTCCTGATACCCGGGCTCATCCTTGAGGCTGTCTGTGCTGTGCTGATAATTAAACTGCTCATGCCAGGAGTGGTCATTGCAGCCGTGCTCTTCGCTTTTGTTCTGCCAATCCTTACCATATTCTATGCGAGGTACCTGACCCGGGTTTATGAGAGCGCCGGTACTGCATCCTAGTTCAGATCTGGATGTCCTTTGAGGTTATTTAAATAACCGATAACGAACTGTTAATCGAAAAATCGAATGGAATGAAATTCCCAGATTGCATCTCTGAGAACTCAGGGTAATGATTTTGCAAACTCCCGGACCTTTACCGACGCATCGGGTCTAAGAGGTATCCCGTGTCCCGACAGCATGATATCAAAATCAATTGCGGCGATTTTATTGATTGATTTTTTTACCTCACCCGGGTCTAAGGTTAATGGCCCTGTTTTGATGTTAATGCCGTCAAACCTCAATAGATCCCCTGCAAACATAATTTTTGATGCCGGATCAAAAAGACAAATACTTCCCGGTGTATGTCCTGGTGTATGAATTGTGGTGAGACCAGCGATTGTGTCACCGTCGCCGAGCTTTATATCCGGTTCAACAGGCTTTGATCTGAAAAACAGGGGCATGAGGAATTTAAGGATCATTCCTATACCACCTCTCGGTACAGGCTGGGTTTTTCTCCCGGAAACATAGTCCGCATCCGCTTCATGAATGGCCACCTTCGCACCGCTCAGTTCTTTGAGATCGAAAGCGTCACCCACGTGATCAACATGAAAGTGTGTCAGGACTATAGTTTTGATTTCTGAAGGTTCACGTTTAAGAACATCCTGAATATATTTTACTATTTTTGCCCTGTTTCCGGGCATTCCCGTATCGATAAGTGTCAGCTCGTCCCGAACAATAATAAAACAATTACCATTTACACCATCGACTTGGTGAATTCCAGGTACTATCTCCACAATCCTTCAACTCCATGTTTGTATTTAATTAAACTAAATCATCATAATTTTTTAAATAACGCTTTGTTAATTGTGAAAAAAGGTAAAATAAAAGACTTTTTTTAGTCCGCCTTCGGAACCGAAGACACCCGGAGGATGTACCCGTTCTTTCTGGGGGACGAATCTTCAGTCCGAACCAGGGAGCTCCATTGGCATTGGCGCACAGGGGGGTCTGGCAGTTCTGCACGCGGGACAAACGTCCCGACAAGGCACCAGAACCACCATGTATCACAATCGCGTCGCAAATCGCAGTATAACACCTATCCCCGCATACCAGGGGATCATACGGCAATGTATTACAGTCCGCCGGGCCGCCACGCAATCCCTAAATATCAGATGTTGTGTATTCATTCATCAATCAGAACAGGAGAGGAATTGATTCATGAACTGGCTTGGTTTGGCTGCGATTATAGTTGGATTGTTGTTAGTCGCATTTGCAGCACTCATTGTTTTCACTATCGTATTGGTAAAAATAGTAGTCGTTCTGGCGGGACTGGTTGCAATTGCGGCAGGCGTCGTAGTCCTCATGTCTAAATCCAAATCAACGTAAGGCAAAAACAGATCCTTATCAGGTGATGAAAGAATCTTGCGGATGGAGCATTACTCAAGGCGTTCGATACCTGCTCCTCCCGAAGCTGTATTCTTATTCGCTCTGTTGAATGACCTATAACGCAACTCCTACCAGATGCAGGACGATGACGATAACCACACCGAGCAGTCCACCAATTGCAGAGATCAGGATAGTAATCCAGTCGATCGGAAGATCGGTAGCACCAAAAAGGCTCATTATGTGAAACAGGTTTAAAAGAAAAAGGGCGATGACACCTACGATTGCGTTGATAACCAGGGCTACTACGTCTTTCAGGAGCAAAAAGATGATAACTACCACGATAATTGCGAGGATGATACCGACAAGAGAACCCAATACATCCATGATTAATCTTCATCCTTCTACTGGGTTGATTCGAAATATTTCAGGGCAGACGGGGCGTGTTTTTCCACTTCGTTGAAGAAATACTTGACCATTTTTTTATCTGAACCGGCAATTGAGCCAATTATCGTGACAATCAGCCAGTTCGGAAGGTCCGGGTGCTTGTCAAGAACACTCATGATCACAACAATGGTTTCATCGACATCAATTTTTGTTTTCCATGTGTATGGCATAGGTATCATCCTCCACAATGACGAATAATAAAAGCTATCTCAATTATCAATTTTTGCAACGTCTTTTTTTTGCAACAACCAACGAATTTACTTAATTTCCTGCTACGTTCTGTTAAGGTACACCGTGTTACTTTCCTTAGAAGTGGTAATGTTCAGGTAATGATCTGATGAAGGCACCAGAGACGTTTTTCTCTATAAAAAACTGAAAATCCGGCGTCAGAATACGCGGCCAGGGGAGGGAAGCCCCGAAGATCTTCTTCTTCCTAACATAAAGCCCGGTAACAGGATATACCTGTCAGGGTTCATGTTCTTCTGCTTCCTATTCAAGTTCGGGTATAACCGGCAGTTCGTTGAACCGCTCCTGAATCAGGTATAGACCGGCAAGGGAGATGATCCCCAGTACCGCAATATATCCCTCGACGGGGAGAACGGATCGTATCCCCGGGCCGGTGAAAGAATAGGCGAACAGGGGTAGCGCACCGTCGGTGATCGTTTTCAGGAAAACCGACAGCCAGAGCCAGCGGAGTTTCCGGCACCTGTCTGCATAGACCACCAGGACCACGGCAAATACATGGATAAAAAGGGTAAAAACGCGTTCGATCACCGGAAGCGGGATAAATGCCGGAGCGAACTGGGCAAGGACTGCCGGGGTCAGGGTTCCCTGCAATGAAGGAGAAAGGAGAAGCGCCAGAACACTTGCGAAAGAAGAGAAACCGAGCACAATGGCTTCGGTACCGCCAAACCCGATACCTAAAGCAACTGCTTCCTTAAACCCGGAATGGGCCAGGGACGTATGTTTTACAACGAGGTACGTGATACCGCTTTCCAGGAACCCGGTTCGCAGGCCCAGGTATAACGACATTATCACAACAACGGTGAAAACCGGAAAATCTGCAAGCAACGCCGACTGGATTGGCTGGGTGATAGTCAGGTCCATGGCGAGCTTGATCCCAATCGCAATCGCCCAGAGAATGCCCCCGATTAAAAAGTACTTGAGGCCGGTATGGTATTTCAGGTGCCAGTATACCATTGCACTGGCACCGACAGCTATCATGCCGATGCCGGAAAGCAGGTTGAATCCGCTTATGGGCATAGTCTCCTCTGGCGGGGTTGTATCGGACGATTCGTTTATATTATTTTTGATGAATTACACGGAAACGTCATCCGGGCACCCAAAAAGATACCGATATATCCCATGGATTTGAAAAAGGGCTGTATATGCTCAGGAATGTTTTAGGATGTATCCTGGTCATGCTGGTTGTTGTGCCCGTTCTCGCTGACACTACGCCCCAACCCTGGAACTGGAGTTCCTACAGCGGGTCAACCCAATGGCAGGTGACGGTAACGGAAGACGATTCCGGCTGTAATGGGGGAGCTACTACCACACAGAGCCCGGTAACTATCCAGTTTAACCAGGGAACTGCCGTTATGGGCGATATCGGCCATGGATCCGCCGGTGGAACGTTTATTTCCGGGCAACATATTACACATACCCGGAAGAACGGTCGCTGACCCCCCGGGAAGTTCGGCATTATCGGAATATGATATCTTCTTTACCACGGATTGTTCCGCATTTACCGGAAAATACAGCTGGAGCTATACCGGCCCGGATACTGCTGGCGCCTGCACGGGAACAACTTCATTCAGCGGGACAAACAGCCAGGGATGCCCGGTGGCAACCGCAGTGACACTCATTCCTTCAGTTGCACCTGCCTCCACAGGATATATTTCTTCAGCTATCGGAAGCGCGCACTACGATCTGATCAATGATCTTACCCTACGTGAACAGATGACAAACCAGGAAAATGACATCACCAGGTATGAAATCGCAACCGCGGGAACCGGACGGGGACACGCCGGAAGATTGCCCAGGAGAGGTTGATGGTTGCAAAAGAAAAAGCCCAGGTCGATGCAACGGAAGCGAAAATTGAAGGGGAATATAAAGCGATACTCGATAAAGACCCCACGAATTTCCAGGCGAACTGGGATCTGGCACAGCTGAAAAAGGGCCAGGGTAACTATGAAGAATATTTCAATGATGTTTCAACGGCTCTCAGCAACAAGGATATCGCCAAGGCTACGCAGGACGAGATCAGGAAGAATATAGCAACGAGTCTCGGTCTGTCCGAGTACCCGCCAACGACGGCAAACAGCTATTTCATTCAGCGGCTTACTGTTGATGCTGGCGCCGTGCAGAGCGTGTACGGGATAAATGCCGGGCAGGGATCAACCGATCCTGCTGTCGAGCCACTACGACTTTTTAGCATCTACGGGCACTTGGAAGACATCGTGAAATCGATCCCTGTTGGCGGGCCGGGTACGGCGGGGGGCTGATGTTTCCATGCAAAGCAGAATAAGGTATACCGTGATACTGCTGACTGTACTCCTCCTGGCGGCAACCTTCGCCGGCTGCACTTCCAATAATACACCCGTGGCTTCACAAAACGCACCCACCCCGGCCGAGGCCGGGTTCATCACCGCTGCAAATGCCTGCACAGATGCAAATATAACTGTCATCGATGATGTCGGGACCATGCGCTACGCGTCTTCTCTAGGCTGCGTTTTTACAAAGACACTTGTCAGCCTGAACGCCACCGAAACGCAGGAGATGAAGAGCCTGCTTGAGGGGAAAAGCATGACCTGCATGTATACGAAGGGAAATTTTGACCCGCAACTGGTTACATCGTTGGTTGGCGGGATGGAGAACTGTACCGGAGACCTGAAAGACGATATCGGAAACCTGGTTATCTTCACCTGAAAGGGGCAAACATGATGGTGAAAGGCAAAGGTTGTGCCGATTATTACCGTAACATGCATCCTCGGAAAACAAAAGAAGAGGCATTAGAAGATGTCACAGACGGATTTTTTACCTGTCTTTCCGATAAGTCTGACATTAAAGAAGTCAAAAACCGGTAATTTTTTTCCGGACCCTGACGGGTTATCGGCAGACTTCAGAAATCCATATTCCGTAATTAATCCGAAAACAGATCCCCGGAACACAATCCAACCGGGGAATCCATTCACGGAATGGCACACAGTGACTAACTATAGTGCTGATATCTCAGCTGGAGCAGGCGCTCGGCGTACTCGCAGACCGTCTCAACTGTTTTTATCCGTGCATTCCATTTATCATCAGAATTTATAAAAATCCAGGGAGCGCCCTTCGTGCTCGTTTTTTTGAACATCTCGTCTATGGCCTCGCTGTAACTGGCCCATTTCTGCCGGTTCCGCCAGTCTTCTTCGGTGATCTTCCACTGCTTGAGGGGGTCATTTTCCCTCTCCCGGAACCGTTTGAGCTGCTCTTCGGGGCTGACCTCAAGCCAGAATTTCAGGATGCCCCCGCCCCATGAGCGGAATTCTTCTTCGATTTCGTTTATCTCGGAATATGCCCGTTTCCATTCGGCGTGAGTGCAGAAACCTTCCACCCGTTCCACAAATGCCCTGCCATACCAGCTCCGGTCATAGATCGTCATATGACCCTGGCGGGGATATTTCCTGATAAACCTCCAGAGATAATGATGATCCTTTTCAAATTCGTTTGGACCCCCAACGGGAGTGACCCCGTAACCTCGTGGGTTTAAATCGTGCGTGAGGCGCATTATTGTACCCCCTTTCCCCGCAGCATCCCTTCCCTCAAAGATAACGATAAGCGGGATATTGCGTTTGAAAAAGATGGTCTGCATATCGCCAAGCATCAACTGTGCGGCCACAAGTTTTTTCCTGTACGTCTCCTTGTCGAGCCTGACCGGCTTTTCCTCGTCTCGTTTGACCGGGACAAGATCGGGAGTGAATGTGTCATGCTGCTTCCGGGAGGAACTTTCCCTGCCGCCGTCTCTCTTTTCAAGGGCATTTATGACTGTCTGGTATGCCCTCATGATGGCGAACGGGGTATCATTGGCCCCGATGACCGTCCAGGGAGCATTGGGAGTACTGGTTTCCTTAAGGAAGGTATCAATGACCGGGAAATACGTGTCATATTCGCTGTGGAAATCCCAGTCATCTGAAGTTACCATCCACGAGGTAAGGGGGTTTGTCTCACGGTCAATAAAGCGTTTTTGCTGCTCTTGTTTACTGATGTGGAGAAAGATCTTGACGATAATCGTTTTGTCATCGGTGAGCTGGCGCTCAAACCGGTTGAATGACTGGATAGCTTTGTCAACGCGTTTTTCCCAGGCCGGGTGTTTGGTGGTCTCCGCAAGGGCCCGACTGCACCACTCCGGTCAAAGATGGCGATCCCGCCTTTGGGGGGAACGCGGTTCCAGAATCTCCACAACAGCGGACGGTGCAGCTCTTCGTCAGCAGGAGGTCCGATAGTCGAGAGCTCGATGCCCCGGGGGTCAAAAGCACGGACGAGTTCCTTGACCGTTAACGAAATTCCTGCGGCATTCCAGCCTTCAATGACAATAATTACCGGGATTTTGCCGGCATGAAGCTCCCGCTGAAGCTGCCCGAGACGTACCCTCATAGGATCCATTTCCTTATCGAAAGTCTTCTGATCGATCTGTTCTGTCAGGTCGCATTTTTTCAGCATCGTGATCCCCCTTCCCGCCAAAAAGCAGAACTGGAGTGTTCATTGTCTTCTTGGTGAGACGTTACATAATAACAACGCTGTTTTGGATACCGGGATCAGAAAGAAAAGTCCGGTCCCAGACGTCCGGGATCATAATGGCCGCGAAACCGGCGTAGACATTGACATTGTGTTTTTCGATCTGCGTCGCCAGCAGCCCGTTGCATCTTTTGCAGTAGATGAGCGCCGCCAATGCTCAATCCTTCACAAGAACCGAGGTCTGCCCTGCAATATTGCCTATTGTAGCCGTATACGTAATTATAATAATTTGTAATATCAATTTCAAGTTATCCCTGGCTTTTCTGTAAAAAAACAATGGTGATGAAGGGCTTTGGGCGGGGTGAACTGATATGGCAAAAGCAGGAGCAACAACGAAAAAAAGCGATGTGAAAAAGAAACCGGCAACCGCGGCAAAGAAGAAGGCACCAGCTAAAAAAGAGAGTGTTCCTTTACGATACAAGTGCAGAATGTGCGGATATATCTATTCGCCGCTTCGCGGGGAACCGCATAATGGCATTCCTGCCGGTACCGCTTTTGAGGATCTCCCGGAGGACTATGTATGCCCTGTGTGCGGATACCAGGGCAAAGGCAAGATAGGAAAATGGGGTTTTGAAGAGTGGAGGCCAACCCGGTACCTGTGCTCCATGTGTAGTTACATCTATGACGAGAAACGCGGTGAGCCTCACCGGGGAATAAAACCCGGGACGAAATTCGAGGATCTCCCGGAGGACTATGTCTGTCCGGTGTGTGCACAGGACCCGAAGATCCGCGTTCAGTTCGGGAAGGTATTCAAACAGGGATTCCAGCCTTTGAACGAATAACCGCAGGTATGCTTCCAGCCTGTCCCTTTTTTTGGTCCTCCTGATACAGTTACCGGTCGTTTTTCCCGTTCCCGCATGCACGGGGCCCATAAAAAAGATGAGATTATCCTCTTTGCCGCCCCAGAAGGTAGTATGATACTTCCCCCCTCCCGTGCGGATGCCTTTACGGAATCCGTGATCCGGGAGATGACCCGGCTGAGCCTCGCACATGAGGCGATCAACCTCGCCCAGGGGTTTCCTGATTTCCCCTGCCCGGACGAACTCAAAAAGGCTGCCTGCGATGCAATTACCGGGGACTACAACCAGTACGCGATCACCTGGGGGGCACAGGATCTCCGGCAGGCGATCGCCCGGAAGGTTAAGGGGTACAATGGGATAGAGGCGGACCCGGAAACGGAGATCACGGTCACCTGCGGATCTACCGAAGCGATGATGGCATCCATGATCGCGCTCGTAAACCCGGGGGACGAGGTGATCGTGCCCGAACCTTTCTACGAGAATTACGGGCCGGATGCGGTCATCTCCGGGGCCGTCCCCCGCCATGTCCCGCTTGGTGACGGCAGCAGGCCGCTGGACGAAGAGGCATGGAAAACGGCGTTCTCCGGAAAGACCCGGGCGGTCATCATCAATACCCCCAACAACCCGACTGGGAAGGTCTTTTCCAAAAACGAGCTGCAGTTTATTGCTGACCTCTGCCTCGAGCACGACGTTATCGCTATTACCGACGAGATCTACGAGCATATCCTCTACGATGGGCACCGGCACGTCTCGATCGGGTCGCTTGCCGGTATGGAAGACCGAACAGTCACCATCAACAGCCTCTCGAAGACCTACAGCGTGACCGGATGGCGGGTGGGGTACACGGTTGCCGATACCCGGCTCGACTGCACGCATCAGGAAGATCCACGATTTCCTCACGGTAGGGGCACCGGCTCCCCTCCAGCACGCCGCGGTTGCCGCACTCGACCTGCCTTCTACGTACTACGAGGGGCTGGCCCGGGACTACACCATCCGTCGGCAGGTTCTCTACGACGGCCTGAAGAAAGCGGGATTCTCCTGTCAGCTTCCGGAAGGGGCGTACTATATCTTCACGGACATCTCCGGCTTCGGGATGACGGATACTGCTTTTGCCCGCTATCTTATCGAGTCTGTCGGCGTTGCGGCAGTGCCGGGAAGCTCGTTCTGTCAAAAGGGGGGAGAGACAAAACTCCGGTTCACCTTCTCCAAAAAGGAAGAGACCCTCCGCGAGTCCTGCCGGCGTCTGGAAAAACTCGGGTAACCTTTTTTCAGATACCCCCGGGGGCATAACCCTTATCCGCCATGAAAAAAGGAAATCAGCAGTATTATAGCGTGAACAGGGTTTTTTTCTCTACGATGATCTCAAGAAGATTGTGCTTAAAACGGAAGGAGTCGCACGAATATCTCGGAAAACCTTGCCAGTCCGGGGTATTGATCAACCGCAGGTTTATCTAATAACCTCCTGCAGTGGGCCTGATCCTGTATTACGCAGATTCGGCCTTAACAGTTCTCAGACTAGCGGATTCTACCCGGTCAAATACCCTGAGAATTTTTACACCAACAAGATTATTCTGATCATCATAATCCTGGATTATGTCCCTTTGCACAGCGAAAGAGCGAGTTTTCGATCGTACACTCCACCAGATTTTTACCCTTCTTTATGGACAGACAAAAATCGGGTTCTCCAAGAATACCGGTCTATGCATTTTTTTCAAAAAAAAGAGTCAATAGAGGGAAGACTACAGAGACGCAATTCTCTTCCAAAACCCATTTATGCCGGCGCGTTTGCAATAGTAAATTATATGTCATCACGAGGGAACCATCCCATAGGACCTTTGATTGGTCTCGGTGTGCTTTTTCTTGCTGCTGCAGGGCTCACCACGTATTTCGCGTTCCCCATTCTCCCCACCTGGTTTGCTGGACTGATAAAACCCGTCTCTCTTCCCGTGGACACGTTTATGCTTATGACAGGCGTATGTATTGCATACCTGCTCCTTGGGGGTTCAATCCTCTTCATCTGGCATGCGGAGCATATGAAGGAGCATGAACGGTTGCTCTGCCTTTCCTTTCTGGCCTTTGCTATCATCCTGATAGGGTTATGGGGCTATTTTTTCTTCGGTCTCAGGTCACCTTTCATGGGTATCCTGGCCAGTGTATTTGTAATCGCCATGCTCCTTGCCACCATGATACAGTCCGTTAGGGTATCTTTCGGTGCCACGCTGCTCCTCAGCGTCGTCGTTATCCTCACATTCCTGATCGGGTACGTAAATTACCTTATCATTGTGTTTAACCCGTCGCTGCCATTCTTTGGAACGTGAAAAACAGCAGCGGCAGGGACGTTACGAACCGTTCGGCAAAAAGACTTCCAGACCGCTGGCATAGCACAAACCGCAGGCTACTAGAGCGAAAACAAATGCCCACAATGATGGAGTTCCGGTAAGAAAGAAGGTGACCAGCACAACGCTGTATACAGAAAGAGCAGCGATCACTTTTCCCGGCATCTATTGATTGTTAATCCGTTTGTTATAATAAATCTTCCAAAATACTGTTCTGCGAGATCTTTGGGAGTGATTTTTCAATCCCGTTCTGGAAGAGATATATCACTTTCCGACACTTTGGCAGAACACGGAAATTTATGTATGAGAGATCAACCAGAACCTGTACAGAGAAATAGTCATCCGGGTGGAATGTATGAGCGACAATAAACAGTCAGATCTTATCAAAAGTTTTGTGGATTACCTCATTACATCACAAAAGATTGAGGTTTTCAACTATACGATCTTCGTGAACAAGGAAAAGGATGCTTTTTTTGTTCATGCCGTACCCCATTTTCCCCTCGTCCGATTAAAAATCGACAATGACAAAAACAAAAAGTCTATCGAGGTAGCGCTCAAAATAACCGAAACTGCAGCAGAAAAACCTGCGGATGCCCTGGACCGGGTCTGTTCATTTGAAGTCTGCGTTACCAGGGACGACACGGGAAAACTCCGGGTCCAGACTGACCTGGCAAAAGACGCACTCTTTGCACAATTACCGGGCCCGGTTACGGATGCAATAAAGAAGGTTTATGCTGAACTTGAGAAGAGCAACGCAGCGCTCCAGAACCAGCTCCAGGCATGGTATGACGAACATGCCCGGTGAACCGGCTCCGCAACGTTTCTCAGGCATAATCCACCTCGTGCACCGGTTCACGGATCGAGACGGTGCATTGCGAGACTTTTTAAGAAGGTGCGAAAAAAACAGGAATCATTAACCGCCGGTTAGAGGTGGTATGCGATGTCCAGTACTCTTGAAGGATTAGTCGAAATGCTTTCCGATGATAACGAGGGGACGCGGTGGAAGGCGGCGGAATCGCTGGGGCGGATGGGAGATACCCGGGCCGTGGAGCCGTTGATTGACACCCTGTGGGATGACGACGTTCGGGTGCGGTTAAAAGCTGCCTGGGCATTGGGCATGCTCGGAGATCCAAGGGCTCTTTCTCCTTTGCAGAAACTCTACCGGATGGAACGGGAGGATGCCCGGGATACCATCCAGGAAGCAATGGAGATGATCAAACTAAAGATGAGCGAGGCAATGAGCGGCAACCAGGAATGAGTGTGTGCGAATATCCTTTTCTTTAAGTCCGTTCATGCAATGGCATCCGGAATAAATTAAAATTGATATCTGTTGACCCGCCAGATGTCGTTGTTTTTGCGATAGTCCGTCAGGACCTTAAGGTTGTTGTCTGAGTCCGACAACGTTCCCGTCAGCGTCCCTTACCTGGGCTATGAACAGACCTCCACCTACCTCCTTCGCGTCCTGCACAACCTCAGCACCGGCTTCAATCATTGCCTGGAGACTGCTTTTGATATCCTTCACATCGGTATAAGCAACAGGCCCAATCGTGGAGTTAGGGTCTAATCCGATTTCCTGACTGCCAACCTTATACCCTACATAGTAAGTGCTTTCAACATACGGTTTGGCATCGAGAAACCTGCCATAAAATGCTTTGGCTTTTTCTATATCGTGAACCGGATAAACGATTAGTTTAATGGTTTGTGCCATAATATTTCCCGCATAGAGATTAGAGATTAATAATTGTATGCTTCGCAGGTCTGGTGCTTTGTCGGGACCTGTTAAACAGACACCATCGATTAGACGGTATCCGTTTCTTTTGAGTCCCGTTCATGCACCGGCACAGTGGTTAAAAAAATTTATAATAGAATAGTGGATTTATCTCTACCATGGGATTTTTTACAAGGGCTGACGTTATCATCACCGGTATTTTTACAGCCTTACTCATCGCAGGCATCCTTGCATCAGGCTGCACATCCACATCTCCCGGGGGAGGAAGTTTGCCCACAATGCCCACTACGATCCCGGCAGTCACCCTGAGCGGATCCTCCTGTGGACTTACGCCATGTCATGGTCTTGATCTCGCATGCAGTCCCAATCCCCCGCAGGAATGTTCAATGGTGTACGAGCTTGGCGACAAGTGCCGGGTGTATGCCCGGTGCGATACCAGTGAAGGAAGCTGCAGGTTAGTGGAGAACGCAACATTCGATGCCTGTAAAGCCTGTGTGGAACAGTGTGCCTCGAACGCCGGGAGCAATGGACCCGCAGCCTTCGCATGCGAGGCGAAGTGCTAATGAAGAGTGGAACCGTGAGGGAACGATTTTCGAAGTTTGATTGTACTAACCCGGCGGTTCAATCATATTCCAAACGCGATCAGGGAATTATATATGCCACGGGCAGTAAAATTGCATGAAGTTTCGTTTTTCAGGAGTTTTTCTCCCATGGATGATCAGATAAAAACCGGAATACAAATAATCGGCGGAGGACTCGCATGGTTTTTCCTCCTCCTTACAGGATTCAGCGCATTGACCATCATAGGGGGCGGTCTTTATCTCGGGTTCCTTGGATGCAAGATATACCATTAGATAATACGGCGAAATTCATTTTTTTAAGAGAGTCCGGAACAAAGAAGAGAACCAATCGGAATTCTAAAAAATAGAAAGTGACCACGACTTTTTAAGTATACTCGTATATATCAGACCGACCGCACGCTGACTGCGGTCAATATGGGAGATACTCGAACACTCCGGGATTTCGCCGGGCGTGAGGTCACACGCCCGGTTTCTTTCCTCCATACCTCATAGTCCTGTTAGTGTGTCCCGAAAAAACCCAGTACCATGCGGATCAACAGCCTGCTCCAGGGTACCTTAAAAATACGATTTTATCCGGCAGGAACCAGTTCTGCTCCCGGATAATGAGGTGATGTAATTACGTGAGTGGCGGGATTGTACGTGAACGGGACCGACCAGAGGTTGTACGATGCTGTTCCCTCTGTTCCATCGGCCGCGAGCGTGTACGTGAACGATACCGTCGGGTAACTATCGATGGTTGCCTGGCCGGTACCGCCCGGGTACAGTGTTATGGTGCCGGTGTGCTGTGAGTCCTGGAGTGTCCAGGTCGTTGGTGATGCCATCGCAGTACTTACCCGGACGTACCCGCCGGATAATTTACCTGGGCAGGAGTTATGGTACTGGCATCCAGCGAACCGTCAGCCTCAGAACCGGTAATTGTTGCAGAATAAGTGTCCTGCGGGAGCAGCGCGTTCCATGTCGCGTAATCGGGCAGGTGCAAGGTCTGGCCGGTGGTAGTCATTACGTCATAATTGCCGTTTGTTATGGTTGTCGACGAGACCGTAAATGCAAGGGCTTTGGGATAGGGCGATGCCTGAATTGTTTCAGGTAATGAAGGAAACGTGCCAGATAAGGATACACGGCTGACTGTCCCGGCATCCAGAACACCGTTTGGCTCGACACCTGTTATCGTTGCAGAATAGGAATCGTGCAGCCACAAAGAGTTCCACGTCGCATAGTCAGGCACGTAGAGAATGTTTCCGGCGGTTGTCCCGACCTGGTAATGCCCGTTGGCAAAGGTGGTTGACAGAACCGTGAATTCAATGACAAAAGGGAACTGTTGTACCGGTGATGCCACAGCTGGCGCGGAAGCCGTGGCAGATGCAGACTACAGGAGCACTGGTTAATTGTGCCGCCTCGCTGATGCAATAATTCATGATACCCATCCCGATCCAGCATCCGACAATTGCGATGCCCGCGACAGCAAAGAAGTAAAGCACTCCTTTTTTGATGGTATCCGTTTCTATGACAAGCTGGGACATAGTGTATCCGAGAGAAATTTAAGGTGTTCTTTGAGGCGATCCAGATCCGCAAAAACCGGGTAACTCCTGTAGGGGTATACCTGGACTAAAGGCAGATTGTAAAGAGGATTATGGATAGGCCCTGTTCCAGTTTGGGGGGATACCCTCTATCACTCTTTGACCGGAAACTGTGGTTGCCGGAATCTGGCTTGATTTCAACCCATCGAACCGGTAGGTACAAGCCCGAGTAGTGATAGTACACCGGGTAAGAGAAGGGATAAGATACAGGGGGATAATTGAAATGGTACATCAGGTTTGCGGCACTGGCATCCAATGCACCATTTACCTCAGTCCCGAGAATGGTCGTGGTATACGTGTTCTGCGGGTACAAAGAGTTCCACGAAGAGAAGTCAGGCATGTACAAGGTCTGGCCGGCGGTCGTGAACACTACATAATGCCCGTCTGCTACGGTGGTTGACAGAACCGTAAATTCAATGACAAACGGGTACTGTTGTGCCACTGGTGCCACAGGAAGAGCAGAAGCTGCAGCAGGAGCAGTCGCCGGAGCCGTAACAGGTGCACTCACAGGAGCAGGTGCCTGCTGTGCCTCTAAACTGATGTAATGATCCACGATACCCATCCCGATCCAGCATCCAATGATCGCGATGCCCACGATAGCAAAGAAGTAGAGCACTCCTCTTTTTACCGTGTCTGTTTCTATAACGAGTTGTGACATCGATGTTCTCCATACGTTACATTTTGTATCGTTTGGTTGTTACATGGATGGTTGGATATATTCCCAAGATCCTCAAAGTTGTCTGATTGAACCGCCAAGTTAGTACAATGAAAAAGGTGTTCTGTTCATTCGTCTGCAGGTTGTCCTTTTTCCTTCGATGGGAGGATATTCAGAACTGCCGATACCTTGACAGAACAACCGCCATACAACCTGAGTATAAGGTGGAGTATATCCTGCCGACACATCCGGACCGGGTCCAGCCCAGGCTGCAAGGGGCGAAATCCCCGGTGAGCGTCTCGCTCTTCCCTAATTCAAGCCCGCCTCTGGGATCCGATACATCACTGGTTCCGTCTCAGACCGACGTCCCGTCAGGAAGTTCCCAATCGATCCGTTCATACCCGAGTTCGAGCATCTCGAACGCCACCGCACTCGTGTCAGCGATGAGATCCGGCCCGTACCACCGAACCGGGTAGGCCTTCACAAGCCGCCAGACATCAAATGCTTTGCCGGAGGCGTCCATGAGAAGGATCCGGATATCGTACCTGAGGGTAGGATCCTTACGGGTCATTTTCACCCAGTCCCAGAGCTGGGTATCGTCCGTTACTCCCCGCTGCACAACAACATGGGGGACCGGAAGAAGAGATGCACCGGGAGTATCGGGAAAGAACAACCCGCTTTCCAGCATGAGACCGGTGACCCTGGTCACCTGCGGGATTGCTTTTCCCTCTTTCTCGACCACGAACCGGAATGCCGGCAGAGGGCCCTGTCGCTGTGAACTTGGCATACGTTGTTCAGGCCTCCTTCCAACGGACAATCAGGTAACCCGGGTAAATCCCTCGTGAACAATCTCGAGCATTTCAATCGCAACATCACAATCCAGGGCAGAGAAGTCCGGCGGGATATATCTGCTGGGCCATGCATTCGAAAGAGTCCACCGCACCTTCTCGTTTCCGCCATCGTCGAGCAGGATAATGTCAATACTTCTTTTCTGGCCAGCCGCTCCGGACGTGATGCAGGTATTGTACCAGGTATACAGTTCCATATCGCTGGTAATACCCCATACCAGCCGGATCGGGCAATACAAGGTTAGGCCTGATAATTTTCTCATTACAGGGGGATCGTTTCCTTCCCGGTACTCGATGACCTCGGTTTCGGCACTCCCGAACTCGACTTCCTGGAACCCGGCCCGTGTTATTCCCTCAATTTCCACGAGAAACCGGGCATTATTGAATGGATCTACCCTTGGAGACATGGTGTTTCCTCACACGGGGATTATCCGCAGTATATAAGATAAATCCACTTAATGAGGAAGCATTTTACGGACATCGGGTAAGCAGCAATTATCACAGGTTAACAGATCGTTTTTTTAAGACCGGATTTGACATAAGATTTGATTGGCGAAGGCAGGGTGATGATACCCTGGGCAAAGCCCAAAAGTAGATTTAGTAAGATTACCACTTTTGACTGGAAGGTCGAGATTTATGAAAATCAACTGGGATTTGATAATCGTGTTTTGGTCAGGTATTGCGGTAGTAACTCTCATTAGCATTGCAAGAACTGCTCTTCAAAAGAATCTATACGAATATGATTGGTACATATTAACCCTTTCAATAATTGTGCTGATTATAGCAGTGATTTTGAGAACCAGAACGCGTTAAAAAAAGAAAATGCCGGTTACGCGTGAAAGCGGGGTGTTATAATGGTAGAACGGTTCCTGCATTGCCGGGATGTGGAATCCCGGGATGCCTTGAAAAAATCCCCTGCTGTTCTGTTAATAATTGCATTTTCTGCATAACATGTGGGACAGATCCACCGGATGATATTTCCGGCGGATGTCCCGGCAACTTCCGATTTGAATAGTTGTTTAGGCATTGTTTCCTCGTTGATATGCTCTGGTGCGCCCAAGGGAAAATGATACCAGACCCTTGGTTTTAATCGATTTTTACTGCAAAAAGGGTTTCATAGGGGAGGTGATAAATCGCTCTTGTCCTCAGGATCGAGCGCGATCGAATGTATGCCCAAAACCGTTTGTGTACATATGAATTGGTTGTCCCAGCGTATAGCATGATGCATGAAACCGATTTCGTTTCCGGAAAAACAATGGGCCCAACCGGAAAAGCTACCGAAAAAAGGGGGTTAATAATCGCCCATGCCCGGAGGCATCCCACCGGGCGGCATCCCGCCTTCCGAAGGAGCTGCTTTTGACGAAGAAATGACATCGTCGATACGCAGGATCATGACTGCTGCCTCGGCTGCACTGGTGATCGCCTGGGTCTTGACCCTTAACGGTTCGACAACCCCGGCTTTCAGCATGTCAACGGGTTTTCCCGCGTATACATCAAGGCCGAAGGTCCGGTTCCCTGCTTCATGCGCAGCCCGGATTGCAACCAGCATATCGATGGAATCAAGACCTGCATTCTCGGCTAGAGCACGGGGAATAACATCCATGGCTGCTGCAAATGCTTCAACGGCAAGCTGGTTGCGGCCCCCCAGAGTCGAGGCATATTGTCGCAACTGAAGCGAAAGCTCGGTCTCGGGTGCTCCTCCTCCGGCGACGATTTTCTTGTCCTTTACAACAACACTGACCACCATGAGTGCATCATGGAGAGCACGCTCGATCTCATCGATAATGTGGTCTGAGCCGCCCCGGATTATGATGGAGACTGCTTTTGGGTTTTTGCAGTGCGAGACCGTAATCATCTCTTCACCGGAGAACTTCTTTTCCTCCACTAGGCCGGCTGTCCCGAGATCGGAGGCAGAAATTGCGTCTATGCTGTTGACAAGCGCTGCACCAGTAGCGCGGGCAAGGTTCTCCATGTCGCTCTTTTTTACCCGTCGCACGGCAAGAATGCCGGCTTTTGCCAGGTAATGCTGGGCGACATCATCAATACCTTTCTGGCAGAACATGACGTTCGCTCCGCTTGCAATAATCTTCTCTGCCAGGCCGTGCACCATTTGCGCTTCTTCATCGAGGAAAGCCTGTAACTGTTCGGGGCGGGTGATATTGATCTCGGCGCTGACTTCGGTCTTCCTGAACTCGACTGCCGCGTTAAGAAGAAGGATCCTGGCGTCCTTTACCACTTTTGGCATACCCGGGTTCGCCCTCTCCTTGTCAAGGACCATACCTTCGATCAGAACGGTATTTTCCACGGCACCACCGACTTTCTTTTGCACGTTTATATGCTTGATATCGACCGTTCCATCGGGCTCGGTGATCGACGTGACTGCTTTTACGACCATCGCACAGAGAAGTTTCTTGTAGGCCTCTGCACCTTTACCGCTGATCGCTGTTTCCGCGACTTTTTCAAGCATTGCAGTATCGGAGGGTTTTACCGCAACAGATAGGCTCTCAAGGATCGCCAGTGACTTTACAGCCGCCTGCTGGTATCCTTCCCCAATGACAGTCGGGTGGACACGGGACTGGAGCAGTTCTTCGGCCTGCTTTAAGAGTTCACCGGCGATAACGACTGCCGATGTTGTGCCATCGCCCACTTCGTCGTCCTGGGTCTTTGCAATCTCGACCATCATCTTTGCTGCAGGATGTTCGATGTCCATCTGTTTGAGGATGGTTGCACCATCGTTGGTGATAACGATATCTCCCATGCTGTCTATGAGCATCTTGTCCATGCCTTTTGGGCCAAGAGTCGACCGAACCGCGGTAGCTGACTGCCTTAGCTGCGGCAATGTTATTCTCCTGAGCTTCCTGCCCGCGATTTCGTGTCGTTCCCTGCCTGAGAATGATAATTGGCTGTCCGCCAAGTCTGTTGTGACATTTCAAACCTCAATTTTTTTTATTTTCATTTGTTGTATTTTCCGGCAAAAGCCGTGTGTACTCCCGGTATGCTGCACCGGGTGCGGTAGACTGGTGATAGGGAATGATCTCTTCCCGTCACTGTTTGTGTAAGGATGTCGCCGGCCCGGCCGGTGACTCCGGTTTCCTTTTTCCTCCTGTGACTGGCAAGACTTGCTTCGTGACCTCATATTTCTATCTATAGATCCGGTTTTTTTGGCCACCGAGACAATTCCCTGAGATCTTGGCAGGATTACCTGGATACAACAGGTGAATGATCATCAATACTGCGTGAATAGCTATCGTCGTTGGAAATCCATCCGCTCTTATAAGCCCTTGGAGAGCCGGCTGAACGAAATCAAAGTTCAAAACTTTTTCACAGCGAGCTCCCGAATCACCTTCCCCACCACCTCTTCAAAATCCTCGTCTGCGCAGTCGATTGTGATATCGGCATACTGCTCGTACAGAGGAACCCTCTGATGATACATAGCCGGAAGGCTCTGTCCTGGGATCAGGACAACACCCCGGGTCGTGATGTTCCTGAGCCTTTTGATCATGTCCTCGCAGGAGATCTTCAGGTACACGATCACGCTATCCTGCTTCAGCCAGTCCATCGCCGTTTTTGAAAAAACAACACTTCCCCCGGTGGCGATAACGCAATGATGGTAATGAAGGGAGAGAATTGTCTTCTCTTCGATCGCGAGAAACGCATCTGGTCCATCCATATTGATAATCTCCTGCAGGAGCCGGCCGGCACGTTCCTGGATCGCAATATCGGTATCAACAAAGGTCATCCCGAGCATCTTTGCAAGAATAACCCCGACGGTGCTCTTCCCTGCACCGGGCATGCCAATGAGAATGATGTTTTTCATGGGAGACTGTTGCTTTTCAGGATGCATGGTATTCTTTGGCGTAATAACCCACTCCACCGTGAGGCCATATTGCCACACCGACATTTATCCCCCGGTTCATCCATAATTATTCTCCAATACCATTTCTTTTGGCATAGATACATCCTGCAGATTGGTATTCAGGGTGTTCCACGTGTATAATCAGGAGAATAAACCGTCGTGTAATAATTCTGGTAGACACTATACGTCTGGTTGTACATTTGCAGATCGGAAGCATAGGTGGACATATAGTTCGTCGCAATATCGTTCTCCACCTTGGTTTTCCAAGAGTTAGCCGTATCTGCAAGTACATTAAGTCTGCTGTACAGATGCATTCAGGACCCGGTTGCCTGAATCACCTGCCCGTCCGAAGTATAGACAGACTGCTCCGTTTGTGTATCAGCGTATTCTCCTCCGATCCTGAAAAATACACCCGAAAAATCGAAAAATTGCGAGAAATGGATTACGCCCAGGTCGGAATTCGAATCCGAGTCGATTGCGTGACAGGCAATCATGATAGGCCGCTACACTACCTGGGCATTTGATACAGTATATCCCGCCTCCCGGATTCGGACCGGGGACATCGCGGTAGCCGCGCAGTTGCCGATACCGGCAAACCATACTACAGCCGCGCACTCTACCAGGCTGAGTTAAGGCGGGGCACTGCCTAATAATGTAGGGGTAGTTTCGTATTAAACATATCGCAGTGCCCAAGTTCGTTTTTCTGGCGAAAAACCAAAGAAGAAACCTGGTGCAGTAACCGTTTTAAATAATCCGGGAACGTATAGGGATAACCATGGCTCGCAAGGATTTTGCGGGGGATCGTCTTCTTCACCGACAGCCGTGCGCATGAAGACGTGACCGTTTTTGACACAACGCTCCGGGATGGAGAACAGACCCCGGGGATAGCATTCACCTTTGAACAGAAGATCGAAATTGCCCGACAGCTCAGCTATCGGTGTCCATTCCATCGAAGCAGGGTTCCCTGCGTCGTCGGCTGCGGAAAAAGAGACCGTCACTGCTATCAAAAAGCTCGGGTTAGAGGCCAACGTCTGCGGACTTGCCAGATCTGTTAAAGCCGATGTTGATGCCTGCATCGACTGCGACGTCGACATGATCCACGTGTTTATTCCTACATCAGACATCCAGCGTGAAAACACTATCAACAAGACCCGGGAACAGGTTCTGGAGATAACGGACGAAATCATCAGGTACGCGAGAAAACATGTCAAAAAGTGCATGTTCTCGCCCATGGACGCAACCCGGACAGAACCCGACTACCTGGTCGAAGTCTGCCGGGCTGCAAGCAGGGCCGGAGCAACCATCATTAACATCCCGGATACTGTCGGTGTCATCGCCCCTTCAGGGATGAAGGCACTCATGACAAGGCTTGCACACGACGTAGACTGCCCTCTTGACGTCCACTGCCACAACGACTTTGGCCTCGCGGTTGCAAACACCGTCGCGGCGGTCGAAGCCGGGGCATCCCAGGTCCAGGTCACCATCAACGGATTAGGCGAACGTGCCGGTAACGCCGACCTCGCCCAGACCGTCATGATCCTCGAATCGATCTACGGTGTCAACACCGGGATTAAAAAAGAACGCCTCGTTGAGACCTCGCGTCTCATCTCCCGGTTCTCGGGAATTGGCATCCCCCCCACCCAACCCGTGGTCGGAGAAAACGTTTTCTCGCACGAAAGCGGGATCCACACACAGGGCGTCCTCAAGCGATCTGATACCTTTGAACCCGGCATCATGACTCCAGAGATGGTCGGGCACCGGCGGAGACTAACCCTAGGGAAACATGTCGGCCGGCACGCTGTTAGGCAGACACTCGCTGATGCCCATATCGGTCCTGATGATGCACAGCTCGATATCATTGTCGAGAGGGTCAAGGCAATCGCAAGCAAAGGTAAACGTATTACCGACGCTGACCTCTACGAAATCGCCGGAAGTGTCATGGGCACGGGTGCAGGGAAAAAGGTACTCACGCTCGAAGATATCGCCATCATGACAGGTAACCACGTCATTCCCACCGCAAGCGTCCGGGCCCAGGTCGACGGGTGCGAACATGTCTTCTCCAGTGTAGGAAACGGCCCTGTAGATGCTGCCCTAAAAGCCATTCTCGGGATCATCCCGGCGCAGATCCAGCTGACCGAGTTCCATATCGAAGCGATAAGCGGGGGTTCGGATGCGATATGCCATGTCACTATAGCTGTCGCAGATGAACATGGAAAGATCTATGATGCAAGCGGCAGCGGCGACGATATCGTACTCGCCTCGGTCGACGCACTGGTAAACGCGATCAACCTGACCAGCAGGGAATGAAAAAACCTCCTTTTTTAGCGTGCCCCTACATCTACGGTGCAATATACCTGGTAGTGCCTAAGAAGATTGTTGACATAGTACGGGATCACTAAACAAAAAGCATCTCATGTGCTACACTAACAGATTTTGAGAAATTGGTTTGAGATATTCATTAGCCCGTTAAATGGAATATAGGCAGGCGCTGTGCCGGGTTATCTTACTTCATACCCTCCTTCCTTTTTAGCAGCACTGTTTTGACTTCTTCGGGATGTCCCTTAGGAGAAACTTTGCGCCAGACATCGGTGATCGTTCCTTCCGGGTTGATCAGGAATGTATCTCTTGATGTACCCAATATCTCTTTACCTAACAGAATCAATGGTTTCCAAGAGTCATAATCAGTGATTACCTTATGATCTGCGTCGCTCAGAAGAAGGATCGCAAGACTATATTTTTCGGCAAACTTCTGGTGGCTTTCCTGCGAATCGGTGCTTACACCAATGACCTGTGCACCAAGATCCACAAAATTTTCGAGTGCCGCATTGAACTGCATTGCTTCAATCGTGCACCCCGGTGTGTTGTCCCGGGGATAAAAATACAAGACCACCCATTTTCCCTTGAATGAACGAAGACAGAACGGTGTTCCTTGCGCATCCGGAAGACAGAAATCCGGTGCCGGTTTCCCGACCAAAGGGTCATCTTTTACTTCAGGCATACCAATCAAAGGCATGATTGCCACATCTGGTATTAAAGATGCGTTTGATACTTAGGAGAGTGCTCGGGATAAGGAAACAATACTCTACACGTTTCCCTGTTGTTGTGGAGATCACAGAAATCTTCTAAACCTACATAACACAAATGCCCGACAGAAAAATACTATAATCTTTTCGACCTTCTGTTGTCATGTGGTGTGCCATGGAAGATCTGGACGGGTTTTTCTCTTCCTGCATCGGAAGATACGACGAATCACTTGTACTCTTTGATCGGAAGATTCTTGCAGAACCGGGGAATCTCGGGGCTTTTCTGGGAAAAGCTGCTTCCCTTGATCGTATAGGCCGGTTTGCGGATGCTCTTGCCGTTATCGAAAAGATCCACGCTATTGACCCACTTAATACCGATGCCTGGTACCTGGAGGGGTTTATCCTCTATCACCGGGGCGACCTGAGGCAGGCCCTTCCCTGCCTTAAAGAAACACTCAAGCTCGATCCCCGTCACGTTGAAGCATGGAGTGCGAAAGGGAACTGCCATTACCACCTTGGCGAGCAGGATGAAGCGATGGAGAGTTATGAAGCCGCGATCCAGATCGATCCGGAATACCCCAAGCCATGGTATAATAAAGGCGTAGTTCTTTCCGATACCCAAAGATATGAAGAAGCGCTCGTCTGCTATAAGGAAGTGCTCCGCATCAATCCGGGTGTCGCAACAGTCTGGACAAATAAAGGGTACTGTCTGGCGATGACTGGCCGGTACGAGGATGCCGTAGACGCGTTCACCAATGCCCTTGATATCAATCCTTTTGACATCACCGCGTGGAACGACAAGGCAGCAGCCCTTCGCCGGCTTGGCCGGATGAGGAAGCGGAATTGTGTACGAGAAAAGTAATAGAGATCAGCAAAAACCGCGGGCCATCGCTCGTACTCTGATACACACAGGGTAGTAGTGCGTTCTTGTAAACCTATTTGGGTTAATGGATTAAATGCACAAAAAAGTTATGCTGCGTTCGGGGCACTCTTGCCCTCGATTGCGGCCTTAATCTGGGTCTGGAGCTGCTCAAATTTTCCTTGGAGCATAGTCTCCTGTTTTTCCAGGGACTTGATCCGGAGTTCCAGAGTCTCCACTTTCTCGGTTAGATTCTTGGTTACGTGTTCTTTTGACTTCTGTACCATGACCGTTCCGATGCTCATAAACATCGGCGTTTCATCGGCAGAGTCCTTGACCTCTTCCTCAGCCCTTTTTGCCTCGCGGACCGCCATTTGGTACTGGGCCTTTTGCTGGACAACGGTCTGAAGCTGTTGCTGGGCCTGCTGGAGCATGGCGAACTGGTTCTGAACTTTGGGGGATATGTTCTGCATAGTATTCCTATCAGGTTTCATCTGCCAGCATTAAAAATGATTCCGCACACCGGCGGCTGTCGATAGTTTTCATGCGATCTCCTGCATTTCCTCGGCAATGCTCACAAGCCGCAGGAACATATTAAGGGCAGCTCGCAGAGCAGCGATGTCCTGGGCCTCGACTTGAAGAACGAGCGTATCAGTCCTTTCTAGCCAGCACCGGGTAGATGATCGTGGATTCACCTCATCGCTGAGCTCGGGAAGAAGCGAACGGAGGATCTTCTCCGCATGATCGGTAGTGAACCGGAAAAAGCTTCGTGCTGCACAGTTATACCTCGTTGAGGTACTGGGAAAACCGAGAATAAAAAGGAGATGCCGGGAAATACCGTTATTACTTGGCTTTGAGCTCTTTTATTGCTGCGCCACGTTCCTTGAAAAGAATACGGTGACCACAATAGGGGCATCGGACGTTAACGTCGATCTCCACTTTCTGTTTGCACCGAGCGCACTTGTAACTGCTTGCCATTATGGAGTCCTGAATTACTGCTTCTTTTCTTCGACAACAACACCGGAGCGTTCGATTGCACGCAGAGCTACCCGGAGTACCGGGGTCTCGGGCTGGTATGCACCACCGGCAAACTTGTATCCGCATTTCCGGCATCCCCAGATACCTGTTCCCTTACGCTGGAGAGACTCGGTGTCGCACCGGGGCACCGGTGTACTGCCCTTGAGATTTTCTCCATTTCGGCGACACGCTTGCGGACGAATCTTCCATACCTGCAGCCGAAACGCCCTGCACTACCGGTTACTTTTCCTTTTGCTGATTTATCGGAGACTTTTTGCCATGATTAATATCCACCGAATTGACTTTCTATATTTGTCTTATCGATTAATATACTTGATTGAGGATCTTGACCTGACCTTCGCCTTTGCTGAGCTTGTTTATGAGGTCATAGAACTCACTCTGGATACCTGCCGGAATTCTCACGACGCAGACCCAGGAACCATCCTTCTGCCATTCATCTTTTTCCATAGTGCTTGCCGCCGCAATATCACCGTATGCGCGGGCTGCGTTGTCGGGCGGGATCCTGATGGCAAGCCGGAGTTCCTCGAATCGTATGGGAAGGATCGGACGCAGCGCTTTTACAACCTCTTTAACCTGTTCATCGACATGTTTGAATGGATCGATGTTGACCCGGGCTTCTTCCATAGCCATTTCTATCCGGTGTGGCGGATGCGGGTGGCCGGTTGGGGGTTGACCGCGTTCCGTGCAATGAATGTAATCACTTTACGGCGCTTTTCCTCGGTCATCTCCTTTCTCTGGTCGGCAGTCAGATGGATCTCGCCTTTTTCGATGATCTTTTTTGCAACCGTTGCAAAATCCGTAGTGTGGAATACTTTTTCCAAAGACTCTTCGGATGCCCGGGTTGCTTTTGACGAATTCCCGAATACATTGAGAGCAGCGACGGCATCTTCGATATTGATATTCTCGCCTTGACGAATCCGGGCTGCCAGATGGGGTTCAACCAGTATTTCGAACTTTTCCCCGTGACTTTCTAGCCGGGCGACGACCGCCTGCTCAAGATTGATCATACAGGATCACTGTTTAAACTGACCGACATACGAGGCGACTTCTTCTTTTGCCATCTTCCGGAACGCCTTTGCCTCACATTCGACAATTCCCATCTCTACGGTATCGACGTCGAACTTGCCTTCCGTCGCCGAGTGAAGGGCCTTGAGGCCAAGGAGAATAGCGTCTTTGATCGAAAGACCTTCATTGTATTCTTCTTCAAAGACCTTCATGGCGGCTGGCCTTCCAATCCCTATACCAGTAGCCTTGTACTCAAGAAGAGTACCAGATGGATCAGTCTCGAAAAGCCGGCATTCGTTGTCGCTTACCCCGGCAATTAAAAGGGCTGTGCCATAGGGCCGGATACCGCCGTACTGGGTGAGGGTTTGCATATGATCGCAGAGTTTCTTTGCAAGTGCCTCGACCTCGATACGTTCATCATAGGAAACCCGGTTTATCTGGCATTCGATCCCGGCCCGATCTACAAGAGCCCGTGCGTCACCAACAAGGCCCGATGATGCGACCCCGATATGGTCATCAATCTTGAAGATCTTCTCGATTGATGAGGATTCAAAGCAGCTTAGAACTGACACGCTTGTCGACGATAAGTGCAACGCCCCCCTGGGCCTTTATCCCAACAGCTGTTGTTCCTCGCTTTACTGCCTCCCGGGCATATTCTACCTGGTAAAGCCTGCCATCGGGCGAAAAAACAGTGATCGCCCGGTCATAGCCCATCTGATATTGTGGTTGCATGGATAATCTCCAGATCTTCTGTTGTTAAGAACAATCGACGTGTATTTTTAAATCCCTTTTCAAGGCATCAACCTTGTGACCGTACCACTGCGCGATCTCTACCGGGGACGCATCAAACTGGTAGTGGGACAGGAGAGCAACCTCATTTTTCGGGGCGGATCCCTGCGCCACTATCCGTTCCCGCAGGCTCTCGATCGTGCCGGAGACTGCAAGGGTACCTGAGCGCCAATGTGATATCCCGGCAGATCGAAACGGTGGAGAGTGCAATTGCAAACTCGCGTTCGGCTCCACGGCGACAGCGCAGGAGAGCGTATCTTCCCTTCCACTGCAATTACCGACGGCTGCATTGCAGCGGCTGACATGTCCCCGAACAGCGAAACAACCGCTTCGTACACTGCGTAATACAGGTCTTTTGCCTCAGGATTTGTGCCAGCCGGGTCGATGCGGGCGAGCAGGTACCGGCGTTTTTCCCTGAGTGTTGGCGGACGGACACTCACCGTATCACCTTCACGGCAGCATCCCCAAATGCGGTAACCCGGCTGACGCCGGCAAGTGCTTTTTCAACATCAGTCTCGTCCATACCAAAGAGCGAGCATAAACCAGTGACTTCTCGCACCGTTCGCAGGCCAAGAACTGACCGTGTCGATGATGAGATAGTAAGGGGAAACTCGAACCTGCGGTACAGGATCAGATCCAAATAGCGGTGAATCGCTTTTTGCCGGAAATGACCGCGGCCGAATATAAGCGGGAAAAGATCGATATCGACAGCGGTCGTATTATCTGCCGCTATTTTGGCGGCCACATGGTCGAACGCTTTTTTATCCGCACAACTGACATCCCGGAGTATATGGACGCCGGTCGTCCCGGCAACGGCCCGGTTAAAACCGTTGTCTCCGGCACTGACGGACACGATCGTACCGGTCCCCTTGCTTTTTTTTACCATGGCCTGGATTTCCCTTGCCGTTATCCCGGTAAGGAAAATACCCGGAATCACATCGATGCCATACACGTTGGCTGCAGGAGTGTCTGCGGCTACGATACTGTCGAACCCGCACATATGTGCCTCAAGCGCTAGCCGGCAGGCCGATGAATCACCTGCAGGATAGGGATACACGCAGGCATCGGTAATCTTCATAAAGGTAACCTTAGTGGGAAAAAAGAATAAGATTATTTGCCCTGATTCGCATGGGAGCGGATGCTCGGGCGGGTCTTTTCGGTACCCCTTCCCCGGGTCCTCATACCACGGCCACGGCGGCCTGCTGCGGTCTTCCCACGTTCTGCACGGCCGCGATGAGTGGGGTTACCTACCCAGGCAAGGTTTGCATCACTCTGGATGACCGGGTGATGACCATCGACAAGAATGACCTCGTAATATTTCAGCTTGCCGTCCTGACCAACCCAGTACGAATTAAGTACTTCCATATTCGGGTACCGGCTGGATGCTCGTTCCTCAGCAATGCGCTGGATGCTTTTTCCAGGGGTGCTCCGGTTCTTGCCCATCCGGGCTGAGCGGCGTGCCCTGACATACCGGGAGACCCGGCGGCCACCACGGCGGACCTGGACACGTGCAACAACTATGCCTTGTTTTGCCTTATACCCAAGTGATCGTGCGCGGTCGATACGGGTCGGACGCTCTATCCTCGTGACACTGCCTTCACGGCGCCATTCCTGCATCCTGTTCCAGAGCAGTTCTTTCACATAGGATTTTTCAGGGCGTGCCCATGCGTCCCTGACATACGCATACATCGATTTAACCATTGTATTAACACCTCAAGGTTCGGCCCAGAAGGGCTACATTCCTTTCAACGGGACAATATCCCGTAGTCCTATAGAATATGTTAGTAGGGATATTAAATTAATCGAAGGTCGACCTTTTATGGCGACCCCTTGCGTTTCTCGACGACATGAATGCCATCGATTCGGGTTGCGGGATACTGGCCGTTCTCATCTTTTTCTGCTGACTTAACCATGTCCCAGATGGTCAGAAGAGCGACCGAGACACCGGTTAGGGCTTCCATTTCAACACCGGTTTTTCCGGTGGATTTCGTGGTCACCGTTGCTTCGATGTACATATCGGATTGGACAAAGTCCACAGTAATGGCACCAAGCAGAATAGTATGACACATAGGGATAATCCGGGGTGTTTCTTTAACGGCGAGCGTGGCAGCAACCCGGGCGGTGGCAAGCACGTTCCCTTTGACAACGGATCCTTCCTTGATAGCAGTAAGTGTTACCGGCCGCAGGTAAATCCGGCCGGTGGCCACCGCTTCGCGCACAACATCAGATTTTGCGCTGATATCCACCATCTGTGCCATTCCGTCTGCAATATGAGTAAATTCGACCATTACCGTTGTCTCCTGAATAGCTCTTCCGGGATCGGTCGATCAGGTCGGAAGCAAGCATGCCCTGTCCCGATCACTTCACTACACGTTCTCCTGCCCGGCCGTTCACGTACGCGGCTATCCCAGCCGCCTCGAAGGCCGGTAGGTGGCAGAGCAGCGCACCGCATACACCGGCGAGTACATCTCCTGTCCCGCCAACGCTCATGGCAGGGTCGCCGGTCCGGTTAAACCGGGTTCTGTGCCCATCGGAGATGACGTCAACCGGCCCCTTAAGGAGAATGGTGCCGCCAAGTCGTGTTGCTGCTTCCTGCACAGCCCTGGCCCTGCCACACGCATCACCGGCATCAGCGGAGAGCTTGACACCAGAGATGCGGGCAAATTCCCCGGCATGGGGTGTATAGATAGTCTCCCCGGCAGCTTTTGGAAGCGGAAGCCGTAGTCCATCAGCGTCGAACACTGCTTTTTTACAATGCGGGGCAACGGCAAGGACAATGTCATGACTTTCCGTTCCCATACCATTTCCGCATACGACGACATCGGCTCGACTTGCAAGTGCGATGAGCTTTTCAATGTGTTCTGTCCCGATCCGGTCGCCGGTGAGGCGTTCGAAGATAAGATCAGGCACCGGTTCATAGACCGGGGACGCCACCCTAACAATATCGGCGCCAGTCCGAAGGGCCGCAAGGCCTGCAAGATAAGGGGCTCCCTGGTAGGGCCCACCTCCTATTATGAGTACGGTGCCCCCTACACCTTTGTGGCTTGTGTTTTTCCGCGCCGGGAGAAGTGTCAGGCCCCGGGGCCGGTGCAGATCTCTGCTTCAATGGGGGCCCCCAATATCAACGACGTCAGAACCAGTCACCTTGGGCCGGTGGAATGCACAGATCCGGTCTGCCCGCATACCAGGGGAGGGAACATCAGCAGCAACGATCTTTGCTCCGGATGCATTTGCCATCGCCGTGCATGTTGCCAAGGGTTCTTTGAGAGCCCCTGCTGCACCGGTCCCGAGAAGGGCATCGACGATGACATCTGCCTTTTCGAAAAGGAGGGCAAGGGCACGCAGGTCATCTGTGGATACAAAAGGATGGATATTGACCTGGCAGCCGGGCAATGCAGCCAGTTGGTGGGCGCTAGCCGGGGAACGTTTGCCATAATCCAAATAGAAGACATTCGTATTCACACCGTGCTGGAGGTACCGGGCAGCCACCATTCCGTCTCCCCCGTTGTTTCCGCGTCCACAGAGAATAGGTACCGAGGCCGGTTGGAGATCGAGTACTGACGCCGCAAGTGCTTTTCCAGCACTTTCCATCAACTGGAGGCTGGTGACGCCGAGCGCCTGCGCGTTTTCGTCAACTGCGCGCATCCGTGCCGGGGTTATTATACCTGTTTCGAGGAAATCCGCTGCACATAAGTTGAGATCGGGCCGCATATACTACACTTCATCTGTAAGTACTCCATAAATAATAGACAATGGGTTTCAGCGATGATGTGAAGGCAGCTGCCGAACAAATCACGGCTGCACATGGGATTACCATCATCTCCCACATCGACGCAGACGGTATCTCCTGTGAAGCTATTCTTTCTCAGGCAATCACAAGGAAGGGAATACCCTGCCGTTCTGTTTTTGTCCGGCAGCTTGAGCCATTAACCATGCCCCAAGTCCCGGACGATGCCACACTTAAGGTATTTGCCGATATGGGAGCAGGCCATCAGGCCCTTATTGCCGGCCGGGGTCTGAAAGAAAAAGATGTATTATTGTCGACCATCACGTGAGCCAGCCCGGAGATGTCATATATCCGCAGGCAAATTGTCTCCCTTACGGATATACCAAGATGAGTGCCGCCGGGGTCGCCTACTTTGTCGCAAAATCTATGGACGAGGCTAATGCTGATCTAGCAAAGCTTGCAATTATAGGTAACGTGGGAGACATGATGGCCCGTGAGACCTGTGGGCTTGTAGGGCCTGCCCGCGAGCAAATCGTGGAAGATGGGATCAAGCACGGGTCGGTTCAGGTCTGTAAAAAAGATCTCAATTGCTACGGGACCGCCACCCGGCCTGTCCACCTCTCGCTTACCTATAATGATGATCCTTTCATCAAAGGGATAAGTAACAATCCTGAAGGCGCAAAACAGTTCCTTAAAAAACTAGGTATTGTCCAGCAGAGCCCTGACGGTCGCTGGTATGTTTGGGAAGAACTTTCCGACGAAGATCGGCGCCGGATATCTCAGCACTTGCCGAGCAGCTTATCGCAAACGGTGAACGGGTGGACCGACTCCTTGCCGAGACTTACCGATTCCCGGGCGAAATCCCTAGAACACCGCTAAGGAACGCCCAGGAATACTCGACTCTCCTCAATGCTTGTGGCAGGTGGACAAAACCAGCAGTCGGGAGCGCTATCCTCAAGGGTGACCGGGGAATTGCATACCGCGAGGCAGAACATATGCTCGGTAATCACCGGGCAATTATCCGGAACCTTCTGCAGTATATCATCGAGACTGGGGTACGGGAACTCGATTATGTACAGTATATCCACGTGGGAGGAAGGTTTCCGGACACCATTGTTGGTATTGGAGCAGGGATGGCACTTTCAAAGGTTAATAGCCAGAAGCCTATTCTTATCATGTGCGAAGTGCCTGAGGACAAGAACCTGACCAAGGTATCGATGCGCACGACCGAGCGGGTCATTGAACGAGGCGTTGATCTCCAGAAAGCAATAAGCGATGCCTCGGCAGAATATGGCGGCGGGGGCGGGGGACATAAGATCGCCGCTGGAGCTTTTATCCCCAAACCCGCAGAACAGGAGTTTGTTAACCGTGTCAACAGGATACTCGGAGAACAGTTCGCTTCGCAGGGTGCAGACAATCGCTGACTATCAGTTCGGGAGTCTTTGCGGGACCAGGCTATTTCCTGAGGACTGTGAGTTTCTGCTCTCGACGACCGGAAGGATTCGCCAAATCCTTTACGGGGGAGTACGGCTTGCAACTATCCGGGCTTCTGACGGCAGGTTAACGCTAGGGATCGAAGGGGCCCGACGGCTTCAAACCATCCTCGCGCCACCCGGTTATCGGGTTGTAATCCTTGAAGATGTCGCGGCGTTTGTGGCACAGGGAAAAAACGCGTTTGCAAAACATGTTGTCGCGGCTGATTCGCAGATCCGCGCGGGCGACGACGTACTCGTTGTAGCTGGCGGCGATCGGCTCCTTGCCTGCGGCGCAGCCCTCCTTTCGGGCGCAGAGATGCTTGCATTTAATTATGGTGCAGCGGTAAGAGTACGGCAGGGTAGTGAAAAAAATGCTTCCGGGAAACATCAATCCACGCCAGATGAAAGCGATGATGAAGAAGCTCGGCATGCAGGTCGAGCCAATTGAAGACGTCGAAAGTATTGTAATAAAGACACCTAAGGGTAACTGGGTGTTCGGGCCTGTCGAAGTAACAGCGATGACCATGCAGGGTGCAACCACCTACCAAATTGTGGGAACCCCCCGGTTTGAAGAAGCTGCGGTCGAAATCCCCGCAGAAGATATCGCTATGGTAGCCGAGCAGGCCCAAGTACCTGCGGAAAAAGCCAAGGAAGCACTGATCACGACCAAAGGCGACATTGCCGAAGCGATCCTGAAACTCTCTTCGCCATGATTGACGAGGGGGACCGTGTCCTTTTAGTCGGTGAGGGACGGGAATTTTTCACCCGGGCTGGCCCGGGAAAGCTATCTACCGATAAGGGCCAGATTGAGCTTGCCGGTCTTATCGGGGCAGAACCAGGCGCTGTAATTACCACCCACACCGGAGCTGAGTTCGTGGTCCGGATCCCCGGCCCACTGATTTTTTCGTACACGGTAAACGGTCCGGTGCACCTATGCTCCCTAAAGACATCGGCCTTGTAATTGCCTACACAGGTATGAACCACAAAGACGACGTCCTTGACGCAGGGACGGGAAGCGGAGTCGCGGCGATCTATTTTGGCGGGATTGCAGCACGTGTGAAAACCTATGAGATTAGGCCTGAGTTCTCGGCGCTTGCGTTAAAAAACATCAAAGAAGCAAAATTAGAGAACATCGAAGCTATCGCTGGTGATGTCCTCACTGCTGAAGGGATGTACGACGTCATTCACCTCGATATGCAGATTGCAACAGACCATGTATACTTTGCCTATGACCATCTCCGGGCGGGAGGATATCTTGCCTGCTATACACCGTTCTTAGAACAGATGGGCATTGTTGTCGATGCGGCACAATCTCGATTCCCTGAGGTCCATACTCATGAGCTGATCGAACGGGAAATGACCCGGTCAAAACGGGGAACGCGTCCTTCTACAAGCGTAAGCCATTCAGGATACATTACTATAGCTCGGAAATAGACGTCATCGAATTCATTTCCACAATCTAGATTGAAACAAACATGGATCTTATCACCTTCGTTTTCATCGGTATCGGTCTTTCGATGGACTGTTTTGCGATTGCCCTTATGATCGGTGCAACCACAAAAGTCCGTCTCCTAACTGCTGCGGTAGCAATCGGTCTTTGTTTTGGGATTTTTCAGGGAGGTATAACCTTACTTGGCTGGGTTGCCGGGATCAGTCTTGCAAATATTGTTACCGTGTATGGTACGGTTATAGCCTTTGTAATTCTGTCCTTGATCGGAGTAAAGATGATTATTGAGGGTGTGAAACGGAAAGAAGAATGCATCGAACTAATCCAACCTGTATCCGTAATATGTCTTTCAATAGCGACAAGCATTGACGCTTTCCCCGCCGGGATGTCGTTTGGTATCCTTAAATCGCCTGTTTTCCTGCCCGCTTTAATCATAGGCATTGTTGCGTTCACCTGCTCTTTTATTGGCGTCATGGCGGGGAAGCGATTTGAGCGGATCCTTGGCAATAAATCTGATATTGTCGGCGGTATTATCCTTATCCTGATGGGCATAAGGATCCTTACCGGGATCCTTCTCTGATAACCTTTCCTGATATTCAGACCGAAACTGCACCATAATTCCAGAGAGATCCGGAAAACGAAAAAAGTGACGTATTATTGTGAATTTTCAGTTTTGTTGGTAATCGCAAATACGCAATATTCATCGCCTTTTGACCGGGATTTAATTTCTTTTGCCTGCACTTTAATGCCAAAGGATCCTTCAATGATACCCGCAAGAAGCCCGGCGGTACAGAAACATACGTTTTTCCCGGTATTACCAAAAGCTTCGGATTCGACTGTATGGGTAAGCGTCATGGTCTTTGTCTTTGTAGCCTCATTCCATTCAGTTTTAAGGACACTGAACCATCCCATCTGGGAATAGAAGGCAAAAGCCATATCTGAGAGAATGTTGGGTTTGTCGATCCCCATCTTCTTGTAATGCTCGACATTTTCTTTGCCCATCTCCATATATGCCCGATAGTTGACCCCTCCTGCGGGCATCTCGCCCATGGTCTTTTTTAAAGAGTTCATCATTGAGGTGAAAATGAACCGTGGCATCATGACAACGGGATCATCAATCAGTTTTATAGTACCGTTGAGGGGTTTGTGTTCGATATATTCCGTTATAGCCGAATCCCCTTTTACAATTGCCTGTGCTTTGAACCTCCAGCTGGATTCAACCTGGTCGGCAACAAATTCACAGACATCATCGCCTTTCGCATGACACTTTGTCTCGAGGCAGAACCAGTTCTTACCGGTTGCCGCAAAAAGAATACCTTCAATCCATCCTTGGTGGATACCACAGACTGCCATGTTCCAGTCTTTCATGATCTGTGATTCAAAGGTCTGTTTGGTACGTAGCCGTATCCGTTTATCGCTCTGCTCTATAAGCTCAAATGGAGCTCCCCAGCCCTGCTGGTGCTGGAGCTTGAATACAAGCATAAGAAATTCGGCCGGGGAAAGATTCAGGTCCAGTTTTTTTAACAGGTTATTAAGGCCCACCGATCCCATACCTACTGAGCGGAAAAGTTTTCTTACTGCCTGCACAGCAAGCTTTTTGTCAAGGTTGCTTTCATACATCTCGTAAATTGCTTTTACCAGATAATTTGGATTGCTTGCAGTCTTGACGCCAAAAACTGAATATGAACCGGCAACAGGATCCAGTTCAATGTAAGGCCGGATATCTTTTTCTCCTTTAAGGAAAGCTTCAAAATCTTCTCGTCCAATCTTCATGAACGATTATTCTGGTATAATGCAATTAAAATATTTCGACTTGAAAGTTGTCAAAAAAATAAGGAAAATACCGGCAGGTGAACTGAGCAAAGGCTGTGGAGTTGTCGCCTGAGAATATCCAAAATCACAGTGCTGCAATGATCCGATCCCTGTTTTTCTTGAGATCGTAGCGTATTCTTCCAATATTAGCGGATTCGTCTGCTACAATTGCAATAAGTTCATCTTCGGATAGGGGTGAAAGGAGGATAGTGCCTTTTTCAAGTTCGACCAGCATCTGGGCCAGTTGTCCTTTTTCCAGTGATGAGCCCATTGCTCCAGATGTGCCAAGACCTGTGGATGCCATGGCCGCAAGAGCTTCTATATCGAATTTTCCTGAAACTGCACTCTCAATAACAAAACCGTCCGTCCCCGCAATTACTGCTGCTGATACTCCGTCTATTTTCAAAAACTCATTCAAAATCGGTTTTAATAATGTTTGTGCCATCCCATTACCGCCAGTAAATAAATTGCTTAATATCTTTGAATACTTATACTTTGTCTTTTACAAAAAAAACTCCGGGAAAATTGATGCCTCTTTATTTCCAGAATCCTTCACTTTATAACACGATTTCAATAAACTAGCATAGGTCAATTATCCAAACCGAGGAACAAACGATGACGCATTATAAAATACGCGTAAATTCGAAACCTTTCAAAAGGCCGCTGAAGATCCCTCTTGGCATTCACATGGCAGCTATCCTTTTGTTCATCACAATTACTCTGTGGTATGGCCCGGTAGAAGCATATTTTGCATTATAAGTAGAGGCACAAAGGATATTATAAAAAAACGAGGGGATGGATCTCGGACGCCACGGGTGCATGCGATTTGATGCGACGGATGAGAGCGAGTTCTGGTGCAAGACCTAGTCCCCGGGAATATATTTCGGCCTGGATCAATTTATCAGCGGTATCCGCGTATTTGTCCGGGAACTCATCTGCAGAAGTATGATAGAGGAGTGCTTCCGAAAGAAAGCACTGTGCAATACCCCACGTTAAACCAATCTGACAGAAAATATCAAACGCGTTTAAATATTTAGTATCTATGTCTCGGGGCAGCGGTCTCTCAAAGTGCCGGTACGCGGTTCGTGCTAATTCGCACTCCCCAATAAGGGCCTCAGCAAACCTTTTGAGGCTACGGATGCGTTGGGCTGCAGCCTTCAGCTTCCTGGTACAGGCATGCAGACCGTACAAGCAAGTTCTCCTCACCGGTACCGGTGCAGGCACGGGCCCGGGCCAGTTCCGCCTGTTCTAATAACAAGGCAGACCGGCCCCGGAAGAGATCGTGACGGTAGACTGACTCTGCGGCATTGTAACAGGTGCATGCCCCATCCATTTCTCCGGTGAGGCGGCGGAAGACTCCTGTCCTGCACAGGATGTCTCCCCGGAGTTCTTCGACATCAGGGTTGCTATTTTCGGCATCGGCAATTTTGATGAGTTCAAGCGCTTGGGAAAACCGGGCCGGGGCGCGAGTGGGGCCGATATCCCCGCAAATCAGCTCGATTTCCCCGGCGCCGAACAAGTTTTTTGCTGCTGCAAACGGGCCGTATGTCTCACTCCTAGTGCCGACAAGGAATGCTTCCTTTGCACCAGTGAAATCGTTTAAGTGCATGAGGATAGTACCCCGCGAGATCCGTGATCCTGCAAGGATCGCGGAAGGGTCGAGATCCCTGGCTTCAGCAAGGCCTGTTCCTAGATTAAAGACCCCGAATGCTTCCTCGTACAGGTCTAAACTCAAAAAGAACTCTGCGTACCAGAAAAAGAATCTTGTTTCCTGTTCAAGCGGAGAAGCTGTTGCAACAAATCGGATAAAATCCCGGGCAAGCGATCCATCGATGTCGCTTGCAGGGACGTTCCCAAAAAAGATGTCCGCGTAGATCCCTTCAAGATAGTCATTAAGGGCGGCCGGGTTGCCGACGTTTTTCTGAAACGTTTCAAAGGCTGCTGCAATTTCGTGGCTTCGTTCCGTTCGTTGACCTATGGTTGCGATCACTCTAGGCTGGATTGGTTCGGCAGTTCCGCGAGTAATTTCACCAAGAAGTATCTTGAGATCGAGGAGTTCTCCGGTCGGGTCGTCCCGGCACCTGATACTAATATAACGGTTAAAGAGCCAGGGACGGCGGATGAAATAGTACGGGTTTGTCCGTTCGCTCGCTGCCCGGGCAAGGATCCCCCGGTCAATCAGCTGATCGAGGCGTTTCCTGAGTGCAGATTCTGATAGGTGATGATCTTTTTCCCTGTTTTCCGGCCTTGGTTCTGAAAGGGAATGAATACGGGAAAGGATCTGCCGGATCTTCAATCGACCGTCATATAATACTAGGAGAGTCTCCTTTGCGGCAAAAGAAAGATCCGGCTCGTCATTCACCATCCGCTCAAATGTCGCCCGGTCAGGATACATCGTCTTGTTAGACGTTGGAGCAAACCCTAACATATAGATTCCGGATTTATTTTGGTTAGTAAACAAATCCGATATAACGTTGGAAAAAAACGCCCTCGTTTTTGCCCGGTTCCTTTTCCTTATATACTGATGGAACTAACCTAAAAAATAGGCCTGGGAAAGCACAGGCACGCTATAAAGAAACGTCTGTATAAGATGTTATCGGAAAGGAACGGGGACGCACCGGAAACCCTCTCCCGGCAAGCCTCCTCCAAAGCCCCATACAAGGCAGACAGCCCCCGTTCCTTTTAGGCATCATCTATCTTTTCAATTGCGTCAATTCCTTACAGGGTGGTTGTTTTTGTCACCGCGACCTATCCCCCTGTAGATAAACCCATTTGCTATGAAGGCTTCGGGGTCAACCATATTTCTCCCATCCACAATGACCGGGTGCTTTTTTCCGGTAAGGGTCTTAATTTCACAAGGGTCAAGTGAACGGTATTGGTGGTGACCGGCAAAGATGACAACAGCATCTGCACCCCGTATCGTCTCTTCAAGCGAGGGCATCAAAGATATACCCGGAGCATGATCCACATACGGATCATGGACGGCAACCGTGGCTCCTGCTGCGATCATGGCGTCACGGTACGGTTCTGAAGGGGTGTTTCTCGTATCATCAGAGTTGGAAAGGAATGCCCATCCAAGGAGCGCAATTTTTGCTCCTTTTACCGAAATACTCGCAAGGTCCAGACCGTCTTTTGTGAGCCTGACCATATGCCGGGGCATGAAATCGTTGATGGTACGTGCAGGTCCAAACAGCGAAGGCTGTCGTTCCGGGTAATCGAGGTCGCTGTTACCCAGCTGTTGTACGCCGCGTTCGAGATGGTAGGTGTCTTTGGTAAGACAATGGCCGCCAACTCCTGCGCCAGGCCAGAGCATTGCCCGTGTGATCCCTTCACCTTTGAGGCTGTCGATACCTGCCCTCACATCGTAAAAGTTGATACCCATTGCCTCGCAGTAAAGGGCCAGCTGGTTTGCCGCCGCGATCTGGAGATCCCGGAACGTGTTCTCGGCTGTTTTTGTGACCTCAGCCGCTGTTGCTGTCATCGGGATCACTTTTCCGATAGTAAGAACAGGAGAATACAATTCTACCGCCCGGGCCGTGCTCACCGGATCAATGCCTCCGACAACACGGTCATGTTCTCTGATATTTCGGATCAGCCGGCCTACCATCACCCGTTCAGGAGCATGAGCAAGAGCAAAATCGATACCGGCAACAAGTCCGGATTCTTCTTCAAGCATAACGCTAACCGGGCCGGCTGTTGTTCCCGGGGTGATGGTGGATTCAAGAACCACAAGCATTCCCGGCTTGAGGTTGCGACCCACATTCCGGATACCTTCATATAAAGCTGAGAAATCCGGGATAACGGCTCTCCTTGTTCTTAAAGGGTGTCTGGATGGAAAGGGTAACAGCGTCAAGTCCGGCAATTTTAGTAAAATCGCTTGTACATTCGAACTTTTTTTCATTTACCACTTTTCCAAGGAGGTCTTCAAGATCCGGTTCCTCGCCTTTAAGCGGGCTTTCCCCCCGGTTGAGCATCGCGATCTTATGTCCCGACGAGGGTGAATCCCTCTGAAACCCATACACGTGAGAAAAATACGGGGAGTTGGCGAAAAATACCGCTGCCGGTATACCGACATATCCCATGCCGATAACGCCAATCTTTTTTATGGGCACCGCGGTTGTCGATCTGCGCCTGAAGCGTCATCACACTACCCCGGGAAGGAAACCCGCCTGAATTTCTTCGCTCAAGACGAGGTTACGGATTGCCTGTTCCGGGGTGACCGGGAACTGCAGGTGGTTCTGAGCGCAGGAAATAAACGTCGCCAGCTCCACTTTAAGAGGTTCAACTTTATTGACAGTTACTTTTTCGATGATGTTTTCCTGGACATATCGTTCATTTTCGAATTGGTACTGGCCGGGTTTGCGATAAATCGTCACTTCCTGGCTCATGAAGTCTCCTTCAACGGTGAAATCCTCTTCTTCAATATAGATCATACGGATCTTCTTGGATGCTTTGCGGCTTGCCGAGAGCGCTACCGGCACACCGTCGCACTCCATAAGCACACTGCACAGGTCACCATTTCCAACGGAATGGACATTGCTTGGGGTTTTCATAAACGCGTTAAGAATAATGTCGATATCATGGATCATCAGGTCTTCCACGACAGAACTCCCCGTGACCCGGGCTGACGCCGGGTTGTGCCGTTTCATCTCGATGAACAAAGGATTGGTGACGATCTTTTTTATCTCAGAAACGATAGGATTAAACCGCTCGATATGGCCAACACCTATAGTGGTACCTGCCGGGGCACAGGCCATGAGCGTTTGTGCCTCTTTAGCAGTTGCACAAATCGGTTTTTCGATAAAAGCATGTTTTCCAGCGAGGAAGACCTGCCGGGCGACTGCCGCATGGAATTGAGTCGGCACACAAACACTTACCGCATCCACATGGTTAAGCAGGTCGTCAACCGTCTTATATGCAGTAGCACCGTGTTGAGTGCCAATATCGGTAGCTGCCTGCATATTCACATCGCAAACCCCGAGATGAGCTACACTTTTGAGTTCTGAGTAGACACGGACATGGTTTCTTCCCATAGAACCGACGCCGATAACCCCGACATCCATATTATTTCACCTTATTTACGGTTTCGCAGACATATGCAAGATCTTTTGTATCAAGTGACGGGTGTACCGGCAATGAGAGCACCGATGAAGAAAGCTGAGTAGCCACCGGGCAGGGATCTGGTTCTGCTACCGGTGCATATAGGGGTTGCCGGTGGATCGGAATGGGGTAGTGCACTGCCGATCCGATACCTTTTCCTTTAAGATAGTCCATAAACGCGGTCCGCGAAAGAGGGAACTCATCGGTGAGCCGGACGACGTACTGATGGTATACATGCGTAACATTGTCAGAAACCACGGGTTTTTTAAGGCCTTTTGCCGTAAGGTTCGCCGCATAGTAATCTGCGTTTTTTCTCCGGCGCTGATTGAATTTGTCCAGTTTTTTAAGCTGCACAATACCGATAGCCGCGGCAATATCAGTCATCCGGTAATTATAACCAAGCACGGTGTGAAGGTATTTCTCGCTTTGGCCGTGGTTGATGAGGAGTCTGAGCCGGTCAGCAGTCGGTTTGTCGCTGGTGGTAATCATCCCACCCTCCCCGGTGATCATATTTTTAGTGGCATAGAACGAGAAACACCCGGCTTTGCCGAAATTACCCACTTTGACACCATGGTACTGGGCCCCATGAGCTTGTGCTGCGTCCTCTAAAAGGACAAGGTTATGCTCCTCGCAGATTTCCTGGATGGAATCGACATCGAACGGCTGGCCGAAAAGATGGACACCTATGACTGCCTTTGTCTTTGACGTTCTACGTTCATTTACCTGATCCGGTCGGATATTGAAAGTCTGCTCGTCTACATCGGCAAAAACAGGTTTTGCACCGCACATCGAAACGGCGGTGGCAGTAGCAATAAATGAAAATGCAGGAACAATTACTTCATCGCCGGGACCGATATCGCATGCCAGAAGGGCGGCATGGAGTGCAGTGGTACCGTTGCTGACAGCGACAGCTTGTGCGGTGCCACAGTACGTGGCAAATTTCTGCTCGAATTCTGCAACTTTATCGCCTTGTGCGAGCATTCCGGACTTCAAAACATCCGATACTGCCGCCACCTCATCCGGGCCAATTACCGGCCGCGCTATTGGTATCTGCATGCTTTTTTCATTCCCCTTTAAAAACAAAACGCCTTTCAAAGTTAATAGATACAATCCGATAATATCATTGCTGTCGTGCTATCTTTTGTGTAGGGAAAAAATGAAGATAGGTACATTAGGGCGGAACGTTCATATGATCCTGAAGGAAACACCGCGCGGGAGGAGTTGCCACGCATCACATAATATCTATAGGGGATTTTGACCGCATTGCGATCGACCGGCTGCTCGATCACGCACAGCAGATCGGGAAAAACATGTACGATAAAAAAGCTCTTGGCGGTAAAATCCTCGCCGTCCTCTTTTTCGAACCAAGTACCCGGACACGCATGTCTTTTGAATCGGCAATGGCACGCTTGGGGGGTAGTTCCATTGCGGTGAGCAGTGTTGAGGCCTGTTCGATGGCCAAAGGCGAGACTCTTGCCGATACTATCCGGGTAGTGAGCGGGTATGCGGATGCGATTGTCATTCGTCATCCCAAGGAGGGCGCAGCCAGGCTTGCATCAGAATTTGCCACAGTTCCGGTGATAAATGCCGGGGATGGTGCAGGCCAGCACCCTTCCCAGACGCTGCTTGACCTCTACACAATCCGCCAGTCAATGCCCATTGACGGGCTCGATGTGGCGCTCGTGGGCGATCTGCGGTATGGGCGGACCGCCCATTCGCTTGCCTCGGCCCTTTCCTTTTATGGAGTCCGGCTGCATACCATCTCCCCACCGGGTCTTGAGTCCCCCCGGCCCTTGCTACGAGTCTGAGGGAAAAAGGCATGGAGATTATCGGGCACGCCGATATTGAAGAAGTTATTGACAGCGTTGACGTTCTTTACGTCACGAGAATCCAACGTGAACGGTTCCCGGATTCAACATCGTATTTCAACGTAGCATCCAGTTACCGGATCACACCTGAACTCCTTGCCCGGCGCGAAGAAAAATCTCATTGTCCTGCACCCGCTTCCCCGTGTTGACGAAATCGACCCGCGTCTCGATGCTTCACCTCATGCACGGTACTTCGAACAGTCGAAAAACGGGGTCCCCGTGAGAATGGCGATGCTTCTGGACGTGATGAAATGAAACACTTAGCGTCTCCCGACACCAACAATGAGGATGGAGAAGGTCTTCTTGTCCGGCGTATCAAGAACGGGACCGTGATAGATCACATCGACGGTGGCGAAGCACTTAACGTTGTAAAGATTCTTGGCATTGTCGGGACAACCACAGAAGCGCTTACAATAGCGACCAATGTCCCCAGTAAGAACATGGGTATGAAGGATATTGTCAAGATTTCCGACCGTGAGCTTTCCAAAGAAGAGGTCGACCGTATTGCACTTATCTCGCCCCGGGCAACTATCAACATTGTCAGGAACTATAAAGTCTGCGAAAAGAAGGGTGTCGAAATTCCTACGCTGATCGTCGGAAGCGTACGATGTCCAAATCCCGGCTGTATCACCCGGACCAACGAACCGATTCGTAGCAGGTTTGCAGTGCTCCCGGACGGGAAAGGTCTCCGTTGTATTTACTGTGATTCTGTAATTACCAAAGACCTCACCAGTTTCATCATATAACCAGGCCTCTTTATACATGCGAATGTGTTTGGATCAAGTGACCGTGGATATCGATCTCGCCACGCCAGATTCTGGTTGAGGAAATCCAACGACCATCTTCGGCCAGCACGCACGTAATCTGGTGAATATCAACTTTACGTAGCTTTCGTTCACGCCGCAACTTGTTTATCTCTACTGCGACCGGCAGGGTTTCCTCAGATACAACAATAGCATCAAAATCGGTATCTAGTGCCGAACCGTAACGGTCACCAAGAGGCTCAATTTCCCAGCGAGTGGCATACTTTTTCTGGAGGGCATGGGTTGAGATAGCCCCCGTAATGAACTTTTCAAGATCGGCTTCACGCTCGGCAAACGGGTGGATCGGATGGGTTTTTCGGCTTGCAAACGAGTCGGTCGTAAGCCCGATGACGACCTGACCTTCGGGTCCGGCAAGTTCGAACGACCGGGTCAAAAGGCGTTTATGTCCGTCGTGCAGGGGATCGAAAGTGCCCCCTACCATAACCTTCATACTGTCTGTACGTTAAGTTCCTATGGTATTATGGGTATGGATGCGAAGATCGCGGGTACACCTCTCTGGTGTGCACCCAACGCGACGGTGATTGGCAAAATAACCGTTGGCAAGGATGTCGGGATATGGTTTGGCGCGGTCATCCGGGCCGACAAAGACCGGATCGTCATTGGTGACCGGTCGAATATCCAGGATAACTGCGTCGTCCATACCAGTGCCGGATTTCCGACAACAGTCGGGTGCGATGTATCTATAGGCCACGGGGCAATCCTTCATGGGTGCACCATCGGGGACCGGGTACTTATTGGCATGGGAGCGATTGTGTTAAACGGTGCAACAGTCGGCGAATATTCCATTATCGGCGCTGGAGCGGTTGTTACCGAGGGCATGCAGGTACCGGCGGGTTCACTCGTGCTCGGTGTTCCGGGAAAAGTAATCAAAGAGACGACCGAGATCCAACGGGACCATATCGTCGAAAATGCGCAGTCATACGTCAGACTTGCCAGGGACTATATCCATGAATGACGTTGTTGTCATCGGGGCAGGTGTAGCCGGTATTCAGGCTGCATTGGATCTCGCAAACCATGGTAGTATCGTCCACCTCATCGAGCGGGAACCCACCATCGGCGGCCATATGGCACAGCTCGACAAGACGTTTCCTACAAACGACTGTTCCATGTGTATTCTCTCCCCTAAAATGGTGGACGTCCAGCGCCATGAAAATATCAGGATCCATACACTTTCCGAGGTTGTGTGTGTTGAAGGTAAGGAAGGGGATTTCCGGGTCACCGTGCACGAATATCCCCGGTATATTGATATAGTGACCTGCACCGGCTGTGGTGACTGCATCCAGATCTGCCCGGTTGAGGTCTACAACCGGTTCGATGCCGGGATTGGTGTCCGTAAAGCGATTTACAAGCCCCATCCTCAGGCAGTCCCGGACCGTGTCATCAAGGATGCCGAACACTGTATAGAATGCGGGCTCTGTTATGATGTGTGTGGGCCCCAGGCGATACTTCGCGATGACAAAGAGAAAGAGATCGTCATCGAAGCTTCATCAGTTGTAGTGGCTACAGGGTACGATGTATTTGATGCCCGGCAGAAAAGTCCGCTTGGGTACCTGAAATTCCCCGATGTGATTACAAGTCTCGAACTGGAGCGGATGATAAACGCCAGTGGCCCGACCGGGGGACAAATCCGGCGATTGAGCGACGGACGGGAACCAGAACATATCGTTTTTATCCAGTGTGTAGGATCCCGGGACATGACCCTTGGCCGGCCATGGTGTTCCTGCGTCTGCTGCATGCAGGCAATAAAGAACGCGATGCTCATTAAAGAAAAGCACCCGTCAATTGCAGTCACCATTTTGTATATGGACATCAGGGCCTACGGCAAAGGGTACGAAGAATACTATGAGCGGGCAAAAACTGCCGGTGTCCGGTTCCTGCGGGGAATGCCGTCCGATGTGCGAGCTGATGCAAAAGGGCTCGGCATCCAGATAGAGAACACGGAAAATGGGGCGATCGAAGTACTCCATCCCGATCTTGTCGTGCTCTCTGTCGGCATTCAGCCCGGGAACGCAACCGCAGCACTTGCTGGTATGCTAGGTATAGCACGCGAAGAAACCGGGTTCTTGCAGTCAGCCCATGACGCAGTGGATCCTACAGGTACAATCTGGCGGGCATCTATGTAGCCGGGACCGCAGTCTCCCCAAAAGACATCCCCGACAGTGTTGCTTCAGGAGAATCTGCTGCCATGAAGGCGTTTGTCAGTTCCAAAAAAGGGAAAGTCCGAGGTCGATCCCGGTGAAGGATACGTTAACTCTTTGGTGGGACGAGGATGAAGAAGGAATCCGGTATATCGACCAGACCAAACTTCCTGGCGAATTTTCGGTTGCTCTCTGTACCACCATCGACCGGCTCATTACAGCAATCCAGCGGCTGGAAATCCGAGGAGCCCCGGCACTTGGTGTTGCCGGGGGGTATGGTGTGGCCCTTGCTGCAGCTACCTCCACGGGAACATCGTTTAAAGAATTTTTGCATGACGTAAAGGGAAAGGCGGAGCGTATCCGGACGAGCAGGCCGACGGCAGTCAACCTTGGCTGGGGCGTCGAACGAGTGCTTGCCCGGGTGCTGGAAGAGACTGATATCGAAGAAGCCCGGACTGCAGCCCTTTCCGAGGCCCGGAAAATCGCCGATGAAGATACCCGGTGCTGCCATGCTATTGGCGACTGCGGGGCTGCCCTTCTTCCTGACAAATGCACAATCCTTACGCACTGCAACGCAGGAGCCCTTGCCTGTTCTTCATGGGGAACTGCATTAGGGGTGATCCGATCCGCTGTGGAGAGAGGAAAAGAGGTAAAGGTAATCGCCTGTGAGACACGTCCTCTCCTGCAGGGTGCACGGCTTACTGCATGGGAACTGGCGCGGGACGGCATTGACGTAACCATTATAGGCGATTCCATGGCTGCCCATATGATGCAGACCACCCAAATTAACGCCGTTATGGTCGGCGCCGACCGTATCACTGGCGATGCGGTTTTTAACAAGATCGGGACATATATGCACGCGGTCTGCGCCCGCCACCATTGCATACCATTTTATGTGGCTGCTCCGCTCTCCACGTTCGATGCTATACATAAGGAACGGGAAGTAACCATTGAAGAACGGGGACGCGATGAGCTCGCGTGTACTGGGAGACCGCACCCTGATCCCGGATGGTGTACCGGTAAGGAACTATGCGTTCGATGCAACGCCCATGGAACTGGTGAGTGCGATCATTACCGAACACGGTATTGTACGGCCCCCGTTTGCTATCAACGCACTTTTATCTCACGCGGGACCTAAAGATAACGGTTGCCTGAAATGACATTCCCGATTATCGATCTCGGCCAGTTTCACGATCTGTTGTATCTCGTAGGCGAAGCGACAGTCCTCTTTATTATAGGAGCCATTCTCGTATCATTTGTTCTTGTAGTAATTTCCCTGTTCTCGATCAGGAAAGGGCACCTCTATTTCCCACGGCTCATTAAAGCGGGCAAAGTTTTTCTTGAAGGGTTCATGAAAGCATTCTTCCGGCTGCTCGGCCTTGAAGACCGGGAAATGCTGACTTTTTTTATTAAGATCCACAATGCGATGAACGCGAACTCATTCTCCCTTGTGCCACTTACCGAACGCGCGATTTTTGTCCCCCAATGTCTGCGATCTGCACGATGCCCGGCGCACCTGACACCGGAGGGACTTAAATGTGTAAACTGCGGGCAATGTACTGTCGGTGAAGCCAGGATCTTACTTGAAAAACTGGGCTACCGCGTCTTTGTCATTCCCGGCTCATCGTTCATCAAAAGGATGGTCAAAAAATACCATCCAAAAGCGATAATCGGCGTCGGCTGCCTGACTGAAGTGAAAGAAGGGATAGATATGGCCGACAAAATCGGCCTTGTCTCAATGGGCGTCGTTACGGTAAAAGAGGGATGCGTCGAGACGCTTGTTAACTGGCAGGATATCTACGATGTGGCGGTGCTGGGACTCGATCCGGCTTCAGTTCCCGAGGACCTTCATGCTCTTACCAGTTAACTTGCCGCTTTTTATCTTCCCATGGATGACAATGGCGTCAGCACAGGTCACGTCGCCGACGTGGACATCGGGCCGGATAATAACTTTTCCTCCTGCGTTCACACTATAAACCACACAGTGATCAAGAAGAGTTACGTCTCCGGTAGCGTTAAGCGGGCCTTTTATTTTCGCATGAGACCCTATAACAGCACTTCCGCAGGAAATATCAAGCGCTACGCTTGATTTCATGCCCAGTTCAAGTTTCCCGGTGACCACGAGCCGGCCCCAGAAATGGGTCCGGGCAGGCACGATAAAATCTCCGTCAATCCTGACATTGCCTTCGTAATACGCTCCTTTGGGTGCATAAAACGTGCTGCCTTTCTGGATGACGTCTGCCATGTTTTGATCAAGGTAGTTGAGGCACGACCAAGTGCATAAAGGTTGTTGTTAACCCGCCTCTGCACCAAAAGTCCAACTTACACCTGGATTCCTGACAGATCATTGCTTTGGGCACAAAACCGTCAACGCACAAATCTTGAAATATCAAAATGTTAGTTAATTGTTGGAATACATTCTCACGGGCCTCATCTCAACGCTCCAACGGATTAAAAATTATGGCTCCATCCATACGGCATTAAACAAACGGAGGCCGGAACAGAAGTGGCAGAAATGGCAAAAATAATAACACTTATGAAAATGGCACGAAAAGAGATCCTCCGTCGTCGTTCGCTTCCCTACATTGAAATGAATTTAACTGATCACTGTAATTTAAACTGCGAATGGTGCTCCCATTACAGCCCGATGGCACCTAAAAAGTTTGCTGATTTCGGCCAGTTCCAGAAGGACTTTACAAGGCTTTCTGAACTGTGCACATTTATTGGGGAGATTCGATTATTGGGCGGGGAACCATTATTAAACCCGGATATTAACAAGTTCCTGAAATTTGCACGGGAATCTTTCCCCGATCCGATATATACCCGTATACGGGTCGTCACAAACGGGCTTCTTTTATCAAAAATGCCGCAATCGTTCTGGAACACTATGAAATCCAGTGCCATTGCATTGGATGTAACCGTCTACCCGGGTATGCCATTTGAGATCCCTGATATCGAACGCCTTACTAGGTCACATGGCATCAAATCAAAGATTTCCCAGACACACACATTTAATGAGATCCCTATCAAGGTTAGCAATAAAGATGAGAATTTCAAGATTTGCAGGGAGCATTTTTTTTGCCCGATCCTAAGGGAGGGTAGAATATACCTTTGTCCGCAGGCAGCGATATATCACCTTCGTTCAAAAGATTTGCAGGCGGAACAACTGGCATCATCCATTGATATTCATACGTCTACACACAGGGAAATCGTGGAATTTATGAATAAACCCGCTCCGTTCTGCTCCTATTGTAATTGGGAAAATTATCGCACGCACCCATGGAAAAGGACGCGAATGGCACCGATGCAGGAGAATGTTTGATCGTGTACATAATGTCCGGTACCGACCCATAAGTCTGGTTTTATGGTTTAGATGCAAAGCCTTTCAACCGGATGACCCCTCAGTTACAGCAATATTGCGGAGACCGTAAAGACCACAAGGGAGGCAAACATGCCCAGCTTAAGAAGAGTCGTTGCACCGGACGCCGTCAGGCTTTTCGGGTCGGTGCAGCGAAGGGCCTTTCCTGCTGCTGCAATAATGATGATATCAACAATCACGATACCAAAAAGATACCAGTTTCCCCACCACCAGTAAGGAAACAGACTTGCCACAATCGCCGCTACAGTACAGGCAAATGCGAGTATGGCGGTTTTTTGTACACCGATCCTGATGGGAAGGGTATCTGCTCCCCCTGCTTTGTCCCCTTCAATATCCTCGGCATCTTTTAAGAGTTCACGGGCAAGCATCGCAAGGAATGTTATAGCGGCAATAGGAAGCATAACAATGAGCCGTTCCCACCCGGCAAACGCCCCGCCAAAAAGAAAAATGCTTGCTGCAAGATAGGAGACCGCAACGTTCCCGAAGAAAGGTGTGCTTTTCAGCCGGTATGCGTACGCGACAAGCAAAAGGGCATTGAAAAGGGCAATTCCAAAACAGAGTGGCGTTGTGAACCAGCTCACAAGCAGGCCAAGGAAAAAAAGGATCCCGGCATATACCAGTGCTGGTTTTTTCCCGATCGCCCCTGACGGGATAGGACGTTTCGGGCGGTTAACAGCGTCGATCTCAGCATCAAAATAATCGTTGATGACATTTCCTGCGGCAGTAACAAGAATAACCACAGCCATAAGCAGGGTGACTCCATACACCAGGGTCCCGGTGGCAATAAGGTAGGCGACCGCCGCCGCAATCCCGGCAACAACCGCATTTGCCGGCCGGGTTATAGTAAAAAATCCTGCTATGCCCATATGCAGGATCCGGTATCGGGTTGTTCCGATATTAACCTGCGTGGCCTTGTTGTCGGGGAGTGATAAAAAAAGTTACGTAAATACTGATGGATCCAGGGTTCACGAGGTCTGGAAACTCATGGGGGTCTCATTTGCGAGAGGTTCGGTTACAAAAGAGACGTTGAGCGTTGCTCCTTCTTTTGCCATTGCTGCATAGTCCGCATCTGAATCGATGATGACATAATCCCGGCCGGTTCCCTCGCTCCCCGGTCCAAGTATATCCGTTTCCTGGCCTGAACCTCCATGGGAGACACCGACACCACCATAAGAAACGCCGTTTGGACCGGTAATCCTGCTGAACCAATGTAGCTTGACCGTAGCGTTCCCGGTATTTAGCGTCGTGAGATAGATGTCAATTTGATGGTAGCCGGGTTGCGGGCGGCTTGCCGTGACCTGATAGATCGAGGCGTTAAAGGCATCGGTTCCGTTTACGAGCGTAGCGACCGTTTCCTGACCGGGCGCAGAGGGAGCGGCCGTAGTTCCGGAACTTGTGGTTGTACAGCCGGCGACGAGGATCACACCTACACTAATTACTGCAAACAGACAAAGAATGTCCTTTCTCAATTGTCCACCTCTTGTTGTGTTACCGGATATTTTGTTTTTCCCTTAAAAAAATTCATGTTTCTAAACGAAAGCACGTGATTTTCCCAAAAAAAAGAAAAGATACCGTACGGGCGAGGGGGGATTTGAACCCCCGACCATTAGCTTAGGAGGCTAACGCTCTATCCGGAACTAAGCCACTCGCCCACTGCTCATACCAATTGCAGGGGAATATGTATAAGTTTTGCGCGCTCCCACACTCTAGCCGCTATGGATACTATCGAGGCAACTGAAGGAAAAACGACGTTTTTTGTCCCGGTCCAGGACTGTCGTGAACAGTTCCCTCCCGGTACCGCCCCGGTCTTTTTCAATCGCCGTATGGAACTGAACCGGGATGCCACCGTACTACTTCTGTCAGTACTCAGACCCTCTGATTATATCGATGCCATGGGAGCTACCGGGTCCGGGGACTCCGGGTGGCAAACGAGGTCGGGATCCCGGTCACCATTAATGACCGGGACCCGGCAGCACTACCCCTGATCCAGGAGAACGTGGTCCGGTCCGGACTGCCGGTGACGGTCACCTGCCGGGACGCCTCTTCGCTGCTTTTTGACCAGTCCTTTGATGCAGTCGACATCGACCCGTTCGGGACACCGGCGCCATTTATCGATGCCGGGATCCGGGGGTGCCGGCGATTTCTCCTGGTGACCGCAACCGACACAGCTCCTCTCTGCGGTGCACATTTCAAGGCAGGAGTCCGGCGCTATTTTGCCCGCCCGGCAAACACCGGGTACCACGCGGAAGTAGGACTCCGGATTCTGCTTGGGTTTGTTGTCAGGGAAACCGTAAAATACGACCGGGGTATCGAACCGCTCTTCTGTTTTGCCCGGGAACATTTTGTGCGCCTGAACCTGAGGATAACCCGGGGTGCGAAACATGCGGACCAGACAATTGACCGGATCGGTTTTATCCTGCAGTGCCCGTCCTGCGCATTCCGGAAAGAACAGGCCGGTTTGTTTCCGGATTCAGATACCTGCCCCTATTGCGGTAAACCTCTGCGACCCATAGGACCAGGCTATACCTGGGAAAACTGTGTGACGATGAAATTATCGCACAGATGGAGAGACCAGCTTCCGGCCTGACACTTGGTTCATACAAAGATCTTTCAAAACTGCTGTGTGTCTGCCGTGAAGAGCTCCCCCTTTCCAGCCACTACGATTACCATAAGCTCGCCCGGTCGCTTGTGGTTTCCCCGCCACCTATCGACGCGGTTCTTTCACGACTGAAGGCCGCTGGTTACGCTGCAAGCCGGACCCACTTCTCCGGGACCGGCATAAAAACCGATGCTCCCCTGCCCGTGATTTTCGCTGCTATCGGGAACTGATCGTTCCTGCCTGGGCACTAGTGTTCGATGATAATGGTGAGGATGTCGCTATCGATGAGTTTGTGGGAAAGACCTACCCGCTGGCCGCCATGTTTTACCGATTTTCCCCAGACCCGGGCATACCGGAACCGGCGCACGAAGTCCCGGTGGAGCTTGGTGCAGACCGTCTCGACTGTACCTTCCGGTCCTGATGATCAGCGGTTCCTCAAGATCTGCATCACCACTCTGGGGCTTAAGATAGATACGCATGAACCCAAGACAATCGTAGATCGCGTCCTTGAGTTCTTCCATGTGGTACCCGACATGGGCTGAGATCATGATGGGCGCAGCGCCAAACCGGTCTTTGATATCGTGCTCGATCCGGAGATAGGTCTCTTTATCGATGAGGTCGACCTTGTTAACCGCGATAAACGCAGGAACGTAGACCCGGTTTCCCTGTACGGCATCGATAAGGTCTTCCTGCGTGGCATTACCCCGGATCAGGATCTCTGCGTTCATCATCTTGCTTTCCGCAAGGATGGACCGAACTTCTTCGATATCGAGATCAAGTGTCCCGACCGCTGACAACCGGATACCCCCGACGGATGACTTCTTGATAGTAATATCCGGTTTTGGGACGTTGATGCGGATGCCGGCGTCGTAGAGTTCTTTGAGCAGGACGTTGACATGTGCCTCGTTGAATACATCTACAAGGATGATGATGATATCGGCACCGCGGACGACCCCGATAACTTCCTTGCCCCTTCCTTTACCCATGGCGGCGCCGGCGATAAGACCCGGGATATCCAACAACTGGATCTTTGCACCTTTGTGTTCGAGTGCCCCGGGAACGACGGTAAGGGTCGTGAAAGCATACGCGGCAACGGCACTTGCAGTTCCGGTGAGCTTGTTGAGGAGTGTACTTTTACCGGTAGAAGGAAATCCCACGAGGACTGCGGTGGCATCTCCCGATTTCTTGACCGAGTAACCTTCACCGCCTCCGCCGGATTTCATCGCACGGTTGACAGCTTCGTCCCGGAGTTTGGCAATTTTAGCTTTAATCCGGCCGATGTGCTTCGAAGTAGCCTTGTTGTAGGGGGTTTTTGTCACTCCGCTTCCAGCTCGGCTATCTGTTCTTCCAGGCCACTCATTTCCTATATCAATCGACGCAGGTTCGGGATATACTTGTTTATGGTTTGTCTGCAAACTTCCGATTGATGCGGAGTTTCGGTGGTGGTTTTGCAAAAGATCTCTGTCTTTGTGTCCGGACAGGACAGGCGGCTGATAAACTTTAAGTAACTCCATCGCCCATGTTAGTGGGCAGTTGCTGCTATAGTGTAGACCGGCCAATCATGCGAGCCTCTCACGCTCGCGACAGGGGTTCGAATCCCCTTAGCAGCACTTTCTCGCCGATAATTCTGTTTTTTTTCACAAGGTACGTGTTCACTATCATCCCGTTGATTTTTGCCAGCGTTTCAATTTTCATTTGAGGATACATGACCCGGAAAAAAGCTGAAGATGAAAAGAAAAAGAGAGGCAGGCCGACCCTCTATAATCCTGCATTTCACCCGAGCAAAAGCAGCCGAACTTGCGTTGATGGGATTGACCGATGTGCAGATGGCACTGGTCTTTGACATAGATGAGAGAACCCTGAACCGCTGGAAAATCCGGTACCCCGATTTTTGTCTGTCCATAAAAAAGAGTAAAGATCTGGTGGATGAAAAGGTCAAAGAATTGCTCTTTATCCGTGCAACAGGGATGGAAATTAAGCACAAAAAGATCATCGAATATTCTGACGGAACGACGAGAAAGGAAATGGTCGTTAAACACGTACCTCCTAGTGTGCCTGCCATTATATTCTGGTTATCGACCCGGCGGCCTGAGGAATGGAAACGAGGTGGCAGGAACAGTGAAGCACAGGGAGATGTGAAGATAGTCTTTGATAGACCGAGCTGATCCCGGATCCGGATGCGTTCAGAAATTAGGTAGCGAGCTCGACCTGGCAGATTGTGAGAAATTCATCAACGACATAAAAAGGGGAACCGACAGCGGATCTGTCAGGATAGTCACCCGGAGATACAACAGAATGACCTAATATTTATTTATCATTTAATACTATAGAGAATAATGAAAAAATCTGATATATTTTTCGTTTGCATCCTGTTGCTCCTTGCCGTCGTATTTGTTGCCGGGTGCACATCAACGAGCGCGGCTGCCCCCGTTATAACCACACCGGGATCAGCCGGGACTGCAATCCCGCAGACGGCATCTGCCACTTCCGCAGAAATAACACCTGTTCCGACAACAGTCCAGACAGCACCGGCCACTCCTGTATCTGATGAGGGTATTGATGTCACCATAAACTCGGCAAAAACTGCAGGCACATGGGTAGGATACCTCCCACCGCAAGGCGATACCTGGCTTGTGCTGGATGTCACTTTGAAAAATAATGGTAATACGGATTTCGCATATGCCAAAGATTCGTTTTCCCTTGTACGATATGGCGGGGGTTCATGGCATTCGGCTTCGTATTTGTCAACGGAGTTTAATGATGTGAGTATCCCTGCAAACGCGGCCGTATCCGGTAAAATCGTCTTTATGGTTCTCCAGGGTGCAGATATGTTCAGGTTTACCGTGAAAGATTCTTCGGGGACAGTAATTTCTGAAACTGACAACATTCGCCCGACATAACCAGGAGGTTTCTTTTTTTTCTCCGGAAGCATTTCGGGCTCGGCGTCCAGGTGATATATTCTCTATCAGCAGTCAAAAACCGTTCAGAACCATGAAACAGAATTTACCTGAGAAACCTCAATAATCGATTCAAAAAAGGAGGGGAAAATAGGATAAAATACCCATTGTTTCACTATTTACTACACTCCTTATATGATTGTATGTTGTTCTGGGATGGACTTCCATTACCATATAATTAAAAAAAATCTATACTTTTCGTAATAAATATATATTATCTTATCCTCCTTAACAATGTAAAGGATAACATCTGTGGGGGATGCTAAACTTTACAAAATATTTATCAGAGAGATAAAATTGCAATAATTGCTTAAATCTCTTAATAAAACAGCAAATTCAGGAGAAACGCATGGCTAAAATAAGCAATGAATTAGCAGTCTCGCCGATTATTGCAACGCTCGTACTGATCGTCGTTGCAGTTATCGGTGCGGTCGCAGTCGGCACCATTATGGGTACCTTCTCGACCCAGGTATCGAAACAGGCGTCAGCCTCACAGGCAGCGTCTGCATCACAGGACGAGATTATTGTTGCTGGAACATGGTTACCTGTTCCTGCGGAGACAGAATATTGCAGCGGACTTTGAGAGGTTAAATCCCGGAACGATGGTAAACGTCCAGAGTGGCGGTCGAGGGGGGGTTCAATCAGTGGTAATGGGTCTTTCTGATGTTGGTGCGGTATCATCTCCAACGACAATTACAAACATGCCAGACCACCAACCCGACCGATCCGATTTACCAAAATCTCTATTATACCCAGGTTGGTGGACGGGGCGATGTGTTCATCCAGGACCAGAGCGGTGTAGCAGTACCCAATAATATGGTTGCACGCTCTGACATCCAAACCTTATACTCGAATGTTGCCCCCGATGGAACAGAAAAGGGGATTGCAAACAATTTCTCGGTTACGACTAATATAACTGTTGAACAGTACCCGCCCCAACGCTGGAATAATCAGGTAGTGTTTATCTGGGCTAACCTGCCTTATGCCAGGTCAAAATAAAGACGCACCTAATGCAGTAGCCAACAATCACGGCCCGCTATGCTCGCGTCAGTTCAGGCAGGTTCAGCAGCACACCCGGCTTTCGGCTATATTGATGCAGGATACGCATTTACCGGTGGCGTTACGAGCAACACTACGGTAAATGGTATAAAAATCGTCGGGATCGCTACAAATACTGGAACATATGTGCCGACTCAAACAAACATCAGAAACGCACTCCATGACTGGGAATATGGATATGCACAGGATACAACGTCTGTACGGTCTGGATAGTGCCGTTCTTGACCGCCGCCAAGAGCCACTTCTGCGTCTGGGCCTCGATATGTTTCTGGAATCTCTGTTCGAACCGGACCGCCCGAAAGATGCGGGTGGGGTCGTCGATGAAGCTCTGGTCGTGGAGGGCCCGGATACGGCCCCGGCGCAGGTCTTCCCGCCCCTGGAACGGGTCCAGGAGTTTGAAAAAGCACCCGGGCGTCAGGCTCAAGGCCATGGAGTTGATGGAAAAATCCCGGCGGTAAAGGTCCTGGACAATGTCGCTCTTTTCGACGTCAGGCAGGGCCCCCGGCCTCTCATAGCGCTCCGTACGGGCGGTGGCGATGTCCACTTTTCCGAAGCCCGGGACCACCACGATGGAGGTGCCGAAACGGCTGAAAGCTTCCACCTCCGAGCCGGTCCGCTGGGCGAACTTTTCCGCGAAGGTGACCCCGTCCCCCACTACGGTGATATCGATATCCACGCCCGTCTTGCCCAGGAACAGGTCCCGGACGAAACCGCCCACGGCGTAGGCCGATTCGCCCCTTTCGTCGGCCAAACGGCCGACCTTTTTCAGGAGCGCCAGTGTCTTGGGGGGTATGTTCTTTTCAAACCGTTCCATGAATCTTCCTTAGCAAAAATATCAACAAAACCTATTTAACCACCAAGGGCACTAAGGGCACCAAGAAAAGCAATTAATATTTTTTAAAAACCAATAATAATCTTTAATCTTTCATCGTTCTTGGTGATCTTGGTGTACTTGGTGGTAAAAAATCAGTTAATCTTTTTTAAACATTAAAACTGCCCTCGGCGGAAAAGGCGTCCTTCAGATGCCTGACCTTGGGGAGCCCCAGCCAATTCCTGTCGGGGCCGATCGCCACCACATCGAAGCGGCATAGGACGTTGGACCGGGTCTGCCGGGACAAATAGACCGCCGCCGCCGCGGACAGGCGCTTGACCTTCCGGGGGGAAACCGCCTCTTGAGGCGTTCCCTTTCCACCGCTTCGTCTGGTTTTCACCTCGACGAAAACCAGTGTATCACCCTTAAGAAGGATCAGGTCGATCTCCCCCTGAGGGACACGATAATTGCGTTCCAGGACCTTGTAACCTTTCAGAAGGAGATATGCCGCCGCCAGGTCCTCGCCTTTTTGGCCCTGTTGGTAAGTGCTCAATCTTTTCCTCCGGAGGATCCATCCCCTTTGAACCGTTCCGCTATTCCGGCGTAGATCTGCCGTAGTTTTTCCAGGTCCTTGGCGGACATATTTTCCGAAGCCACCCTTTTGATGAGAAGACCGATCCTTTTGAGGTCCGAACCAGTTTTCGCCCCTTCCAATTTCGAGGTCCAGTATCCCAAAGGTCCGCCCGACGCTTCCCGAGCCAGTGCCTCGGCCACAGGGCCGAAGGTCATTCGGTGTTCGGGGCACAATCCCTTTTCCTGGATGGCCTTCATGTGTTCGGCCGTGCCGTAACCCTTGTGGCTCAGGAATCTGTATTCCGGGTATTTCCGGTCGAGTTCCTCCATCATCCGGTCCCTGGTCACCTTGGCCATGATGGAAGCCGCGGCGATGCTGGCGGAGAGGGCGTCCCCATGGATGAGGGGTCTTTGGGGGATGTGGGGAAAGGAAGGGAGTTTCATGGCGTCGGTCAGCAAAAAATCCGGTGGTTTAGGCAGGTCGCGGATGGCCCGGTCCATGGCGAGCCTGGCGGCCTGAAAAATGTTCAATTCGTCGATCTCGGCCGCGCTGGCCTCGCCCAGACCGACGCCTTCGGCCTTTTGACGGATGACCTCGAACAGGGCGGCCCTTTTCTCGGGAGTGAGTTTCTTGGAGTCATCCACGCCCTTCAGGACCGTGCCGGGATAAAGCACGACCGCGCCGGCAACCACCGGCCCCGCCAGAGGGCCCCGGCCCGCCTCATCCACGCCCGCGATCAGGACATAGCCTTTCGCGGTCAGTTCTTTTTCATGGGCCCAAAGCCTGTCGAGCCGGAGGATCTCCGTCTCCTCGGCCTGGGCTTTTTTCAGGTATTTGGAAAGGAGATTTTTCGCCCCGGCCCGGGGGTCGTTCGTCAGTTCTTTTTTAAGGAACTCCAGGGCCAGGAGGGCGGAGCCTTCCTGGCGGGCCCTTTCTTCAAGGCTTGGGAGATGGGGAAGGAGTGGCATTGGCCGATCCGTCGTTGGAGTTATCCGCGTCATCGCCGGACGGCTGGGGCGTGGTGGACGGCGTGACCGCCGGTTTATCCTTGAGGGACGGCTCGGAGGAGGCCTTGCTGATGAGGGTAAGGGGTTCGGCCTCGGAGACGACCCGATCCTGCGTCTTCAGCACGGCCTTCAGGATGACCGGATAATCCTTTTTCTCGCCCTTCTTGCTCTCGATCTGGACCGCGATGGTCTTCAATTCGGAGGTGACGATGGTCCCCAGTTCCAATTGCATGGCGTTGTCCTTCATGACCCAAGTTCCCGCGATGGGAACGGCAGTCTTGAGTTTTGGCGGAGCGGGGGTCGGGCTTCCAGCCGTGGGCGTGGTGGCCAGAGTGGGGGTAGGGGTGACGGTCGGGGTGAGTGTCTTGGCCGTCATCCAGGCCGGCACGGGGGTCGGAGTCTGGGTGACTTCCTTGGGTTGATAGGGTTCCAGTCCCTTCGGGAGTTCCAGCGAGAAGGTGACCGCGGGAGAGGTCTTAGGACTCTGGTTCATCAAATTATAGTTCACGGTCCAATATGGCTCGGCCTTGGTGGGTTTCTTGACATTCTGGGCCTTGAAGAGGAAGGAGAACTTGGCTGGCTCCCCATTGGGCTCGAACCTGAGGAAAGTACCGCTCTGGCCCACGATGAAACCCAGGTCCTTACAAAAGGCCACGCTGTTCAGGGCTGGTTTGGTCGGGGGTTTCTGGTGGGAGATCCATCGGGTCCCATCGTAATAAATGATGGTCCCGTCCTGGCCGACGGCCCAGCCGTCGCTGTCGTTACGCATGAAGATATGGTAGAGGTCGAATCCCGAGAAGGCGCTGCCCATTTTGTTCCAAGTGGTCCCGTTGAACTGGATGATGGTGCCGAAAGCCCCGACCGCCCAAGCCTGGACATCATTGATGGCTGAAACGGAGTTGAGTTTTTCAGTGGTGACGCTGGTGGTGAAAGGGGTCCACTTGCCGTCATAGCGGAGGATCAACCCTCGGTTCCCTACCGCCCAACCGTTGTTCTGATCGGCCATACTGATGCTGTTGATGTCATCCTTGACCGTCACACCGGAAGCGGAGACATAGATCTGTCCCCAGGAGATGCCGTTGTAGTTCAGCAGGGTCCCGTTGGAGCCCACCACCCAGACCGAATTGGACCGGCTCACCGTGGCTTCATAAAGGGTTTCCTCGGTAGGAGAGGCGTCCTGGCTCCAGTTGCCGTTGTTGTAGTGGAGGATGATCCCGTGGGTTCCCACGATCCACCCCTCGGTCTCACTGGCGAAAGCCGCCGCCATCAGGTTCTCGTTCTTGGCGTAACCCGTCTCGACCTGGGACCAGGTCTCCCCATCCCACTTCAATACGGTGCCGTTGTTGCCGCAGGCCCACCCCAGTTTTTTCGAGACCAGGCATACCCCATTCAAGGGATCGGTCAGGGTGAAAGTGACGGGAAAGGCAGTCCAGTAAACGACATCGGAATCGGAGAAAGAGGATGCGTCCGGCGTGGAGGATTTGGCGGGGGAAAGGGGCGTGACAGCCCCGCTGCCCGTACAACCCACGATGGTCCCCAAGACCAGGAGGGTCAGGAAGAGTCCGATAATTAAGGTTTTCATGACGGCTATCCTACCTTTGACGGGAGGGCTGTTCAAGGGAATGCCGTTCCATAAAAAAACCGTCCCGCTGACGCGGGACGGTTTCGGAAAGACTTCTTTTGTTACAGCCTGGTGAAAATCAGGCTTTTTCTTTCTTCTCGGCCTTCGGTTCCACAGCGGCTTCGACCGGCTTCTCGACCGGAACGGCTTCCGCCACGGCGACCGGCGCTTGCTCTTGGGCTTCCTCGCCCGGGACCCGGATGGCCCTCTTGTTTTCCTGGATACGGGTGTCTTTTTTGTTCAGCTTGCCCCGCAGGTAGAACAACTTGGCCCGGCGGACCTTGCCTGAACGGACCGTCTTAACATCCTTGATCATGGGGGATTGGTAGAAGAAGGTCTTCTCCACACCCACACCGTAGGACAGTTTGCGCACGGTGAAACGAAGCTTCGCTCCGCCGCCCTGGATGCCGACGACCAGGCCTTCATAGACCTGGATCCTTTCCTTCTCCCCTTCCTTGATGCGAAGGGAAACCTTGACCGTATCCCCGACCCTGAAGGGAACCGCTCCCTTTCGGATGATCTGGCTTTTTTCGATCTTGCGTATGATCTCGTTCATTTTTTCTTTCCTCCGGCTCTCGTCCCCCGCGCTTTGGGCGGTTGGCTTTTTGTTTGGTTTTCCATCTCCCCCCGGACCTCGTCCAGGAGTTCTTGCTGTTCTTCCGTCAAAACCACCCTTTCCAACAGATCGGGCCGCTTGAGGAGGGTGTTCCTCAGGGACTCTTTTTGTCTCCATCGTTCGATCCGGGCATGGTTGCCAGAAAGGAGGACCTCCGGCACCTGCATCCCCTTGAAGACGCGGGGACGAGTATAGTGCGGATAATCCAATAATCCATTAAAAAAGCTGTCACGCTCGACCGACCGTTTATCCCCAACCACTCCCGGCAAAAACCTCGCCAAACTATCGATGATCACGGCGGCCGCCGGTTCCCCGCCCGTCAAGACGTAATCTCCCAGACTTACTTCCCCGTCGATGCATCCCATGACCCTCTCATCCAGGCCCTCATAATGGCCGCAGACGAAAAGAAGGGACTTTTCTTCCGCCAGCGATAACGCCATCGAATGGTCGAAGGTCTTTCCCTGGGGCGACATCAGCAGGGTCCGGACCTTCTTACGGCCCTTCTTGATGGCCGCGATCGCCTTCAACAGGGGCTCGGGCTTCATCACCATCCCGGCTCCCCCGCCGAACGGAACGTCATCGGCGGTATTGCGTTTGTCCGTCGTAAAGGCCCTGAGATCATGGACCCGAAGGTCCAGGGCTTTCTTGTCGACCGCCCGCTTGACCATGCTCACGGTCAAGGGCCCCCGGAAATAATCCGGGAATAGGGTCAGGATATCAATCCGTGTTGTCCGCATCGATCTCTTCCGGCAGTGACACCACCATGGTCTTCGAAGTCAGGTCCACCTTTTGGATGACCGACCTGAGCATCGGGATCAGGGTTTCGGCCCCGCCCTTCCTCACCACACAAACCCCATTCGCGCCTTCTAGCACATCCTCGACGGTTCCCAGTTCCAGGCCTTCCTCGGTCTGGACCTTGAGTCCCACCAGATCATTGATATAGAAGCTTCCTTCCGGAAGCTCGGCCCGGTCCCCAGCGGGGATGGCCAAATGGCAGCCCCTTAGGGTTTCCGCCTCGTCGACGCCCTCGATCTCCTTGACCCTTACCACCACATCCCCGTCTGGATGGTGGAAGGAACGGATGATCGTGGCCTTTTTTAGTTCTTTCCCATCCCTCACCAGCCTCAAGGACGGACAGGTAACCAACCGGTCCAGGCCTGAACAGGAAAGGGACAACTTCACCTCACCCTTTAAGCCGTGGGGGCGAACGATGGTACCCAGGACAACAAAGTCATCGGATGGCTCGCCAGGCTTTGGTTGGGGAGTGTTATTCAACGACTTCGAGGGAATATTTCAGCCCATTCTTGGCGCAGGAAGCGGAGACCAGGGTCCGCAGGGCCTTGATGGTGCGGCCCTGTTTGCCGATGATCTTCCCATAATCCTCTTTGGAAACACGAAGTTCCAGGACCGTCAGATTGCCTTCCAGTCTCTGCTCCAAGGCCACGCTTTCCGGCTTGTCGACCAGGGACTTCGCGACGAATTCAATTAGTTCTTTCATGACGCCTTCTTTATTCATTATTGGGTTAGGATCAGACCTTGACGCTGGCTTTTTTCAGGATGCCTTTCACCGTGTCGGAAAGAACGGCCCCTTTTTTCACCCAATCCTGGATGGCTTCGGTTTTCAGGTTCATCACGCTGTTATCGGCGGAACGGGGTATATAGGTACCCAGATCCTGGACCCTTCGGCCTTTGCCGGAGAACCGGCTATCCACGACGATGATTCGATAAAAGGGCTTCTTGCTGCTTCCCATGCGTTTTAAGCGGATCTTGACGGACACAATGCCTCCTAAGAATGTTAAAGACTTAAATGAACGACCCCGCCTCGTGCGGCGGTTCCCGCCCAGTGGGGGGGGCTTTCGTTACTATCCGACTTGGTTTGTAAGGAAAGGAACGAGAATTCTAAAAACCTGGTCAAGGTTTGTCAAGGAAATAGGCCCAAAATCAGGCGGTATCGGCTTTTAATGGGTATAAATGGTGTCGCGGAAGAAAACAAATGAGGGTTTCAGTGAACACATTCCGACAAATTACGGGTGAACCCCTTCTTGTACTAAGACCCTGAATACCGACGAAAAAAATGGAGCTGGGGACCGGGATTGAACCGGCGACCTGCTGTTTACGAAACAGCTGCTCTACCAGCTGAGCTACCCCAGCGTCGAACCCACAAGGTGAGACGCACGAATTAGGAGTACTAATTTCGATTAGAAATTAGTGCCCCAGCACCGAATCAATCAGACGAGGGCATGTTTTGGGTGTCCCAAGTTTAATCAAAACTTGGGACCCTAGCACCGAGGTCACAAACCGAGGTGCGAATTCGGGAGTGCCAATTTCAATTAGAAATTGGTACCCCAGCGTCGAACCCACGCAGACCGAAAGTTTACCTAATCATACCGACTTCTGGCAGTTTTTTTGATCGACCTGCTAAAAAATGAATCCCCGAGTTCTCAAGGAAAACCCGGGGATCCTTTGATCATCAAGCTTTCAGATTACTTAGCGACGACCTTATCGACCGCGAATACGAACTTACCCACGGTTTTCGGCTGGATGTTGAAGGTTTTCACCAGGCTGAAATCCTGAGCGGCGCCCTTCACCGCGTCCGGCGGGGTGTAATAAGGATCCAACTTGAAGGAATCCAGTGAAACAGTGATGTTCTCCCACTTTCCGCCGCCCTTGGTGGAAGGAGCTTCCGCCACATATTGGTTGTTGTTCTTGTCCTTCAAGGCCAACCCGAGGACTACCGGATCCTTGGAGAAAACCGTCAGGGTGAGATTCTTGGCTCCCACCAGACTGATCCCGTCCCAGGTTTGCCCGGCCCGGCACCACATGCCGCAATAGCCGCCGTTGACATAGTTATAGGTCACGAAGAGATATTTTTTCTTCGGCCCGGTCTTGAAACTGACCACATAAGAAGAACCATTGCTGTCCTGGAAAGTTCCATAGGTTTTCGGATCATCGGTTGAAAAGTCGGAAACGACGACCGCGCTTCCGTTAGAAACGGCCGGAGCCGCCGCCGCGGGGGCCGCGGACGCACCCGCGCTGGCATTCGCCGCGCCGCCACCCTTATCGGAAGAAATAGGTCCGACCTCGATGACCGCCGCTCCCACGATGTGGGAGGCCAGGTTCATGCCCGTGGTCTTGCTCAGGTCCATGGGATGTCCCGTGACCGCGTCAGAGGGAGTGTAATAAGGGTCCTTGATGAAGGATGAGACAGCGATGGTGACCGGCGCCCAATCCCCAGCCGCAACCTGGAAGTTGGAGATATATTGCATGTTATAAGCGTCCTTCAAAGCCATCTGCATCTCGCCCGCGACCGTTGACTTGGCCATGAAGACCAGGTTGCCGGCTTGGGACAGATCGGTGGAGATGTTGTGCCAGATCCCAACGTATCCGCCTTGGGCCAGGGTGACGGTCAGCTTGATGGCCTTGGCTCCGCTAGGCCCAGCGTCCGTGGCGAAATCGATCTTCGAACCGGTGGAATCGGCGTAGGTTCCGGTGTTGGTGCTAGGTACGACATTGGACCAGTCCTCGATGACTCCCGCCCAAGCGCTCGAAACCTGCAACGCGAGGGAGATGAGCGCGCATCCTAAAAACTTTTTCATCCTAGACTCCTTTAAAATAATTCAAGATCCTTACAACGTATCTTCGATCAAACCCAAACAGATCAGCTCGATGACCACCATGACCGTCGCTTCCACGATATAACTCATGATCGGTGGACGACCGTTCCCAAATACGAAGTTGATCATGGCGATGAAAGAGTAGTTCCCGAACCACAACACGAACGCTAACCGTTGCAAACTAAAGTTTTTCATGACAATTCCCCGCTCGTTCCATGAAAGTTCAAAAGGCGGCTACTGATTTTAAACTAGACTTCAAAATATCTTCAACAGTTGATTTCTCGCCCAGGGCTTGAGCCGCCGTCAGGACCGCCCTCCGGGACTCAGCGGCCGAGTAACCCAGCGCCATCATGGCCTGGATCGCGTCCCCAATGCTCCTGGTTTCGGCGCCGAGAACGCTTTCTTCGGACAGAGCGGCCCCACCCACTAATTTTGTTACCTTATCTTTTAATTCCAGCACCAGATGCTGGGCGGTTTTCTGGCCGATCCCCGGGATGGTTTTCAGGGTGACCAGATCGTTCCTTAGGACCGCCTCATAGAATGCCTCCGGCGAATGGGTGGAAAGGATGTTCATGGCCGCCTTGGGACCCACTCCCGAAACGGATAAAGCCAACAGGAACGCCTGCTTTTCCGATTCCTTAATGAACCCGAACAACTGCATCAGATCTTCCCGGACATGGAGGTAGGTCTTGAGCAGGACCGTCTTACCAACGGGCGGAAGGCCTTGGAGCGTCCGCTGAGAAACCGTCACCTCGTATCCCACCCCGTTCACATCGATCTCCAAACGGTCGGGATGCTTGGCGGTCATTACTCCCTGCAAAAAAGCGATCATTTTCTCTCCAAACGGCTACGGGGCTGAAAGGCCTACCGAAAACTTTCCCCGCTAATCTTCCAGGAAATTCAGGTGAACCAGGATATGCAGCAGCTCCTCGACCTGGGTCAAGGCGGGCGCCTCTTTGTTCTGGGTCGCTGCGTACCAGAAGGAGATCACGTTTTGGTCCAGCCAGATGCCTTTGGACTCAAAATCCTCATCGATGACCAGGGCTTTGTAATAATGCTCGTCCAGTTCGTTATCCGTGATCGGGCTCTTGAGGCCCGAGGCCCTCAACTTGATGTGTTCCTTGGCCTGGTTGAAGTATTTCTGGTCCTCATCAGCCAAGTTCTCGAAAACCACCTGGGCCGCTTCCCGATCGATGGCCTCGATTACGGCTTTATCGATCCAGACCCCCATGCTTTCCTCGTCCCAGAGGTACTGGTGTCCCTGGTGCTCCAGGAGGGTCATGGGCTGACTGCTGTCAGGACTGAGTTTTTCGGTCTTGCCCTTGTTCTCGGTGTCCCTAAGATAATCCTCGGGAGTGACATTGAATTTCTCGTCGACCGGATATCCGCATTCCGAACAGTACCTGGCGTTCTCGAATAGTTTGTTTCGGCAGTTCTTGCATTTCATGGACATAATGCTCCTATTCTTTAGTGAGGCGGGAATCCCAAGGGACTCCGAGAAAGCCTCTTCACCAACTCCGACAACCGGGTGCCCGAACATTGAACATGGGTGATGGCAATCGCCAGCGCATCCGCCGTGTCGTCAGGCCTGGGGATCTCTGCGAGCCCCAGTAACAACTTGACCATCTTTTGCACTTGAGTCTTATCGGCGGCGCCGAACCCGGCGACCGCCTGTTTCACTTCCATCGGACGATACTCGAAAACCGGCAACCCCTCCAACCCGCAAACCGTCATAGCCACACCCCGGGCCTGCCCCACCACGATGGCGGTCTTGACGTTGCGTGAGAAGAACAGATCCTCCACAGCCACGGCCTGGGGCTTGACCTTTTTTATTATCTTTTGCAGGTCCCTGAACAGGGACGCCAGCCTCTTTTCGAGTGGGTCCTTGGAGGACGTGGTCAGGGTCCCGTATTCCAGGGCTTTCATCTGATTTCCCTGCTGAAGCACTGCGCCGTAACCCATCCGGGCCAGTCCCGGATCGATCCCCAACACGACCGTTTGGCCGGACCGGGGGAGAGGCTTATTTTTCAAGCTTAGCCATGATTTCTTCACTGATGTCGAAATTCGCGTAAACGTTCTGGACATCCTCGTACTCGTCCAAAGCGTCATAAAGCTTCAATAAGGATTCGGCCTTTCTCTCATCCAAGGGGACGGTGGTCTTGGGGATCATGGTGACCTCACCACTTTCGGTGGCGATCTTTTTATCTTCCAGGGCCTTTTTGACCTTATCGAAAGTGGCGTCCGGGGCGGTCACCACCTCATAAACATCCGCCTTGTCGGTTTTCAAATCCTCCGCGCCCGCGTCCAGCACCAATCCCATCAGGTCATCCTCGCCGATGGCGCTTTTCTTGACCGTGATCAGGCCTTTTTTATCGAATAGGAACGAGACCGATCCCGATTCCGCCATGTTCCCGTTGTATTTGGAGAAGATGGAACGGATATCGGCTGCCGTACGGTTCTTGTTGTCCGTGACCACTTCTACCAGGATGGCCACACCGGCTGGGCCGTAACCCTCGTATAAGAACTCCTCGATCGCCGCACCAGCCTCGGCTCCCGTCCCTTTGTTGATGGCCCGCTTGATGGTATCGGCGGGCATGCTGACTTCCTTGGCTTTCATCAGGATGGTGCGCAGGCGCAAGTTGGTGTCCGGGTCTCCCCCGTTCTTGGCGGCCAGTTGGATTTCCTTCGAAAGGCGGGAAAATACCTGCCCCCTTTTCTGATCCAGCGCGCCCTTATACCTTTTGACCTTGGCCCATTTGCTATGTCCGCTCATCGTTCGACCTCTTGATGTTTCATTAAAAATAAATCCATAAAACCAGAAAAATTTCCATTGTCCCGTTCTTTCGGGCAATGGGACCGGAGAAAACGATGGAAAAATATGGGTTTCCCCGAGAAAAAAAAGCCCTAAAACGACAAAAGGCCGCTTTCTGGAAGAACGACTCAAGAAAGCGAACCTTTGTTGGTCAAAATTATACTGACCGACTTATAAGAAGGCTACTAAAAACCGGGGTTAAATCCCTGTTGCTTCAAGGCGTTTTGGATGAATCCGAGGAATTTTCATGGTGTTTATCCGGAGGTAGCGAACTGGCTAAAAGCAGGACCAAGGGAGCGTTCCAATTGATGGCCACCTCATTGGAGGAATAGGAACCCTGAACGTCCACATAAGACCTGGCTGGGGGTCCTTTGGGTATTTGCCGAAGGGCCGGATCCCCAGGGTATTGGTTGGGTCCGCCAGCCAACAAGCCAGGCCAGGGCTGGGACAATCCAAGGGCCGCCGTGGGCCTATGATGGGGATGAAGGACCGAGTGACTCCCCAACTGGGTAACGAAGCAAAGGCCAAAAGCGTTCCTTCCGAACAGATAGTGAAGGTTCTCCAAGGCTGTGGAGACATAATCCCGGCTCGGTTTCATGCGTTCCGCGGCCAGGAGAAGAACTCCGAAATTGGCGGCCACGGCGTTGGAACCCCATATGTAATTGGCCGACCGCAGGCTATGGTGATAACCGGTCAGATGGGAGGCCTTGACCACGCTGTCAGCGGCTTTCAAGGTTTGATCCTCGATATCGACGATCGTTCCCCCATCCGCTTCTTCCCTATTGGAAAAATAATAGTCCCACAAACCCAGGTTAGAAACCGTCCCCCAGGACTGGGGCCAAAGATCCGAGACCGGATACTTTTGATAGTGGGTCACGAAATATTTGTTATATTCCCCCTTGCCTGTAAGACGGAACAACTCGGCCGCGGCCCAAAGGATCTCATCCCCGCAATCACCGTCTCCATAACCTCCCGTTCCCACGCCTGAGGGATTGGAAAAGGTCACGTTCGGATGGGCGATCAACCATGGCCAGGCTTTTTCCGCGGCCTTTCGACATTCCTCCGCGTATTGGGGCAGGAAAGGCCGATAGATCCGAGACGCCATGGCCATGACAGCCGCGAAATCCCCGGTGGCTCCTGTGCTTTTGTAAGGATCCTTTCCCGTGCCGATGATGTATCGCGTTCCCCCATCGTCCTTTTCCGGGGCGACAAACCCACAGAATTTTTCCGTGGTCAGTTTGTGCCAAACCCCGCCATCCGAATCCTGCATGGTCAGCATCCAATCCAGGTTCCACTTGATCTCGTTGAGAATGTCAGGAATGCCATTGCCCGACTCCGGCAAATCCAGACGGATGGCCCCCACTTTTTCCGGGAACCATTCATAAGCCCAAAGCAGGGTGCCGCACGAAATACCGGAGTTGACCATATACTTGCCGTAATCGCCCGCGTCATGCCAACCCTTGGTGGCGTTCTTGGAACCCGTTTTGCCTGAGGATGGATGGAAAGCCCCGTCTTGGGTATGACAGGCGTTGTGGTGATATTGGGGGAATCGTGGACCCAGATCTACCGGGATCCCACATCTTTGACCGTAATAGGACCTCATACACAGATAGTAGGCATCGGAGTAAACATCGTGAGTGATCTTGAATGGAAAACTGTAACCGGCCCCAGGCACGGTGATAAAAAACTCTCCCGTCTCTTGGAGCGAAGAAAAATCGGCTTCCCGCAAAGAATCCCCGGAATCAGGATCATCCATTACCGGGCCTAACTTTCCTTTGAAGACAACTTTCTTGTCGGAAGTCCGGAGGACCTGGAAAGTTCCTTTGGCCTTGGGCGAGGAGATGAAAGCGCTTTTGGGTTGGTCGGGAAGGTATCCCACCTGGTCCACTTTGATCTCCAGGCTGGGTTCAGCGGAAACCCTGACCGTCCACAGGACCATCAGGATCAAAAACACGACCGATACTTTTTTCAAGAACACCTTTGGATCATGAAATGACCTTCAAAAAAACCTTACCGGAACGAATGAGTCCCGTCTCGCCCGCGCCGACCCGGATGATCTCATTGAAGGACACGATCTTCCGTTTTTCCTGTTTGGCGTCCACCCATTCCACCGCGCCCTGTTCGATCAAACGTTTGGCGTCGCTCTTGGTCTTGGTCACCCCGATGGACACCATAAAATCCGCCGCTTTATGGTCTCCAGGCGCGACCCGGACCTTTTTATAGTCCACCGTTTGGTCCATTTGGTGGCGGTTCTCGAAATAATCCCAGGCATCCTGGGCCTGGGTCCCATCGTAGAACCTCTTGGTGATCTCCATGGCCAATTCCTGCTTGGCCTGTTTGGGATGGAATTTGCCTTGAGCCACCTGATCCTTTCTATCCTTCCACGCTTGGGTGGACAGATCGGACAGGAGTTCGTAGTACCTCCACATGAGTTCATCCGAAACACTCATGAGTTTGGCGAACATTTCATTGGGAGTGTCCGTCACTCCCACGTAATTGCCCAGGCTCTTGGACATCTTTTTGACCCCATCCAATCCCTCAAGTAATGGCATGGCCAGGATGGATTGGGGCTTTTGACCCACCTCTTCCTGCAGGGCCCGACCGACCAGGCAGTTGAACTTTTGATCCGTCCCGCACATCTCCACATCGGACTGCAAGACCACCGAATCATAGCCCTGGATCAGTGGATAAAGGAGTTCGTGCAGGCTGATGGGTCTTTGTTCCTTCATGCGGTTGGTGAAATCGTCCCTCTCCAGGATACGGGCGACCGTATAGCGGGAAGCCAGACGAATCACATCCTCAAAGGACATGGGTCTGCACCATTCGCTGTTGTAACGGATCTCGATCTTCTGCGGATCCTTATCCAGGACCCGGAAAACCTGTTCCATATAAGTCTTGGCGTTGGCTTCCACTTCTTCCCGGGTGAGGGGTTTGCGCATGACCGATTTGCCGGTCGGGTCCCCGATCATGGCGGTGAAATCACCGATCAAGAATTGGACCTTGTGTCCCAGGTCCTGGAATTTCCGCAGTTTCCGCAAGACCACTGTATGACCCAGGTGGATGTCGGGGGCGGAAGGATCGGCGCCCCATTTCACCTTCAATGGCCGTCCCTCTTGATAGGACGTTTTTAGGTTTTCCAATAGCTCCGCCTTGGAGATGACCTCGGAGGCCCCTTGGAGCAATTCTTCAAGTTGTTCTTCCGGCTTCTTGGAAAAGGTGATTTTCATGGGCCACATCATAACAAAGGAAGACGGAACGGGCTGTTGAAAAATGCCTCCCCTGCTATAATGAACGGCTTGCGGCTGGAAAACCCCTTTCAGGCGGTGCCGCGATCAAGAACAAAGGATCCCTCTTGCCGATTGAAAAATCAAAACGACCCAATTCTTCCCTTCTGAAGACCCTCTTCGCCCTCGCCTTCGCGGTGGTCGGCGTACTGATGGGAGTGCTCTATGCCCAGCTCCAGGAACTTCCCGACATCACCAACCTGAACGAGTTCAAACCCTCGCAGGCCACCAAGATCTACGATATGAACGGCGAGTTGGTTAGCCAATTATGGTTGGAACAGCGGACGATCGTTCCCCTGGAAAAGATCCCCGTGACCCTCCAGAACGCCGTCATTGCCATTGAGGACCAGCGTTTCTATGAGCACTGGGGCATCGACCCTATCGGCGTCATCCGGGCATTCGTGGTGAACGTGACCGCCGGAGGTGTCCGCCAGGGCGCTAGCACCTTGACCGAGCAGCTGGCCAAGAACCTTTTCCTCACCCGGGAGAGGACGCTGACCCGAAGGGTCCGGGAAGCCCTGCTTTCCCTGCAGATCGAGAGGAATTACTCGAAGAAACAGATCCTGGAAATGTACTTGAACGAGATCTATTTCGGTGCCGGCGCCTATGGTGTGGAATCGGCAGCCCGGACCTATTTTGGTAAACATGTGGAAGAACTTTCCCTTCCCGAGTGTGCGCTACTGGCAGGTCTGCCCAAGTCCCCCACCAACTTCGATCCCTACAAGAATCCCCTGGAAGCGTTGAAACGGCGCAATACGGTCCTGACCGAAATGGTGAACGCCTCTTTCATCACCGCCCAAGAAGCCACCGAGGCAAAGAACACCCCTGTTGAACTCAAGAAGATCGAGGTCCAGAACGCCCCTTATTTCGTGGAATATATCCGCCAGCAATTGGAAGCTCGGTACGGTTCCAACGCTGTCTATAAGGGCGGCCTGTCCGTCTATACCACCCTGGACCTGAAACTTCAAGAAGCGGCTCAGAGGGCCCTGGCCAAAGGCATCGAGAATGCCGAGATCGTTGCCCGCAAGAACCGTCTGACCAATATCCCTGTGGACCAGCCCATCCAGGGGGCCCTTCTGGCCATGGATCCCCACACGGGCGCCATCCGGTCCATGATCGGCGGGATCGACTACCGCAAGAGTGTTTTCAACCGTGCCATCCAGGCAAAACGCCAGCCAGGATCCGCCTTCAAACCCATCATTTACGCGGCCGCCATTGAGAATGGCTACACCATGGCGGATGTATTCCTAGACTCGCCAGTGGTCTATCCCGACCCCACCACGGGCAAGCCGTGGCGCCCGGTCAACTTCTCGGAGAAATTCAGGGGCCCCACCACCCTGCATACGGCCTTGATGTACTCCATCAATGTGGTCACCATCAAACTCCTGGAAAAACTTGGCATCCAGCCCGTGGTCAGCATGGCCAGGCGCCTGGGGATCACAACCCCCATCAAACCCAACCTTTCCCTGGGGTTGGGAACTTCCGAGGTCTTCCTGGAAGAAATGGTACAAGCCTTCTCCGTATTCGCTAACCAAGGTATACGGGTAGAGCCATTTGGCATCGTGACGGTCAAGGACAATTCAGGCAAGATTTTGGAAAGTAACACCCCGACTGGGCAGCAAGTATTGGACGCCAAGACAGCCTACATCATGGTAAATACCATGAAGGACGTCATCGACCACGGGACCGGACGCATCATCCGCCGCCTCGGATTCACTTATCCGGCGGCGGGAAAGACCGGGACCACCAATGACAACGTGGACGCCTGGTTCATTGGATTCACTCCGGACCTGACCTGCGGGGTCTGGGTGGGCTATGACGAGCGCCAGAGCCTGGGCCGCAAGCAGACCGGCGGTGAGGCGGCCGCCCCGATCTGGGCCGAGTTCATGAAAGCCGCGACCGCGGGGAAACCGCCAGTGGATTTCGGATCACCGAGAGGTTCGGATAGTGATTTCGTGAAAAAGAAGATCTGCCTGGACTCTGGGTTGTTGGCCACACAATATTGTACCAATACAAGGGATGAGGTCTTCAAAAAGGAAACGGCCCCCACGAAATTCTGCACCCTGCATCATGGTAATGGGGCCAGTGCCACTGGTGTCGACGACACTTCGGGAGGTAATCCCCAGCCAGGCGGTGATATCTTGGAGATGGAAGCCCAACCTGTCACCCAAGCCGCCCCCGTGACCGTGGCCACACCAGGGGAAGCGGAAGAAACAACAGAAACGGAACCGAAGAAACCCAGTAGCGATAAGGAAAGTTACCCCGACGAAGGGTTTTAAAGAAGTTTTTTTGGATTTTATTCCGTTGAGCCTTTGACCTGCTCCACCGCGACCCGTAGGACTGGTTTCAAGACATCCAAAGCGTCCTTCACCGAGGTTGGTGAACCCGGCAGGTTGATCAGGATTGTCTTTCCCCTGATACCCGCCAAACCCCTGGTCAATATCACCTGGGGGCTTTTCTCATGGGCCTTCACCCTTACCATCTCAGCCAAACCCGGGACCCACTTCTCACAGATCTGCATCATCGATTCGGGAACCCGGTCTTTATCCTGCAACCCGATCCCATCCAACGTGAAGATCACATCCACATGCCCGCTGTCGGCTACCTGGATCAAATAGTTCGTGACATGTTCCTGATCATCTCCCAGGATATGCCGTTGCAATAGTTCCCAACCCATCTTTCGGCAAGTAGCTTCCATAAGTTCACCCAACTCATCATGGGCTCCCTCGACGGTATAACGGTTCCCAACGGTCAAGACTACGACATGGATGGGCATAAAACTTACCTCTTTGGCTTTTGCGGCAGATTAACCCAGACGATGATCAATTCCAAGGTTCATTTTATACTTTAGAGAGATCCTCATTCATCCAAAAACGAAGAAAGTAAAACAATAGCCAAAAGAATCCAACAAATGGGTGTCGATCACGGATTTTAAAGTTTTGCTAATGAGGAATATGAAACAAGCGACGAAAGAAAACGGAACCAATTATTTATTGCGGGAATCCAAGTTCACGTTACCAAGATCGTCGGTTGGCGGTAAATCCAGGTCTTTGGGGGCTTTCACATCCGAATCCTGCAAGGGCGGAAGGGCTAAGCCCATGTCGTCAGCGGGAGGTGCACTGGCCTTAGCACCATTCGAATTATTGGTGGTTGAGGCCGAAGCGTTTGAATTACTGGGTGAGGTAGCCGAAGGTGCGCCAGTCCCAAGGTCCAAAGGTGGGGCTTGCATGCCATCTATATCAGATTTGACGCCATCCAAAGCTTGCAAAGCGTTTTGTTGTGAATTGGTCGGTTCAGTACTTTGCGCCGGAGCGGCGGCCGGCTCGGAAACTACCGGTTGGTTGTTCGTGACCGGAGGGGCCTGGGTCACAGCGCTTGCCGCAGGAGCGGTGGCTGGAGCGACTGGCGCCTGAGTGGAACTTTCCAAAGCTGGAGGCGGTGGAACTTGATCATTCGTGGATGGAGCGATTGTTCCGGTCGCCGGCTGGCTGCCACCCGGGACTTGAGGAACGGTCTCAGCGGCAGGCGGAGGAGGAGGCACCTGATCATTCCCTACAGCGGGGGCGGTGGCCGGGGGTGGCGGGGCCGTGATAGCGGTAGACGGAGCGGGAGCGGTCGAGGCGTTACTACCGGCTTCCACATCCGGGGGCGGCGGCACTTCATCCGCGCTAGCCGGCGCGTTGGAAACAGGAGCTGCCGGGATTGATTGAGTGGTCGCGGGAGCGGCCGGTTGGCTGGCAGCGGGCAAAGGAGGGGCCGCGACAGGTACGGAAGGCGGGTTTTCAGAAAGTGAAGGTGGTAATTCGATCTCCGGACCAGGAGGTATCAAACTGGTTTCAGGTAGCGCAGGTACAGCTGGCACGTTGGATGAGCTTGCCGATGGAGCCTGAACAGCCGGAGCGGCCTCTTCCGAGGGCGGTGGTGGAGGTGTGGATGTATCAGCCGTAGTTGGCGGCGGGGGAGGTGCGGTTGTTTCAGCCGGAGCCGCCGGGGAGGGAGCCACTGGTGCCGCTGATTCAGCCGGGGTTGAGGGTTGAGGTTCCTCGATCACCGTGGTGAAAGAAGTATTTCCTGTAGGGGAAATTTTTTGTTCCTCGGGAAGAACAAGGGGTTTCAATTTATGGGGAGCTGGCGGAAGGGCCTTCACTTTGGCCACACCGGTGGGCGCCAAGGTCTCCTCGGGAGCCGACACTTCAGCTGGCGCGGCGGTTTCCACGGCGGGAGCTTCAGCGGCTGTGGCTTCCGCGACGGGAGCTTCGGGCTGGGCTGGCTGTTCGACGGCGGTCGTTTCCTCGTTCTTTGGCTGGGGTACGGGAAGAGCCGGTGCTTCCGGAGCGGTCGTCGAGGCTTCTTGGGCTTTTGCCTTAGCCTCCGCCTCTTTCTTGGCTTTTAAGGCTTGCAAACCTTCTTCTTCCTTCAGTTTTTTCAATGCGAGTTTCTCGGCTTTTTCCTCGCGTCTTTCCTTGGCAGCCATTTTGTTGGACATATCCAGGGTTATGGCTGGCAATTGGGTCTGTATATAGACCCTTAGGACATCCTTCAGGGATTTCATGGGTTCCAGGCTGACCGAACCCTGTATCTTGGGTAGAACGGCCTTTTCATCAGTCGTGCCCCAGAAGTTATTCCCTAACTTATAAGGAGGCGTGTTGTTGATGACCTCGACCATATTGTCATGGATGCTGTTATTCGTGAAATAGAATTCGGCAAAGCTTTTGAGGAACAACCCATAGGTGTTATTGACGATCGTATTGAATGAGACATTCGCCCTGACCTTGCCATCGGTGACGATACCCGTGGCGTTCCCGAAGATCTTGTTGTTCTTAAGATGAGCTTGGGTGGTTCCCTGCAGGTAAAGACCGCTCCCTTTTGTAACCTCGCAGCCATTCATGGAAAGTTCAGCGTCCCGAGCCAGGATGATACCGCTCAAGATCCTCGCGTTGGAGAGGCGAACATCACCGCCATTGATGAACAATTCGCTTTGAAGGCCGCCTTGCTGCATATCGAATACCACGGGGGAAGCCGCGTCGCCAAGGACCTCAAGGGTTCCGTCTACCTCGATCTCGGCAGCACCGGAGTAGATCACCTGGACCCCCGGGCCGATGGTCAGGACCGTTCCTTTAGGCACTACGACCTTCCCTTGGACCTGGTAGGGATTGCCATTCGCGTCCCAATGGGTATCGGTCAAAAGAGTGGTGGGGTACTTGCGTGGAAGCGCTAAGTGAAATGCATGTAAAGAACGAGAGGAAAAAAATGGAAATAAAAGATGTGGTTTGCTTCATCACTAGGTCATTAACCCCGAATGAAAGAATATAAGGACAAACCCTGCGCCCTCTAAGGAAAACGAAAGTACTATAACATAAATCGACATTTACGAAATCACAAACGAGGCTCTAAACCATTTTTCACGGGCAAATATTGACCGGGGTGAGATGGTCTATACCACCCCACCACCGGTTAAAACATTAAACAACGAGCCTTTAGGCTCCCGCTTAAGGAGACCCAAAGGCTTTAAAGAGCTTAAATTTTACTTAGAGGAATATTCTTTGCTACCCTTTTTCGAGTGTTTGAGCGCGGCTTGGGCCGCCGCCAAACGGGCGATAGGGACCCGGTAAGGTGAGCAGGAGACGTAATTCAATCCCACCATATGGCAGAACTCGACGGAATTGGGATCCCCGCCGTGCTCCCCGCAAATCCCCACCTTCAGCTTGGGCTTCACTGATCGGCCCTTTTCCACGCGCCATTTTGACCAGCTGGCCGACGCCGCCCCGGTCCAAGACCTGGAAGGGATCCTTCTCGAAGATCGCCGTGGTCCTGGTAATAACGGATGATCTTCGCGGTATCGTCCCGTGAAAACCCGAAGGTGGTCTGGGTCAGGTCATTGGTCCCAAAGCTGAAGAACTCAGCTTCTTCAGCGATCTTGTCGGCCGTGACGGCCGCCCGGGGAAGCTCGATCATGGTCCCGATCATGTATTCCAGCTTGACGCCGTATTTCTTGATGGTCTCCTCGGCTTTTTTGATGACGATGGCCTTCTGGTTCTTCAATTCGAGCCACGTCCCCGACCAGCGGGATCATGATCTCAGGGATGATCTTCTTGCCTTTCTTCACCAATTCGCAGGCCGCGGCGATGACAGCCTCGGTCTGCATTTCGGTGATCTCAGGATAAGTGATTCCCAGCGGCAGCCCCGGTGGCCCAGCATGGGGTTGAACTCGTGGAGTTCCTCCACCCGGGCCAAGAGCTTCTTGGCCTTATCCAGCTCGGACCCTCTTCCTTACCAGTTCCAAGGCCTTCTTGATGATCTCGTTGGTTGTGGTGTTTTCCGGTGGCTTCCATCGTGGCGATCTCCACCATCAGTTCCTCCCGTTCGGGCAGGAACTCATGCAGGGGGGATCCAGGAAGCGAACGGTGACCGGATGGCCTTCCATGGCCTCGAACAACCCCTTGAAGTCGGATTGCTGCATGGGCAGGAGTTTTTCCAGGGCCTTGCGGCGGGAAGCCTCATCGGTGGCTAGGATCATGGCTTGCATGTGGGGCAGCCGGTCCTCGGCGAAGAACATATGCTCGGTACGGCATAACCCGATGCCCTCGGCCCCGAAAGCGCGGGCCACCTTGGCGTCCCGCGGGATGTCGGCGTTGGCCCGGACCTTAAGGGTGCGGGTTGCGTCCGCCCAGCTCATCAGTGTGGCGAAATCCCCGGAAAGCTCCGGGTCCATGGTCGGCACCTTGCCCGTTGATGACTTCGCCGGTGGAGCCATTGAGGGAAATCCAATCCCCTTCTTTGACAGTGACCGTCCCCGACCGAGAACTTACTGGCTGTGTTCATCCACCTTGATGGACTTCGCAGCCGGCCACGCAAGTCTTGCCCATGCCCCGGGCCACGACCGCCGCGTGGCTGGTCATGCCCCCGCGGGCGGTCAGGATGCCCTCGGCGGCATCCATGCCATGGATGTCGTCGGGAGAGGTTTCCAGGCGGACCAGGATCACTTTTTTACCGTCAGCTTTCCATTCCACGGCCACATCGGCGGTGAAGACCGCCTGGCCGGTGGCGGCGCCGGGCGAGGCCGGCAGGCCCTTGGTGATGACGTCCTTCTTGGCCTTCGGGTCGAACACGGGATGCAGCAATTGGTCGAGCTGGATGGGCTCGACGCGCATGAAGGCCTCTTCCTTGGTGATGAGCTTCTCGGCCACCAGGTCGATGGCGATCTTGACGGCCGCGGCCGCGGTGCGTTTGCCCGTGCGGGTCTGCAGCATGAAGAGCTTGCCCTTCTCGATGGTGAACTCGAAGTCCTGGATATCGCGGTAGTGCTTTTCCAGCTTCTTGGTGGTGTCATAGAGCTGTTTGAACACCTTGGGCATGTCTTTTTCCAGGTGCGTGATGGGCTGGGGCGTGCGGACGCCCGCCACGACGTCCTCGCCCTGGGCGTTCAACAGATACTCGCCATAGAATTTCTTCTCGCCGGTGGCCGGGTTGCGGGTGAAATCCAACGCCCGTTCCCGAATCGTCGCCCATGTTGCCGAACACCATGGATTGCACGTTGACGGCCGTCCCGATGTTGTGGGGAATGTCGTTCTGTTTACGGTAATAGATGGCCCGGTCGTTCATCCAGGAACGGAAAACGGCGTCCCTGGCGCCCCGAAGCTGTTCCATGACATCCTGCGGAAAAGCGTGGCCCGTTTTCTCTTTAATTAGCTTCTTGAATTGCTCGACCATATCCTTCAGGTCGGCGGCGGTCAGGTCGGTATCGAGCTTGACATGCTTGGCTTCCTTCACCTTGTCGATGACCCGTTCGAACACTTCTTTGCCCATCTCCATCACCACGTTGCCGTACATCTGCACGAAACGGCGGTAGGAATCCCAGGCAAAACGCTCGTTGTTGGTGGAGGCGATCAAACCCTTCACCGTCTCATCGTTCAATCCCAGGTTGAGGATGGTATCCATCATGCCGGGCATGGAGAACTTGGCACCCGAGCGGACCGAAACCAACAGGGGGTTATTGCGGTCCCCGAACTTCTTTCCCAGGGCCTTTTCCAGTCGGGCCAAATGGGTCTGCATTTCCTTGTCGATGGAGGCCGGAACCTTCTTGCCGGCCTCGTAATAGATACGGCAGGTCTCGGTGGTAATGGTGAATCCCGGGGGAACAGGAACCCCGGCGTTGGTCATCTCGGCCAACCCGGCGCCCTTGCCTCCCAGGACATCCTTCATGGTGCCGGTTCCTTCGGCTTTACCGTTGCCGAAGAAATAAACGAACTTGCTGGATTTTTTGGCGGACTTGGCTGCGGAGTCTTTCTTTTGCGACTTTGCTTTTTTCGGCATTTCTTCCTCCCTGGAATGGAACGGCGGTTTCAAAATATTTTTAAGCGTGGTAAAGGAGCATTAAAATGGCCCTCATTGTAGCAAACACTTTTGCCTTTGCAATGACAGCTATCACAATCAAAGCGTAACGATAAACAACATCGCAATCTTGGAAAAATTAAGGTTTAACGACATTTTTGTCGTTACGAGGCGGGAGCCGCTTCTGAGGAATAAACCAACTTTCCGAAATCACACAACACCAGAAGGAGTTCGGAAGTTTGTTTCAACAAGGCCAATCGATTATTCCGGACCTTGGCGTTCTTATCCATGACCATCACCTTTTCAAAGAAAGCATGGATCGGCTGGACCAGGGTATTCAAGTGGTCGATGACATCCTCGTAAAAGGTGGGGCTTTGGGGATCAAGATCGGCGATCAGTTTTTTCGCGAACAACATCTTTTCCAAAAGTTCCTTTTCCTCGTTCAATTTGAAAAGCGCCTTGGAGATCTTTTCGGAGATCCTTTTGTTTGGGCAGGATGCGCAGCACACGTCCAGCCGCGGTCACCAAGTCCTGGAATTCCTTCTCTTGTTTATGCCGCTGGATGATCTCGGCCTTACCGACCATGTCGGTCAGGGATGGAGAAGGAGACCCCAGGGCGGCGTTGATGACATCATAGGATAGTCCACGGGATTCCAGGACACTTTGGAACCGTCCCTTCACGAACTCCAGTATCTCCTCGATCTCACCCGGCTTGACCTTGCCTTCGTACTGTTTCCGGGCGGCTTTGACCAGATCTTCCATGGAAACGGGATAGCGGTGTTCCAAGATGATCAGGATGACCCCCAAGACCTGGCGTCTCAGGGCGAAGGGGTCCTGGGAACCGGTCGGGATCAATCCCGCCTTGAAACATCCGACCATGGTGTCGACCTTGTCGGCGATGGACAGAAGACAGGATTCACGGGTAGGCGGCAAGACGTCCCCCGAGAAACGGGGATAATAATGATATTGGATGGCATCGCCTTCGGACTCCCGGCCCTGCTTCTTGGCGTAGATCCCGCCCATATAGCCTTGGAGACTATTGAATTCTTTTTCCCGGATGATGTTGGTCGCCAGGTCCGCCTTGCAAAGAAGGGCGGCCCCGCCCAAAGCCTTTTCCATCTCTTTGGGGGCATGGCAGAGCTCGGCGACTTTTTTGACGAGTTTCTCAAGACGGGCGGACTTATCCGCCATGGTTCCCATGCCTTCCAGCCAGGTGATCCCATTGAGCTTTTCGGCCCACTCTTCCAGCGGGATCTTCATATCCTCGGACACGAAAAATTTGGCGTCCTCCAAACGGGCCTTCAAGACCCCCTCATTGGCCCTGGTCACGACGGACTTGTCCTTGGGAGTCCCATTGATGACACCGATGAAATGGGGAAGGAGTTTTCCGCCCTGGTCCCGGACGGCGAAGTATTTTTGATGCTCCCTCATGGCCGTCACGATGACCGCGTCGGGCAATTCCAGGTACTTGGGGTCAAAGGACCCCATGATCACGTCGGGACTTTCAATGAGATTGTTCACATCGCTCAACAGGTCCGGGTCCTGGGGTACGACACATCCCTTTTCGGCGGCCGTTTGCTGGACCTTGTTCCAGATGGAGCTCTTTCTCTCGTCCGGATCCACGATGACCCCGGCCTGCCGTAGGACCTCCAGATAATCCCCCGCTTCCTCTATATCCAAGGCCCCTTTCTTGAGGGACCTCAACCCGTAGGTTTCCCGGCTGCTATAAAGGCCGGCGATCTCGAAGGATATGACGCTTCGCGAGAAGACCGAACAGATCCATCGGATAGGCCTGGCGAACTGGAAATCACCGTTCCCCCAGCGTTGGACCTTGGGAAAGCGGATCTTTTTGATGACTTCGGGGAATACTTCGGCCAGTATCTCGGAGGTCAATCGTCCTCCCGATTTTTTGATGGCTACCACCACCTCGCCTTTGGGGGTTTGTTTGCGTTTCAAGGCAGCGGCTGAAATTCCTTGGGCCTTGGCGAAACCCTCCCCCGCGCGGGTCGGCAACCCGTGTTCATCAAAGGCTATCGACACCAGGGGACCAGTCACTTCCTTGGCCACATCCTGCTGCATCTCGGGAAGGCCCTTGAAGAAAAGAGTCAGTCGGCGGGGCGTGTAATAGGTATAAAGGCGCTGGAAAGCGATCCGGTGTTCCCGCAGGGAAGCTTCCGCGGCCGAGACCATCTGGTCGATCGCCGGGCGTATATAGGAGGACGGCAGTTCCTCACAGCCGATCTCCAATACCGCGTCTTTTAGAATGATCGAATGATCCAATTTCCTATCCGTTCAAGCTTTCTTTAACAGCGGGAAACCCAGGGCTTCCCTTTCCTTCACGTAGGCGGTCGCAACCCCTTTGGCCATAGCCCGGACCCGGCCAATGTAATTGGTCCTTTCGGCCACCGATATGGCCCCTCGGGCGTCCAATAGGTTGAAAGTATGGGATGCCTTGATGACGTAATCGTAAGCCGGCGCCACCAGGCCAAGCTCCAACAGCCGTTTTACTTCGCCCTCGAAGTCCTTGAAATGGCGAAGCAGCATCTTGGTATTGGCGTGCTCGAAATTGAAGGCCGAGAAGGCCTTTTCGCTCGGATGGAAGATGTCCCGGTAGGTGATGTTCTTCCCGCCGTAATGAAGGTCCCAAACGCTATCCACGCCTTGGATGACAGTGGCGATGCGCTCCAGACCGAAAGTGATCTCCCCGGAGACGGGTTTCAATTCCAAGCCCCCGGTGGTCTGGAAAAAGGTGAACTGGGTGATCTCGATGCCGTCCATCCAGACCTGCCAGCCCAAACCGGAAGCCCCCAAGGTCGGCGATTCCCAGTCGTCCTCGACGAAACGGATATCATGCTCGTCTTGCTTGATGCCGATCTGTTCCAGGCTCTCCAGGTAAAGTTCCACCATGTTGTCGGGCGAGGGTTTCAGGATGATCTGATACTGGTAATAATGCTGCATGCGGTTAGGGTTCTCGCCGTAACGTCCATCCTTGGGACGACGGCAGGGATCCACATAAGCCACTTGGTAGGGTTCGGGACCCAGGACTCGGAAAAAGGTGGCGGGGTTGAAAGTACCGGCCCCTTTTTCCATGTCATAGGGCTGTTGGATGATGCATCCCTGACGGCTCCAGAAATGGTCGAGGTTTAGGATGAGTTCTTGGAACGAAAGCGCCATCGAATTCCCTTATGTTTTGATGTCCTGCCCTGGCCTCGGGTTTTTCAAACCCAATGGCCCGGAACGCCCCCCAATATAAAGCATTTATCCGGGACGGCATAGCCCCACATCCAATATGAGGTCAAAAAAAAAGCCCCCGATCTCTCGGGGGCTTTTAATGAACCGCCTGGATCGTTCAGATTTTACGGACGTTTTCGGCCTTTAAACCCTTGTCACCCTTGGCCACGTCGAATTCCACTCGATCGCCTTCGTTCAGGCTTTTGAATCCATCGCTCTGGATGGCTGAATAGTGAACGAACACATCGTCACCGCCGTCCTGTGAGATAAAACCAAAACCCTTTTCGTTCTTGAACCACTTGACTGTCCCTTGAGCCATTCCGCTAACCTCGACCTGATGAATTTAACAACCTCCATGGGCCCGAACCCAGAAGGCATTCATCTTACAAAAAAGTGCATTTTTTGAGAACTTTTTTGGCGAACTAAATTCGATTTACCCCATGACTTAAAGTGGCGAAAGGTTATAATCGTGCTCGTTTAAGCTGTATATTTTGAACCTTTTATGGAGGGGAGCCCATGAAAAAGTTCTTCATCGGTTTGTCTTTATTGTTACTGGTCTTGGCCCTGATCATCGCCGGTTTCGCGCTGTACATCCAATTCACCGGCATCCCAAAATACCCCGTTGAAAAGATCGACCTGAAGGTGCAAAGCACGGCCCAGCGGGTGGCCCGCGGCCGGAAGCTGGTCAATATGCTTTGCGCCGACTGTCACTACGACCAACAGACCCATTCCCTGACGGGCAAACGCATGCTGGATTTGCCCCCATCCTTCGGGACCGCCTATTCAGCCAATATCACCCAACACCCGGTCAAGGGCATCGGGAACTGGACCGATGGACAGATCGCATGGTTCTTGCGGACAGGCATCAAACCCACGGGCGAGTATGTCCCTCCTTATATGGTGAAGCTGAATGACCTGTCGGATGAGGACATGGCTTCCATGATCGCTTTCTTGAGGTCCAATGATGCCCTGGTAGCCGCCAAGGATGTGGACAGCGTCCCCTGCCGTCCTTCCTTCCTGGTCAAGTTCCTCAGCCACGTGGCTTTCCTGCCCCTGCCCTACCCCAAGGCCCCCATTGCCCACCCGGACCTGAAGGACGAGGTGAAATACGGAAAGTACACCGCCCTTTCCGTGGCCAAATGCTACGAGTGCCACTCCGCCGACTTCAAGACCAATGTCGCCCTCTTTCCCGAGCGCTCCAAGGGGTTCATGGGAGGTGGTAACGCCATGAACGACGCCAACGGCAACACGGTCTACAGCGCCAACATCACCCCCGACACGGAAACGGGCATTGGCCGTTGGACCGAAGCACAGTTCGCCCGTGCCCTTCGGCAAGGTTTCCGCCCGGACAACACCGTCATCCGATATCCCATGGTGCTATATCCGGACCTGTCGAACCAGGAGATCCATGACCTTTACTCTTATTTCAAGACCGTACCGGTCATCCATCATCAGGTCCCGCCCTCGACCGGCGTGGTCATGAGCGACGCCAACGCCTCAATAGGTAAAAAACTCTATTACAACTACTCTTGCGATACCTGCCATGGCACCACGGGAAATGGCAGCTGCGACCTGACTGGTTCCAACAAGGATTACCCGGACGACAAACAATTGAAGGGTTATATCCGGAACGCCTCCAATTATTTTCCAGATTCTAAGATGCCGACATGGCAAGGCGTCATCAAGGAAGAGGAATACGGCCCCTTGATCAGCTATGTTCGGAGCCTTTCAGCCGGTAAAAAATAGGCATTTTGCGTTTCTTCGGGAGATCACTGGTGGTTCTTCCCCGTGATAGGTAGACTTTAAATCCTGAATGTCTTCCTCAAGGAATATCCATGATCCGGTCGGCCGCTATCCCATTCCCTCTCTTCCTCGCTGTCTTGATCTTCCTGTGCTCCTGCCGGGCAGCGGCCCAATCGGGCGTTCCAAAGGAGGCTCTCAACGACCAGCCTGGGATCATCGAAACAAAGATGGGCCTTGTCTTGTATGGGATCATTGGCTCGGACACCGACTATTTCCTGAACGGAAAAAAGGTCAATGAGTTCCGCGATCTCAAAAGCCTCATCTACCCCCTTCACGACGCGGAGGCGTCCCAATTGATCCGGGACGCGGAGGACACGGACTTCGCCGCTTCCATGTTTTTCGCGGGTGGGACGATCGCGGGAGTCTATATCGCCCTGGCCTACAAACCCATGCCTTTCGTCGGCGTGGATTTCATTGACCGAATCAACACGGGGCTTTTCGCCGCCCAATTCTTATGGGCGCCCTCGTTCGTTTTCGGAACCATCTCGGGCGTCAAGAAATTCAACGCCGTCAAGAGATACAACGATTTGATCAAAGGGAGGGATAACACCGGCATCGACTTGAAACCGCGCGTTTTCGCCGCGAGAGGCGGCGGTGGATTCGGATTGGAATGTGACTTTTAGGAGATCGTCAGGGCCAGGAACGCGAACTCCACCATCACCAGACCCAGCACGAAGATGGTGCCCACGATGAACCAACCCCATCCATCCGTCGGGGGGCCTCCAACCAATGGCTTCTTGGCGGGCCAAACCTGGACGATATCACCCTTGACCGGTTGGAGTTGATCGGGCCAGACCGGATAAAAACAGTAAACATGGTCAAATTTCTGCTTGCCGATGGCCACGGAGACATCAAAAATTCCACCCAATCGGCAGGCTGTCTTTATCTTCCCCACATGGTCGGAATATCCCGTTACTTTGGAACTCTGACCGCCCCGGGTCGTGGATAAACAAACGACTGGATAGATCAATAACAATAAAGCTACCGCCACGAAGACCAGGGCCAAAAGACCGCCCAATGTTTTCATGAGGATGAGACGAATGACGGATTTCCAATTGGGCCAGGGCATCGAAGGACCTTTGATGAGGTAATTTCAAAAACGGACTTTATTCTATATTTCGCCGGACGAATATCCCACTTAAAACAATGAAAAGCAAGTGTTGGCGCTTACCCGCGAGTTATCTGCAACTTCACAACAAAAAAGAACGGCCCGCCATTAAAGCGAGCCGTTCTTTTTAAATTATTTATATTCTAGCTAGTTTATTGGTAAAGCCAGCTTTTAACGTCCAAGACTGGTACTTGAGTGAAATCCGTTCCACCGCCTCCAGTGCCTATTTGAATCCCTACGATACCAACCTGGGTAGGATCAAAGGTCCCATTATAAACACTGTAACCCGTATAACTGCCTACCGCGGCCGATGAAGCCGGCATAGTCAAAGACAGGGTCACGCATCCTGAGTCGGTAGCCGTACTAATCGCGCTCCATAAACCCGTTCCATTTTGATAAACACATGCCCAGGGACTGACATTTTCTTGTACAAAAATAGCGCCATAGATCGATTCACCGTCCGAGTTCCAGCCGCTGCTAACATCCATGATCACTGAGATGGTCTTTCCAGCCATGTTTGTGGCGCTTCCCAAAGTGTTTTGAACAAAAACCGCTTGGTTGATGGCGGTAAAACCCATAGTAACTTCCATGGCCCCTGTGCTGGCCGAACAAGAGCTATAGGTCGAGCTATAAATAACTTTCACTGCGCCACCGGCCGTGGTACTGCCGGTATTGTTGGCCCAGCCCGTCATAGAAGCGGCGGAGCTGAATGTAAACCCTTGAGCCGTTCCCGAAGGAGTTGCCGTGATCGTTGGGGTAACGGTTGGTGTTGGGGCGGCGCTGATGACCACATCATCCACATAAACGTTTCCAGTCGTTCCCGCCGAACTGTAGATCTGAACACCGAATTGGAATACTTTGGTCGGGTCGCCACTCGGGGATGCGGGCCAAATGAAAGTAACCGGGGTCCAAGTCCCGCCGGCTGTTACATTGTTCCAAACAGCATCCCAGGAACCCGTCGGGGTACTATGGGTTTGGATGAAAACCTGTGCGGCGGCGCTGGTGGCCAAGGCTGGGTCCACATATACCCACATGGTCAACATTTGTCCGGTCATATCCACATCGCTGGGAAGGGTGATCTCTAACTGGCATTTATTCTGACCGGTAGGATAGGTCACATTGGCTTGCAAGCTTCCCGAACCGGTGTGAGCTAAGGTGGTAACCTGGCTAAACGTATTGGGAATCGTATTTCCAGCCGAGGAATCCACATGCCAGCATTGGGCATCCGTCTCAAAAGTGTAAGTTGGCTGATACACGGCTACACAGGTCGTAGCCGTCGGACTGGGAGTTGGAGTAGCCGTTAACGCAGAAGTATTGGTAACGGTCGGCGAATTGGTCGGCGTACCGCTGAAGGTAGGCGTGTCGGTGGTTGAGGGTGTATCCGTGGTCGTGGCGGTCAAAGTAATGGTCGCGGTACTGGTCGGCGTTCCCGTATCCGTTAAGGTGGCCGAATTGGTAGGGGTGCTGGTAGGACCAGGCACGGTGGGTGTATTCGTCACGGTCGGTGTAAAGGAAGTGGTGGGAGTGAACGTTTTAGTGAAAGTGTTGGTTGGCACACTGGTGTTGGTATTGGTGGAGGTAATAGTCGGGGTGTTGGGAATAGGTGTAGCCGTAGGCGCGGGGAGCGGTTGGGCCGGCGTGACCATCTGTCTGGTACAGGAGATCGAGACTCCCAGAGTGATAATTAAAAGAGCCAGGATGGAATAGCGATTCATAAGGTTCTTCCTTTCGTATTAATGGGCCAACGCCTGGATAAAACGCTTTAGCCTTGATATTCAACGATAGAATTATAGGTTCAAACCTTGGGATTGATAAAAAAATTATACCACTTAGGGGTTTTTTGGAGGAAAAGTGGCCTTTTGTCGGGAATTTACATCATTCCCAATTGAAGCCTGGCGGCTTCGGTCATCAGGCTCTGGTTCCAGGGGGGCTCGAAGGTGACCTCGACGAATGACTCTTTAACGCCTGGAATACGACTTAATTTCTGTTCGATCTCAGCTTTCAACACCGTGGACATCCCGCAGCCAGGGGCGGTCAGGGTCATGACGATATCTACCTTTTTGCCACCCTCCGGATGTTCCTTTAGGACGCAACCGTAGATCAAACCCAACTCGACGATGTTCACGGGGATCTCAGGGTCATAGCAGGTCTTCAGGGTATCCCAGACGCTCTTCTCCACATCCTGGTCGCTGACCTTGCCCTCGTCCCCGTAACTGATCTTGAATACCTTGGCCTCGGCCGGCACTTCCTTGCCCAGGGCGTCCGCGTCCTTGCCCTCGATGCGCACCAGCTGGCCGTTGTCCCTCTGAAGCGTGAAACTGCCACCCAATGTCTGGGTCAGATAGACCTTCTCATCCTTGAAGACGACCGTCTCGGTCCCGTAAGGGATGGTGATGGCCTTGCACTCCCGGGAGATAGTGAGCAGTTCTTGTTTCATGCGTCTGGTCCTTCCCCGTCATCGGTCGAGACCACATCCTTTTGGTCATGGAGCGCGGCTTCCAAGGTATGCCAGGCTAGGCTGGCGCATTTGACCCGAGCCGGATAATCCCTCACTCCGGCGAAAACTTTCAGTTTGCCCAACTCAGCCGCCGGACCTTCCTTCCCCGTCACCAGGTCGTGGAACTCATGGAATATCCGTTCGGCGTCCTGGGTCTTCTTCCCTTTCAGCGCCACCGTCATCATGGAAGCGGAGGCCTTGGAGATGGCGCATCCCGAACCCTTGAACTTGATGTCCTCAATGACACTGTCCGTCCCGACCTTCAAGGAGAGTGTTATCTTATCCCCGCACAGTGGATTGAACCCGTCCGCGTGATGGTTGGCCCCTTCCATTTCCCCGAAGTTGTGGGGATGCTTTTGGTGGTCCAGGATGACTTCCTGGTATAGGTCCCTAAGATCGGACATCAAAGACTCCCTTGTTCATTTTCAATATCGTTGACCGATTCCCTCACGCGAACATCTCGATGACTTTCTTGACTGCCTTGGCCAATGCGTCTATCTCCGACCTGGTGTTATAAAGGGCCAGGGACGCTCGGGCGGTCGCCGGTATGCCGTAGCGTTCCATGACCGGCTGGGCGCAATGGTGTCCCGCCCGGATAGCCACTCCCTGGCGGTCCAGAATGGTGCCGATGTCATGGGGGTGTATCTCTCCCAGCGTGAATGACAGGACGCCCGCCTTGTGCGGGGCCGTCCCGACCAACTTCAACCCAGGGATCTCCTGGAGTTTTTTCGTCCCGTAATTCAAAAGGTCCTGCTCATGGACCGCGATATTGCCTAGCCCGATGGCGGTGACAAAATCCAAGGCCGCGCCCAGGCCTATCACCCCAGCGATGTTGGGCGTTCCCGCCTCGAACCGGTAAGGGGGTTTCTTGAAAAGGGTCTTCTCGAATGTAACCGATGAGATCATGTCACCCCCGCCCTGGTAAGGCGGCATGGCTTCCAAAAGGGCGTATTTCCCGTAAAGGATCCCTACCCCGGTGGGGCCGTAGAGTTTATGGCCCGAAAGCGCGTAGAAATCGCAGTCCAGGTCCCGAACATCCAAGCTCATATGGGAAACTGCCTGGGCGCCATCCACCAGCACTTTCACGCCCCTCTCATGGGCGAATTTCACGATCTCTTTGATGGGGTTGACCGTTCCCAGCGCGTTGGAAACATGGGTCAAGGCCAACAATTTTGTCTTGGGGGAAAATAAACGGAAGAGCTCTTCCATCACCAATTCACCCTCGTCAGTAATGGGGGCCACTTTGACATGGGCCTTCTTTTCGTCGCAGATCAACTGCCAGGGCACGATATTCGAATGGTGTTCCATCTGGGTCAGGATGACCTCGTCGTCCTGGGCCAGGTTCTTCCTGCCCCAGCTTTGCGCCACCAGGTTGATGCCGTCGGTGGTCCCCTTGGTGAAGATGATCTCCTTCGGATCAGCGGCGTTCAAGAATTTCGCCGCTTTCTCCCGGACGCCCTCATAGGCCGCCGTGGCCTTCTCGCTCAAGAGGTGGAGGCCCCGGTGGATATTGGAGTTGTATCCTTCGTAATAACGCTCCAGGGTCTGGATCACGGCTTTGGGTTTTTGCGTGGTCGCGGCGTTGTCCAGATAGACCAGGGTCTTCCCATGGACCTTCTGTTTGAGGATGGGAAATTCCTTGCGGAGCTTATCCACGTTGAAAGTTGGGTTCTCGGAAATCCTCTTTTTCATTTTTTTCTTGGTTTTCATAGGGCCTCGCCTTCCCAGCCCATGGCTTGATTCACCAGTTTATGGACCGGAGCCTTCAGGCCGTTCTCGCCCACCCTTTGCACCATCTCGCCCGCGAAGGCGTAGACCAGGGTCTTCCTCGCCTCTTCCTTGCCGATCCCCCGGGACCGAAGGTAGAAGAGCAGCTTCCTCATCCAACTGGCCGGTCGCCGAACCGTGGGAGCACTTCACGTCATCCGCGTATATCTGGAGCTGGGGTTTGGAGTAGACCAGGGCTTTCTTGGATAGAAGCAGGTTCTTATTGGATTGTTTGGCGTCGGTCTTCTGGGCGTTCTCCCGTACCAGGACCCGTCCGTCGAAGATGGAAACGGCTTCATGGTCCAGCACGCTCTTGAACACTTGCTCGCTCTTGCATCCTGGGACCGCGTGGTCCACGAAGGTACGGATATCCATGTGCTGGTGGTCCTTAGCGACCGTCAAACCCTCCAAAAGGCACTCAGCGTTGTGTCCCGCCAGGCAGGTTTCCACTTCGCTTCGTCCCAAGGTCCCACCCAGGGCGAAAAGCCGGGAGGTTAATTTACTTCCCTCTTCCTGTCGAACCGAAAGAGTTCCGAAGTGATAGGCCAAATCGGTTTCTTGTTGGATCTTCGTGTGCGTCAATGAGGAGCCGCGGGATAGAACAGCCTCGGTGACGGCCCCCGTAAAATAGGATTGGGTATTTTCACCCAGATAATGCTCGATGACGTTCGCCGAACTGTCTTGATCCAACAAAAGCAGGTTTCGGACATGGGTTTGACATTTGTGGGTGCCATCGGTCGTGACATAGACAATGTGGATGGGCCTGGGAAGGATCTTTCCTTCCGGAACCTTTAAAAATAAACCATCGGTGAAATAAGCCGTATTCAACGCCGCGAATGGGCGATTCTCCTCATGAAGGACTTTTCCAAAGCCACTGCCGATCGAGGCGTCATCCGCCTCTAAAATGGTTTTCATGACGGTCTTATCCGGCAATTCACCGATCTTGGATAGCTTCCTGACCATGAACCCGTTCACAAACACAATGACATCGGAATGTTCCACGTCAAAATCGAGGGATCTCAAACGGTCTAATACATCGACCGAGGGCTTCTCCACCCGACCCCAACAAAAATAATGCTTCATCAGCGAGTCCAGCGAAGTGTGTCGCCAAAACTCGGACTTGGTGGTCGGGAACCCGATCTTGGAAAAACGCTGCCACGATTTATCCCGCGCCTCTTTTATCCACGAAGCGGTCCCAAACTGTACCGCGTCTTCGAAAGGAAAATTTTCTAGTTTCATTGTGTCCATATCGGTCACGCTTTTACCTTCGCTGGATCGGTCAGCCACTCGTAGCCCTTCTCTTCCAGCTCCAGGGCCAGTTCCTTCCCGCCAGACTTGATAATGCGTCCTCCCGCCAGTACATGGATCTTGTCCGGCACGATGTAATCCAGCAGCCGCTGGTAATGGGTCACCAACAGGACGGAACGCTTGGGACTCCGCAGGGAATTCACCCCGTCGGCCACCACTTTCAGGGCGTCGATATCCAGCCCCGAGTCCGTCTCGTCCAGGATGGCTAGCTTGGGTTCCAACACAGCCATCTGGAGCACCTCGTTCTTCTTCTTTTCCCCGCCCGAAAAGCCCTCGTTGACCGACCGTTGCAGCATGGACTCGTCCATCTTGAGGGGCTTGAGCTTTTCCTTCACCAATTCAAGGAAATCCATGGCGTCCAGCTCTTCCTCACCCCTGGCCTTGCGCAGGGCGTTCAGCGCGGCTTTCAGAAAATAGGTATTGTTCACCCCCGGTATCTCCACCGGATATTGGAATGCCAAAAAGACCCCGGCCCTCGCCCGGTCCTCCGGGGAAAGGGACAACAGGTCCTTGCCGTTGAACAGCACTTCCCCTCCCGTCACCTCATAACCCTCTCTGCCCGCCAGGATATGGGCCAGAGTGCTCTTTCCCGAGCCATTGGGCCCCATGATGGCGTGAACTTCACCGTCCCCCACGGTCAGGTTGATACCGTTCAAGATGGTCTTTTCCTCGACCCTGGCTTTTAGATCCTTGATGACTAACATTGGTTTCTCCATATTCAAGTTACTAGATTGATGATCCTTAACCGACGCTTCCTTCCAGACTGACACTCAAGAGCTTCTGGGCTTCCACGGCGAACTCCATGGGGAGCTTGCGGAAAACTTCCTTGCAGAACCCGTTCACGATCAGGTTGACCGCGTCCTCGGACGACAATCCCCTTTGCCGACAATAGAAAACCTGGTCCTCGCTGATCTTGGAGGTGGAAGCCTCGTGCCCCACCTTGGAACTGTCGTTCTTCACCTCGATATAAGGCACCGTATGGGCCCCGCACTGGTCGCCCATCAACAGGGAGTCGCACTGGGTGTAATTGCGGGCATTCTCGGCGGCGGGCTGGATACGCACCATGCCCCGGTAGGTGTTCTGGCCGTGTCCGGCCGAAATACCCTTGGAAATGATAGTGCTGCTGGTGTTCTTGCCGATATGGATCATCTTGGTTCCCGTGTCGGCCTGCTGGTAGTTATTGACCACGGCCACCGAGTAGAACTCCCCCACCGAGTTGTCGCCCTGGAGTATGCAGCTGGGGTATTTCCAGGTGATGGCCGAGCCCGTTTCCACCTGGGTCCAGGAGATTTTGGAATTCACTCCCCGGCAGGCGCCCCGTTTGGTGACGAAGTTGTAGATCCCGCCCTTGCCGTTCTTGTCGCCCGGGTACCAGTTCTGGACGGTGGAATACTTGATCTCGGCGTTGTCCAGGGCCACCAGTTCCACCACCGCGGCGTGAAGCTGGTTCTCGTCCCTCATGGGGGCGGTACAGCCTTCCAGGTAGCTCACATAGGCGCCCTCGTCGGCAATGAGCAGGGTGCGCTCGAACTGTCCCGTCTTGGCGGCGTTGATGCGGAAGTAGGTGGAAAGTTCCATGGGACAGCGCACCCCCTTGGGCACGTAGCAGAAGGAACCGTCGGTGAAGACCGCGCTGTTCAGGGCCGCGAAGAAATTGTCGTTATAGGGCACGACCGTTCCAAGGTATTTTTGGATGAGCTCGGGATGCTCCTCGACCGCCTCGGAGAAGGAGCAGAAGATCACGCCCATCTCGTAGAGTTTTTTCTTGAAGGTGGTCCCCACGGACACGCTGTCGAACACCGCGTCCACCGCGATGCCGGCCAGCATTTCCCTTTCCTGCATGGGCACCCCCAACTTCTCGAAGGTCTTCAGAAGTTCCGGGTCCACCTCATCCAGGCTCTTGGGTCCGTCCTTCTTGGGGGCGGAATAATAGATGATGTCCTGGTAATTGATGGGAGGGTAGGTCGCGTTCTCCCAGGTGGGTTCGGTCATCTTGGTCCAATGGCGGTAGCACTTGAGGCGCCACTCCAGCAGGAACTTTGGCTCCTTCTTCTTTTGGGAAATGAACCTTATGATGTCCTCATTCAGTCCCGGCGGGGCGGAGTCCGCCGCGATATCCGTGACGAATCCGTACTTGTAATCCTCGCTGGTCGCTTTCTCGAGGGTCTGGTCTTGGGGCTTGGTTTCCATGGTTTCCTTTTTCATTTGGGCTGCGCCTGCGTTGTGCTTTCGACCAAGCCCATCGGCTTGGAGGCGGGGCCGACCGCCGTGACCTGGCGGTTGAGCCACTTTTCCATCTCCGGCTCTGGCAGGACCAGGTCGGTCAGCTTGCATTTGCGAAGATAGCCGGACATGGCCAGGTCCAGTCCCATCCAAAGGGAGCGGATGGCGCAATCCATGGAATGAATGCAGGATTTATGCTCCGCCGTGGGTGTCTCACAAAGCTCCTCTTGCTTGAAGAACTTACCGCCCAAGGCTTCCATCACGTCATTGACCGAAATTTCCTCAGGGGGCTTGGAAAGCTGGTAGCCGCCACTTTGACCCCGTAGGCTCTGGATCAAACCGCTTCGGCGAAGGATGGCCATGATCTTGGCCACATAGGCCGGGGTCAGGCCTTCCTTTTGGGACAGTTCAACGATGGTGGTATTGCCCTTGTGGCCCTTCTTGGCCATTTGGAGCATGCATCTGAGTCCGTATTCTTCGGTCGATGAAAACTTCATACTTTTACCTCTTGCAGACTGCGAAAAATTAAATGGGCTACAAAGCAGTCTGCAACCCCAAAGATTCTGCAAGAATCGTGGGGTTACCATGAATGTAGCTAATCTATGAATAGAATGTCGTCAATCTGTACGAAAAAGTCAAGTATAGGCAGAAGTCTTATTAAATCAAGCTTTTTGGGGAAATTTACGTTGTATGACTACGGTGTATGACTGTGGAAGGAATCAGCGATGTTTTGTAGAACCGGCCTGACATTGATCACGATCACATCCCAGACCAATTTGGCTAAAAAGGTCACTTCGTGGGGGTAACAATAAGCCACAACCATTAACAGGGCTATGATGATGGCAAAAATTCCTTTTGTACTGCCTTCTTTATACATCTTTAACCCACCCCGGTAATGCCTTCAAGATCCGACGGACTATTATATCGATATTGGACGTTACATCGACCACTAAAGCGGCGTTTGGTTCCTGCAGGTCTCGAAATTGACTATCCAAAAGAAGTGGGTCAAAAAAATGACCATTCCGTTTCTTTAGCCTCTCTCTTATCCGTGTCTTACTTCCCTTTAAATGGATGAACCTCACATCGCCTCCACCCTTCAACACTTTCCGGTATTTCGCTTTCAAGGCTGAACAGGCCAGGACCGTCAGGGGCGAACTTTTTTCCCATTGTCTAATGAACTCCGACAATTTCTTAAGCCAGGGTGCCCTATCCCGATCGGTCAGGGGTTTTCTCTTCGCCATCTTTTTCAGGTTGGTATTGGGATGGTAGTCATCCCCATCATGGAAGGGACAACCCAACGCCTTGGCCAGACGCCGTCCCACAGTGGTCTTGCCGCTCCCTGCCACCCCCATCAGGACGATCACCATGACCACCTCAAATCGGGACCACTTTCAAATAGTAATCCAGGGTCCGCAGTTTTTTCTCGATGGTCCTCTCCAAATATTCCAGCAGGGTCAGAAGGATGCTCCGCAAGGGGGCTGGTTTGATCTTGAGGATCTTCACCCGGTCCATCGGCAGATTCCTGAGTTTTTTCAAAAGTTCCAGGGTCAAAGGAGTGGCCTTCAAGGCCGAAGGGCCGGAGGGACAGCAATCCCCGCACAAAGCCCCTCCCCGGTGGGGGATGAGCAGGACGCTGACCCGGTCCAGGGGTTTCTGGCATTCGGCGCAAGCGGTAAGCTCCAAGGGGTAGCCGGAGAGCTCGAGGAACCTCAGGCAAAAAGCGCAGAGCACCTGTTCCCTTGCCTCCGACCCTTTCCAAACTTCCAGGGTCTCCTTTATCAAGGCATAGAGTTCCCGGTTCGGTTCATGGTCGTGCAGGGATTGGATCAGGATATCGGAAAGAAGTTGGAGGATGCTGATGGAACCCAGGTCCTCCTTCAAGGCGTGATGGTCGTGAAGGACCTTGGCCTGGCTGAGTACATACAGGTCCCCGCCCGGCCTTTTGTTCAGGCCGAAGGTTGACTCAGTGAAAAGTTCCATCGAGGAGGAAAGTTTGCTCTTGGGTTTACGGGCGCCCTTGGCGATGGCCCGGACCTTGCCGGCTTGAAGGGTATAGACCTGGCAGATGCGGTCGGCCTCGCCGTAAGCGAGGGTACTGAGGATGAAACCGCGGACAGGCAGGTAGGCCAAAGCTCAGGCTTCCGACTCGTCAATGAAGGTGACGGTCAGGCCGGGGATATAGACCCCCACCACGATTCCCACGACCATTGCCACGAAAAAATCCAGCAGGGAGAACAGGATGCCGATCAGGGGGATCATGCTGAAAAGCCCCAGGACCATGCGGACCGCCATGAAGGCTATGACGTACAGGACCAGGATCAATACCGTTCCCTTCATGATCCTCCACCGGTTCTTCCGGCAAAGGTCGTAAGCTTCCCGAAGGGACTCCCGGGCCGTCGACCCCTGGGATACCTGGGCCCTGGCCACCAGAGCGTAGACCGAAAAGAGGACCATGGCCACGACGAACAGGAAGACTAGGGGAAGGCCGATGAGGACCGAACATAGGATGACCGCGATGGTATTGAAATGGATGAGCGCCAAAGCCCCCACCACCAGCCCGGCGATCACGCCGAACACCAGGAATATGGCCGCTCCCAGCAACGAAAGCCAGCAATAAAGCCATATCATCGGCATCATGTACTGGAAGCCGTCCTTGAAGAATTGTTTCAGATTGAAGGCCTTTTCATCCCGTATCCATCTCCAGAAGCTGGAGTAAAGTCCGCTCTCGAAGACCGCCATGAGCATCAGCCACCAGGTGATCAAAAGGAAGATCAGCCCCACCACGATGCTCAGCCAGACCGGGTCGCTGAAACGGGCCACATAATCCGAGCCAAATTGGGACCAATCGGCGTCCTGCAGGTTCTTCATGTTGTCCATGATGAAGCTGGCGTACTTGGCGATGAGGGGCCCAAAGATGATGAGCAATACGATGATGATGGAGGCGTAAATAATGATGATGAGCCCGAATTGAACCAAGAAAAGGGGCCAAAGCTTCACGGTCCTGTCCCATGCTTGTTTAAAGACATCCATCAGGGACGGCAGTGTTTTTTCGGCTTTCATATTGGCCTTTGGAGACGGTTTATCTATCGCAAACTATCAAATTAATCAGCCACCGATTAACACCGATAAACACCGATTAGATTTCGATTTAAAATCAAGATTTAGACTTTTCCCATCAGTGTTCATGCCGACCTTCAATATAACTTTTAAAGAGGTCGGTATAGTACCGATTTCCATATTTTTTATTCCATTAGAAAATCGGCACATCGGTGACAAAAACAGATTTTGCCTTTTTTCTTTTCTCTAAAATCATCTTGTTCCAGAAAATCTTGTTACCTGTAATTGTTGAACTGCAGCGGCACCTTCAGGTCGGGTATGGCCTTCAAGAGCGCGATGGCGCCTTGCAGATCGTCCTTCGCCTTGCCCGACACCCGCACCTTCTCATCCACGATCGCCACCTGCACCTTGAGCTTTGAATCCTTGATCCGTTTGACGATGTCCTTGCAGACATCCATGGGCATCCCGCTGATGATCTTGACCTTCTGGTTCACCGTCCCGCTGAAAGCCGCTTCCGCCGTCTGGAAATCCATGGCCTTGGGGGAGATGTTGCGCTTGACGAACTTGCCCTTCAGCACGTCCACCACCGCTTTCAGACGGTTGTCGTCGTCCGCCACGATCTCCAGTTCCTTGGTCGCCTTGTTCAGGGTGACCTTGCTGATGGAACCCTTGAAGTCGTACCTCTGGGATATCTCCTTCATGGACTGGTTGACCGCGTTGTCCACTTCCTGCAGGTCCACTTCGGAAACTACGTCAAAGGAATAGGTATCCGCCATTCACTACCTCCTAAAAAACAATTGAACCCCAAGATATTTTGAACCACAGAGTCACACGGAGTCACTCAGAGTTTAAAACCGGAAATAATTTTTGTTTCAAAAAATCAAAGACTTTACTCTGTGTGACTCTGTGCGACTCTGTGGTTAATGCTTTTGCCGTTCTTCGTTTTCGTAAACAAATTACGAGTTGTCGCTATCTTGGTCGACCGTATCGCTGTCAGGCCCGGGAGGCAATGTGATCTCCACCACCTGGCCCGTCGTCCCCAGTATCCCCATGGGCTTGCCATTGAACTGTACATCCACGCCGCCCGCGTTGCCCAACCTCAATTTGAAATTCCTCAGCGCCTGGTAGGTCTTGACCTCGCCCTGGGCTAGGTCCACCTCCGAGCTCGATTGCCCGTCGTCCATGGTCACCAGTACCCAGGACTTGTCCAAACCCTTGAGGATCAGGTGCTGGTACTTGTCCGTCACGTTGATAGCGTCATAGGCGTTGGCCGCGGTGGGGGCCACAGGCTTGGGGGTGAATAACTTGATCTTCCCGAACCAACCCTTGGTCTCTTCCCATCCAAACACGCAGGCGCCCAGGATCACGAGAACGATGACCGCCTGGGTCATCCCGTTGGTCCATTTCCATTTGCGCATCATCCTGGACCTTTGCTTCCGGATGGAGGGGTCATGCTGGGGCGGGCCCTCGAACTGGTCAGCGTCGACCATTTCCAGGTTCAGGTCGTTGGTCTCGGGACGGTTGAACACGGGGGGACGGTCAAGGGTGGGTCTCCATCCCAGGGTCCTTTCCATCTCGGCCTCGGGATTGCCCGGTTCGATCTTGACCTCTTCGGCCTTCACTTCCGATTTGAACTGGCGGGTCAATAGCATCGGGTCCAACCCGGCGACCTTGGCCATGGCCCGGATGAAACCCTTCACGTAGACCTGGGACGGGAAGATGCTGTAGTTATCGCTCTCGATGGCTTCCAGGTACTTGACCGGTATCTTGGTTTTCTTGGCCACATCCTCCAGGCTGATCTTCCTGGCTTCCCTGGCGTTTTTCAGTTCCGATCCGATGCTCATTAAAAGATGGCTCCTTCCACTATTTCAGTGCCCTTGGGTATTTTGAATTCGAACAGGTCATCCTTCAGCCCTTTATTATAGGTAAAGTTGGAGAAACGCGCCTTGGTAACCATCGAGGGAGTTGTCACTTCCATTTGGTAAGGCCACCAGTCTTTTTTGTGTATATAAACCCGCATTTTATCGAACCCGGCGTTGTCGACCGTCGGCATGAAAAGCAGTCCGACCTCGTCGTTATCATCCTTGATGATGGAAACCCGGCTGATGGCCACGTAGCGCTTCAGCTCCTTGCCCACTCCCAGGTAGACCGGTCCCGAAGTGTCACCCTTCTCTTTGTGCTGTTGGTAGACCATCTTCTGGTCCGGTTGGTACATCTCCGCTAAGGGTCCCACCATATAGAGGAATTGCTCGCTGGGCTGGGTGTAATGGACCAGCACCTTGTTGGGGGATTTGATCTTCACCGTCCCCTTGGACTTTTGCTCTGTGCCCGACAGGGTGTCCTTCATTTCCATGCTCAAGTCCATCTGCACATCCTGGATGGCCGACTGGGCCTCCTCGACCTTATCCGTCACATCCGTCACGGACAGGGCCTTCTTGGGTTGGTCCGCCCAAACCGGGAAGGAAAGACACACAATCATTAACCACAGAGACACAGAGACACAGCTCAATAAATTAGGAAAACCAAAATTCTGAATCAAATTCTTGTGTCGCTGTGTCTCTGTGCCTCTGTGGTGAAAATCATTCGTTTTATCTAACACTTTTAGCTGTGCCTCTGTGTCTCTGTGGTGAAAGCCGTATGTTTTAGTTGTTTTTTTCATCTTCGTTTCCTTCATCCTCTTCGTCGAATGGGTCGGGACTCGTAGTTTGGACGAGTATCTTACGTGGTTTGTTACCATCCGCCGGGCCCACAATACCCCTTATTTCCATGTCATCCAGCAATCTGGCCGCCCTGCCGTACCCTACTTTGAGGCGCCGTTGTAATAGGGAGGTGGAAGCCTGTTTGGCCCTCATGACGATCTCCACCGCCTGGTCGTAATACTCGTCCTCGCTGTCTTCCGTCACCACGTCCCGGGACTTGGCGGAAGTAAGGTCCTCGGAGTAAATGGGCCCGCCCTGGGACTTCCAAAAGTCCGCCAGGCGCTCGATCTCTTCCAGCGTCACATAGGCTCCCTGAAGCCGCAAGGGTTTGGGAGCGCCCGAGGCCAGGTACAGCATGTCGCCTCGGCCTAACAGTGCCTCCGCGCCGTTCATGTCCAGGATGGTGCGCGAGTCGACCTTGGAAAAGACCTGGAAGGCGATACGAGAGGGAAAGTTGGCCTTGATGATGCCGGTGATGACCTCCACCGACGGCCTCTGGGTCGCCAGCACCAGGTGGATGCCCACTGCCCGGGCCATCTGGGCCAGACGCGTGATGGAATCCTCGACCTGGTCCTTGGCCGTCATCATCAGGTCGGCCAGCTCGTCCACCAGCACCACGATGTAGTACATGTTGTACTGGTCCGCCTCGCCCGCTTCCCTCTTCTGCGCCATCTTGGCGTTGTAGGTGTCGATGTCCCTCGCGCCCACATGGGCCAGGGCCTGGTACCTTTCTTCCATTTCCCGCACCAGCCACTTCAGGGCCAAGTGGGCTTCCTTGGGGTCGTTCACTACCGGCAGAGCCAAGTGGGGCAGGCCCTTGAAGATGCTCATCTCGACCCTTTTGGGGTCGATCAGCACCATGCGCAGGTCCTCGGGGGTGAGCTTGAAGATGAGGCTGGCGATAAGGGTATTCACGCAGACGCTCTTGCCCGACCCGGTGGAACCGGCGATGAGCACGTGGGGCATTTCCTTCAGGCTGGCCAGGCAGGAGGACCCGGCGATGTCCTTCCCCAGGGCCACGGTCAGTTTTTTGGTGGCTGATTGGAAATCGTCCTGAGCCAAAAGTTCCTTGAGGGTGACGATGCGTCCCTTGCTGTTGGGCACCTCGATGCCGACCGCCGCCTTGCCAGGGATGGGCGCCACGATGCGCAAGTGCCCGCATTGCAGGGCCAAGGCCAGGTCATCGGATAAGGAAGCGATCTGGTTGATCTTTACCCCCGCCGCCGGCTGGACCTCGTACTGGGTCACGGTGGGCCCGGGGTTGACGGCCACCACTTTGGCCTCGACGTTGAAGTTCTTCAGGGTCTCCACAATGGTGTTGCTGACCGCCTCGTAGTTATCCACCATCTTCTCGCTGAGATCCTCGACCGTCTTCAGGATATGCACCGTGGGCAACTGCCACTGGCGGATGACCCGGTGAGGCTTGGACGGTTCTTCTTCCTCTTCTTCCGTACCCTTTTCTTCCTCGGCGAACTCGATGCTGGCCGCTTCCATCTTTTGCTTGGTCGTCATGGGGTCGCTTCCCCTGGCTTCCGCCAGGGCAGCCTCGACCATGTCCTCCGCCTCAGGCTCTGGCTCCGCCTCGCCGGTGAAAAGGGGTTTGGCCTTCGGGCCTGAAAGGGGCGTTTTGGACGCTTTGGGTGGAGGGGATATGACCACGGCCCTGGGCGGTTTGACCACCGGAACCTCCTCCTCGTTCTTAGGGACAGCCCTTTGTTTGGATTCGACCTTTTCCCGCGCCTTCTCCGCCACTTCGTGGGTCTGTTTGCGGGACTTCCACTTCTCGAAAGCTTCCACGCCCTTGTCATAGGCCATGCCGAAAGCCTTGAAGCCGTTCTCTTTCAGGAATTCCAGGCCCCGGCCGAAACCATCCAGCACCCCTTTACCCACGTTCACCAGGTGCTCTTCTTTTTCCAGGAACCAGGCGGACAGCACCAACACCATCAGGCAGATGACCATGGTCCCGAACCGGGTCAGCACCGCTTCCATCCGGTCGCCGGCCAGCTCGCCCAGTTTGCCGCCCCACTCCACCCCTTCCCTCATTTGGGAAGCCGAGAACATCTGCACCCCGGGGAACATCACCCTCAGGGCCACACAGAAAGAAAGCAGACCCAGCAAAAGACCCAGCAGTTTCAGGCCGGGTTTGGACAATGGCTCGTCCGTGAAACGGCCGTAGGCGAAACGGAAAAGGACCAGCGGGAAGAACCAGGCGCAAAGGCCGAACCCGCTATAGAGGAAGTAGGAAAGGCCGGAACCGATATTGCCCAGCAGATTGGGGTTGGAAGCCGTGGGTATCAGGGACAGGGCGATCAGCACGCCCAAGCACCCCGTGAGGAAGACCACCAAAAAATGATGGCGTTTGTCTTTTGTCATTGCCTTATCGAGCCTTTACGAAAGTATTAAACTGGCACAAGCACACCAGCCCAAAATAAAATTTTGCCACAGATACATGGGATTCATGAGATTTTAAAATCGTGATAATTTTAAACTCTTTCTTCGCCTATCCAATGCATCCCATGCATCTGTGGCTAATTAAGCCTTAGCCGTGCCTTTTATCCTAAACAATAAATTCAATTGATTTGACTATCTATGGCCTTGGGATTACGCCTTTCTCGGACAGTCGTGTGACACAAGATATCAGCGAAGAACCGAGATATAGACTCCGGGAAAGCGTTTTTTTGAGTCAGTTGGTGGCGGAAGTTCATTCTGGATTCAAAGTATAGACCATCCGAGAGGCCCATTTGAAGATAAATGTTTCTGCCGAACCTCGGCCTTTCATCCTGTAAAATGAAACCCCTCAAGCCGTCCTGACCCATGAAAGGATCACCTTGCTTCTTCTCTACATCGCCTTCAACGTCGTACTGCCCATCTTCATCGTCATGGCCCTGGGTTACGCCTTGGCGAAATTTTTCCCCATTGACCTCAACACCCTTTCCAAACTGAACTTCTATGTCTTCATCCCGGTCTTCATGTTCTACAGCCTGCTCATCTTCAAACCCGGCAACCGGGAAATGGCGCTCACCGTTCTCTTCAACCTCATCCTGGCCGTGGTCACCTTCCTCGTCATGATCGGCATTACCCGGGCCTTGAAGTTCCCTCCCGGCCTGGCGGCTTCCTCCACCCTGGGGGTGATGATCTTCAACTCGGCCAATTACGGCATCCCCATCGTCCAGCTGGCTTTCCAGGGCGAGGGGGTGGCCATCCAGGTCATTACCATCACTACGATGAACATCCTTACCTATACGGTGGGCATCTTCATCGCCGGGGGGTGGGCCGAATGGCGCAAAGGACTTATCACCATCTTGAAGCTTCCCATCCTTTACGCCCTCTTACTGGCCTTGGCGATCCGGGGTTTGAGCCTGAACCTGCCCGACGCTTTCCTGACCCCCTTGAAATGGACCTCGGACGGGATGTTGCCCATCGCTCTTTTGACCCTGGGCGCCCAGTTGGGACAGGGGGGCATCACCCTGAAAAGCCCGAAGCAACTGTGGATCACCGTCGCTGGAAGGCTTTTGATCGGGCCCATCCTGGCCTTTTTACTCATCAGCGCCATGGATATCCATGGGCTTCTGGCCCGGGTGCTATTTGTGTCCAGCGCCTTCCCCACCGCCGTCATCACGGTCATTTTTGGCATCGAGTACGATAAGGAGCCCACTTTCGCCGCGGACGTGGTCTTTATCACGACCCTGCTATCTGCCATCACGGTCACGGGCGCTCTGAGTCTTTCCACCATTCTTTTTTAGAAAAACGCACAGAGGTTAGATAGGAAGAATATGGGCAATCAGGACAAAAACCCCAAAAGCCTTTCCCACGCCAAAGACAAAGACCTTTTGAAGAACCCTTCCTACAAAAACATGATCAATCCCTATGAAAGTAAGTATCCTCAAAAGAAGAAGGCTATTGATCCAGCTACACAGGGATTTCGAAAAAAACAGAAATAGTCATTTTCAGTGAGGCTAGATTAAATGCGACTATTAAGTCGGTCGAAAATTTTATTGGCGGCTACTTTACTTTTATCTAGTTGCACACTACTTAATAAAAACACTCCTTCAAAATTAATACTCGGTAAGAATTTGGCACTCCAAACTCTCGTATTAGAAACACCCGAATATGACGGTTCATACGGAAAAACAAAAATATCTATCTATTCAGTACCAGATAACAAAAAAACGAAAGATTTCGTCCTCGAAGGTATTTGGCATTGTTTGGGGTACATCACAAGCAGGAAATCTTTTTTTCTTGTAGGAGAATTTCAAGAGGGAGCGTGTCTGCCATTAACAAAAATAAAATATTTATCTGAAGATAACTACGAAGTTACTGATTCTAAGTACCGGTATAACGCCATCAAAGGTGATAACGATCCATTAAGTTGGAACGCTTTGACGGCCGTACCAAGTGAAGATTTAAAATACATTGCTTTTGTCGGCGACCTAGGAAAAGCAAATACTCGGTTAATAGTTTTAAATACAGACAAAGATTTGATGACTGTTTTAGGAGACCCGCCCGCGCCACCACCCATTTCAGATCCATATTGGCAAAAAGAAGCTTTACGGCAAAGTCCCGATAATTGGGTATGGGATTTTCCATGCGTTGATGGATATGTTGAGATGGACAATGGAATTATTAGGTTTAACAAAGATACTTTGTCCGTAAGTTATGGGAACGATACGGTTATCAAAAGGTCTGGTAAAAGAAAAACAAAGACCTGGAAACTAAAGATTTAAAACACCAATAAAACCTTTGAAGCGGTAAAAGGAACAAAAAATTCTGAAATAGTAGAAACAACAAAGGACTCATCAAATGCTAAAACCCCAATCCAATCCATTCCGGCAAATGAAAGACCTCTCCGGCTTTTGGGAATTTATAAATAACAAAAATTATCTAGAGGGGTAATAAATGCGTTGTTTTACAGAGTCTTATAAAAAAACGAAAATAATCATATCCTTCATTTCAATTTACGCTTTTTTGTTTTTACCAACAGCGGTAAGACAAACCTTCGGAAAAGACGCTTCTGAAAATGAAAAAGTGGTTCTTTCCGATTTCCCTACTCAAGACCAACCTTCTCCGTCTGACCGAGAAAACTTGATGGGCGAATCAGCAAAGAATTTTTATTACGGGATTGGTGAACCTGTAGATTATGTAAAAGCGCGTTACGCCGCTATGCTCGAAATGGATCCGAGTATTCCAAAAATAGAGAATGAGGACACAGAGCATTTCTGCTCACCCGCCATATTGATGATGATTTACGCAAACGGGTACGGAGTGCAGAAAAATATCGATCTATGTATTCGTTTAGCACAATTGTATGTATCTGGCACGAGCTCGGAACTCGAAGCCCGAATTAAGCATTTGAAAAATATGAACTCCTTTTTCCATGGAATCTTCGATATTTGTGACGATGTGCCGCCCGATTCAGGTTATAGGTCTTTATGCGATGGAGGCCGCAAGACAAACGACTTCGTACACGAAATGTTACCTTTCGACATTCAAAAAAGACTCCCAGATCAATCAAAATGGAGTAAGAAACAAATTAATGCATTTAAACATTTAGAAACGTTAGCAACGACTATTTCACTAGAAGAACTTATTATGAATTGGATAATTCCGGCTCAGCCAGAAGTGAGATTGAAGAAGATGAAATGAATCAATTGGAGAATAATTTCTTAGAAGTTTTAAACTTATTAGAGAAAAGCCAATTCCCAAATTATTCTCAATCTGAATATAAGAAATCGGAATTCGATTTAAAAAATACTTATACCCAACTTTTAAACACAAGAAACTTTACCCTTGGTACGGTCAACCTTACTGGTATCAGGGTCACACAACGCAGGTGGACCGCATATCGCGAAACATGGGTTCAATTCGCCGCATTGCGTTATCCTAATGTTCCCGGTGATTGCTTACGAAAAGTATTAACAGATGATCGAGATGCCCAATTATTAATTTTACTTAAACCAACCTACGAAATACCAATCGATTCATTAAGCCTCAAAGGATCAACCAAATGATCAACTCGCAAACAAAACAATGAAACGGTACTTAATATGGTCCCCATTACTATTACTCTCGCCGCTGGGCCATTTTTGCGGTTCTTATTTCTGCGGTGCAGGTATTCTTCCCGGACAAATTGATTTTCTGTTTGATATCACAAGCTTCTTCATCCTTTCTTGGGCAATCCCCGTTTTATTCATTTTCATTGTCAAAGCAACTTGGACGACCCGGATATTGGCATTTATTTGCGCATTCACCATTCAATTTGCATTGATCGCTTTAACCCCAGCCGGTGCCACCGCCGAAATGATGGGTATCGCCCACCGTTTAGGTAAGGAGTTTTCGGCCGATCAACTTCGCGAATGCGCTTCGGACCTTCGCCAAAAACATCTGAACGGAACACTTAAAGAACAAAAAAGAGGAAAAGTTTTAAGGGTTATGAACCCCGATAACGAATGGGCTCTCGTCGATGATTCAGAACTTCCCACTTCGCTTCGTGGTCGTTTTTACCGTGTTTATATTCAGAAAGACCAAGCCAATAACGGCTTGAGCGTGGTTTTTGAAATCAAAATGTTTACTGGGATTGTTTGTGATTCCAGAAAATTTGTAAGTGGATTCTTTGAGCACTCGATAGCGGATGGCGTTCACGCTTTTAGATACGAGCGACAGTGAGGTTTAAAGCTTTGGAACATAAGATTAATCACAACAAAAAGATAATTATCATAATCATCTTTATATTCTCACTAGGACTTTTCGGTCTCATTATTTCATTTCAAACCGAACTGAAGATTGAAGGTCTCAAAGATAGTTATTTGCTAACCGATGCGGTCACTTGCAAACTAATAAATAATTCACAGAAAACAATTCATTATTACTATACCGGCGAAATCTCAATTAAAGACCACTGGAATGAAATTGATTATAGCCTGGAGTCATTTTCAAAATCAGTTCTACTTCACGATTTAAAACCACACGAAGAAACACTTATCAACTGGCCAGCTTGGAGAAAAACGCGGCTTACAATTCTAGAAAACAAAAGATATAGATTTCTTATTTATTATCAAACAGAAACTAAATTGAATGCACAAACCTCAATCTTTAAGAAATTTAGTTCAAACGCATTTCAATTTGAATATCCAGATCACAACGATTATCCGCCCAAAATCTTAGGAATCGAGAAGGTGTATGAACTCGATCATCCAATAAAAATCGAACTATTAAATACTTCCAATGAAAACATTGATTACGGGGTTGGAGTCGAAAAACTCATAAACGGAAAGTGGACTAAAGTTTTATATAACATCGACGTTCCTTATAACGATGAAAAATTGACGTTTTGGAACATCTTCAAAGGAAACGAAAAGAAAACTTTGAAGTGGCCATATAAAATTCTACGCCGAGAGGGCGGCCACACGAACGGAACTTACAGATTGTTTATTGAGTACGCTTTAACAGAGGGTGAAAACAAATTAATCTACTCACCTGCATTTGATATAAAAAATCATCAATAATTGTTGTGTAAGGACAAAATAATGCTAAAACCCCAATCCAATCCATTCCGGCAGGTGAAAGACCTATCCGGCTTCTGGGACTTCAAGACCGACCCCACCGACCAGGGCATCCGCAAGAACTGGTTCAAAGGGCTCCCTTCCCCCCGCCCCATCGCCGTGCCGTCCAGTTGGAATGAGCAATTCCAAGATACCAGCGACTACCTGGACATTGCCTGGTACCAAACCCGCCTTGACCAGCCCTGGGGCTGGGAAAACCAAAGGATCTTCTTGCGTTTCGGGTCGGTCAATTACCTGGCCCAGGTATGGCTTAATGGCGTCAAGCTGGGAACGCATGAGGGCGGGCATCTTCCTTTTGATTTTGAGGTAACGGGCCGTCTCAAACCCTCCGGTAACCTATTGGTTGTACGGGTGGACGGGCAATTGGCCCCCGACCGGGTCCCGCCAGGGCGGGTGCCTTTCGACCCCAAGGACGCTTTCAACAACAGCTTCAACCCTCCCGCGTCCTTCGACTTTTTCCCCTATTGCGGCATCCAACGCCCGGTCCTGCTGTTCACCACGCCCTTTGATTCCATTAAGGACACCACCGTCGCCACCAGCCTTCAGGGAAAAAAGGGGGTGGTATCGGTCAAGGTGGATTGGGAGGCTTCCCCCGACCATCACATTCGGGCCACCCTGGCCGGCTTCGGCAAAAAGGTTTCCGCTACCCTGCCCCTCAAGGCCAAGAAGGACCAACTGGTCCTGACCGTGGAAAAGGCCAAACTTTGGGCCCCCGGCGCCCCGAACCTGTATCAACTGACGGTGGAATTGCTGGACGGCGCCGAGGTGGTGGACCGTGTCGAACTGCCGGTGGGTATTAGGACCATCCAGGTCAAGGGCGACAGGCTTTTACTGAACGGCAAGCCCATCCGCTTGAAGGGTTTCGGCCGCCATGAGGATTTCCCCGTCACGGGCCGCCACCTTCCCCCCGCGGTCGTCATCAAGGATTTCGAGTTGATGCGCTGGGTCGGGGCCGATTCTTTCCGCACCACCCATTATCCCTACGCCGAGGAGATACTGGACCTGGCCGACCGGCTGGGTTTTCTGGTCATCGCCGAGACCCCGGCGGTCGGTTTGTTCTTTAACACCGAGGGCCTGGCCAAACGCCTGCGGCTTTGCCGTCAATACACCCGGGAATTGATCGACCGGGACAAGAACCACCCCAGCGTCATCCTCTGGAGCCTGGCCAACGAGCCCCATTCCCACCGGCCCCAGGCCCTGCCCTTCTTCAAGGACCTGGCGACCCTGGCCCGGGGGTTGGACAAGACCAGGCCCGTCACCCTGGTCAGCTACATCGGGGAAAAGGAATCAGCGTTCCAATATTGCGACGTGGTTTGCGTGAACCGTTATTACGGCTGGTACAGCGAGCCGGGGGACCTGGATAAGGCCTGCGTGAGGCTGTCGAAGGACCTGGACGCCATCCACCGGCGTTACCGGAAACCCCTGCTGGTCACGGAGTTCGGGGCTGACGCCATGCCCGGCACCCACGCCGACCCGCCCGAGATGTTCAGCGAGGAATACCAGGCGGAGTTGATCGCCCGATACGTGGAAGTGTTGGATAAGAAGCCTTATGTGGCCGGGGCCCATGTTTGGAACCTGTGCGATTTCAAGACCGCCCAGGCCACCCATAGGCCCGGGGCGATGAATTGGAAAGGGGTTTTCACGAGGGACCGCAAGCCGAAGCTTGCCGCGCACAAACTGAATAAACTTTGGCGAAAACAAACCAATTCTTAGCCACCGATTAACACCGATGAACACTGATGGATAAAATTAAAAAATCTTTGGGGTTTTAACCAAATTATTATCGGAGTTTATCGGTGTTAATCGGTGGCAAAAAGAGATTCTTGTTTAGCTGTGTCTCCGTGTCTCTGTGGTAAAAAAATAGTTAAAAGGAAACAGCATGACATCAAAACTAAACCTATCCCCCCTGACCGCCTCCATGAAAAAAGGCTCGGTCTACATCAACGACGGTTCCAAGAACATCGCCATGATCACCCCGGAGATATTCTCTGAAGGCTGGGCAAAGAACGTGGTGGATGACGCCTTGGACGCCGGGGTATACGACGGCATGGTCCCCTTCGGCCCCATCGGCCTGAAAACCTCCCTGGCTTCCTGGCCCGCCCACCTCAAATTGAGATTCACCCTGACCCCGGTCAAACCGGTCGAGGTCATCCATATTCGTGTGGTGGTGAACCTGCCTTATGACCATTGGGCGGGGGCGAACTATCAGTTGGGCCAACAGTTAGGGGTCGTTCCGAGGGAAAAGCCGGCCAATAACAAGATAGCGGAAGGTGATTCCTCGACCTTGACCCTGGGCTCGACCGGGGACCTCCAGGGACTTCGGATCGTCATGGAGGCGCCGGGCCTGCATACCGTTCTTCAGGACAACCGCCAATGGACGCCCTTACTGCACGCCTTCGTCACCCGCAATGAACCGGCGGATAAGCCGTGGGCGTGGAACGCGGGGGAGGAAAAGACCTTCGAGTTCAGCCTGGCCTTCACCCGCCCAGTGAAAATAGTCTAAAGGCGAAAACCAAGATTGAACCACGGAGTCGCACAGAGTCACGCAGAGTAAGGCTTAAGAATTATTGTTGAAAATCCAAAGATTTAACTCTGTGTGACTCTGTGCGACTCTGTGGTGAAAGATTTTTAGGGGGCGCTGTTTTAGACCGACTCGTATTTGCGTCGTCCGGCCGAGTAAGACAACACCATCTTCGCCTGGGTCTCCCCGATATTCTTGATACCGTGGGCCGTTCCCCCCGGGACAAAGACCGACTCCCCCGGGTTCAAAAGGACCCTTTCATGCTCGAACGAGACTTCCACAGAACCCTCGACCACTGAGATGAACTCATGGCAGTTGGCGTGAATGTGGGCGGGCGAGGCCATGCCTGGCTTCACCTCCATCAGGGCCACGCTCATGCCGGCCCCTTCCACCAGGGTGTCGTCCAACACCCATTCCATGCTTCCCCAATCCTCATCGTTGTGCTTGGTGCGGATAGGTTTGGTTTTGTTAAAACTGACTCTCATGTTTCCATAACCCTTCAAGATAGAAGCGACTATCCTCCCGAACACGGGGGGATGATTTTTTGTTAACATTAACAGGCAGACAGACCCGAATGGGAGTTCCCATGAAACAACTAAGGCTTATCCTCATCCCGATCGTCTTGGCTTACCTGACCATTGTAGCCCTTTATGTGGGCTTTCAACGGAGCTTAATTTTCCACCCGACCCCGTCCTCGGGCGTCACGCCGAAATTCTATTCCCTGGACTATCAGGATGTTTATTTCACTTCTTCCGACGGTGTGACTTTGAACGGTTGGTGCATCCAGCACTCGCGTTCGGGGAAAAAAAGACCCTTCCTGCTTTATTGTCACGCCAATGGTGACAATCTTTCCGACCTGGCCAATGTCACCCGGCTTTTTTATGACGACGGCTTTGACATGTTCTTTTTCGACTACCGTTCCTACGGCAACAGCCAAAAAGCGCCCGTCAGCGAAGCCGCCCTCGACCAGGACGCTCTCTCGGCCTATCAATGGGTGAAAGCCAAGGGGATATCGGACGACCGGATCATCCTCTGGGGCCATTCCCTGGGTTCGTCCGTGGCCGCCTGGCTGGCGACCCAAACCCATCCCGCGGGACTTATTTTAGAGGGCGCTTTCCCGTCCATTTATGACGTAAATCGCCAAAGGAATCCCTGGCTTCTGGTATTGCCCTTCATGATCAAGGATAAATTCCAGACCGCTTCCTATGTCCAGCAAAGGACCTGCCCTCTCCTGGAATTCCACGCCGAGTTGGACACCATCATCCCCATTCAGTTAGGCCAGAAGGTCTTTGAGAAAGCGGCAGAACCCAAGCAATGGGTTGTGGTGAAGGGTATCAACCATAATGATTTCCCCAGCGTGGCGAATCAATACAAGCCGATCATTCAAGCGTTCGTGGAGAAATGTTTGGTGGGGAAAGAGTTGTAGGCCCGGATTCCGGAATTTTTATCGTTTTGAACTTAACAAATACCTTTACCTACATTAGCCTGTATATGTTTGAGTTTTGAATAACTTTCGCCCAGGAATGTTATATGGAATACGTGGTTTATTGTGACGAAAGTCGTCAAGACGGGTCTTTAAAAAATCCTTTTATGACCATCGGCAGCCTTTGGCTGCCCCGTGATAAAAAAAACGCAATCACCCAAGAATTCAAACATTTATGCCGTGAATTTAAACTTAACTCCGAGATCAAATGGAGTAAAACCAGTCAAAAAAGTTTGAACTCCTATAAAAAACTCGTCGATTTTTTCTTTAAACATCCGGAAATAAATTATCGCGTTATTGTCGTTGACCAAAGAAAAGTGGACGCCGCCTTATATCATCGTGGTGATCAAGAATTGGGTTTTTATAAGTTTTACTATTTGCTTTTAATTCAATGGCTCACGCAAGGCAATCAATACCTGATTCTTTTAGATTTTAAGCAAAACAAAGGTTCGGACAGATATTCGATGCTTCGAACCGTCCTTGATCGTAAGCTGAAAGGAACCGCCTGGATTTCCGATCTGACCATCATCGATTCCGCGCAAACACCATTGGCCCAACTTTGTGATTTACTGACTGGTGCAGTTTCGTCGACTTGGTGTAATGATCTGAAACCAAAAAGCGCGAAAGAAGATCTGGCTTTGTATATAGCGCAGAAATGTTCACCCAATTCCCCTCCGCAATTTCAATCATTGAAAGTAATTTCTTCAAGCCCCAGCATAAGTAAATTCAACATATTTAAAATCGACCTTAAATAGGAAGCTTGATCTAAATGGATTTGAAGTCAATCATCATTCCCACTCAATATCTCAAGACTTCGGAAATTGAATTACTCGGAAGGCAAAAATACCGAGAGTTATACCTGACCCAAGGTAAATTCGGTATCCACTCAACACATGACCAACAACCGGTTTTCTTTTGGGAGGATCGATTCAACCACGCGTTTTTCACTTCTTCGGATCGCGCCAGATATCCTGACCGCAAGGATATTCTCGCTGTTGAACGGATTGAAAGAATGGCATGGATCGGGAAAGTGATATCGGGACAAGTACCAAATACAGGCTGTTGGGAAGGCCCCAGCCCAACCGGCAGACGGAAACCGCCCAATCGGTTTTATTTATCTTCCGATTTTCTTTACATTATTTGGTTGGAACCACGGTATGAAGGCGGCTGGAAATTTTCGACCGCTTATTCGGCGCTACCGCCGGTCATCCGTAAATACTGTGGGCAAGCAAGGAAAATTTGGGCTTATAAATAAAAAAGCCCCGTGATTGATGGGCTCACGGGGCCAGAAGCCATGTCCAACGCCATAAGGCGAGGAGTAACTGCTTAGTTACCTAAGCATCAAAAAAAGAATACTATCGTATACCAAAAAACGCAAGGGGTATTAAGCCTGAATTTTCAATGTATTCCACGCCGAGTTGGACACCATCATCCCCATTCAGTTAGGCCAGAAGGTCTTTGAGAAGGCGGCGGAACCCAAGCAGTGGGTCGTGGTGAAGGGTATCAACCATAATGATTTCCCCAGCGTGGCGAATCAATACAAGCCGGTTATTCAAGCGTTCGTGGAGAAATGTTTAGAGGGGGGAAAGTAGAAACTATATCCAATTGATGATAAATGGATGGACCGGATTTAAAGGCACTTGTTTATTGCCGTTGTAATAAATAATAAGTTCCATCTTTTAACAAAATCATCTTCTTGCAATTATCATCAACGATCAAATCATCGAACGAAAAACGATTCTTCCTAATTTTTTCAGTGTGAAATAAATAAACTTTCGGCGTGAAATGAAAATCCTCAATCTTTATTGGGGCTTTCTCATCAGGATTAAACGCATCACAATTTTCGGCAGGAATTGTATTTTTCAACGGAATACGAATTTTGCATTCAAATTGCATATCGGACAGCTTAACTTTAAGGACATTCGATTTTATGACCGCGATTCGCCCTATATTTTCTTTTGCAATATAGTCCGCGACACCTTGTCCGGGAATTCTATAATCAATAACCTTCCATTTTCCCTCTAAATTCGAAGGAGACATATCCTTCGCAAAAGTATGCGTTATCAATAACAGGAATGTCATGCCGAATAATAATATTTTCATTTTATATTTCATGCGTCCGTTCAATAAATAATCGTTTGGGTTTATTTACATCCGCTGGAGCAAATAAAAAGCCCCATCCAGCACCAGGACCATCTTTTTGCGCTTGGCGTCAAAAATCACGTCGCGGAAATTGTAATTCTTGCCATTCACCTCTTGGGAATGGAAGTAATAAACGTCATCCGTGAAATTGAAATCCTTGATCCTCACCGAGTTCTTCACATAAGGATTGAACTCCCCGCATTTTTCGGCGGGTATCTTGCCCGGATGGACCAATATCTCGCACTCGAACTGCGTGCCGGATAATTTCACCGTGAGGATGTTCGATTTGATGGTCGCGATCTTCCCGATATTCTTTCGGGCTTCCCTCTCCGTGACGCTTGGAATGGGTATCTTGAAATTGACGACCTTCCAATCCCCGTCAAAGTTCAACCCGGCATGCGCGTAACCCATCGTTAAGGCTAGGAAGATGATCAGATTTCCGAGAATGTTTTTGAGCATCGCATACCCCCTGGGATTTACTTCAAATATCTTACCAGCCACTTTTCACTGAGTCTTTATTTAACAAAAATTACGTCCGTACACCAGCTTTTGAAACTCTGATAAAACTCGGTATTACCATAATCCTTTTTCAACTCAAGGATCGTTAATCTGGCCTCATCAGTATTGTGCTTCGTCCAATCCGCTTTTTTATTAAATATGGGCTCGTATTGTTCATTTTGAATCGCAAATTTATAGCCGTTTTGTTCTATCGTCTGAATGGAAGCAATACTCGCAAGGCTCTTCGCTGTCAGTTCCCGATCAGCATTCGATTCAACCGCCTGTTTCAAAAAGCCAATACCTTTTTCATTGTAATCCTGACAATCCGATGTGAATTTCTTGTACCTCTTTTCTAATAGTTCAGTGGTACCCGGCATCCCTAAAGGGAATTTTTCAATCATATCAGGGTAATAAGTGTGGATATTTGAGGACGGGTTAGGTCGACGAAATTCCGGCCATCCGGTTAGATCTTCTGTTCCATAGATATTACCGATCTCATAACAAAGGGACGCAAATTTTTTCGAATGAGCGTTTTTTGCTTTTTCCCATTTTTTCATCAAGCTGCTCATCATTTGGGTATATTCCAATATATTCATACTTTGCGTTTTGGCATTTTGAATAACATGACGATTCAAGGGATTGAAAGAAACAGTTTTATATTCGATGTATGCCGTATCGGAATAAAATTGCTTATTGTGCCAATCAACTTTATCAGAGCTTTTTGTCGAATGGCTCTTGGGCATCGATTTCAAAACTACCAACGCGCCATCATAATCATCGTTCCTTATTCTTTTGACCGCTCTGATCAAACACATATCACTTACAGTCAATGCTGACTCTTTAATAGCCAATCGGTCTAAAGATGTACCATTCTTTCCTTTAATGAGATTCTCCAACTTTACTAATTCTTCTTCGTTGGCGACGGCATCCAAAAGGAAATTTGTTGGTTGTAAAGCAAGGTTAAAAGGCACTATATACATTGAAGTTGACGAGATTCCATAAGGCCCTTTGGCTGACGCAAAGCAAAGGATGGATCTTGGGAGATCTCCGACCGTTAAGAACTTTTCACCAGCCAAAACCCAAAGTGAGTGGTATAGACCCATGTTGTGCCCGTCGGAACCTAGCGTCTTCGCCCATTGGATATCGACCAATAAACTTTTTTGCGCGGATAACGAGAATGTTTTTTTATCTTTTTGCAATTCTAAAAGAGTACCTATCAGATGGATCTGTTTACTAAGAGGGGTCTTTGCTTTCATTGTTTTAAGCGCTGACTGATACAAGACATCCGCTTTGACTGTATCGCCTTCTAACAATGCCAAATATGAGCCAGCCATGTTCCATAAAGACTTTTGTTTAACTTCTGGATCGGCGCCGACTTTTTGGCATAGTTCAACTAACTTCGCGTATTTTTTCTCTTCGTGAGTCTGGGCTGCAATCTCCTTAAATTTATCCACGATGGAAGATTTTTCTTCTTCAGTTTTTGTCCCGACCAAGAAGAACCTATCAGTTAACATATCTTCGTTCTCCACGCGTTGAAGAATACGCACTAACATCGCTTCAGTTTGGGCGTCGTTTTTTCCGTGGGCGGCCATATTCTCAAGTACTTCCGAGGAAGTATCCCGATTATCCCGCAAGCCCATTAAATAATAAGCGGTTGTGATCTTATGGTCGTTGGTCAGGCTTTTGATGAATGCTTCATGTTCTTCGTAAGTGAAGGCGTGTTTGACTGAAAATAAACACATGGGTCTTAAGGGAAGACATTGGTCCGATACTTCAGCGTAAAGGGTCAATGCTTTTGTCTTATTCCCTTTATGAAGATAAACACCCGCAAGGTCACCCATAGCCCTAAAACGCGTATAGGTTTGAATACTACTTGGCCCTATTACTTGGTTGTAGATCTTGACCGCTTCCTCATCAGGTCGTTTCATCAAGCCGATCATTCGGATCAATTGAAACCCGTATTTCACACGGATGAATTCATCGACTTTCTTGTCATAGGCCCTTTCTATCGCTTTTTGATAGAAGGGCTTCAATTCCGTTTCAGGATCACCCTGGTAATCAACCCATTTTCTTAATTTCTCATCATATTGACCCCCATTGATAAATCGGTCCATCACGGGATTGTATTCAACTATGAATTTCGAGTAATCAATAGCATCGGGAAAGGATTTAAAAGCTTCGATCATGGTACGTTGTGGAACGCTAGTTAACCATTCGTTCAACCCTTTAAATCTTTGTTGGTAGTAACTATCATTCGCACTTTTCACAATTTCTTCTTTAATCTCCCCGCCATAAATAAGCGTGAATATTTCTTGGCGATTGATCGAGGTTGGTCCCTTGGAGTTGAAATAGGTTATCCACTCATCCAGGTTCGCCGACTCGGTATTGCCTGTTTCGGACCAAGGTTTTTTTGCCCAACCGTAATAGTCATAGTTTGAATCATCGGGCGTTGGTGTCTCGAGCCCATAATTTTGCGAAGAATATAAATAATCATCTTTGAATATTTTTTCTTTAACGATCGTTGGTTCAATGAACGATAGAGAATCCATCGTTTCGGGCCATTCGTGTTCTACCGCGCAGGGGAAAGCGGAATTAACCGAACCCATCACTAAAATAAATACTAATTTCGAAATCGCTTTACTGGTTGAATAGCAGACTGAATTTTTCATCATTGCCTCCGCTAAATTGACGAACCAAAGATAGATCGTAATGAAATAGAGAAAGAGTGATTGGGCTCTTTCTGGCGTGGTCTTTAATATAACCTAACATTTCACGGCAAGCCTCAATATCCGCCTCATCCAACTTAACAAAATCCCCTTGCAAAACACGGTTTTCAGAAACAATGGTTCTTTGCGTGGCCGCGAATATGTTTTTCTGGGTCCGCTTTAGATCAGGGTTGCTTTCGAGGGTCTTCCGGTTGGCCCCTTCCAGAACCCGGATAAATTTATGTTCTGAATTGAACTGGATACCCCACGAAAAGACCGGAAGGGCGATATCCAGAGGGAGGGGATATTCGCTGAAATGCGCCAGGTATTTCTTCGCTTCCCCGACATCCAATATGGAATTTTCATTCTTAAATACTTTTGGGGATGACGTGTGATAGATCATCAGAACCCCGCTGTCCACTGGTGGAACACCTGTGGCGGAAACGTATTTGATCTGGTGTAACCTTATCGTGCAGGTGAGAGTAGCCCCCGGGAAAGCCTTCGAAACCCTTAATTTCAATTTATCCAGCAACTGAAAGTAATTATGTCGTGTTTGAGGTATCCAATCACAATCGACCTGTAATTCGGTGATCCTTGGACAACCCGTTCTTTTCGATATTTCAGAAACGATCTGGATGATGTTCTTGGCGAGCGCGTCGCTTTCCTTAGGTGTTGCCGTCATTTGGATGGCTTTGGGTGTGATGAATATGACAGGAACTACCTTTTCGACCCAGACGGTACCCTTTTTGACGGTCAAAACATTTGAGGGAACCGTTGTTCTATATTTCTCATCCCATAAGACATCGAAAAACCGCACATACATCTTCTTCAATGAAATGGATTTGAAAAACTCATAGTCAGCGGCATCGAACGCAAGTGAGGTTTTCCAGTAATAGAAGGACGGTATAACTTTGATCTTCATTGAATTAGAACCACAACCAATCAGACCGAGGATGAACAAGGTTAAAAGGCAAGCAAACAACGATCGGGATGTTTTTTGTTTGAGATTCACGGAAATCATATAAACCACATTATAAACAAAAGGGGCATGCCAACCGGCATACCCCTTTGTTCTCCCAAACCCTAAAAGCTAGTTTTTACCGCGGGTATTCGGCTGAGTATTGGTATATAGGAATTTAGCCATTTTGGCGGCTAACCCTCCCTGTAAGACCCCTTGGATAGCCTGGGCCGTATCGTAGGTCTTTTGGCTCCCGGTAATGGCCAAGTGGATTTCATAATCCTCCCCACCCTTATATTTGACTTTTAGGTTGGGGGCAAACTCCTTCCAGACCTCTTCATTGACGTCTTTACCCTTCTTACCCCCCTTAGACCCGGCACTAGGGTCAAAATCCTGAGGTTCGTTACCCTTTTTGATCCAATCAATAAACTTCTTGACCACATCCACTGACATTTCGTTATCGATTATCAGTCCTATGGCTTCATCGATTAAATCTGGGTCTTCCAGCACTGCCAAAGCCAGTAAGACATACTCGGTTATCTGGTAATCGGACTCCGTTTTGCCCCGACTCGGGGCAACATCCTCCTCATCCTCGTTTTCTTTGCCCCGAGTCGGGGCAAAAACATCCCCATGAACCGGGGGTTTGTCCAAATTAAGGTTTATTGTGTCCTTGGCCCAGTCGTTAATAACCTTGCCCAATATCAAAGCATTGCCCACTTTTGTTTTGGATACCCCTAACCGCTTGGCCAACTGCCTTTGGGGCATATCGGGAAAGGCTTTGTGTTCGGCCTGAATCGCCAAATCCCAGTCCCACCAGTCCATTTCATCCAGGTTATTGTCCATCAGAGAGGCCAGATGGGTATCTTCAGGTGGGATATTCAGGACGATAGAATCAAGGGTTTCCAAACCAGCCAATTTAGCCCCTGCCAGGCGCCGATGACCCCCAATCAACATATATTCGAAACCCAGTTCGCCTATTGTTTTCTTAGGCACTTCCTGCCCTGGCCATTCCGGTTTCTGGAAACCCGCTTTTTCCTCTGTTGTCAGGGGGCGAACCTTAATAGGGGTTTGCTGACCAATAGCCAATAGGGATTCGACCATGACCTGGATAGACCCCGGTCTGAACCGATGCCTTGGCTGGTCAGGATTTTCCATGATCTTTGAAACGGGGATCTTGACGATGGACGGATTGGTATTCGGGCCTGCGTTAGACATAGGGGTGCCTCCAAATAGAAGATTTCCCCTTTGAGCTGATTAATACAAGACGATAAAAAGAATGTCAAAATGATTTGGCAGGAGAAGATATTATTTTTTTGTGCCGCACTATTTTTGACCGTTTTGGCGAGAAGGAAAATTAACAGGTGGGACAAATTTTTTACAAGAATCGTTCAGTTAGCAAATTGGGCCCGTTTGAGGGGAATACGATGATTGCTGTTATTCATATCCAAGGAGTGTCCCTGTCGCAGACCATAAACTTGAAAAATCTTTATTCTATTCTCGATGTTTTCTCTCCAACCTAAAGTGCGATAGCGTGGCTTCGAACATAAAATTGGAATGAAACCCAAACAATCCAAACCAACGCAACCACTAGCCAGACGAAAATTACGGGCCTGTTTCCTTTCAAAAAACTCACAAAAAACCAAACCCCATTCACCAAAAACATCAAAATGAGTATTGGGCCACAAGTAAGAGCCGCACCTATAGCCGAATTAGTATCATCATAAAACTTTCCGTTCTCGTACCCTGGCCAAGACCAAACTGAGAAAAACAAATAAGCAATAAAACCAATAATATTGATCGTGATCCAAACCCGAGATTTTCTTACGGCGTTTGGCAACTCTGAAATTTTGAAGGCAAATGGAATATTCAATTTTTACCCTTTTTTAATACACCTTTTCCACGACGGGTCTCCGTCGCGGACAACCTTATTTGGCTTTTCGTAAAAAAACCGTGTTTTCTGAAAATCGTTAAAATTCTTTGGTAACCGTTGCTTTTACTGAAAATGTCTTTTTAACTTGAAAGTTGTAAAATGCGGTATTCAGTAATTGCGTTTACAGCTGATCCCTCGGTCGAGATGTTGAATTAGGCGACGGTCACCTCCTCTGCAGGCTGCGGAACATACTTTCCACAAAGTTCTTTACCCGCTTCAAAGGTCTCCATCGGCGTTTTCCCTTGGCAGTTCTTGCCTTGGTTCGTCCGTTGGGTATTGTACCAGACCATGAATTCGTCAAGATCCACCTGAATTTCCTCAAGGCTGGCGTACAGTTTTTTACGGAAAGATACCGAGTAAAACTCCTCCTGAATGATCTGGTTCAATCGCTCCACGCACCCGTTGGTTTGTGGATGCCGTACCTTCGTAGTGGAGTGCTCGATCCCATTTAAATGCAGGAAAAGTTGATAGGGATGGTTATCCGCCAGCCCGTTATATTCTGTCCCGCGATCCGTTAGTACCCTCAAAACACCCACCCAATGTTCATCGAAGAAGGGCAACACCTTGTCGTTCATGAAGTCGGCCGCCACTAAAGCCGTCTTCTCAGCGTAAACCTTGGCAAACCCAATGTTGGAATAAGTATCGATACCGGTCTGCTGGTAAATACGTCCGACGCCTTTTATGGTTCCGATGTAACAGGTGTCTTGGGATACCAAGAACCCTGGGTGAAAAGTCTCGATTTCGCCATGGGCTTCCTGGGCCTCTTTGACCTTCTCCAGAGCTACGACCTGGGATTCGGTCAAAATGGCTGTATTCTCCGCCGCCCACTTCTCTAACCGCTTCAGGCGTTTGGCCTTTACTTCCAGGTCATGGCGTAACCAGACAGTCCTCACCCCACCGGCTGAAATAATATGACCTGCTTTTTTCAGCTCATTGGAGACCCGAACAGGCCCTTGGACTGGGTATTGGAGGGAATATTCCAATACAGCCTCTTCGATTTCAGGGGCCACTCGATTACGTATACGAGCCACTTTTCGAGACTTTTCCAAAAGCCCCTGAACCCCTTCTTCCTCAACGGCTTTTCGGATGTCGTAGTAATGTTGCCGGGAAATCCCAAGTTTTCTGCAGGCTTCGCTGATGTTTCCCAGTTGGTTTCCCAAATCTAGGATGTTCAGCTTTCTCTTGATAAGATACTGGTCACGAGTCATGGTGTTCTCCTTTGGTTATGATGAATTTCCTCGCAGAAACCATCTTAACCGAGAGACCATGGCTCGTCTTGTTTAGGCGGGCCTCATACTGTCAACGCTTTTACTGAATAGGGCATGTAAAACTTATCCTTCAAGGTTTCTTTTATTAACCCCTTTAACACTTCTTCGCCCGGGATAACTTCATCAGGTCCGCTATCTGTGAACTTTTCTATTTCAAAAGAATTATCGTCAGCGTTTATGTTCAGTTTTATTTTATTTAAAACATGATGAAGCAAATTGTCTTCGGGTTTCTCAACATAAAAAAATGTCCCGGCAGTACCAGGCCTACTACCAGGACCCATGAATGTCCTCGGGTTGTAAAACAAAAAGCAGGTATTCCCCTTTTTATCTACATGCTTATAAACTTTGACTTTATCGTCCATACTGTTCGCAAAATTATAAATATTGTAATTTTTGACCAGCCATTCGAGGATCTCCACCATGGTAGAATCACGATCATCCCCAATCGGCGTAACCGTTACCTGTGAAGTAATGGTCGAGTTCAAATTGTAGGTATGGTGCGCAGATTCCATTATTTTATGGAATAAGTCGATTTCTTCTTGGCCCCCCGCCCATTCCTGGATCTCAATTTTCTTATTAACCGTCTTAAACGCGACTTCACTATTAAAATCAGGCAATACTATCTTGTTTGGTTTAGACCCATAGGAAAATACGACCGTTCTTCCGCAGCCGGTTAACTTATCGACAATAACTAAATTCAAATCTTTTCCAGGTTTCCATTTAAATTCCTTTGAAAATACGGAATCACTATAAACTTCAATTTTTCTGTCTTTCAAACTTCCCAGATCCAAGCCCCAACAATAAAATCCGTCGTTTTCATAAACGGTTTTAATCACCAATGAAATCTTGTCATCCACTTGGGAAAAAACATTTCCAACACCCAAGAAACACAAAAACAAAACCGAAAATATTATTTTTTTCATGACATTTCCTTTAAAAAACTTGTCCAGTGTGGATTCCCGTCGTGGACACCGAATAATGGTTAATGGTGGCCAGACCTTATACTTATAAATATTTTTGCGTTAATACAAATCAGGCGGTTTGATCACCCTTATCTTTCTACTGGTGTAACGGGTGTTTTCGGCAAATACCAATAATGTGGCCACTTTAGTTCAACCATGATGTGATCAATATTGATTTTGGCAGCTTTCGAAATATCCTCATCCAACGGGGCCAGTTGAAGTGCTTTTTGGTAATAAGAGATGGCCAAATTAGGGAATTTTTCTCGGTCCTCCCAGCTAATGTGTTGGTAGCAATGGCCCAAACCAAAATAGGCTTCGGCATTACGGGGATCTTTTGCGATGACTTGTCTAAAAATACGGATCGCTTTATCGGTATTATTATGATCTATGATTGTTCTCCAGGCTTTATCTACATCGGGGTTTGATTGCTCAATTACCAAACCCGATTTGCCCACCCGTTTCATTAAAAATTCAGTACCTTCTTCGCAAAAGAGTAGTTCTTCATTTTTCCAGATCAGTATCCAAAAACCAAAAGGCCATTCACCATCCAATTCCAAGTTTTCTACGGCGAGATCGTTGGTTAAGCCAATACGTTCGGCATGATTTGGGCTACCATCATTTTCATCAAAAGCATCCGTTTGTCCAAGCCGAAGAAATTTCTTTTCCTTAATATTTCCAAGCCTGCCGGGGTATTTTTGCCCCTTAAAATAAATAGCCACTCGGTCCCCTTCGATATAAAGCCTCTTTCCTATCATGGCGTCCCCATCTTCCTGATCCCACGCGCCTATACCAGGGCTTGTCCATTTCAATATTTGCCATTCGCCTTGCATATATTCTAATTCGGGTTCACGAACTTTTTTCCCAGTTAACTGCATAAGCTGATTGTCCGTAGCGAGGGCAAATCCGTAGGAAAGAAAAAGAAAGGAACAAACCGCGAGGAATTTAATATCTATCCGTTTCATTGGCACCTTCCTAATACGTAAACTTGACCAAGGCATTATAAATCCAAATAGACATTCCATTGCCATATTCAAGAATTGGTCTTTTATTTGGGTAATTGCTTAAGGCGGGTATCAGCCAGCTATTTGGGCCCGTTTGAGGCGGTCGATCTCTTCCAACATATGCAAGATGGGTTTTTCCATGAAGGACTTCAACACGTAATCCCCCTTGGGACAGCCTTCCATGGAGACACAAAAAATACCAGCGGCCCTGGCACCATCCACTCCTGCCTGGCTCGTTTCCAGGGCGATGGCCTTATAGGGCCGGATGCCCAAGGTTTCCATGGTGACGATATAGAGATCGGGCGAGGGTTTAAGATTCTTGACCTCATCTGAACAGCGGATACAGTCGAAATCGTTGGCCAATTGCAGTCTTGATAGTTCCTTGATGACCTTCTCGACCGGCAGGTTCGATGTGAGGGCCAGCCTTATCTCGAACTTGCGAAGGGTGAAGAAGGTCTCGATGAGCCCTTCCAGGGTGGCCTGGATATCCATGTGGTCGGGCATGACCCTTTTGGCGTTGGCCACTTCCCGGACGATCCAGTCGAAATCGAAGATGAGGACCTTGGACATCCAAAAACTTTCCGGCACATGGGTGTAGTGAAGGTTATGGGGATTATTGACGTCGGAGGGACCGAACCCGATGGGACTCATTGTTTTTTATGGCCTTTGATATCTTTTAAAATGACCCAGAAACCTCTGGGCGAGACGATACTGGTTTTCTTGAACTTCTTGAGGACCAACAGATCCTCATCCCCTGTAATGATAAAATCCGCGCCCGTCGCTGCCGCCAGGCCTAAAACCGGAAGGTCTTTCGGGTCTCGACAGGAATGGCGCGGCACCTGAACGGGTACTTCCAATCGTCCTGACGACTTGATCAACAGCAGATCATTTTCGACCAGCGACTTGGGCATCTTCAGCTTCCGGGTAAAACCCATCCGTATCTCTTCTAAAAGATGTTCGCTCCAAATGATTTCATGATTTTCCACGCAGATCTCGAAGATCTCGTCACAAAGCCCATGGGAAGCGAAGGCGGCGATGACGACATTCGCGTCTAAAACAACCCTCACTTCAAGGCCTTGAACACATCCTCATCGGTCAACAAACCCTGGGCTTCCGCGAAGGGGAGGGTCTTGGCACGAAGCTGGCGGAAACGACGGAGAGTGACATAACGTTGAAGGGATTCCCGCACCAGGTCGCTCACGGGGACATGCTCATATTTCGTGATCTTCTCGATCTGGTCGCCAAGTTCTTTGGATATTCGAACGGTGATGGTCTGTTTCATGAAAAGCTCCTTGTAATACAACGTATTACAAATGGCTTTTCCTGTCAAGACAAGGCCTATTTAGAACCCATGAACTGAGGTTGCCGCGTCGCTAAAACCAATGAAACGACGCTCCTCGCAATGACAGATAGACAAACTACAGCAACTAATTTTATTGATGTTTGGGTGGATCTTTAAAACAGGAAGGACAAATCCAGGCTCAGGAGTCTTATCCTAACTTTTTCTTCAGGATCTCGTTCACCAATTTGGGATTGGCCTTGCCCTGGCTGGCCTGCATGACCTTGCCCACCAGGAAGCCGATGACGCCCTGTTTGCCGCCCTTGTAGTCGGCCACCACGCTGGGGTTCTCGGCCAGAACCTTCTCGACCGCCGTCTCAATGACCTTAGGGTCGGATACCTGGACCATCCCTCGGGATTTCACCACCTCAGCCGGCGAGGCGCCGGAGTCGAACAGCTCGATGAAGACTTCCTTGGCTTGTTTGGAGTTGATGGTTCCGGCCTCGATGAGGTCCACCAATTCGCCCAGTTTCTTCTGGTCGAACTTGAGGCCCTTCAACTCGACCCCTTGTTCCTTCATCTTGGCGGCCATGTCCCCCATGATCCAGTTGGCCAGGCCCTTGGGGCTCTTGGCATGTTTCGCCCCTTCCTCGAACCAATCGGCCAGTTCCCTCTCAGCGGTCAGGACCGACGCGTCATAGGCGGTCAAACCATACTGGGTCATGAACCGGCTTTGTTTGGCGGCCGGCAGTTCGGGCAGGCTGTCCTTGATCTTCTTGACATAATCGGCCGGAAGGATGATGGGGACCAGGTCCGGCTCAGGGAAATAGCGGTAATCGTGGGCTTCTTCCTTGGAGCGCATGGGCTTGGTCTTGTTCTCGGTGACATCCCAAAGGCGTGATTCCTGGATGACCCTTTCGCCCTTTTCCAGCAGGGCGACCTGGCGCTTGATCTCGTATTCCATGGCCTGCTTGGCGAAACGGAAGCTGTTCATGTTCTTGATCTCGGCCTTGGTGCCGAACTCCGCCCGGCCCTTGGGCCTCACCGACACGTTGGCATCACAGCGAAGCGAGCCTTCCTCCATGTTGCAATCGGACACCTCTATATAGAGGAGGATGTTCTTCAGGGCGGTCAGGTAGGCGTAAGCTTCCTCGGCGCTTCGGATGTCGGGTTCGGAAACGATCTCCACCAACGGAATGCCGCCCCGGTTGTAGTCGGCCAGGGAATAATCGGACGAATCCAGGCGGCCCGCCTTACCACCGGCGTGCACCAGTTTGCCCGCGTCCTCTTCCATATGGGCCCGGGTGATACCGATCCGCTTGGTCCCTTCCTTCGTGGTGATGTCCAGGTAGCCGTTCACATTGAGGGGTTTATCGTACTGGGAGATCTGGTAGGCCTTGGGCAGGTCCGGGTAGTAGTAATTCTTTCGGTCCATCTTGGAGTAGGGGGAAATGGAGCAGTTGAGAGCGTGACCGATCTTGACGGCGAATTCCACGGCCTTTTCGTTCATGACCGGGAGGGTGCCGGGCAGGCCTAAGCACACGGGGCAGACCTGGGTGTTGGACTCGTTGCCGAACACCGTGGAGCAGCCGCAGAAAAGCTTGGTCTTCGTCTTTAATTCGACGTGGACCTCAAGCCCTATGACCGGTTCGTATTCGATCGCCATGGTCGCCTAACTTTCTTTCAAAGTTGGTTTTTGTTTGTGCCAGTCGGTCGCCTGTTCATAGGCGTAAGCCGTCCTCAATAGTGTTGCCTCGTCAAAGGGCTTTCCGATCAATTGCAAGCCGATGGGCAGACCCGTCTTGGAGAAACCGCAAGGCAGGGACAGCCCGGGAAGACCGGTGATGTTGATGGAAACAGTGAAGACATCTTCCAGGTACATGGAAAGGGGGTCGCCCGTCTTTTCCCCGAACTTGAAGGCCGGGTTGGGGGCGGTGGGGGTGGCGATGACATCCACCTTTTCAAATGCCTTGTCGTAGTCCTGCTTGATGAGCCGGCGGACCTTCAGGGCTTTCAAATAGTAAGCGTCGTAATAACCGGAGGAAAGGGCGTAGGTGCCCAGCATGATGCGGCGTTTCACTTCCGGGCCAAAACCAGCGGCCCGGGTCTTGGAATACATCTCCACGATGTTCTCGCCCGGCACCCTCAATCCGTAGCGCACGCCATCATAGCGGGCCAGGTTGGAAGAGGCTTCCGAGGGGGCCAGGATGTAATAGGCGGCCAGGGCGTAGGGCGAGGCCGGAAGGGACACTTCCTCGACCTTAGCGCCCTGCTTTTCAAGCTCCGCGATGGCCTTCTTGACCGAATCGGCCACTTCCTTGTTCAAACCATCGGGGAAAAATTCCTTGGGGATACCGACTTTCAGGCCTTTCACGCCCTTCTTGCAATCGGCCACGTAATCGGCCACAGGGATATCGGCGGATGTGGAATCCTTCGGGTCATGGCCGGCGATGGCCTTCATCATGATGGCGCAATCCTCAACATCCTTGCCGAAGGGACCGATCTGGTCCAGGGAGGAGGCGAAAGCGATGAGGCCGTAGCGGGAAACCCGGCCATAGGTGGGCTTGAGCCCCACGATGCCGCAAAGGGCGGCGGGCTGGCGGATGGAACCGCCCGTATCGGACCCCAGGGAGGCGAAAACCTCGTCGGCTGAAACGCAGGCGGCGGACCCACCCGAGGACCCGCCCGGCACGCAGGCCAGGTTCCATGGGTTCTTGGTCTTCTTGTAATAGGAAGTCTCGGTGGAAGAACCCATGGCGTACTCGTCCATGTTGGTCTTGCCCACCATCACCGCGCCCTCGGCGTTGAGCTTTTCCACCACCGTGGCGTCATAGGGAGGAACGAAATTCTCCAGCATCTTGGACCCGCAGGTGGTCCGAACGCCCTTGGTGCAGAGCAGGTCCTTGATTCCCAGGGGCACACCGGTCAGGAGGGTGACATCCTTGCCCGACGCCAGGCGTTTGTCGGCCTCGGCGGCTTGGGCCAGGGCGACATCCTGGGTGAGGGTGATGAAGGCTTGGACCTTGGGTTCCACCCCTTCCAGGTGGCTGAAAACAGCCTTGGTCAACTCGACCGAGGAGACCTTCTTGGCCTTGAGGTCGGCGGAAATTTCGTGGATGGTTTTTTGGTACAGTTCCATTCAATACCTTTGAAACACAGGGTTAAAAGTTTTCTTCGTTCCAACAAATCCCAAATATTTGAACCACAGAGTCGCTCAGAGTTTCACAGAGTAAAGCATCTTTTTGTTCAAATCCGACCCAAACATTTGAGTCGTCATTTCAATCAGACTTACAGAGTATTTATTTTTAAAATCTAATCCTTACTCCGTGTGACTCTGTGTGACTCCGTGGTAAAAAGTCTTAGCTGTGTCTCCGTGTCTCCGTGGTGAAAGCCTTACATGATCTTCGGGACTTTGAAATGACCGCTTTGGACATCGGGCCCGTTGGAAAGCACTTCTTTCTGCGTCAGGGAAGGCTTGGGCACATCGGGACGGAAGACGTTCTTCATATCCAGCGGATGGGTCAGGGGTTCCACATTGGCGGTGTCCAGCTGGTTGAGCTGATCCACATATTGGAGGATGGAGCCCAGTTGCTGGGTGTACTTGGCCACTTCCGCCTCGGTCACTTCCAGGCGGGAGAGTTTGGCGACATATTGGACGTCTTTTTCAGATAGGCTCACGAAAGGTCTCCATGGGGTCGTTCAAGGATGGATATCTTGCCAGAAGTAGGAAAAAAGCTCAACCTTTTCACCCGGCGGAAGGCTAGGGAATAGTTCTTCACGTCATAAAGGGAATCCGCGTCCCTTTAACCATAGGCGGCCCATCCATGGCAAGTTGATAGGGCAAAAAAAAGAACCCCGAAAGCCTCATCCAGGCATTCGGGGTCTTATCGATTCAAAATGGCAAAGGCAGGTTCTTATTTTTTCCCGGCAAGCTTTTCCTGCCGATGTTTCTCGATCCGTTCTCTCAATTCTTTTCCAATGGTTTCAGAACGCTTATGAAATTCGAGAACACCTAGCCTGTCTATTTCTTTGGACACTTTGAGCTTCCATGCCCGGACTTCCAAAAGGCTTTTGGGTTCCTTGTATTTAATCCTTTTCATCACTCAAAACCTCCAACGGCGTTACCAATTCCACAGGAAAATTATAGCCCTTTTCAATGTTCAAGGCCATGACCCGTTTCCGCCGGTTTACATTGGCTAAATGCCGGAAATTCCAGCCTACAAGGGCGTCCATTTGATAAACCGTCGCGTAAGCCACGTGAAAAGCGTCCAAACGGCTTCTCTTGGGAAGAACGGCGCTTTTTAAGTACGCCTCGGCCAATAAGTCGATTTCGGGTTTAAGTTCCAATCTTTGCGGAGCGATTTCCTCAAGCAGTTTTTCGATCGACCGACGGCGTAAAACCGGCGCCGCCATCACTTCCCTTTCGACCGCTTCCGAATAAAAGATCTCGAACAAACCCAATCGGACTTTTTTAGAAAAATTCCAAAGTATCGGCTTGATACGCGGGGGCATCATCCGCGAAAGCGAAATTCCATACCGTCGTATCCAAATATAGTCTTAATTTTTCCATGCCCTAACCATACCATAATCCCGTAACGCTGAAAATAATGTCCATGATGGGAACCGGTTTATTGGATCAGTCGACCTTGACCAGGTTGGCCAGCTTGGCCAATAGCTGTTTCTTGCCGTGATTGGGGAAAGAGACCGTCACCTTCAGGTCGTCCCCCGCGCCCATCAGGGAAATGACCATGCCCTTGCCGAACTTCTTGTGCCGGACCGTATCCCCCAGGGCGTAAGGCGCCACGCCGTCCTCGTCCCATTCCGGGTCCTTGAGCTCGTCGAAATCCTTCTTGGGGTCGGCGACCTCGTAGAGCCCGCCCTCGGTGGCCACGATGCGGGCGGCCTTGCCCGTGACCTGGATCATGTCCTTGGGGATCTCGGATAGGAACCGGGAGGGCGACCGCCACTGGGGCGTCCCGTAGACATAGCGGCAGGCAGCGCCCGTGAGATAGAGGATATCCCTGGCCCGGGTCATGCCCACATAACAGAGCCTGCGTTCTTCTTGGACGTCCTTGTCCTGCTCCATGGAATTGTTGTGGGGGAAGAGACCCTCTTCCATGCCGGTGATGAATACGATGGGAAATTCCAGGCCCTTGGCGTTGTGCATGGTCATCAGGGTCACACAGTTCTTTTTGTCCTCCAGCTTATCCACATCCGCCACCAGGGAGACTTGGTCCAGATACCCGCCCAGGGTGGGGGTTTCGGCGGTACTTTCGTAGTCCGCCACCGAGTTCACCAATTCCTTCAGGTTCTCCGCCCGCATCTTGGATTCCAAGGTGTCATCCGCCGCCAGGTCGGTCAGATAGCCCGAACGCTCCAGCACCTTTCGGACGAATTCGGAGGGTTTGGTCAGGTCCCTTTCGGCGATCAAACCATCCATCATTGTCACGAAGTTGGCCAAGGCCAGGGAGGCCTTCTTGGGGAATTCCCCGCTCACCGCAGCTTGCCGGACCCCGTCCAGAAGGGTCAGGTCCTGCTTTTTGGAGTATTCCTCGATCTTGGCGACCGTACCACTGCCAATGCCCCGGATAGGCACGTTGATCATGCGGCGAAGGGAAACCGAGTCCTGGGGGTTCACCAGGACGTGGAAGTAGGCCAGCATATCCTTCACTTCCTTGCGGTCGTAGAACTTCAGGCCCCCCACGATGATGTAGGGGATATTGTGGCGGCGGCAGGCGTCTTCCAGCACCCGGGACTGGGCGTTGGTGCGGTAAAGGATGGCCACGTGGCGGTAGGACCGGCCCGGCTCCCCCAACCGCTCGTAGATGGTCTTGAGCACGAACTCGGCCTCGTCCTTGTCGTCTTCGGCCTGGTAATAGGTGGGTACCTCCCCGGTTTCACGCAGGGAAAAAAGCTCCTTTTCCTTGCGCTGGGAATTGTTTCGGATGACCGCCTGGGCCGCCAGGATGATGGACTTGGTAGAGCGGTAATTCTGCTGGAGTTTGAAGATCTTGGCGCCCGGGAAATCGTGCTCGAACTTGAGGATATTTCGGATGTCCGCGCCCCTCCATCCATAGATGGATTGGTCCGGGTCCCCTACCACACATAGGTTGTTCAGGGGATGAGCGATCATGGAGATGAGCTGGTACTGGGCGGTATTGATGTCCTGGTACTCGTCCACAGCGATGTACTGGAACCTCTTGCGGTATTCCTCCAGCACTTGCGGGTTGTCCCTAAGGATGTTGACCCCGTTGAAGAGCAGGTCGTCGAAATCCATGGCGTTGTTCTCTTTGAGCTTGGTCTGATAGAGGGGATAGAGGAGGGCCACCTTCTCCTGGAAATGTCCCACCGCCACTTCAGGATATTGTTTGGGGGTCAAGAGCTCGTTCTTGGCGGCGCTGATGTGGGAATGGACCGCGTTGGGGTGGACCTGTTTCTCGTCGAACTTCAGGTCCCAGAGACATTCCTTGATGAGGGCCTTCTGGTCCGAGTCGTCATAAATGGTGAAACCCGGCTTATACCCCAGGATGGGGGCGTGGACCTTCAGGATACGCAGGCAGAGGGAATGGAAGGTGCCGATGAGAAGTTCCTTAGACTTCGCGTTGCCTGCCAGGTTGGCCACCCGGTCGCGCATTTCCTGGGCCGCTTTGTTGGTGAAGGTGACGGCGAGCATATGGAAAGGAAGGATGCCCCTTTCTTCCATGAGTCGGATGATTCGGTAGGTGACCACCCGGGTCTTGCCCGAACCGGCGCCGGCCAGGATCAAGGCCGGGCCCTTATCGTGGGTCATGGCCTCCAGCTGTTCGTCGTTCAGGTCGTGATAGGTTCTTTTCATGTCCATCCGGGTCGGGTGAAATAAAAAATCCCGCGGGCCTCATGGCCAACGGGATGTGGATTTTCTTATAAAGACGCTCTAATTACCAGCCATTAAAGTCGAAGAATTGAACGAGTTGAGATGAATGGATCGGGGACTCTGAGTCTTTACTATTCCCCAACCGCTTTATCGACCAGACTCTTGATGATCTTGCGGACTTCCTCGTCCAGGACGATGAACTGCAGACCACAGGCCCCATCGCCTGCCCAGGCCAACTTACTGTACACATCCACCGTCTTGTCTTTGTTGACTTTGAAGTTGAGTTTCAGGATGGAGGTAGGAAGCTTGGTCTCGCCCAGTTCTAACCGGATGCCTCCTTCGCTGACATCCAGGGCTTTAGTGGTTAATGGGTTACCTTGAACTTCGAACACATTGCCTGATTTGGACTCGGTCACGTGGTGAACGGTGACTTTTTCGTGAAACTTGGTCCTATGATGCCGACGTCTTTCATCTGGTTTACGTTCGTTTTTGACCATAAATGAAATGTTCCTTAGAAATTATTATTAAAACGATAAAGCTCTAGGACCATGGAGTCAAGCCAAAACATTAAATCGTTTTTAGTTTTGATTATTTTATTGTGCTTATTATTGTTTAGACGGTTCTTTGGAAAAAAGGCCGATTTTTAGTAAAAGAAGTTGAGAAAAGTTATTTTTTGAAGATTTCCAGATAAAAAGCCGGGGTGACCCAGGAAAAACTCAAGTTCTGACCGACCCAACGGTATGTTACAGGAACTTTTAGGGGCTTTCCATTTTGGTCCAAGGCCCTCACTTTTAGCTTGGGGTCCTTCTTGAAACGGTAGAGAACGAACTTGGCCTTCAATGGCTCCACCAACACCAGACCTGTCCCCATCGAGACTATTTTGGTTTTCGCCTGGTTGTAGGTCATCCCCGTATTTTCCGCCCTGGTCACGCCCGTCACCAGGATATGGTCGGAAAAGGAAAGGGCCTGGGGAGTGAGGGAGATCATGGAAAGGGACCCGAAGGAATTGGGGGTTTCCACGCTCCAGGCCTTGTTATTGAATTTTCGATGGCTAAGGAATCCATTCAAGGCCTGGAACCTGGGCGCCTCGATCTTGACCACCCCCACGTTCCCCTGCCAGGTGATCTGACCCGAGTCGGAAACCAAGGTCTTCAATTTGGGTTGGATCTTCGCCTTCAGTTCCCCGCTCACATCCGTTCGGTAACCAGTCTTGCCATTGGCCAGGCCCGAACGGTGGGCCAGGGTCTTCAGCATTTCAGTGGTTCCATCGTCGGTGTTTTTTTTGCCGCTGTCTTCCACGAACAGCCGGCCTTCTTTCAAGTCTCCCCTTATATAAGCCAGGGCGGCTATGGGCCATTGGATGGACCAGAGGGGATTGTCCGCCAGGTCCATACCTGGTCCGATGACCGTCGCTCCTTCTAAAGCGCTGAATTCCTGACCGACGGAAGCCTGATAACCCTCGAAGGTTGAGTAAGCAGAGAGGATCAGGGGTATCTCGGCGGAATATTCATTGGGCCAGCCAGCGTTCCAATGAACAACAACCGGGTTCCCCAAAGTCCTCTTCCGGGCCAATTGAAATGGAAGGCTTCGGCCCGGGTCGAGCACCATGGGAGAATCATCGAACCCGATGATATTATTGCCCGCCGTCAGCGAGGCAGCCCAAGAATCTTCAGCGAAGTTGAATAAGCCCGCCGGGATCACCGCGGGATCGTTCGGAATTGGTTTCTCCGTCTGGGTCACCGTGGCCGCGGGGGTGGGAGTATTCTCCCAACAGGTATAGATGCCCTTGGATTTAAGCGCTTCGACGAGCGAGGCCATATTTTTTAGACCATTGGTGTCGTTAGCTTCTGGAAAATTGACCACGACCAGATTGTTGCCTTGGGAAGCCAACTCGCTAATGGCCTTCTCCATTTGTTCTTTATCCCAACTTTCCCAATCACCCGCCAGCCTCGTTCCCCAGAACCTGGCTGGTGTTCCGTCCTCGAAGAAGATCTGGTCTCCCTGGATCGTGACGGCGCCATGTTTTCCCGCGGGAGCGTCCAACCTGGCGCTCATATCCAGCGCCGTTCCTTGAATGGATGAGGAAGCCGAGGAAAGGGCGAACCAGCCCTGGGTGTCGGTCTGGACCGTCTTTTCCAGCTTAGGGGACACCAGGGATGGGGATACCTCCTGGTCGGAGGCCGTAATGGCGAAGAGGATGGGGACTGGCATTTTAGCCATGGATTTGAACAGTATGGACTGGATGCCCACCGCGGGCCGGGGATTCTTCCAGGGGAACAGGTTCACTCCCATTCCGGCGTTCTTGAGGGGGTGCCACCAGGCCAAAGGACTGGTTGGCGTATCGTCCGCCCCCCAGAAATTTTCCAGCTCCACACCCACCCTTAAAGGGATGACCGCCACCTGGCCGTCCTCGTAAACGACGTCGTACTCAGCCACGGTCACGTTGGAGGCGGTCCCGCCCCACCGGCAGGTATGGAGGAAGAAAAGCTCGGCCGCCTTGAGGCCTCCGGCGGGGATGGAAACTCCTTGAGGAAAATCGGGTTTGGCTCGGCCTTTGAGCGCGATGAAGGAATGGCCTTGATGTTGGGCGGGGTCCAGGACCTTGAAGGGGATGCCCCGGAATTCCCTTTGACCCACCGGGAAATCCTTCAGGCCGTTCTTTCCCTTCAGGTCGGTGACCCCAGGGACTGTCTCGTCGAAGGACTCTTCCAACCCCCGGTTAGCGGCCTGGGAAAGGTCCAGGAACTGGAACCCGGCGAAGGCGGGGCAAGCCGTCCCGAGAAGGATAGCGAGGGCCGGGAGCGGGAGCCTGGACATCTGGCGCATGAAAGCTCAATACAGCTTTTTATAGCGGTAATAATCCGTGATGATCTTGACGGCCTCTTCCGGCTTGTCTACCACATGGAAGATGTTCATGTCGGTCTTTTCGATGTATTTCCGGTCGGCCAAAAGGGTCCCCTTGATCCAGTCCATGAGACCGGACCAGTATTTCCGGTCCATCAGGATGATGGGGAATGGGTCGATCTTATGGGTCTGGACCAGCGTCAGGGTCTCGAACAGCTCGTCCATGGTCCCGAACCCGCCCGGTAATACCACCACCGCCGAGGCGTAACGGAGGAACATGACCTTGCGGATGAAGAAGTAATGGAAATTGATGGGCAGGTTCACGTAAGGGTTGGATTTCTGCTCGAAGGGCAGTTCGATGTTGCAGCCCACCGACCGTCCGCCCGCGTCGTGGGCGCCGTGATTGGCGGCTTCCATGACCCCCGGTCCCCCGCCGGTAACGATGGTGAATCCCTTTTTGGAAAGCCGTTTGGCCGTTTCCCGGGCAAGGCGGTAATCCTTGGAGTTGAGCAGGGACCGGGCCGAGCCGAACAGGGTCACGGCGGGCCGGATGCCCCGAAGCGCCTCGAAACCTTCCACGAACTCGGAGATGATGCGGAACATCCGCCAGGTATCCTGGTCCTTGAAATCGTTGGCGATGAATGGATTGATATGCCCGTTCTTCGGCTTGGCCTTGCGGACGATTCGCTTCTTGGGTCCTTGCGGCATGTTTCCTCTTTTCTTTCCCTTCAGGAGATGACCGCCTGGGCCTGGGCCAAGACCGCGTCCTGGATGCGTTTGCGGTGGTCCGTGATGAGCTCGGGCAGGTTCTTCACGTCGAAATAACGGATCTCGCTCGTCTCTTCGCTGGGGGTTATTGTACCACCGGTGATTTTGCACAAAAAGGAAACCCGCACCGTGTGCCATTCCAAACCCTGGCGGATGTGCAGGGAATTTTCCGTGTCCGAATAGACGCCCACCAGTTTGACCACCTGGGCCTGGAGCCCCGTTTCCTCTAACAATTCCCGGACGCAAGCCTGGGCCAGGGTCTCCCCCAGTTCCATGTGGCCTCCGGGGACGCACCATAACCCGTTGTCCGTCCTCTTGGCCAGGAGCACCTCGCCCTTCTCGTTGAAGACCAGGGCGTTCACGGCCAGCTTGGGGCTGTTCTGGGGTTTATGGGTCACGGGATACTCGCTTGTACTCGACGATCGTTTCCGGTCTTATTCACGACCTGGAAAATTCCATCCTTACCCTACGGCAAAAAAAATCCCACGCTCCCCGAAGGGAACGTGGGATGAAGACCAACCGGCGACCAGGAGAAACGAAAGGTTAGCGTTTCGAGAACTGGAAGCGTTTGCGGGCTTTCTTCCGCCCGTATTTCTTGCGTTCGACCATGCGCGGATCGCGCGTGAGGAAGCCGGCCGCTTTCAGCGGTTTGCGCATCTCGCTGTCCACCTTGAGCAAGGCGCGGGCGATGCCGTGGCGCAGGGCTTCGGCCTGTCCCGTCACGCCGCCGCCCGAAAGGATGGCGGACACGTCGAATTTGTTCAGGGCCGAGACGGTCTCCAAAGGACTGCGGACCGTCGAGAGTTTCATCTCGGGGAAGAATTTCTCCACCGGCAGGCCGTTCACCGTGAACAGGCCCTTTCCGGGTTTCAAGATCACACGGGCGACGGAGGTCTTCCGGCGGCCGGTCGCTGCGAATTGTTCTTTCGTCGCTGGCACTAGGCGTCTCCTCGATTGGCTTTATAAGGCAGGTTGAGCGGCTTGGGCATCTGGGCTGAATGGGGGTGGGTATCGCCTTTGTAGATATTCACCCTTCCGAACATCTTGTCGCCCTGCGAGGTCTTGGGCAGCATCCCGCGGATGGCGTACTCCAGGATCCTTTCGGGTTTCGTGTCGCGGAGGATGATGTATTCCTCTTTGGACAATCCGCCCGGGCGTCCCGAGGTGCGGTAATGGGCTTTGGTATCCCATTTCTTCCCGGTCAGGACGATCTTCTCGGCGTTGATAATGACCACGTGGTCCCCGTTCTCGACATGGGGAGTGAAGTTGGTCTTGTGTTTCCCGCGAAGGATGGCGGCCACTTGGGAAGTCAAACGTCCCAGGACCATATCCTTGGCGTCCACGATCCACCATTTACGGTTGATGTCTTTTGTTGTCGGCAAGTAAGTCTTTTGCATTTGCGTTTACCAGGCACCCTTCTGTACTTATTTTTAACAAGGGGTTGAATTATAAGGGTTTTGATCCTTGTGTCAAGGCTGAAACGGGCTGGAATGACTTAAAAAACCATGGATTCCAAGGCCTGGATCAAACGGTAAGCCTTAGCTTGAGCTCCCCATGGATCATGGCAAAAGTGACCGTTCCTTTATATCCGACCGCCTGCTCATAGGAAGAGCGGGGAGCGCGGGTCTTTTTGGGCATGGGGATCCCAACCATATCGGCCAGGAAGCCAGGGCGGATCTGCCCCAACTGCTTCCCCAACCCCAGGGCCTGGGCCGGCTTGACGGTCGCCATGGAGAGCACCTCATGGGAAGAAACTTCCGGATGTTTCTTTTGGAACAAGCGCATCTCCCGGAACAGGGAGAGGGATTGGTTGCTGGCCAAGCTGTCCGTTCCCAGGCACACGGGGATGCGGTGCTTTTTCATCCTTCCATAGGGGAAAGCCGGGTGGCCGAAAAACTCATGGCTGCCGGGACAATGGACCACCGTGATGCGGTTCTTGGCCAAGAGGGACAGGTCTTTCCCGTCCACCAGGTTCAGGTGCACCCCCAAGTTCAGCTTGGGCAGCCATCCGCAGCCGTTCAGGTATTGGACCGGGGTGGTCGCGCGGGGCAAGGTCCAGGCCGGATTGAGGGCGCTGATCCTGTCCGCCATGGGCCCTCTTCCTGTCTTGAAGTAGCCCGCTTCCTCCCGGCTCTCCGCCATGTGGACCATGGTCAGCACATCCCGATGGGAATCCAAATAATGGCCCGACAACTGGAACAATTCCTTGGAAACGGTGAATGGGGTATGGGGGCTCAGGCCCCAACGGAAGACCGGGGACTCATCGGGGAGGGCCGACCGAAGGCGGTCCTGAAAATGCTTCCAATATTGCTTGGGGGAGGATTGGTCCAGGTCGATCATTTCCAGGAACACAAAGGAACGCAGCCCCGAGCGTTCCAGCAGGGCCGGACTTTCCCAGGTCGTGGCCACGTCGCATAAGGTGGTCGTGCCGAAGCCCAGGCTTTCCTGGATTCCCTTCTCGATGGACCGCCGAAACTCGGCGGGAGGGGTATTACGGGAACGGACCGCCATCTGGGTCAGCCATTCCCGGAAACCGCCCCGGAAGGGGACTTTCCCTTTGAAGGTGGTGTAATCCAGGTGGCAATGGGCGTTGATCAAGCCGGGCATCAGGATGGTATCCCCCAGGTCCAGCATCCGGGAAGAAGGCAGGAAAAAAAGGTCCTTACGTTTGCCCACCTGCAGGATCCGATGTCCCTGGATGATGACAAAACCGTCCTCAATGGGCTTGGGACGGTCCATGGTTAGGATGGTCTTGGCGAATAGGATCAGGCGCTGGTTCATGGCCCTAGATTAACAGGCACCTTAGCAAGACAAAAGGGCCATTCGGACCTTTTCCAACCTCAATCCGTTGGTTCTGATTGATTCTCCGGGGATGGTCGAATAAAGTACCTTCGCCATGCTTGATAATGAACTTTCAAAAAAGATATTCCATTACACCAGCCGGTTGACCGAATGGTTTCCCCGCGGGGGAGCCTGGTTCTTCGACCATACCCTCGTCCCTCTTCTGGGCCACTCCCTTTTGGTCAAGGAAGTCTTCCGGCGGAACCTTAGGACCGTCAAGGACGCGAAGAACTTCAAGCGGATCCTGGTCATCTCCGACATCCATATCGGGGACGCCATCCTGGCCTATGGGGCCGTGGTGGCCTTCCGGGACTTCTTCCCTGAGGCCCGTATCGATTACGTCATCAAGCGGGAGGTGGCCTGTTTCTTCGAGGGCAACCCGGACATCACCAACCTCTACCCGGTTTTCACCGGCGGCCAATATCCCAACGAAAACGACCTGGTCAGCGTCCAGAAATTGGTCGCAGAGAACCAATATGACCTTTGCCTGAACTGTTGCCCTTTCTTCGAGGATGGCCGCCTCTTCCCCAAGGGACAAAAGGTCCTGAACATGATGACCGCCGCCGCCCAGATCCTCCGCAACCTGATGGACAAGACCGGCACCTGCCATTTCATGTACCAGTCTTACGGCCTTCCGGCCGGCGTCTTATCAAAAGTGATGGAGCAAAAAAGACCCGGCCCCTTCAAGGGCGTTGCCATTACCCTCTCGGACAAAGCCATCTCGGAAGCCGATTCCTTCATCCAAGGAACGAAAGTCCCCCAGGACAAACCCCTGGTCTTCTTGAATCCCGATACCGCCTCGGTCTACAACCGTATCCCTTTCGAGAAACAACTGGAGCTTTTGAGGTCCCTACTCGCCATGCCCATCCATTTACTGCTGGGCTCGGGTTTCACCGCCAAGGACATCGAGAAGAAACTGCTGGAGAAATTGACGGACGCCGAAAAGGCCAAGATAACGGTGGTCCCCACTTCGGTTTCCCTGGACGGCTACGCCGCCTTGATCGACCACGCCGACGTGTTCATCTCCGGGGACACGGGCCCCTTGCATATGGCCGCCGCGAGAAAAGTCTCGAAGTCCGGAAAGCATCCCTTCAGCAACAAGACCTTCGTGGTCTCCATTTTCGGGGCGACCAATTCTCGGATGTCGGGTTACGATTCCACCGATCCTCTCTATCCCGCCGCCAACCAGGACGTCCCTTCCCGCTGTTACGTCTCAGAGAGTCCTTGCCGCAACATCACCTGCATGAACAAGATGGCCAAGACCTGCAAGGACATCCGTTGTTACGAGGTCCTCAACGTGGAAGTCATCGCTTCCGACATCCGGAAACATCTCAAGTTATAGAGTTCTTTTCGGTCCCTAAAAACAAAAACCCCCGCTCCATCCTGGAGCGGGGGTTTTTTTATATCCTTTTCAAAAAACTTCGATCAGCCTATCCGTCGTCTCAATGGCTCAAGGCTTGAACGAAAGCGGATAGCTGGGTATTGCCCGGGCTCAAGGCCAGGGCTTTTTGATAGGCGCTCAAGGCCTGGGCCTTCTGACCCATGTAATAATAGCAGGTCCCCATCCCCTGATAAGCGGCGGAGGAATTGGGGTTCGCGTTGGCGGCGGCCTGATAATTCTGCAGGGCCCCGTTGTAATCCTTGTTGGCCAGGGCCTGGTTGGCCAAGGCCAGGGAATTTCCGGATGGCGCGGCGGGCGAGCCCGCGGAAACCCCCGCTGGCGCGAAAACCTTCACCGTTTGGCCCGAAACCGACACGATGCCGGTGATGAAGTTAAGGATGCAATCCAGGAAGGACATCTGGGTCTGGACCGTATAATTGGTCGTCAAACCCTTGCTCTTGGCCAATTGACCTCCATCCACGTTCGTTATGGGGACCAATCCCCACAAGATGTACCATTGGCGGTCGCTGGCGACCTCATTGCCATCCGCCCCGCCCATCCCAACCGTGTGGTTCATGGTGTAGCAACCCGACATCGGCAGGCCCAGCATGATGACGCAGATCAGAAGGCTCAAAACGTTTTTCATTGGATCTCCCTCTTGGCTTCCGAGATATAACCTGGGTTCATTGTAACAAGGCGGGAATGGGGCGAGAGGATAATTCGGGTTATCGGTAAATCACTTACCAAATCCCATTATCCCAAGGCGCAGTGGATGGCCGAAGAAAAGACCGTAGAATTCCAGCTTTATTTCGTGACGTACTCTTCCATCTCCTCGAACTTATCGAAGGGTTTTCGATCGGTCGAGAGACGGCCCTTTTTCTTGAGTACATTCAATTCCTCATTGGTCGGTTCCATCAGATAGACCGAGGGCGTGAAATAGTCGAAATGGACTCCTTTTTTGGCCATGGCTTTGATATTAGAGTCCATCTTTTTGAGGGAAATGGGCTTGGCGGAAGCGATGCGGTAGGTCCACCCCATTCCGAAACAGGGCATGTCCACCCGCGCGGTAAGGATATTCGGGAAGACCGAGTGGAAGGTCTTATAGATGGTCGCGAAGGAATCAGGAAAGAGGAAATAATTATCCGTGTGGATCGAGACGATCCCCTTCGGATTGATCCTTTTCTTGCACAACCGGTAGAACTCCTGGGTGTAGAGCATCTTGGAGGGGCCATGGGGCTCGGTCAGGTCGATGATGAGCACGTCGAAAGTTTCGCGGTTCTCTTCCAGCCATTGCCTGGCGTCCTGGTAGATGATCTCCACCCTTTTATCCCTCAGGCACTTCTCGATCTCCGGGTATTTCTTGCGGCAGAAATCCACCACGCCTTTGTCGATCTCGATCATGAGGATGCGTTCCAGGCTCTTGAACTTGACCGCTTCCTCGATGGCGAAACAATCGCCCCCGCCGATGACGCAGACGCTCTTGGGTTTGTCCAACGCCAGAAGGGGCGCGGACACCAGGTACTGGTGGTAGCGGTTCTCGTCCCCGCGGCTGATCTGGATCTTGCCGTCCAGGAACAGGAGGGTTCCGTAGGTCTCGTTCTCGAAGATCTCCATCGTTTGGAATGGCGTCTTCCCTTTATAGAGAGAACGGCCCTTGTAAACGTGGCCGAAAGTATTGGTGGTCCATTCGGTCTTGATGTCCATGCACCTGCTCCTTGGAAAAGATGGGTGGGATTATAGCCGAAAAGGCGGAATTAACCACCAGACCTATTTGGAGCTTTGTTATATGGTTTTTCGAAGGGAGTTGGTTTAATCAAAGGAAAAGGCAGGTCCGGGTTCGGGACTAAAAACAATTCAAGGTTCCCTTTTTAGACCTTTGGTCAGAAGGGGTAAATGTCCATCGCCAGCTTCAGGTCGAAACCCGTGTAGTCGATGGAGGCGTAGGCGCTGTTGCCGTTCTGCCCGATGGTCTGGGTGTTCTGGACCCCCAGGGTCCCGTTCTTCAGGATGGCCAGGGCGGCCGTGCCGCTGGACCCGGCCGGAAGGCCCGTGGCTTCCCCCTGGATGTGGGAGATGTTGGCGAAACGCATCCGGCCCGAGAGCTCGATGCCGACCGCCTTCGAGAAGTACCACTCGTTACCAACCCCAACCGTGCCTCCCAGGTTCCCCCCATTGAAGTTCCCCGAGATGGGCTGGCCCGGCCCGGATTCGAAATAACTCACCATGCTCATGTAATAGCCCATGCCTCCCATGACGAAGAGACGGTTATTGCCCGAGGTGAGGTAACGGTAATAGTTCACGCTCAGCGAATAGGTCGCGGGGTTGATGGCCTGGAGGATCTCGTTAGCGGGGGACACCAAACTGGCCGAGTACCCTTCCCCTCCCAGGTAATCGACGCCCAGGGAAAGGGAGTCATCCTTGTCCAAGGTGTAGCCTGATTCCAAACCCAATTCGACCCCCGTATTGCGGGCGATGGCGTAACCGTTCGTGCCGTTCTGGTTCATGGTCTTGTTCCAGGCCACCGCTCCAGAACTCAGGTCCCCCATGCCGGCGAACCCGTAGCTGGAATTGAGCTTCATCCAGAGGGGCGCCCGGACATTGTGGTTCACGTTGGTATCATCGGGCCTGTCCTCTGTTTCCAGTTCCGCTCCCGGGGACTGGACTCCCAAGCCCGAGACCCGAGCCATGGCGAATTCGGTCACGATTGTCGGAGGTTCAGGAAGGGTCTGACGGGGCGTTTCCTCATCCAGGGGCTGGAGCGGATACTCAAAGACGCCCGAATCCAGGTCCCGGAGATTCTTGACCAGGGTAGGATTGTTCGGATGGATCCGTAAACTTTCCTTGAAAGCGTCGATGGCGTTGTCCTTCTGGCGAAGCTGGAAGTAGCAATTACCGATCATGTGGTAGGACTGCCAAAAGTCCATGTCCTCATCGGTGGCGATATAGAAATATTTGAGGGCTTCCTGGTAATGACCCTGTTGATAAAGCAGGTAGCCCTTCTTGTAATCCTCCAGCCCGGTTTTAGCGAAAGAATAGGAGTAGAAAAAAAAGAAGGAACCGCACAGGAGGGTGATTTTTATCAGAATGTTTTTGTGGACCATGACCATTCCATCCAAACGCCGCGTTCAGGAATTCAGTCTGAAAACGTTTTCAGCGCATTTCTGTTAGTTTACCGCTTTGTGGCCTTTTATAAGGTGATTTTTATCACCTTTAGTTTTAGTTGTTTTTCTTGGTTTTTTTGCCGAATTCAGCGGTGATGGTGGAATGCATACCGCCTCTAGTAGCGAATTCGCCCGTGACTCGGCACCACTTGGGCTTGGCGGCGGCCGTGAAATCCTTCAGCATGCGGTTGACCGCGTTCTCATAGAAGATGCCGATATTGCGGTAGGCCAGGATATAGCCCTTCAGGGATTTTAATTCTAAAACCGCCTTCACCGGCTCGTATTCCAGGATGATGGTCCCGAAATCGGGAAGACCCGTCTTGGGACAGACCGCCGTGTATTCCGGTATCTCGATGCGGATGGTATAGGCCTGGAACTGGTTTGGGAATGTCTCGATCTTGGGCAGCTTGACGGTCAAACCGGACTTGGCATGCGTCTCGTTATATTCCTGCATATCAACCTCCATAAAAACTTTTAATTCAAAATCCATTTGAACCACCATGCCGACCTTCATTAAATATTAACGGAGGTCGGTATAGTACCGATTACACAATTTTTTAATTGCTAATCGGCACAAGGGCACCAAGTAAGGCGAAAGATAATATTTTTTGTTTAAAGCTAAAACCGATTCTGTTTTTTTCTTTCTTGGTGCCCTTGGTGCCTTGGTGGTTAAATTAGCTGTGCCTTAGATTTTAATTCACCAAACGATAATTCGTGTCCCTCTGGTGCGGCTCGAAACCCATCTCGCGGATAAGCCTCTTCATTTCCTCCAGCTCCATCGTGTAATGGGTCCCGGTCGAGGAAACCACGTTCTCTTCCAGCATGATACTCCCCAGGTCGTTGGCGCCGTACTTCAACCCAAGCTGGCCGATCTTCTTGCCGGGCGTCACCCAGGAAGCCTGCAGGTTGGGCAGGCAATGGTTGAGGATGACCCGGGCCAGGGCCAGGGTCTTGAGGTATTCCAAACCGCTGGCGCTCTTGAGCCCCAGGCTCTCGTTGCCAGGCTGGTAAAGCCAGGGGATGAACCCCAGGAACCCGCCCGTATCCTCCTGCACTTCCCTCACCCGGAACATATGCTCGATGCGGTCCTCGACGGTCTCCACATGCCCGAACATCATGGTGGCGGTGGACCTCATGCCGAGGGAATGGACGTCCCTCATGACCCCCAGCCACTCGTCGGTGGAGGCTTTCAGGGGCGCGATCTCTTTGCGGACCGAATCCACCAATATCTCCGCTCCGCCGCCCGGCATGGAATCCATCCCGGCTTTCTTGAACTCGATGAGGATATCCTTCACGGGCATCTTAAAGACGTCGGAAAAATGCACCAGCTCGGGGGGCGAAAAGGCGTGCATGGTGATATCCGGGTGGGCCTGTTTGACCTTGGAGAGCAGGTTGACGTACCAATCCAGCTTCAGGTCCGGGTGGTGCCCGCCTTGCAAGAGGATCTGGGTGGCGCCCAAAGCCTTGGCCTCGGCCACTTTATGGATGATCTTGTCCGCCTCGTTGACGTAGCCTTCCTTGGTATCGCCCGGCTCCCGGTAGAAAGCGCAGAACTTGCAATTGGTCACGCAGACGTTGGTGTAATTGATGTTGCGGTCGATGAGATAGGTGGCGATCTTGTCGCCCTTGGTCCTGGTCTTCAAGGTATCGGCCAGGGCGCCCAGGTCGTTCAGGGTGGAGCCGTTGAAAAGCTCCAAAGCCTCCGCCTGGTCGACCACATGGCCGTCGAGGATCTTTTCTTGGAGGGTATCAATAGCGGCAGTTGTCATTTCTTCAATTTCCTCTTGGTAAGAGTTTGTGCTTTTAAAAAGTCGACCGTTGACAGTCCACAGTCGACAGAATTTCTTTTCAGCCGTTGACTGTCGACCGTCAACTGTCGGCTGCCTTTTAAAGGATCAACCCCTCTTCCTTCAGGAGTTTCTGGAATTCCAGTTGGCCTTTCACTTCTTCCGGGCCGTATTCATAGACCACGTACTTTTCCAGGTACTCTTTCGCCTTCGCCCGTTCGAAGACCCAGATGCCCTTGTACTGGTCCACGATCTCCTGGTAATGCTTGACCCCCTCGTTCTTGGCGGCCATCAAGTCTTCCTTGATCTCTCGGGCTATCTCGACGTTGCGGGCCAGCCAGACGGCATGGATGAAGGGTTTCTGGGTTCGCAGGAACCACTCTTCCCCCAGGTCGGTCACGGTCATGCCGGTGGGCGGGGCGATCAGGGCCATATCGCCGAATTGCAAGGTGCCCTCCCAGGGCTTGGCTTGGTTGGGATGGAAGGCGGCCATATCCACCGGTTTGACTTCCAGTTTCTTGACGCCGAACCATCGTTTCAATATCAGCCTGGCCATCAAAACCGAGGTCTGGGAACGGTCATCCACGAAAAGCCTCTCCACATTGCCCAAGGGGCCGTGGGATAGGATGCGGACGCTCTTGATGGCGCCCTTACTACCGATAGCCGCCACCGGGACGATCTGCAAGGTAGGGTCGAGGAACGAGGCGACGACTGGTGCGATAGCCACGTCCAATTGGCCGTCCTTGAGCATCTGTCCCAATTTGCCGGGCGGAATGGGAAAAAGCTGGTGATGGTCTTTCATCCCCCAGACCAAAGGCTGGGAGTTCAGGAAAGGGACCACCCCGATCTTCATGGGCTTGGCGGTGAAAACCAGGGGTTTGGAGGGCGCGGATACTGGAGTCGCGGCTGGCGTCGCTGTCGGTGCCGCCGGGGGCGCCGCCACTGGCGCCGGAGTTGGCTGGGGCGCTGGGGCTGGTTGGGCCGCCGGCGGAGTCGGGGTCGTGTCTGTCATCTTTTTTCCTTTCAAGTCTCAAACCAAAAAACCTAAAAAAGTTTTACCACCAAGGGCACCAAGAACACCGAAAGACAATTATTTTATTAAATCCTGAATTCAAATTCCTTTTTGGTTTTCTTGGTGAACTTGGTGCCCTTGGTGGTTCAAATTGTTTTTTACCTTGCCGTTGCCACAGCGGCTTCTCTTTTGACGGCCTGGTATATCGAGTTCCTCTCGACGGGGACCCGTCCAGCTTCCCGAATGAGGTTCTTCAAGGCCGTGACCGACATCCCCTCCGGGGTATCGGAGCCGGCCATACGGTAGATATTCTCTTCGATCACCGTCCCGTCGATATCGTCCACCCCGTAGGAAAGGGAAAGCTGGGCCAGCCTGGGGCCCATCGTCACCCAATAAGCCTTGATGTGGGCGAAGTTGTCCAGATAGATCCGTCCGACCGCCAGGGTCTTCAGGTCCTCGACGCCGGAGGGCCGGGCGAAATGGTCCATGGCCGTGTGGTCGGGATGAAAGGCCAGGGGAATGAAGACCTGGAAGCCCCCCGTCTCGTCCTGTGTTTCCCTGACCCGCCGCATATGGTCCACCCGGTGGGAATAATTCTCGATATGGCCGTAGAGCATGGTGACGTTGGTCTTCAGGCCCAGACGGTGGGCGGTCTTGTGGACCTCCATCCATTGGTTCGCGTCGGCCTTGCCAGGGCAGATCTTCTCCCGGACCTCGGGGTGGAATATCTCCGCTCCCCCGCCCGGCATGGAATCCAATCCGGCGCTCTTCAACCGGGAAAGGATCTGTTCGTAGGTCATATTGAACTTGTCTGCGAAATAGGCGATCTCCACCGCCGTGAAGCATTTCAAGTGCACGGTCGGCACGGTCTTTTTCAGGAGGCGCAGCATGGTCTCGTACCAGTCCAGTTCGTACTTGGGATGGAGCCCCCCGACGATATGCAGTTCGGTGATATGTTCCTTCTCGAAGGCCTCGGCGGCCTTCTGGGCGATCTGCTGGTGGGTGAAGGAGAAGGCGCCTTCCTCGTTCTCGAAACGGGAAAAAGCGCAGAACTTGCAGGTGGTCTCGCAAACGTTGGTGTAATCGATGTGGCGGTTGATGTTGTAGTAGGTGTTATCGCCGTTCTTGCGTTCCCGCACCAGGTTGGCCATGGCCCCCAGGGTGTGCAGGTCGTTGGTCTCGTAAAGCCTCAGGGCTTCCCCGTCCGTGATACGGGTCCCGGACTGGACCTTTTCATAGATATCCCGCAAAGGCGATCGTTCGAGTTGACGTTTTAGAACCATAGGGTTGCTCCCACGACCGCGAAGTAAAGCACCGCGATCCAACCGTTATATTTCAACATATCAGGGGAAAGATGGAACGAGACGACTCCCCTGGTGACCTTGAACTGATAGGCCTTCTTATGCTGATAGACCATCACCGCCCCGACCAGGCCCACCCCGATGAAGTAATGTTGGGGAAAACCAGCCTGAAATCCGAAACCGGCCAGGAATACTATCATAAGCGTATGGAAGATTCGAGAGGCCCAGAGGCTGTTGGCCAGCCCCCAGCGGGTCACCCAGCTGTACAAACCCTCGGCCTTATCGAACTCCATATCCTGCGTGGAATAAAGGATATCGAACCCCGCCAGGAAACAGATGACCGCCGCCATCAGCCAGAAAGGCTCCCAGGCGAAGCTTCCCCTGGCCGCCACCCAGGCCCCGACCGGCGCTACCCCCAGGGCCAGCCCCAGGAACAGGTGGGAGGTCCAGGTGAACCGCTTGGTGTGGGAATAGAAATAGAGGATGACCAAGACCACCGGCGATAGCTTGAAGGCCAGGGCGTTGAGAGGCATACAGGCCAGCACGAAACCCAGACCGCTGACAGAGGTGATGACCCTGACCTGCCAAAGTTTGATACGCCCCGCCGGGATATCCCGGTTCTTGGTCCTGGGATTCTTGGCGTCCACGTCCGCGTCCACGAATCGATTGTAGGCCATGGCGGTCGTACGGGCCAGAACCATGCAGACCACCACCCAGAACAACAGGTGGAGGGATGGCTTCCCCTGGGTGGCCGTCAATAGGCTCGCCAGGGCGAATGGCAGGGCGAATACCGAATGGGGTAGGACCACAAGATTGCTGAAGGTCTTTAATGGTTCAAGGATTTTCAGGGTTTTCAATTTGGTCCGTTCATATTCGATTAATGGCCTGTGGGGTAGGACCGCGGGCTCGACGGCTCGGGTGTGGGCGTAGGTGAAACCACAACAACGGGTAATACTGTCGGAACGACCGGCGAAACCGCGGGGATCACCGTCGGCGACACCGCGGGAACTGTCAAGGCCGTGTGGGTCGCGACCGCCAAATCCATTGTCTGTTCGTTTAGTGTCGGCATCAATGTTGGGGTTGGTTCAGGCGGCATAGCCATGGCGTTCTGGGGATACATGAATAAAGATTTGAAATCCCCTATCCGAGTTCCAGAGTCGACCCTTACATCGCTAAATTTATTCATGATCATTCCCTCAACCGCGATCACATCTCCCGGCTTTGGCGGTGTATCCATTAAGGCAGAAAGACGATTGATCGACACTATAACGTAATAATGTCTCTTCGCGTTTCGCCTGGGTACTAAACCGCACATAAAATTTTGTGGGGTTGTGACATAACCATTTTTAGGGGTCAAGGTGTAATAAACGTAGAGTTTCCAGCTTTCGTGGTTCGATGCGTCAATTGGGGATGAAGAATCACTAATAGCTGTATATTCCCTGATCGCCTGTTCCAAAGGCACAGGTTGGACATCATCCGCCCAGGCCGGAACTGCCAACAATAACAACGCGGCTAATACAAATAAACGATTCATAAAATCCTCCATAAAAAAGTTTCATCCATATTAATAAAGCGCGTCTTACAGATGTATCCCCCCCTTTGAAAAAGGGGGGTAGGGGGGTATTAGTCGTTTCCGAAATAATCCAGAAAAACTAACTCCCCCTTGTTCCCCCTCTTTCAGAGGGGGATACAGTGCGACCAACAAATTGACGGAAGACCAGATCTAGACGCACTATGCGGAAAGGTGTAAAAAGTTCTAATACATATCTAATATTACTTAACTTTTATCCTCAAACTCCTTACTGCTAACTTGTTCCTTCGTTTCTTCCCTCCAGCGTTTGGAAACCTCAGCATTCACCCCGGCGTGGTCATAGACCCGTGCCACGACCGTGTCCACCAGGTCCTCGATGGTCTTGGGATTGCCATAAAAACTGGGAGTAGCCGGTATCACATGGGCTCCCGCCAGGGTCAACAGCTCCATGTTCTTGATCTGAATGAGGGATAAGGGGGTTTCCCGTGGCACCAGGATCAGGGTCCGGCGCTCCTTCAGGAACACTTCCCCCGACCGGGTGATGAGGTTGTCGGCGATGCCGTGGGCCAATTTGCCCAGGGTCGCGGTTGAACAGGGGATGACCACCATGGCCTCGAACTTGTTGGAACCGCTGGCGCAGGGAGCGGTCAGGTCTTTCTCATCCCACTCACGCACATGAGGCGGCAGGTTCAGCCCCCCCTCGTGGGAAGCGACCAGGCGGGCTGATTCGGAAACAATGGCGTGGACTTCCCAGTCGTCATAGGGAAAGTGCTGAAAGAACCTACGGGCGTAGATGGTGCCGGAGGCTCCCGTGACCGCCACTAGTATTTTCTTGGCCATATTTTCCTTTTTCCCCATTAAAGTTTTTTTAGAATCACTTTTCAGTTTTACGACATCAAATAACAAGGTTTTCTTGGTACCTTGGTGTCTTGGTGGTTAAATGTCTAATATTCGTATAATCATTGGGTTATTGAGTCCGTCAGTATAAACTTTTCATTGAAAGTAAACAGCAGGCAGAACTTGGAATTGAACACTGAAAATTCAGCGATATTTTCAAAAGTTTTCCCTAAAGAACTAAAAAGCCCGATAATTCAAGGAGTTTATCCAAAGCTGATCAAGGATTGCAACCGTCAAAAACTGCGTTCCTGGGCTTCCTTCCTAATTGAAAACTGGTATCATTTAGAAGTCGTTGGGAAAGTGCCGCTCAAGAACGGGGAGAAACCATGACTGAGAACAAAAGAGTGCTGTTGGTCCGGCCAGCGCCGGTGATCGATCAGTTCGGGGACGAGTCTTTCATGCCGTTGGGCATCGCCTACATCGCCGCCGTCCTGGAGCAAGAAGGCTACGAGGTCAGGGTACGGGACCATATCATCGAGCCCCAGCCCGAGGCCGTCTTCCTTAGGGAGACCCAAGAGTTCAACCCCATCGTCGTCGGCTTTACCGCCGTCACCCCCGTCGTCAACAGCGCCTACCGCCTCAGCGCCAAGCTCAAGGAGATCATCCCGGGCCTGGTCACCATCATCGGCGGACCCCACGCCACCGCCATGCCGGACGAGGGCCTTTTAAAGGGTCTGGATTACGTCGTCCGGGGCGAGGGTGAGTTCACCATGCTGGAACTGATGAAGAACCTGACCAACCCCGAGGGCATCCGGGGCCTCTCTTATATGAAGAACGGCCAGCCTGTGCACAACCCAGACCGCGAGTTCATGTCGGGCGAGGAAATGGACAAGCTGCCTTTCCCGGCCCGCCACCTGTTCCCCGATATCCACCGCTACAAGGGCCAGGAAGCCCTGGGCAGCAAGGTCCCCTGCGCCAGCATCATGACCTCCCGAGGCTGTCCTTTCGGCTGTAAGTTCTGCTACAAGGCCGTGTTCGGCAAGAAGTTCCGCGCCCGCACCCCCGAGAACATCGTGGCCGAGATCATCTACCTCAAGGAGACCTACGGGGTCAAGGAAGTCGCCATTGTGGACGATACCTTCACCAGCGATGTGAAAAGGGTCATCAAGTTCTGCGACCTGTTGATCGAGAAAAAGGTCAACATGCGCTGGAGCTGTCCCAACGGCATCCGGGTGGACATCGGCGACCTGGAGATGTTCAAGAAGATGAAGAAGGCCGGCTGTTACCGCACGGCCCTGGGGATCGAGTCCGGCTCCCAGCGCATCCTGGACGATATCGGCAAGCGCATCACCCTCAAGGAGATCGAGGACACCGTCAGCATGCTCAAGAAGGCCCGCATCAAGACCATGGGCTTTTTCATGCTGGGCAACCTGGGCGAGAACAAGGAAACCATGCAGGAGACCATCGACTTCGCCATCCGTATCAAGACCGACTACGCCCAGTTCCTGCTGGCCATCCCCTACCCGGGCACGGCCCTTTACGAGATCGTGAAGCGGGAGGGCAAGTTCTTCATCGAGAATTGGGACGAGTACGGCCAGTACGAGGGCACAGCGTCCTTCTCGCACAAGGAAGTGACCCCCGAGTTGATGAAGGAAATGGGCCACAAAGCGTCCCGCCAGTATTACCTGAACCCGGGATACCTGTTCCGCCAGTTCATCAACCCCGAGACCTACGCCTTCCTGCCCCGGCGCCTGAAGGTCGCCGCCAGGATCATCATGGGGAAGAGGGCGCCTATCGGTGCCGTCAATCTTTTACCAACCTTGGCAAAGTAACACTTTTAATTAAAAAAGGGTCTTACGGTTTTCCGTAAGACCCTTTTTTATTTCCACCTGGATCCAAATCAAAGAATTGAAATGACGCTTAGATCCGGATTGGAATCCAGTTGCTGGATGAACTCCGAATCCCTTCGGATCAATTGCTCAATTTCGATGGTCGAGCAATTACCACGCCGGACCCAGACCACTTTCGGGGGATAACCCAAGGCCATGCTCATTTCACCGTAATCGGCGTCTTTTGAGACGATGGTAAATCCTCCGGTTTTGGCGAATTGCCAAACCTCGATGTCCAAGGCTTTTCCAAGACCGGACAAATGAACATGGGTTGAATCCGGAAAAAGGTCTTTGAGTTTTTCAACCAATTTTGGCGAAAGATTCTGATCGAATATCAACTTCATGGTTGGATGGCGAGGCTGTGACGTTCTCTTTCAGCCGCGTAGCTGAGGCAGGCGCGGATATCTTCCTCGACGAGGTAGGGAAAATCCTTCAATATTTGGTCTGGGGTCATACCGGAAGCGAGATATTCCAAAACATCATAAACCGTGACCCGTAAACCTCGGATACAAGGCTTACCACCCCTTTTGCCGGGTTCCATCGTGATGATTTTGTTGAAATCCATGGAATTTCCCTCCGTAGATTCAATCATAGAGGCGCTCATTCCATCCCGTCAAGCCTGTCTCCTGAAAACCATCCAGAGTAAGCCTACTGACCGGTTAAATATCCAAAAGTTGCTTCGGCATGAAGATCCGGATGCCAATAAAAACCCTGTTATCCGCGAATGCTTTATGGATGGCCGGTTTATGTTCTTCGGACCTCAGCGATGGCCGCATCCACATCAGAAGGTTTCAATTTTTTCTTTTTGGCCTGCTGGTCCCCATACAATAATATTTTTTCCCTGATCTGCACTTTGTCCAAATAAGCTTGAACCGCGACCCGTATCAATTCCGAGCGGCTGCGGTCTTCCTTTTTGGCTTCCCTGTCAACTTTATGCAACAAGCCAGTAGGTAATGATAATTTGATGGTCGCTGCGAGCATAAGCCTCTCAAAATCCAAGAATTTTCAAAACGCACATGTTGGATTTATTCCAATTTAACGCATTTGAAAGAACAATAAATAAAAAAAGGGGCCTCCGTTAACCGGGGTCCCTTTTTTTACAGCCAACAGCTTTTTAATTACTTCCCTACCGCCGCCAGGGCCGCTTTCTCGAAGCGTGCCATGACTTCATCCAACGGTCCCTCGCAAGGTATCCGTTTCAAGAGCCCCTTCTTTTCGTAATACTCCACCAGGGGTGACGTGTCCTTGGTGTAGACGTTCAAGCGGTTCTCGATGGTGGCTCGGTTATCATCCGCCCGTTGGATCACTTCCCCGCCACACTTGTCGCAAACCCCTTCTTTTTTCGGGTTCAAACCCGTGTTGACGTTGTAACCCGTCCCGCAATTCTTGCAGGACCTGCGACCGGTCAGGCGTTGGATGAGTGTTTCCCGTCCCACTTCGATCTTCAGGACCGCGTCCACCGGCTTGCCGATCTCTTTCAGGATGCCGTCCAGGGTCTGGGCCTGGGGAATGGTCCGGGGAAATCCGTCCAGGATGAAGCCCTTGGCCGCGTCCGCTTGTTTCAAGCGCTCCCGCACCAGCCCGATCACCACCTCGTCAGGAACCAATTCGCCCTTTTTCATGAACTCTTGGGCTTTCAAACCCAGAGGCGTCCCTTCCTTGACCGCCGCGCGCAGGATGTCCCCGGTGGAAACCTGGGGTATCTGGAATTTCTTGATCAATACCGCCGAGTAGGTTCCTTTGCCCGCTCCCGGCTCGCCCAATAGAATGAATTGCATAGCGCTCTCCTTATAGGTGGATTCGTTTTACGAGGGATGAGTCTAACCGGAAGGGGGATTTCTCTATTTGATGGAAATCATACTCGCTGATGAAAAGATCGCTTCGGAGGCGGGCCAGGCGCCATTTCTAAAAATGTTAAGTTTATAACTCCTTTATAAAAGTCGTTGTTCCAATCGAGTACGACTGTTTTTTTCTGTTTATCATTATCAATTTTTAAGTATTTCGGACGGTAAGCTAGATTCGTTAAATCTTTAGGAACCGTGATTGCTAAATAAAATGGGAAACCAGCAAAACTGAAATAAATACCTAATATTTCATTATTGGGTCCATAAAGTTGTTCAGAACCAAATTGATGATAACCATAACAAATACTATTGGGCGGTTTATTAATAAATAAACCATGTCCATTTAACCATTCTCCTTTCCCAAAAAGTATTTTCACCAAATACTCGAAATGACTTGGTTGTATTTTAGCTGGAGAAAACTGACCTATAGAATAAGCACCTAGCAAATATTTCAAAAACCATCTTTCTATAATAAGTCCTTTAGCATTCAAATGATCTCCGCATTCTTCAAAAGAACCTACGCACCTTAAATAATCGAACAACCTCCCAGCTTCAGTATCCAAATCATTTAATGATTCGTTATGTTTTTTGCATAAGACTCGAGCTGAAAAACTGGATAAAGAAAATGTACCGTCATGCATTTTCTTCGATTTGTTAAAACCTTCTACGGGAATAATTTTTTTAAACGTTTTCAATATATTCTCAGAGATATAGTGTTCTTTCGATATTTTCTTAGAACAATCCCCTAAGCTATTTGCATAACAGTTGGGATGAGAAAATAAATTATTTCCAACCATTATTTGTGGGTCTCCCTAACGACTGACAATTTAAATTCCACTTTTGACAGATACGATGGTTCATACCATGGACAAAATTAATTTTGCATTATTAAAGTTCGATACTCCTTATTGCTTTTGAACACATTGAATTGACCGTCAGCTTTGATTTTATCTTTGTAAGTCGGATCCAATTTAAGGATGGTCTTTATTTGATCGATCGCATTTGTTTGTTCTCCATTTGCCCAATAAGCCAAAGCCAAATTGTAATGACCTTCAATATAAGAAGGATTTATCGCGATTGAATTTACTAACGAATCAACCGCCTGCTTAAATTCATGATTTCTAAAATAAGAATAACCCAAATAGTTAAACGCTTCGTAATTTCGACTATTGTTTTCTATCGCGGTTTTATAAGAGGAAATTGCTCTGTCAAAGTCCTTTTTTAAATAATAAGCTTTCCCATACTCAACCCAAACTTCGCTCAGACGGTCTTTCGTTTTATTTAATAAATCATTATCACCTAATGTTGCTGCTGCACCGTTGATCATTTCCAGATTGGCTGTTCTTGTACAACAATCATTTCCGCTTTCAGGATAATTTAATATATTTCCTTCGCATTCTTTAATTAGATCTCTATAAAACTTAGCGTGTTTACTTCCCGAAACAATAAACTCATCTTTAATTGGATCATAATCATAGATTCTTGGCATACTTCCATAATACCCATGTGAATCAACGACTATCTCTTTATTGCCATCGCCGTCTAAATCAACAACTTCACCACTAGTGGCGCAGTTGAAAGAAATTGTTTGATATTTCCTATTTTTAAATCCTAAAACGTTTGCAGAACCACAATTTGAACACCAACTTTTATTGTAAAAAATCATCTCTTTTGAACCCTTGTGAAATCTTTCAATACTGATATACCGGCTATCCTCATACGGTTCATCCGCGCCACTTTTTTCTTCATAAACTATTTTGTTTTTTTCATAAATTATTAAGCTTTTGAAATGGCATCTATCGTCTTGTTTATCTAATTTTTCATTCACTAATACGATCGCTTCTTTGCTTCCATCACCTTTCAAATCCGCATAATAGGTATATGGGCCACAGGTAGTTTCTTTTGAATTGCCGGCGGGGTAACAATAACTGGGAAAAATAAGTAGGATTAGAATTAATGAACTTTTCATATAACCTCCGCGCCGTAGACAAATACTTTAATTCATTATAAACAAAAAGGACGGGCCACATGGCCCGTCCCTAAGTTCTGAGCACTTTAGCTATTAAATTAAGCCAAAAACCTCACAAATTGACTCCCGCTATTAATGGTTCACCTCGGTTACTTTGACCACCGCTTCGGACCCATCCGAGTTGTGGTAGGTCTCGACGATCAGGCCCACCTTCTTTCGGGATATTAGTTTTTTCGGATAGGTCAAATCGCTCCGGGTGGTCAAAACACCCTGCACCAAGAAGTCATCCGAAAAATCGTCGAATTTCAATAGTTTCGGCGGTTGGGAAGATTCAAATACCATGTACATCTTCCCTTCCTTGACTTCATCCTGCCGGTCTTTGGAGAAATACTTCTGATAAAAGGCTTCGCTGTAATCGGTACTCAACTTTCCATCAAAGTACCTTTGCCAATCCTCGTATTCCATATGGTAGGACAGCTCGAAGAACGTCTTGGCTAAATCGGCGTCGTCTTCCGCGTCGTTTTTCATCCGGTCATTCAATTCTTCGGGCACATCCGGTGATTTCCGATTGCTTAGAGATTGTAGAGATTGTCCATCATTTGAAGGTTTAGCTGGGCTCGAGGGCTTTGCTACTGACGGCGTATTTACCTGTGCGACGGAAACCGGCGCTCCTTCTTTTGGGGCGATACCCCCACCCCCGCTCCCCTTTTCCGACATAGTTGGGACAAGGTTTTTGAACCTGGCCGTCAGGTCCCCTGGGTGGAATATCCTGTCGTAAGCCGCCCAAAGAAGGGCCAAGACGATGACCCAGAACCAAACAAACCGCATGAAGCCTTCGGCTGGCTTGGCCAGGTCATGGACAGCCCCTTTAAAGGGTGTCCAGAAGAGGGCCTTCAATACCGCCCCTACAGCCTTGATGACCCAATGAATCCCGGACAGAATGCCTTTTACCAGACGCTCCTGGCCCTTATTCATCTGGGGAAGCCCATGGCCATCGGCCACATGCTTAGGGATATGATTTCCGGGTACTGATCCCATAGGGGAATCAGCAGCCTGGGGCGAGGCTGGGACCGCCACCGCCGACTGTTTGGTTTCCATACCTGTGACGGTTTCAACCATTTCCGTTGGTTTGGCTACCAGCTTCTGGGTAAGTACTCCAGCCTGTTCCAGATGTTTTTGGACTAATGCTCTGGCCTGGGGTGCGGCCATTTGGTTGGTTAAGATTTGCTGTAGGCTCTGGTACGCCAGGTCTTGGGCTTTCTCGGGGGGCTTAATGGCTAACAGACGGACCAGTTGGTAAGCCACATTCTCGGAAAGTACCCAAGGGTCGTCATTTCCAGACTTTAATTTGTCACGTTCTTCTAGGGATTTTACTGAAGTTAAGTAAATTGACCCGGCCGACCCTTCTTCTTGGACGCCAGAATCACCACTGCTTTGTGGGTTAGAGGCATTCTGACTACTGGCACCAGCGGCATCTTCCAATTTATCCATGTAGTCATGGATCAAGGCCCTGGCGGGACCGTTCAAGACGGTCAATAGACGCTTGGCCCGGCTGACGGCTTGCTGTTCAACGCCGAACTTATCCGCCCATATATCCTGGGTCCAGTCCGTATGGTCCTTCATGACGCTTTCCCAGCTTTCGTACTTATCCAGCCAGTAGACCTCCGCTCCGGCATTGGAGGTGATGGCCATGATCTTGGCTTCCTCCAGGGTGATATCCAACTCCTCGCACTCTATCTGGGGCCAACCCAACTGCCCGGCGGCCAGAAAACGCCTTTGGCCGGAAATGATGGGGTAAGGTGCCTGGCCGTTCCCTTTCCAAACCAGGAGGCGGTGGATATACCCGCCCTTGGCCATATAGGCCTGGAGGGTACGCATTTCAGCCGGGTCTTTGAACTTACGGGGGTTCCAATCCGGCACTACCAGATCGGACAGGAGGATCATCCGGACAACGGGTTGCTTTGGCTGGGAACTTTCATCGGATTCAGACGAGGGTCTATCTTTAAGGTCTACGGACATGGGAGACTCCTTCCAGCGTGGATAGGATCTCCCCACCTGTCGTAGCTAACCGACAGGTAATCCTTCGGGAAATATTAATAAATTGTCAAATCGATTTTAGACAAGCAAGAAATGGATGGAATTTGGGAAAACGGATTAACCCGATTTTTGAACCGTGAAATTAAACCGTTAAAACTATTTCAAGGGGAATGAACCGTTGGGTTATGAATTAATACAGACCGGTATTCAAACTATTTTGATGAAACTTCGGCCAGGGGGATGTCGCTAAAGTACCTGAACCACTGATGGCATAAAGATTCCCATCATTCGACCCAAAATAAACCGTTCCATCACTACCTATAGCAGGAGACATATTCACATAACTTCCAGTAGTGAAATACCACTTCTCCGAACCATCCGAATTCAAAGCATAAAAATTGAAGTCACCAGAGCCAAAATAGATTGTCCCGTCGCTAGCAATAGCAGGGATTGTAAATAATGCAAAACCCGTCGTAAAAGACCACTTCATTGTTCCATTTGGATTGAGGGCATATAAATTCTTATCCCAAGAGCCGATATAAATGGTCCCATCCGCTCCAATGGCCGGCGATGAATACACCTGATTGCCGGTTGTAAACACCCATTTTTGCGTACCATTGGGATTTATGGCGTAGAAATTACCAGTCGCTGATCCAACATAAATTGTTCCATCACTTCCAATTGCTGGGCTTGAATATCCCCCCGCGGTCGGAAATACCCATTTTTCCGATCCGTCTGAGTTTAAAGCAAAAAGGCTGTTGCCAACTGATCCAACATATATCGTCCCATCACTTCCGATAGCAGGGGAGCTTGCAACTGCATTACCTATTGGAAAAACCCATTTCTGAGTACCATTTGAGTTGATGGCATAAAAGTTATAATCTTCTGATCCAACATAAATTGTTCCATCACTTCCAATGGCAGGTCCTGAATACACATAATTACCGGTCTTAAACTTCCATTGTTGTATCCCATTTGAATTAAGAGCATAAACATAGGTATCAC
>CAWHOE010000028.1:0-12206 GCA_963830915.1 candidate division FCPU426 bacterium
CGAGCCCAGGTTCCCGGTCCCGGAATAAAAGTCCACGACGTCGCAGTCCATCAAGGGCTCCAGCATGTTGAACAACGCCCCCTTGACCTTGTCGGCCGTCGGGCGCACCCTCATCCCCGAGGGCGCCTTGATCGGCCGGCTCTTGTATTTTCCCGCGATCACTCTCATACGTTCGCCTTTTTCACGATATCTGCGCCAAGTTCAGTAAACCTTTATAACGGTTCCCCAACTTCTCCCGCAATACCCTTTGGTCCGCCCCTTCCAGCTTGGGGTCCTTCCCCAGGACCCTTTGGCCGCGGCCCTGGCCTTGTCCACGATCTCCACGTCCCGTTTCAGGTCCACCAAACCGCCTTCCCTCCGGCCCGATTGGGCCACCCCGAATATCTCGCCCGGGCCCCTGGTCCTCAAGTCGAATTCCGACAGTTTGAAACCGTCGTTGGTGGAGACCATCATCTTGACCCGCTCCACCGCCTCCCGGGATATCAGTTGGGACGTGATCAGGAAGCAATAGGATTGGTCCGACCCCCGTCCCACCCTGCCCCTCAACTGGTGCAGTTGAGCCAGGCCGAAACGCTCGGCGTGCTCAACGACCATGATGGTCGCGTTGGAAACATCCAGTCCCACTTCCACCACCGTGGTAGAAACTAGGATTTGGATCTTCTTTCCCACGAAGTCCCTCATCACCAACTCTTTTTCCTCTTTATCCATCTTTCCATGGAGCAGTCCCACCTTGAAACCATGGAAGGTCTGGTCCTTGAAGAACCGGTACATCTGGATGGCGGATCTCAGGAAATTCTTCGACTCGTCCACCACCGGGTAGACCAGGTAGGCCTGTTCGCCCTTCAAGACCCTTTCGCGGATGAACTGGTAGACCTCGGTCTTTTGCGCCTCGGTCTTCCAGGCCGTCTGGATGGGTTTCCTTCCCTTGGGCGACTCATCCAGCACCGACAGGTCCGTATCCCCGTACTCGGTCAAGACCAGGGCCCTGGGGAAAGGGGTGGCGGTCATCATCAGTACGTCCGGCCACCGGCCCTTCTGTTCCAAGGCCGCCCTCTGCAGCACGCCGAATTTATGCCTCTCGTCGATGACCATGAACCCCAGGTCCTTGAACCGCACGTCCGGCTCGAGCAGGGCATGGGTCCCCACCGCCAGGTCGACCTGCCCCTCCCTCAGTTTTTCCAGGGTCTCCCTTTTCTCCTTCGCTTTCATGTCGCTGGTCAAAAGCGCCGTTCGCAAACCCACTGGCCCCAGCAGTTGGCCGATGGTCCGAAAATGCTGTTGGGCGAGTATCTCGGTCGGCGCCAGAAGGGCGCTTTGGATCCCCGAATCGGCGGCGTAGAGGAAACAAATGGAGGCCACCAGGGTCTTCCCGCTTCCCACATCGCCCTGCAAAAGCCGGTTCATGGGGTAGGGCTGGCCCAGATTGGTCCGGATCTCCTTCACGACCCTCCGCTGGGCTTGGGTCAATTGATAGGGGATGGTCTTGCGGAACTTAAGGACGCCCGGGCCTTCGAACTGGTAGGTCCTTCCCTTGCGCCGGGATTCCACCTCGTTTCGCTTCAGGATCAGAAAGGCCTGCAGGAGGAACAACTCCTCATAAGCCAGCCTTTGGCGGGCCGCCTCGAAATCCTCCAGGCTCTTGGGGTCGTGGATCCTTAGGAAGGCCTCTGAAAGGTCCGGCAGTTTCGATCCCGGGTCGATCGTCTCAGGAAGCGATCTCTTGGTCTTTTCCAGGACCTTTCCGATCAGGTCCTTCCAAAAAGCCTGGGTCAAGGTCGGCGTGGAGGGATAGACGACCATGACCTTGCCCGAATTGAGCGCCTGATGTTCCTCCTCGGTCAGGAACTCGAAGGCGTCGGCCCGGCCGATGATCTGTTTTCCCCATGGGGAGACCTGGGGCTTGTCGTGCAGTAGCACCCAGCGCCCGGCGGTCATTTCTTTCTTCAGGTAAGGCCTGTTGAACCAGACCCAGGTCAAATGCCCGCTTCCATCCTCCAGGATGACCTTCAACATCTCCCTCTTGCCCTGCCGGGTCTGGGAGACCCCGTTGATCCTGGCCTTGAGGAAGGGTGTTTCCTCTTTTTTCTCGGCCTGGGCGATGGTGGACAAAAGGGACTGATGGACTGCCCACTTGGGGGAGAAGTAAAGCAGTTCTTCCACCCTCTTGAGCTTGGTCAATTGGAAGGCGCGGACCTTGTCCTTCGGGACCAAAGGAAGGATCTCGTCCTCCAACACCGAAGAAGGCCGCGCGGCCGTTTGGTCCAGCCCCTCGGCCTTGTCCGCCCAATCCCGCAGGTCGACGATCGCCCGGGAAACCAATAGGCGGCGTTCCTCGTTCCTCAAGGTCATATATTGGGTGAAAGCCCCCCGCAAACCCCTCAGGTAATCGGCGAGCGGCTTGGTCCCGGTCCCGCCCGGAGGCAGGTCCTGCCCGATCGACTCTAGCCGTTTCATCAAGAAACGATCCAGGCCGCCTACGACCGATCGGTTGGTAAAATCCTGTTTTTCTTCCAACCGGAGGGGTTTCAACAGGTCGGCTAGGTCTTTCTTCAGCGGGGGCATGGACACCTCAAAGGATCACGGCTTGCTTTGCGGGGATTTATCATAACATTGACCTGGTCGCGCAAGGGGAGAAGCCAGAAAAAGCTTGTTTAATTTAAAGGCCTTTGCTTATAATGCCCGCTCTTGGCTGACCGTTTCATCACCAAACCTGGCATCCATGGTCCGCCTCACTAAGTTCTCGAAGCATTCAAGCGATTTCCAGGTAAGTTCAGATGAGGAGTTATTTCCATGGCTCAAGTTTGCGACATTTGTGCGAAGAGACCTATCAAGGCCCGCAAGATCACCCGTCGTGGTAAGCCGAAAAAGACGGGCGGTATCGGTCTGAATATCACCGGTATCCACCAAAGGCGCCAAATGCCTAACCTGCAAAGCATCCGGGCCGTCATCAACGGGAAACCCCAGCGCGTCCTGGTTTGTACCCGCTGTCTCAGGTCCGGCAAGGTCCAAAAACGCTCGGTCCAACCCCGCCAGAAAGCTTCCTAAGTCCTTCGTTAAACCGCCGGGGGTCTTGTTCGAACCGCATCGGAACAGGATCCTCGGTCACCTCAACGCGCGCCCCTGATATTTCCAAGTCCCGCTTTTCCATACCCAGATGAAGGTCTCGCTGGAAAAACTCTGCACGCTTCCCGACTGGAAGGACCAATTCAGTTTGACCTTGGCGGTCGAGTCGTTCACCCAGGCCAATGAGGCGATCTGGCCCCCGATCAGGGTCGCGTCCTGGACCCAGCTCTTCATCAGATGCTTTTTCAGGCTGTCCACGCTGTCGAAATCGCCGACCGATTGGACGATGACATCGTTCCAATTCCCCTGGACCACCGAGTTGACGAAGGAATCCACATTCTGCTTGAGGACCTGCTCCCGCGCGATCTTATCCTCCATCGACAAGGAACAGCCCACGGCCGCGATCAGGAAACAGCCGGCTAACAGCCTGAGTATGGAAGCCCTCATATCACTCACCTCCGTCAAGAACCCTTGAGATACTTCTTCTCGATATCCACGATCTCCTGCACCCGGCGCGCGTGCCGCTCCACGTTGCTGAAGGTCGACTTCAGCCAGACATCCGCCAGGCCCAGGTTGGTCTCGATCGGCAGTTCCCGGCCCGCCAGGACCAGCACGTTGGAATTGTTGTGGATCTTCGTGTCGGTCGCCATACGTTCGGTCATCACCAGGGAGGCCCGGACCCCGGGCACCTTATTGGCGGCGATGGACATCCCGATGCCCGTCGAGCAGACCAGGATCCCGAAATCGGACTTTTTGTCGACCACCGCCCGGGCGACCTTCTCGGCGAAAGGCGGGTAATCACAGGGTTGGTCCGTTAAGGTCCCGTAATCCTCCACCTCATACCCGGACTTTCGAAGATGATCCGCCAGGGCTGCCTTCGTTGGGAACCCAGCGTGGTCCGACCCGATCGCGATTTTCATTTTACCCCTTGTTCTGGACCGAGTTTAATCGGTCGGATGATTTCAGCAAGAAGGCTTCCATCTGGGCCAGGACCGTTCGATACACCTCGATCCCTTGCCCCACCGGTATCCTCCACGTCCACCGGGTCGTCCCCGGCCAATTCGGATAACTGTACGACCTTCCCATCCAACTGAGGCATCTTCTTGAGGATGATCTCTTTATGCTTCCCCGTCATGGTCACGATCAAGTCGCTTTCCATCACCAGGGCCTTGCTCAGGGGCTGGCTTTGGTGGCCCGAAAGGTCCAGGCCCTTTTCCCGCCCGGCCTCCACGGCTTCCGGGGCGGCCGGTACGCCGTTGAACGCGGCCAGACCGGCGGATCGGGCTTCCAGGTCCCAACCCATTTCCGAGGACATTTTCCTTAACAGGCCTTCCGCCAGGGGGCTTCGGCAGGTGTTTCCCGTGCAGACGAATAGGATCTTTTTAGGCAACGCTTCCCTCCCCGAAGGAAGTAGGCGTCATTCCTTGATCAACTGGTTCAAAAGTTTCTCCACCCGGGTGATCTCCTCGGTGGAGACACAGCCCTTGCGGATGATGGAATATTCCCTGCGGTCGATCCTGGCCACCGCCGTCTCGCCGCCCAGAGGGCAAACCCCCGCGTCCAGGACCGCGTCGACCTTGGCCAAGATCTCCGGGTCGATGTCGCTCAGACGCACCGGGCTCTTATCGCCGGAAAAATTGGCGCTGGAGACAGCCAGCGTGTCCCCCACGTTGCGAAGCAGTTCCAGGGCGATGCCGTGGTCCGGGCACCTGAGGGCGACCGTACCATCCGGGCCCATCCCGCCGGGGGATAGGGAGGAAACCTTGGCCCTGCGGATCAGGGTCCAGGGACCGGGCCATATCTTCTTGAGTATCTCCAGGTCCTTCTCCCGAAAATCGGCGATCTCCAGGGCCACTTCCGGCCTGGAGATAAGGATGGAAAGGGATTGGTTCAGGGGCCTTTCCTTCAGCTTGAAGATCCTCTTCAAAGCCTCGGGCTTTTTGACCGAACAGCCGATGTCATAGACCGTATCGGTCGGGAAAACGGCTATCCCGCCGTCCTTGATGACCTTGGCCACTTCCAACAGGTTGGCGGGTGTGTGGTCCAAAGGTTTAGAGTTGGTTTTCTCGCCGCTCATGAATATTCCCTGTCTTTAAAAAGATTTGTTCGACGTATCTTCATTTGATTTTCTCAAAGAAAATTGGTTTTTTCAGTAGGAAACGCAATTTTATTTGTGTTGAAGCGCCCGCCATCCGATGTCCTTGCGGAATTGAGCTCCCTCGAAATGGATCAAGCTTACCCCTTGGTAAGCGGCCTTGAGAGCGTCCTGGATGGTCTTTCCGACCCCGGTGACGCAAAGCACCCTTCCTCCGGCCGTGACCACTTTCCCCTCTTTCTTCGCCGTTCCCGCGTGGAAAACATGGACATTAGTCGTTCTTCGCGGCGTCCGCCAGCCCCGTGATCTCCATCCCCTTCGGGTAAGAACCGGGATAACCCTTGGAAGCCAGCACGATGGAAGCGGCGGGTCTGTCATCCCATTCGATCCTCAACCGTGACAACTCGCCCTTGGCGACCGCCATACACACATTGACAAAGTCGGTCTTCAATCGGGGCAGAACCACTTGGGTCTCTGGGTCGCCGAACCGGCAGTTGTACTCGATCACGCTGGGGCCGTCCTTCGTGATCATCAAGCCAGCGTAGAGCACTCCCCGATAAACGATCCCCATTTTTTTCAGGGCGTCCACCGTTGGCCGCAGGATCTTGTCCATGATCTGTCGGTCCATCTCTTCCGTCACGACCGGCGCGGGGGAATAGGCCCCCATCCCGCCCGTGTTGGGCCCCTGGTCGCCGTCGAATATCCTTTTATGGTCCTGGGCGCTCACCATGGGGACGATGGTCTCGCCGTCCACGAAGGCCAGCAAGGAGGCTTCCTCGCCCTTCAAGAACTGCTCGATGACCACTTTCTTCCCGGCCTCGCCGAAAACCTCGCGGTTCATGGCCTCGTCCAGGGCGGCTTCCGCCTGTTCCAATGTCTCGCAGACCGTCACGCCTTTACCCGCCGCCAGGCCGTCGGCCTTGATGACGATGGGCGCTCCCCGCTTGCGCAGATAAGCCCTGGCCTTCTTGAAATCGATGAAGGTCTTGGACTCGGCGGTGGGTATGCCGTTCTCAAGGAGCAGGTCCTTGGTGAAGGCCTTGCTGGCCTCGATCTGGGCGCCGGCCTTGGTGGGCCCAAAGACCAGGAACTTCTTCTTGATCAGCTCGTCGGCCAGTCCCAGGGCCAGGGGCACTTCCGGCCCGATGACCACCAGGTCCGGCTCATGGCTCACGGCCCATTCCACCAGCGAGGGGATATCATCGGCCAGGATGTCCAGGCACTCCGCCACCTCCGCGATGCCCGCGTTGCCGGGCGCGCAAAAGAGCTTGGGGCGCGAGGCCGACTTGGCCAGTGCCCAGCAGATGGCGTGCTCGCGGCCTCCCGAACCGACGACCAGGATATCCAAAGGAACCCTCCCTGTTAGTGTTTGAAATGCCGGTAGCTGGTGAAGATCATGGGAAGGCCGTGCTCGTTGGCCGCGTCGATGACCTCTTTATCCTTCACGCTCCCGCCGGTCTGGATGATGGCGGCCACTCCCGCCTTGGCGCAAGCGTCCACCGAGTCCCTAAAGGGCAGTAGGGCGTCCGAAGCCATCACCGCTCCCTTCGACTTCTCGCCCGCCTGGGCGATGGCGATCTCCAGGGAGCCCACCCGGTTCATCTGTCCAGCGCCCACGCCCACCGAGACCCCGTCCTTGACCAGCACGATGGCGTTGGATTTCACGTGCTTCACCAGCTTCCAGCCGAACTCCATGTCCGAGGAAAGGGCCGGGTCCGGTTGTTTCGCTGTCACCACCTTGTATTGGAACTTGTCCTCCACCACCTGGTCGAATTCCTGCACCAGGAACCCGCCCTGCACCCGCCTCAAGTGGTAGCCCTGCACCATGTCCTTGCTCACGCCCAGACCCTCCACCGTCATGACCCGCAGGTTCTTCCGGGCCTCGAATAGTTTCAGCGCTCCCGCGTCATAGGACGGCGCCAGCATGATCTCGAAGAAGCTGAGCTTCTCCAGGATGACCTTGGCGGTCTTCTCGTTGATCGGCCGGTTCACGGCCACAATGCCCCCGAAGGCCGACAGGGGGTCGGCCCCATGGGCCTTCTCGAAAGCGTCCTGGATATCCTTGCCGATGGCCGTCCCGCAGGGGTTGGTGTGCTTGATGATGGCGGCGGCGGGCTGTTCGAACTCCTTCACCAGCATCAGGGCCGAGTCGGCGTCCATGATGTTGTTGTAGGAAAGTTCCTTGCCCTGCAATTGCTTCCCGTTCACGATGGTCGGCAGGTTGCTCTTGCGGTCCATGTAGAAAGCCGCGGGCTGGTGCGGATTCTCCCCGTAGCGCATCTCCTGCAGCTTGAGTCCGGAGAAGGCGAAGATATCGGGCCATTTCTTGTCCGAGAGCTTCTTGTGAAGGTACTCATGGATCATCCCGTCGTAGCGGGCGGTGGTCCCGAAGGCCTCGATGGCCAGTTCCTGCCTCAGTTTGAAGGTCGTGGCCCCGTCGTTCTCCCTCATTTCCTTGACCACGTCGGCGTAGCGGGCGGCCGAGACGACCACGGTCACGCTCCGGTAATTCTTGGAGGCCGAGCGGATCATGGAAGGCCCGCCGATGTCGATGTTCTCGATGGCCTCATGCATCTCCACGCCGGGCTTGGCGATGGTGGCCTCGAAGGGGTAAAGGTTGACGCAGACCAGGTCGATGGGCTTGATGTTGTGCTTGGCGATGGTATCCATGTGTTCTTTGTTGTCCCGCAGGGACAATAGGCCCCCGTGGACCACGGGATGGAGGGTCTTCACCCGGCCGTCCAGCATCTCGGGAAAACCCGTGACTTCCGATATGTCCTTCACGGGCAGACCGGCTTCCTTGATGGCCTTGGCGGTCCCGCCGGTGGAGATAAGCTCGACCCCGAAACCCACCAATTCCTTCGCGAAATCCAGAAGCCCGGTTTTGTCCGAAACGCTGATCAAAGCCCTTTTGATTTTCACTTTATCGTCTGCCATGGTCCCCTCTCCATATCAGTATTTTTAATAACCAAAACCCATTAACCGCGTACGATCCTGCCCCTGAAAACCCCAAGTTCCTCAATGAACTTCAACATTTCCTCCAAAGACGTATCCAGCGCCGCTTCCGCCACATTGACCAGCGGGTAACCCATCCTGCGGTTCAAGGTCAGCGTGGCTTTTTTAAGGAAATTCAACCGATCCAAGACCGCTTGCTCGTTCTTGGGCACGATCCCCATGATCTTTTTCCCCAGGTATATATAGGAACGTATCTCCTCTATTTCATCCCAGCGGATAAGCCCTACCCCCTTCAAGCTTGTCCCATCCCAAAGACCCTCGCTGGAAAGGATGAGGGCCGGCCGGTTGGTGACGAACTTACTGAGGACGGATAAAAAGATCGCCCCCATCAGGACCAACCCGATGGAGTTCAGGACCCTGGCCGGACCTATCGTCCGGTCGAACGAATAAAACATCAGGCCCAAGCATCCCCCGGTGATCAACAGCATCATCAAAACGACGCCTCGGTTGAAATAGACCTTCTTTTCTTTCATACAGACCTCTCGGCGCTCAATGCAGTATCTTGACCCGCCCGTTCTCGACCTTCAGTTTTCCCTCGCAATAAAGCCGGACCGCCTCCGGGTATATCTGGTGCTCCACCTTCAGGACCTTCTCGGCCAAGGTCTCGGCCGAATCGGACGGCATGACCCGGACATTGCCCTGCAATATGACGGGGCCCGCGTCCACGCCCTCTTCCACGAAATGGACGCTCGCGCCAGACTCGGTTTCCTTGGCGGCCAGGACCGCCTCATGCACATGGTGGCCGTACATCCCCTCGCCGCCGAACTTGGGCAGGAGGGCCGGATGGATATTCATGATCCTGTGTTGGAAGTGTTTGATGATCACGGGCGTCAATATCCTCATGTAACCCGCCAGGCAGATCAGGTCTATCTTCTTGGCCTCGCAGACTCGCAAGACTTCTTGATCATAGGCTTCCCTGGTACCGGTGTATCCCTTGCTGGGGATGCAGACCGCCTCGATCTGGTGCGTCTCCGCCCGTTCCAGGGCCTTGGCGTCCGGTACGTTGGAAAAGACCAGGGATATCTTCCCCTTGATCGAGCCTGCTTCCTGGGCGTCGATGAGGGATTGCAGGTTCGAGCCGCCCCCTGACGCGAATACGGCGATACGGATCAATTTCCCCTCCATGGGCCTGGTATCGTTCTAAAAATACTTTATGGGTTGGTCGTCTGGTAGGTGTTCAGGGGCGTTGGACCGCTTCTAACTGTCTCGAATTCTTCAGGGCTTCCTGGTTCCCGGGATCCAGGCCCAGGGCCCTTTTGTAATAGACGTCGGCGTCGGGATATTTTCTCGTCATCACCAGGCAATTTCCGTAATCCACCAGCGCTGGAACGCAGGTAGGATAATCGAAAACCAGCTTTTGATAAATAACCAAAGCGTCATTGAATTTTTTCGAGTCGGCCAAAGCTCTCGCCTTCTTGTAGTCCTCCAGTTGGAAGATCAAAGCCGGGTCCAACCGGATGGCCTTCTTCATCTCATTCCGGGAATCCTCGCCTCGGCCGAGCCGTTCCAAGGCCTCCGCCCGCTTGAAATGGACCAAAACATAGTCCGGCTGGGTCTGGACGACCTTATCCAGGTCGGCCAGGGCCTTTTCCGCGTCGCCCTCGCCTGCCCGGTCCAATTCGGCCGCTCCCAGGAAGTAACGGGCTTCGATCTTGTCTTTATCCAGGTCCAGCACTTGCTGATAGAGGGGGATGGCCTGGTCCCACTTTTTTTCCATGGAAAGGCCATTGGCCCTTTTCAACAGGACATCGGCCAGCTGTTGATGAAGCACCAGGTTCACGTCCCACACGCAAAGAGCGCCGATGAGCATGGCGGCCGGAAGCAGGACGGCCTTCCAGGCGGTCAGGTCCACATCCTTTCGCCGTATCGGGTAACCCTCCAGAAGCAGGAACCTCTGGGACAGGGCCACCGGCATGGCTGCGAAAAAGAGAAGAGGCACCAGGGTGGAAGGAAGGTAACAATTCAGGTCGAACAGGTTGTCGCAGGCCACGCCCGCGAAAAGCGCGAAGGCCCCCGCCCCCAAAGCCCTGGGGATGGCGTTGGCCTTATACAGCCGCCACCATTGATAAAGGACGTATCCCCAGAAAGCCAAAAGCAGGGCCAGCCCGGCCCATCCGGTCTCGGCCGTCCATTCCAGGACCCAGTTGTGGGCGTGGTTGACCTCATAACTGCGTTGGGTTTGGGACATCATCAGGGAAATGGGCCGGTAGGATGGGAAGGCCGCGGAAAAAGCGCCGAACCCCACTCCGGTCCAGGGATGCTCGCGGATCATCTCCACCGTTCCCTTCCAGACTTCCTCGCGGAACTGGATGGAAGGATTGGCTGAGTCCATCAGTCCGGTCAAGGCCTTGTGGGTCGGCCCGATGAAAAAAGCCCCGACGCAAATGACCGCCGCCGCTAAAAGTATTTTGTTCTTCTTGAACCAGTCCGAGCCCTTGGAACCCTGGAAGAAAAAGATCAAATAAACCAACAGGCTGAAATAAAAACTGAGGATGCCTGCCTTGCTGGAGGTGAAGACCAGCGCCAAAAAGGTTATCAGCATCAGGCTCACCCAGAGGAACTTGGTGATGGGTTGGACCGCCCTAAAATAAAGGGCCAAGGCGATGGGCCAGACCATCAAAAGATACCCGGCCAGAAAATCAGGGTTGCCCAGACCAGCTGTGACCCTTCCCCCGAATTGGTCCTTCACGATCAATGACCAGGCGCCGCTGTCCAACCCGAAAGCCTGGGCCAGGGCCCAAAGGGCCGTTCCCAAAGCGCCCATCAGGAAGACGATGAGGATATTCTCCGCCCGCCACAGTTCATAACATAGGAGGGTCAATAGCACATACCAGAGGGGGAAACAGAATCCAATGGGCTAGGGCCTGCCAGCCGACCGACTGGTAGGGCGAGAAGATCACGGTCAGGGCCAGCCAGGCCAACAGGCCGACCAGGGGCCAAAAAGCGTTCGTTTGTATCCAAACCATCCGGCTGGTCCAGGTCACCTTCAGCATCCAGGCCGCCAGGATCATGAGGACCAGTATCTGGGTCAGCGCCAACTTGGGGTAGATGCTGTCCATCCCATCCACTTGGGTGATGAAGGGCACGAAGAACACGAGAAGGATCGAGAAGAATAGGGGGGCCTTATCCACCGCCAGGGCCCAGCCATTGATACGCGTCACGGGTTGCGGTTCTGGGGCTGGGTTCATGGCAATATCTGCCTTTTCAGGGACAGGGCTTTGGCGTTCTGGGGGTCGATCGCCAATACCCGGTCGACCTCATCCAGCGCCTGTCTCATATCTTTCTTGATGAAGTACACATAGGCCAGGTTGAAGTGGGCCTCCACCGAATTGGGGTCCAGGTCGGACGCCCTTCGGTAAAAGTTGATGGCGTTATCCAGATTTGAAACATCCTTATCCGCCTTCATTAAATAGATGTTCCCCAGGTTCAAATAGGCCCCCGGCGAGTTGGAATTCAGTTTTATTTCTTCCTGATAGGCCCCTTCCGCGTCGTTCATCTTGTTGAGTTTGGCGTACACATTCCCCAATTCATGGTAAAGGCTGGCGTTTTTCGGGTCTTTTTGGATGGCCTCCATCAAACGCTGGGGCGCGGACCCCAGGTCGGCCGGAACTTCTTTCAGGAAATCCTTCTGGCTCTGGTCGAAGAACATGACGGCGGCGGAACGGGCATAGTATCCAAAGCCCAGGAAGGCGGCGATGACCAACCCGAAGGTGAACAGTCCCCGAAGGGCCGGGACCTTTAGGGGTTGGGGGTCGAAAAATCGGTTGGCCAGCCAGGCCGCGACCAGCCACAGGAAGAAACCCACGCCGGAAAGCCTGCAATTGTAATCGAACAGGTTGGTGAAGGCCGCACCCGCCAGGGAAAGAAGAAGAACCGATGGATACCCAAGGGGATGGCTTCATTCCCCGCCTTGATCTCGTTGATCCTCCGCAAGGCCCGCCCGGCCAGGCTCACCCAAAAAATGCCGGCCAGTACCAACCCGGTCACGCCCAGCTCCACCCACATCTCCAGCGGCTCGTTGTGGACATGCTCG
>CAWHOE010000029.1:0-25278 GCA_963830915.1 candidate division FCPU426 bacterium
GGAAGGCTCCCCGTCACCTGAAATTGGACCAATGGATGGACGCCCCCATGCCGGGAACGCTCCACTTTCCCCTTCAAAAGCTGGGAAAGATCCCCGACCCGCATGATGACCGCAACGAATTGGATGTCCAATGGGTGGACGAGCAGGATTGGGAGATCCAACGGACCCTTCGGGCTAGCGAAGTGGATTGCTCCAAGGTCCGGCAACAATTGGTATTCGACGGGATCGACACGATAGCCGAGATATCCCTCAATGGAAAAAGGGTCGGCGCGTCCAAGAATATGTTCCGGCAGGTCGTTTGTGACGTCCGTGGAGTGTTGCGGCCTGGTCCCAATGAAGTCCGGATCCTCCTGAAAAGTCCCACCGCCTACGCCTGGAAAGAAGCCAAAAAGAACGGATACCGGGTCGATACGGACAAGAGCTTCAAATGGGAAACGGGCGAGACAAGGGAAAGCCGCAGGGCCTGGATCCGCAAGGTCCAGTGCCAGTTCGGATGGGACTGGGGATTGTACCTGGCGGTCAGCGGTCTTTGGATGCCGGCCCGTCTGGAATGTTCCGACGCCCCCAGGATCGCTTCCCTCCAAACAACGCAAAAACACAAGGGGCTAGTTGGCCGCCCGACCCAGGTGCATTTGACCATCCAGGTCAGACTGGAAGCCCAGGTTCCCGCGCGAGGCGTCCTGCAGATAAGCTGCGGCGGCAAGACCGTCCAGATACCCGCAGGCCTAAAGACGGGGGAAAACCGTCTGACCGCGGTCCTATCCCTCGACCGACCCAAACTCTGGTGGCCGTCGGGCGAGGGAGACCAACCTCTTTATGATCTCAAGGCGGTTTGGAAGGATGGGTTCGGCGACTCGGTCGAAATGACCAAGCGCTTGGGACTCAGGACCGTGGAACTGGTCACGAAGAGGGACTGCTCGAAAGACGGGGTCCGGGGAGAATCCTTCCTTTTCAAGGTCAACAACCGCCCGGTCTTCATGAAAGGCGCCAATTGGATCCCGTCCGACCATTATGTGGAGCGTTGCACCCCAGGTCTCTACCGCCATCTATTGGGTTCAGCTGTCCAATCCCATATGAATATGCTGAGGGTCTGGGGAGGGGGTTGGTATGAGTTGGACTCCTTTTATGATATTTGTGACGAATTGGGCATCCTGGTTTGGCAGGAATTCATGATGGGTTGCGCGGTCTATCCGGACACCCCGGAGTTCCTCCGTGAATTGACCGAGGAAGTCCGATATCAAGTCAGGCGTTTGAGCGACCATCCCTGTATTGCCCTTTGGTGCGGCGATAACGAGAACCTGACCGGCCTGACCCATTGGTGGGAAAAGCTCCCCGAAGGGAAGAGTTACCCCGGCATTTACCGCAAGGTCATGGAGTCGGTCAAGACGGCCTGTGAGAAAGAGGATCGAGGACACCGCTATTGGCCTTCCAGTCCCTCGAATGGGAATTTGGATGGAAGGGACCCGGATGATCCCAACCGAGGGGATGTGCATTACTGGAAAGTTTGGCATTGGGACCGGGATTTCAACGACTATCTGACGGTCAAACCCCGGTTCGCGTCAGAGTTCGGATTCCAATCCTTCCCCGAGCCCCGCACCCTCGACGCGGTCGTTCCGCCCGATCAACGCAATCCCTCCAGCTGGGTCATGGAACATCACCAGAGATCCCCCAAGGGGAACATCCGGGTCACCACGGCTTTGACGAGGGAAATGCTGGTCCCCAAGGATTTCAATTCTTTCTGCTGGGCAACCCAGATCAACCATGCCGCCGCGATGCGCGTCGCCGTGGAACATTGGCGCAGGATCAAACCTTGGTGCATGGGGACCCTTTACTGGCAACTGAACGATATCTGGCCTGTCGCTTCCTGGAGTTCCTTGGATTTCCACGGGCGCTGGAAGGTCCTCCAACATGAGGCGGCTCGATTCTTCGATCCTCTCCTGGCCTCTTTCGCCCTTCAGGACGGCAGCCTACGGTTGTGGGTGACCAGCGATATTCCCAAAACCTTGGACCTGAGCGGAACACTGGAGATAAGGACCTGGGGAGGAAAGCTGATCGGGCGGAATCCCCTGAAGGTCAGGCTGAAGGCGGGTGAAAGCAAACAGGTGGCCTCTTGGACCGTCGGGGGGTTACTGAAGGGAAAATACCACCCTCGTGAGGCGGTTTGTTTCGCGCGACTGAAAGGGAATGGTCGCCATGCCCAAAATTACACGGCGTTGGTACCTTGGAAATGGGCGGCTTTGGAACAACCTAAAGTGAGGACCTTTTTGCGAAAGGGGCCCGGAAGTTTGGAACTGGTGGTGAAGAGTGGCAACGTCGTCCCTTTTTTCCACGCCGAGCTAAAGGGCCAGGAAGGTCATTTCCAGGGGGATTGGTCGATCCTAAGGCCAGGCGAGACCAACGTCCTACCCTGGGTTCCGCACTCGACCTTGGGAGCCGGACCCTTGACCCTCGCTCAAGCCCGCTCGCGATTGAAGACCTTCAGTTTTTATGATCTTTTTCACAAAATTCCCTCAGGTCGAAAGGTATAAAAAATGAGCGCCATCGAGCATTTCCTGCAAGCCGTCGAATTCCCCAAACTCTTGGACCAGTTATCCAAGGATTGCCAAACGCTGGCCGGCCGGGAGTTCTTGCGGGCCTTAAGGCCTTTGAAGGAGACGGTGGAGATCGAGGAAAGGTTGGCCAAGACCCGGGAGTTGGAAAAATACATGACCAAAAGGTCCGACCTGACCATCCCGGACAATCAGTCGTTCATTGAGCCCTTCGGCTCAGCCAAGGACACGGGCGGGGTTTTCTCCGGCCGGGAATTAGCGGCGCTCCTGAAATTCATCCGGGAAGTGGTGAAGATTCGGCAATATCTGAGCCAGGAACCGGAACTTCCGGTCGTTTTCCAGGGCTGGATGGCCCGTCTTTCACGCCTTGCCAGAGTTGGCGGAAACACTCGCGTCCCGCCTATCGGAAAGGGGCGAGATCCAGGATAGCGCTTCGGCCGAACTCAAGCAGGTTCGAAGCCGCATGCGGTCCCTCAAGGAGGAAGTCCAGAATTTCTATCAAGGATTCCTGCAACAAAGCGAAACGGCCGAGCTCCTTCAGGAAAAGATCGTGACCGAAAGGGAAGGGCGGATGGTGGTGCCCGTCAAGCGAGAGCGTCAAGGTCAAGTCCCGGGTTTCGTTCACGGGATGTCCTCCTCCGGCTCCACCCTTTTCATCGAGCCCAAGGAAGTAGTAGAGAACAATAACCGGTTGAAGGAGGAGCTGTTAAAGGAAGACGAGGAGATCCGAAAGATCCTGAGGGAACTCACCCAGAAGGTCCTGGGAGAGGCCAAGCCCATCGAGGAAACCATTATCGCCTGCGCCGAGATCGATGCCCACCGCGCCCTCGCCCGATTTTCGACCCGATACGACGGGACTTTCATTTGTCCCGGCCCGGAGCCACGATTAGCCTTATCGGGAGCCCGCCATCCCCTGCTCGCCCTGGAAGCGGGCCATAAATTTAGGGAGCGGATCGTTCCTTTGGACCTGGAATTCCAGCCTGGGATACAGGTCATCCTGACCTCCGGACCCAACGCGGGAGGGAAGACCGTATCCCTGAAGACCCTGGGGCTCACCTGCGTGATGGCCCAAGCCGGCTTACCCCTCTTGGCGAGAGCCGAGACCGCCATTCCTTCCTTCGCTCACTTTGATTCGGACCTGTTGGATGGACAGAGCTTGAAAGATCACTTGAGTTCCTATGCGGCGAAGCTCAAGGCTTTGAAACGAATGATGGACCATACGGGCGGATCCTGCTTGTTCCTGTTGGACGAGCTGGGGGCCGGCACGGATCCCTTGGAGGGCGGGGCCTTGGGCCTGGCCTGTCTGGAAACCTTCCGCGAAAGGGGGGCTTTCGTGATGGCCAACACCCATCAACCCCTGTTGAAACTTTTGACCCAGGAAGAAAAGGGGATGGCCAACGCGGCCATGCTGTTCGACGAGGCGACCGGGCAAGCCACCTTCCGGATGGCGGTGGGATTGCCGGGTCGATCCTTCGCCTTCACCCTAGCTCGCCAGATGGGATTCGACCCGGCCATCCTGGAGAGGGCCAAGAGCCACCTCCCCGCGGGTGAGGCGGACCTTTCGGATGTGCTTTCCAAGCTGGGAGCGGAAAGACTGGCGGTCGAGAAGGCCCGGGTGGACGCGCAGAAGACCCGGGATTCTGTGAAAAAATTGGAAGCCGAACTGTTGGTCGCTCGGCGTCAGATCAAAGACGAGGCCAAACGGATCAAGAAAGAAGCCCAGATCGAGGCGGAGGGTCTACTGAAGAACACCCGCCGGAAAATGGAACACCTGATCCAAGGAGTGGAAAAACCCAAGGGCGTGGAAGTGAACAAGGACCGGATCAAGACCGCCCGCCAGGAAGTGAACCAAAAGATCAGGAACATCAAGCCCGCGCCCGAAAGATTGGTCTCCGAGGTCCGGGAGCTCAAGGAAGGCGACACGGTCTTCTTCAAGTCGGGGAACATGGATGTAAAGGTCCTTTCCGCCGATGATGAGAAAAGCGAAGCGAGCATCCTGATGCCCAATGGTTTGAAGATGTCCTGTAAATACACCGACCTGGGGAAAAGATCCAAAGCTCCGGTCGTTCCCCCGTCCCGACCCATATTCAAAGCGGGAGGCCAGGCCCTAGGAAGCCGGGACAGTATGGGTAAATTGGAGCTGGATTTACGGGGAAAAATGGTGGATCAGGCGTTGGTATTGCTGGATAAATATCTTGATGAGGCCCTCTTGGTGGATCTGCCCTTCGTTCGTATCATTCACGGCAAGGGGACGGGCGCTCTGAAGGAAGCCATCCACAAACACCTGCCGAAAAGCCATCCGACTGTGGAGTTTTCCCTGGCCGAACAATCCCAGGGCGGGGCGGGCGTGACGGTCATCAAATTCAAGAAATGAGCCTTTCATCGAGCGATCATCGATGTTTTCGTTAAGCCCAGGATGGGGTCGGTTACAAGGTTAGAAGCACAGGGGTTTTCTTTTTGAAATATTCGGATGAGATCATTCAAAGGGTTAAGGACGCTACCGATATCGTTTCGGTCATAGGTGAACATGTACCCTTAAAAAAAGCCGGGTCCAGTTACAAAGGTCTCTGTCCTTTTCATAGCGAGAAATCCCCAAGTTTCATGGTTTCTCCTTCCCGGAACAGCTTCCATTGTTTTGGATGCGGCAAAGGCGGCAACGTCATCACCTTCGTCATGGAGGTGGAGAAACTGACCTTCCCCGAGGCCCTGCGTCTGCTCGCCGAAAAGTCGGGGATTGTCCTGCCCCATCCCGAGTCCAGGGAGGGGGACCAGGAACAGGAACGACAAAGAGACCGTTTATTCGAGTTGAACGAGTTCGCCGGCAAGTTCTTCCATGAAAGACTCTTGTCGGCCGAGGGACAGGCCGCTCGGGAATACTTCAAGGCGCGCGGGTTCACCAAGGAGGACGCCCTCAAGTTCCAGGTGGGTTTCGCCCCGGCTGGCTGGGATGCCCTTAAAAACGCCAGTCAAAAGGCTGGTTTTAAACAGGAAGAAATGGTCTTGGCGGGTCTGATCGTTCATAACGAGGAAAAAAACAGTTTTTATGATAAATTTAGGAATAGGCTTATCTTTCCCGTCAAGAATAATTATGATAAAATCATCGGCTTTGGCGGTCGAACCTTAAGCGACGAGTCGGGTCCGAAATACCTCAACTCGCCGGAAACACTCCTTTTCAAAAAAGGCGAAAATCTTTATCTGCTGGAGGCGGCCAGGGAAGCCGTCCGGCAAAAGGGATTCGTGGTGGTTGTGGAGGGCTATTTCGACGCCCTCGCGCTTCATCATCACGGGTTTGAGAATACTGTTGCCACTTTGGGAACGGCTATGACGTCCCAACATGGAAGGATCCTCAAACGGTACACCCAGGAAGTCGTCTTTTCTTATGACGCGGACGCGGCGGGACAGGCTGCCGTGTTAAGGGGTTTTGAACCGCTCTTTCAGGCGGGGTTGAACGTGAGGGTACTGGTCATGCCGGAGGGGAAAGACCCGGACGAGTATCTTCAGAAACACCCGGCTGGCGAGATGACTGCCTTGATGGAAAAGGCGCCGGATTTTTTCCGGTGGTGGGCGGCGGCCTTGAAGAAAAAGACGCAAGGGGCCCCGGTCGAGGAACGTTTGAGGGCCCTACAGGAATTCGTGCCGGTCCTTTTGCAGATGCCGTCTGAGACATCGGTACAGGCGGCTTGCGCGGCCATTGAGTCAGAGTTGGGGTTGGACAACCGGGACATGTTGACCATCGTAAACACCGAGCGCAAGAAAGGTGGGAAACGCCTTCCTGCCCAAGGGATCACGGAAGAGAAGGTTCAGGGGACCAAAAAGGACACTGGAACCGCCGATGGGCTCCAGATGGAAGCCGATTTTTTGGCGCTGTTGACCGAGGAGAACGGGGATTTCATCCCCTGGGCCAAGGACGAACTGATGCCCGAGGTTTTCGAGAACGAAAACTTCAGGCGTCTGTTCGAACAGGTTTGTTCCGGCGAGACGCCCGTGGGCGATCTCAACCGGGTGCCCGAACTGGAGGCCTCTTTTTTAAGGATCGAGGCGCGGATCGAGAAGCGGATGAGAGAGGCCATGCTCTTTGACCTGGCCGCGGCGCTGAAAAAGCGCTGTTTGAAACAGCGAATGGCGGAACTGAAGTCCCGGCAGTCAGACGCGGAAAAAGCCGGGGAAATGGAAAGGGCCTTGGAACTGGCCCAAGAGATGATCATGCTCAAAAGGCAATACTCACAAGAGGTGGAACCTAAATGAAGCCAGCGGCCAAATCGAAATCCGATCATGTCAATAAGATCCTCGAAGTCGGCAAGGAAAAAGGATACATCACCTATAAACAGGTGAACGATATCCTGCCGGACGAGGTGGTTTCCTCGGAGGAGATCGACGATATCCTGTTGATGCTCGGCGAGAATGACATCAAGATAGTGGACCAGGAAGAAAAGGCCGCGGCCATTCCCGATGACGAGAAGGAAGTCGGCGCGGGGGCTCCCGGGGCTATCGTTAAGGACGAGGACGAGGACGACGGCGAGGAATTCGAGAAGGCATTCGAGACCGCTGGCGTGGAAACCCGCATGGGCGACCCTGTCAAGATGTACCTTCATGAGATGGGCCGTATCCCGCTGCTCACCCGTGAGGAAGAGATCTCCATCGCCAAGCGCATCGAGGCTGGCGAATTCAAAGTGGAAAAGGCTGTCTTGGGCTCGGCCCTGGGTTTCCAGGAATTGCACGGTTTGTTCATTTCCATCATCAAGAAAAAGAAAACCCTCCAGGAAACCATCGATCTGGACCCTTACGCCGACCTGCCAGGAGGGGTGCCCGAAAAACAGATCCTGACCAAGATCCGGAAGAACCATTCCAAACTAAAGGTCATGGAACGACATATCAAGGCTCTCCAGCACAAGGTGGCCCTACGTTCCGTACCGGCCGATAAGCGAAAAGTCCTGGCCGAACAACTGGACGTCAAGCTTATCGACCTGATCTGGCTGGTGAAGGATTGCCAGTTCCAGAAAAAAGTGAAGGAGCGTCTTATTGGTCGCCTCCGGGACCATGGGGAAGCCATCGAGGAACAAGAATACGTGCAGCATACCCAGGAGAAAGTGATGAAGCTTCCTCCCGAGTCCTATATCAAGCTTCCCAGCTTATTGAAGCACGGGGCCCACGTGGACCTGAAACCCCTGGAAAAGAAAAGCAACGTCAAGGGTGAGGATTTCGCCAAGGCCTGTCGTCTTTGGGATGAGGCCCGTCGGGGGATCAAGAAACTCGAAAAAGAAGCCATGACCACCCGAGAACACATCAAGGTTATGATGCGAAGCATCCGGGTCGGTGAAAGGGAAGCCTACCAAGCTCGAATGGAATTGGTGGAAGCCAACCTTCGATTGGTCATCTCCATCGCCAAGAAATACACCAACCGCGGATTGCCTTTCCTTGACCTGATCCAGGAAGGGAACATCGGGCTGATGCGCGCGGTCGAGAAGTTCGAGTATCGACGGGGTTACAAGTTCTCCACCTACGCCACCTGGTGGATCCGCCAGGCCATCACCCGGGCCATCGCGGACCAGGCCCGGACCATCCGTATCCCGGTGCATATGATCGAGACCATCAACAAGTCCATCAAGGTTTCCCGCGACCTGGTGCAGGAACTCGGCCGAGAACCCATGGCCGATGAGATAGCCGAGCGTCTTGAAATGCCGGTGGAAAAGGTCCGGGCCATTCTGAAGATCGCCCAGGAACCCATCTCGCTGGAAACGCCGATCGGCGAGGAAAAGGACAGCCATTTAGGGGATTTCATCGAGGACAAAGATGTTATTTCCCCTGCCAACGCCGCGGCTTTCGTGCTTCTCCAGGAGCAGATCTCCAAGGTCCTGGGAACCCTGAAAGACAGGGAAGCGGAAGTCCTTCGCTTGCGTTTCGGTTTGAACGATGGATACCCCCATACTTTGGAAGAGGTCGGTAATACCTTCAAAGTGACCCGGGAACGTGTCCGTCAGATCGAGGCCAAGGCCCTTCGAAAACTCCGACATCCCTCGAGGAGCCGGAAACTGAAAGGCTATTTGGACTAAAGCCGAGTTTCTTGGTAAGTATCGAAAGAGGGACGCGATCGACGCGCCCCTCTTTTTTTGTAGTGAGGAAAAGACAGCATTGGCTGATATTTTTTATATTTTGTGAAGTTTCGTATTCTATAATTTAAAACCCGATGTCAGATGGGGCATTAGCTCAGCGGTTAGAGCAGGGCACTCATAATGCCTTGGTCCCTGGTTCAAATCCAGGATGCCCCACCACTTTTTAGAAATTCCTCCGCCCGGTTTTTTTCATCCCAACCAAAAAAATAAATATATTTTTTCAAAAAGTCGGGTGATAATCATGGCGTCGCCAACTTGATGATGAGGCTGAAGAATGACGGAAATGCTGGACGATTCTAAATACTCCAAGGGAACGGGAATATTCTCGGTCTATGATAATGTCTCCTTCCCGGCCAACGTCAAGAAACGCTGTCTGGCCTTGCTTGATTTCGGAACTGAAACCCTTTTGGCGAACGATTTCATCATCCTGGATTTCGTTCCTTTCCCCGGAATGGGGAAGATCGGCACCAACGATGTGCTGAGATACTCCTGGATCCTTTCCGAATCTCACCGTGTCCTGATCTATGACCCCAAAACCAAGCGTTTGATCGATGAACTCTATACTTGCAGTCCGGAAAAAGATGGGCGGTTGATGTTCGAAAAGAACAATGAACTCATCGGCGATCCTGTCAAGACCATCAAGATCCATGAGATCGTCAGTAAGGAAATGGCGCTGAAGGAAGAACCGGACAAACTGTTCCATTCGGTGGCCGAAGCCTCCAAAAGACTGCGTCTGGGCCCCGACTCGAATTATTGTGTCTCGGCGGTTTTCTTCGAGATCCCAGAGCGGAAATTGGACGAGGACAGCCTGGAAGTCATGCTGACCAAGGCGCTGAACAAGGACGACCAAAAACCCGTCATCGAGTCGGCATGCCGTTACGACCCGCAAGGTTATACCTACCTGCATCAATCGCCCAAGCATTTTGCCGGCCTTCACAGCTATCCAGGCAAGCTCAAGAGCGCCCACCTTAGCCTGATCGGCACGGGAAGCGCCATCGTTTCGGTCCTGGAAGATATGGAAAATGTCGTCTATAAGACCCGTAAGACCGAACCGACTATCAGTGTGAAGATCGTCGCGGAGAACTTTTAGCCCTTTTCTCCTCCTTACTACCCCTGGAAAACAGAAGAAAATTCCCTTATCAGCCAGCTCCCAACCTTCCCGGCCAAATTAACTTTTATCCCCGGTCGAACAGGGGGATAATAGGGGTATGAAAATCATCTGCTCCTATTGCCGGAAGGTCATGGGCGAGAAACCTCCCCTGGATAATCCCGCGCTGACCCATGGGATCTGCCCGGAGTGCGGGGAATACTTTGACCGTCAATGGAGCGGACTGAAACTGGCGGAGTTCCTCGATTCCTTCCAGACGCCCATGCTGGTGATCAGCAATGGGGTCAGGGTCATCGCTTACAACCAAACATACTCAAAAACCTTCCTTGGCGGGGGCGAAAGGCCCAAGGGCCTCTTGGGCGGCGAGTTTATGGAATGCAGCAACGCCAGACTGCCGGCGGGCTGCGGCAATTCGGCCTGCTGCCGGGATTGCACCATCCGCAACACCATCACCGACACCTTGAAGACCGGCCAAACCCACGAACGCGTCCCGGCGACTCTACATACCTATGAGGGTAACCGCCCCATCAACAAGACCTTGTACATCTCGACCGCCAAGGTCGGCGAAACAGTCCAACTGACGATCGACGATCCAGACAAGCTTTTCTAAAACAGGGAAGATCACTTTCGACCATTTCGAGCGTGACCATGATCATCGAGATCCATTTCCATACCACCAGCCCGGATGGACTCCGGAAATTCGTCGAATCCCTCAAGTGCCCCATCGACCAGATCACCCCCTCTTTCGATGACCTGCGGCAATTGGAAAGCGGTCATTATGAGCTGCGCTACGCAACCTGTTGCAAAGAGCTTTTCAACAAGGTTAAAAAGAAAGTCCTTTCCCTCCACGCGGACGTCAAGGTCATCCAAGGCCAGGAATAGGTCGATTTAAAAAGCGCTTTCTCGTTGAACCCGCCTTCACGTGTTCCAAAATTTTCCTCCAGATGAAAACCCAGATCCCTGACTTGCCATAACGGTTATGAATTTACGGGCCGCAAGAGGCGGTGGTAGCATCTTCCGGTGCGGTTGGTTTTCCAGTATCCATCGATGTTTTCTCCCTGAGTCCGTTGAGGCGAGGCAGTCAAAAAATACCGGAGGTTTCCTATGTTGGACTTCGAGTTTCAGTGCCAGACCCGTCTTTTGTTCGGCAAGGATTCAATCTCAAAACTCCCCGAGGAATTGTCGAAGTACGGCGCGAAAGTATTGTTGGTCACGGGGGGAAAAGCGTTCACGCTTCCGGTCTATATGATCGGGTGATGGCCGATCTGAAGAAAACGGACAAGCAGGTTTTTGAGGTGAGCGGCGTGAAGCCCAATCCCCGCGTGGACAGCGTTCGCGAAGGCGTGGCCATCTGTAAGAAGGAGAAGATCGACTTGATCCTGGGCGTGGGAGGTGGCAGCGTGGTCGACGCGGCCAAGGGTATGGCGGCCGGGGCCCTTTACGACGGCGATGTGTGGGACCTGTACCAGTACAAGGCCCCTACCCAGATGGCCTTGCCGGTGGGGTGCATCCTCACGCTGGCGGCGACGGGTACGGAAATGAACGGCAACTCGGTGGTGTCGAACCTGGAAACAGGGGAAAAATTCGGTCTGGTCACCCCGCTGGCGCTCCAACCCCGCTTTTCCATCCTGGATCCCCAGACCACCTATTCGGTCCCGGCGGACCAGACCGCCTACGGCTGCGTGGATATCATGTCGCACGTGTTCGAACAATATTTTAGCCAGGTCCTGGAAACCCCCCTTGCGGACCGATTGTGCGAATCCATCCTGATCACCATGGTGGAGAACGCCCCCAAGGCGTTGAAGACCCCCAAGGATTACGATGTCCGCGCCAACATCATGTGGTGCGGCACCATGGCCCTCAACAACATCGTGGGACTGGGCAAGCAGGGCGATTGGGCCACCCATGGCATGGAACACGAACTCTCCGCCCAGTACGATATCGCCCACGGCGCCGGGTTGGCCATCCTGTTCCCTCAGTGGATGAAACACGTGTTGAACGCTGGGCCGGCGAAGTTCAAGCAATACGCCATCCGGGTCTGGGGCGTGAAGACCGATGGAAAGAACGACCGGGAGATCGGCCTGGAAGGCATCGAGCGGACCAAGAAGTTCTTCAAGGAGATCGGCGCTCCCACCTCCCTGAGCGATGTGGGCATCAAGGGGGACAAGATACCCGAGATGGCGAAAAAGGCCACCCGTAACGGGCCCATGGGTTCCTACAAGCGTTTGGAGACCAAGGATGTTGAGGAGATCATGAAGGCCAGCTTATAATTCGCGAACACCGAAAGGCTAGTGGCTCGGTGAAAGAACCCGGGGAGGCAAAGGTGCTAGTTCTGATCGTGGATGTGAAGGTGAAGAAGGACCGTATCGAGGATTTCAAGAAGATCATCCTGGAGAACGCGCTGGCCAGCTCGAAAGAGCCGGGTATCACCGGTTTTGATGTGGTCCAAAGCGAGGAAGATGCTTCGCAATTCATCCTCATCGAGGCCTACAAAAGCAAAGAAGCGCATCTGGCCCACCGGGAAACGGCCCACTACCTGAAATTCCGCGATCAGGCGGAAGCCATGATGGCCGAACCCCGCAAAGGCCTGAAATATATCAATGTATTTCCCGACGATGAAGCCTGGCGGAACCGAACTCCCTCGAGGTGAATCCTTGACTACCTTTGAAGTGACCATGCCGGGCAAGGTGGTTTTTGGCCCCGGCTCCATTGCCAAGCTGGGTCCTGAAATAAAGACGAAATCGACCCGCGTCCTGCTGGTCTATTCAGGCAACAACGATCGTATCAAACCGGCCCTGGCATCGCTTAAGGAACAATCCATCGAGGTTTCCCCTTTCGTAGTTCGGGGGGAACCCACCCTGGCCGCCGTCCGGGCGGGAGTGAAAGCCGCCAACGACACCGACTGTCACGCGGTCGCGGCGGTCGGCGGGGGAAGTGTGCTGGACGCTGGCAAGGCCATCGCCGCCATGATGACCAATCCCGGGGACCTGCTGGATTACCTGGAAGTCATCGGGGCGGGCAGACACCTATCCGCGGTTCCGGCCATCTTCATCGCCGTTCCCACGACAGCCGGCACCGGCACGGAAGCCACCCGCAACGCGGTCCTGACCTCGGAGGAGCACAGGGTCAAGGTAAGCTTGCGGCACGCCTCCATGGTCCCCAAAGTAGCCCTTCTGGATCCCAACCTGACCCTCGACCTTCCACCCGATGTCACAGCCTCCACCGGGATGGACGCCCTCTGCCAATTGATTGAGGCCTTTACCTGCCGATCACCCAATCCTTTCACCGACGCCCTCTGTCGGGAGGGCATCCGCCGGGTCTCCCAATCGCTCTTGAAAGCCTATTGGGAAGGGTCCAATGTCCAGGCTCGGTCCGACATGATGCTGGCCAGCCATTTTTCCGGCGTGGCCCTGGCGAACGCCAAGCTTGGGGCGGTTCACGGGTTCGCGGCGCCCTTAGGGGGGATGTATAAGGCACCCCATGGAGCGCTCTGCGCGGCGCTCCTGCCGGCTGTGTTGGCCGCGAACTTGAAAACACTTTCCGAACAAGGTCCTGGCCATCCAGTCCTGGCCCGGTATAAGGAAGTAGCCCAGATCGTCACAGGTGAAAAGGACGCGAGTCCTGAGGATGTGGCGGACTATTGCGAGCGGTTGAGAAGAGAACTGAACATTCCCCGCCTGTCCGACATGGGTGTCAAGAGGGAGGATTTCGAGGAGCTTTGCCAAAAGGCTTCCAAAGCTTCCAGCATGAAGGGCAACCCCGTGGACTTATCCCAAGAAGAGCTGTCCGGGATACTCTCCAGCGCATTCTAAAACTATCTCGCCACCCGAAAATCACCATTCAAAACCTTGAACCAACCTAGCCGATTTTTTCAAAGTACTCCCGAAGCGAAAGGGTTAAAATCTAACGTGCTATCAAACCTCCTCAAGGAGCGCCCATGAAACAGTGCCACCAGTGCGGGGAAGTCTGGGATGGTTCCCCCGGCACCCAGCCGGGACGTAACGAAACCTGCGTCAAGTGCGGGGCGGACCTGCATAGCTGTTTGAACTGCAGGCTCTTCGACCAACGTTCTTTCGGTTGTACCAGCCGGACGACCGAGGCCATCAAGGATCGGGAACGCCGGAATTACTGCGAAGAATTCGACTTTGGGGGGAAGCCCGGCTCGGATGGTAGCTCACCCAAAAGTGATATGGAAAGCAAATGGGGGAATTTATTCAATGGATAATCAAATCGAAGATCAAAAACCGTCCCAACCTACTCCACCCAAGCCCTTATCCCTGACCAAACCTTTGGTCATCCTGATCATCCTCGTTTTGGGCTGGGCGGGCTGGACCCTATATCAAAATCATTTCCGCGCCAAGACCGAACCAGTCCTCTCAACCTTGATGCCAGTCGCCTTCCAACCCCTGCCGCTGGGCCAGGTCATGCCCAAGGGCTGGCTGCTGGATCAACTGAAACTCCAGGCTTCCGGTCTCTCGGGACACCTGGACGAGTTCTGGCCCGACATCAAGGACAGCGGATGGATCGGCGGAAGCGCCGAGGGATGGGAAAGGGCGCCCTACTGGCTGGACGGTTTGGTGCCTCTGGCCACCCTGACGGACGACCCGAAGATGAAGCGCAAAGTTAAACGTTGGATGGATTACATCCTGACCCACCCCCTCGCCGACGGATGGCTGGGGCCCTATAAGAGTCCCCCGGCCACCGGTTCCCAGGGCCAGCCTCCCGACCCTCTCGACCCTTGGCCCCAGTTCATCATCCTCAAGGTCTTGACCCAGTACCAGGAAGCCACGGGCGACCCCCGGGTCATCCCGGCCATGGAAAGGGACCTTCGTTCGCTCAGCGCCCAAATGGACCAGCGGGTCCTCTTCGCGTGGAACTTCTTCCGCTGGGGCGACCTGCTGGTGAGTATCGATTGGCTTTACGACCGCACGGGGGAACCCTGGCTGTTGGACCTGGAACGCAAGGCCGCCTCCCAGGGCTACAACTGGCCCAAGCATTTCAGCGATCTTCCCCTGAAGGAAAAGTCCAAGGGCTGGAACTGGGTGGGGCACGTGGTCAACAACGCCATGGGTCTGAAGGTGCCGGCCATGCTTTACCGCCTGACGGGTGACGGGGATTATTCCAAACTGGCGGACAAGGCCTGGGAGCAGTTGGACCGTTATCACGGCGAGCCCAACGGCTTGATGAGCGGGGACGAGTGCCTGGCGGGGAAAAGCCCTTCCCAGGGAACGGAACTTTGCGCCATCGTGGAAACCATGTTCTCGCTGGAAACGACCCTTTCGGTCCTGGGCGGCGTGCAGTTCGCCGACCGCCTGGAAAAGATCGCCTTCAACGCCCTACCGGCGGCCATCAGCCCGGACTATTGGACCCATCAATACGTGGAGCAGTCCAACCAGGTAGCCTGCGTTTATTTTCCCAAACCCGTCTACGCCACCGTGACCGGCGAGGGGAACATCTTCGGCCTGGCGCCCCACTACGGGTGCTGTACCGCGAACTTCCACCAGGGATGGCCCAAATTGGCCAGCCACCTGTGGATGGGAACCCCCGACGGGGGATTGGCCGCGGTGGTTTACGCCCCCTCGGTGGTGCAAACGAAGGTCTCGAGGACCAACGTGAAGATCGAACTCGCCACCGATTATCCCTTCAGCGAGGACCTGACCTTCCAGGTCTCTGCGGCCAGCCCGGTCGATTTCCCCCTTTACTTGAGGATACCCGCCTGGTGCAAGGACGCCACCGCCACGCTACCCGACGGGAGTATCTTGAAGATGGTGGCGGGGAACTTCCAGCCTATCCGCCGCCGATGGAGCGGGACAGAAACCGTCCGCTTGAAACTTCCCATGACCTTCCGGGTCTATAAAGGTTTTCAGGATTCGGAAAGCATTGAGAGGGGACCCTTAGTTTTCAGTTTGGGGATCAAGGAGGTTTGGAAAGTCGCAAGGCCATTCAGGTTCCAGGCCAAGGATAAGTCCAGGGACGACTACGAGATCGTACCGGGCGGGCCTTGGAACTACGCCCTGGTTTTGGACAAGAGCGATCCAGATAAAAGCCTGACCTTCCAGCAAGGAACTTTGAAAGGGAACCCTTTCACGCTGGATGGAGCACCGGAAAAGGTGATCGCCCAGGGCAAATTGCTGCCGAGTTGGGGGTTCTCCCAAGGGGCCGCTGACCCGCCGCCCCCAAGCCCTGTCCATGGCGCTGGGGCTTTGGAAAGCTTGACATTGGTGCCTTATGGCTCCACCAGGTTGAGGGTAACGTCCTTCCCCATATCGGAATAGAAAAAGCCTTATCTCCGCCATCGGAGAAAGTGTTTCCGAGCCTCGGAAAGGCCAGGCCGTCCATCTATCGGAAGGAATTTTTTCTTCTAGGAGAAGTAATTGGTCTAAGTTTTATTTTTCCTTGAACTTGGCCTTGCAGTAACCCCAGATGACCCCAATCAAGATAAGACATATGGCCAATGGGATGATAGTGATCCACGGGTCGATGGGGCTGGGATGAATGGCGGGGGCCGGTGGGATGATATTCGGGGTTGGGATCAACGTCGGGCCCGGGGTTGGATCGGCCAAGCCCATGGCTGTGGCACCAAATGACAAGACCAAACCGATTAACATCATAAAGAAGCGATATTTCATAAAGTTCTCCCCCTTTTGTAATAGGTCATTATTAAAAGAAAAGAACGAAAAAAACAAGGCGCTAGGCAATTGAACTACCAAGGGCACCAAGTTCACCAAGGGAAATAAAGACAAAAACCTCTTATAGTGTTTAGAAACTTCAACCGTCGAACTGAAATTGAAAGAAAACGGAGGTGAGGAGTGGGGTTATCTACCACTGCTCAACAAGTCTCCGGCGGCTTGGGCGCCCTGGACAGCGGCTCCGGCCATGGAACCGGCTTTGGCCTCCCCAGGAGTAGGGGTCACCTGGGCCAAAGAAGGTTGGCTGGAGGGGCCCGATAACATGGGCCAGAGGTAGACGTAACCGGCATAGGTCAACCCGGCCAGGATGACGATGATCAAGACGGGCATCAAGGGACCTTCGCCTTTTGAATTGAGCTTTTTCATAGCCACCGCCTTTCTTGTTAACGGCAAACCTAATATTCACCACAGAGGCACAGTTAAAAGCATTGTTTGTAATCCGACAAAAGCAATAAGACAACATTTAGAGCTACCCTAAAGCTTATCACAGTCTTTTCCCTTTGATGGGGATAGCTCAAAACTCTTATAAATAAGAATGCCTTGAATTAAAAAGCGCCAGGTTCGAAGTTTATGGGATGATATGGTCCGAAAGTTAAGGGAGAGTGTAATGACCATTGCATTGATCGGGGCCGGCTTTGTCGGGTCCCAAATATTGAAAGAGGCCCTAAATCGGGATTATGCTGTCACCGTGATCGTGAGGCATCCTGAGAAAGTACCGGCCCAAAACAACCTGACCGTCAAAAAAGGTGACGTATTAGATGTGGCGGGTCTGGCCAGTCTATTGAAGGGCCATGAGGCGGTCATCAACGCCTTCAGCCCTGGCGCTGCCCACAAGAAAGCCTACGGACTGATGTATCAGGGAACCCTGAATATCATGACCGCCGCGAAAATGGCGGGTGTGAAAAGGATATTGATTGTGGGCGGGGCGGGAAGTTTGGAAGTAAGCCCCAATCTCCAGTTGGTGGACACACCCGATTTTCCAAAGGAATGGTTCAACTTGGCCTCGGGACTGCGTGACGCCTTGAAAGAGATCAAAAAGGAAGTAGTCTTGGACTGGTCGTTTCTAAGCCCTTCCGCTTTGTTACAGCCGGGTGAGAGAACCAGCAAATACCGTATTGGATCAGACCAATTGCTGGTAGATGGGAACGGTGTAAGCCGGATCTCCGTCCAGGATTACGCGAACGCAATGATGGATGAACTGGAAAGACCCATGCATGTCAGGAAGCGCTTTACGGTGGGTTACTGACAGTCCCCCTTTCGTCATAAGGTGGGGTCTATGGTCAAAAAAAGGATTTTGAGGTAACTTAGTTAAGAAGCCTTCAATGTCGTTTGCCGAGGGGAACCTGTGAATTTTTCCCGAACTTTCATTTTCCTGGCGGTCCTACTCCTGCCGCCTCTATTGAGTTCCTGCTCGGCGCCTAATAATGTTCTTCCCAACCCCTATTACAAAGGCTCCCCATTTTATCCTTACTTGATCCAGGCCCAGGTAAGCCGCCTGACACAGAATGGCACCCAGGGCATACCGGTAGCCCAGGTGACCTTAAGCGATCAAACTATTCCCGTCACCAACGCCAGTGTGACCCTGATCGCCACAAATGGATCTGCTCCTGTGACCGTTCCAGTAGCTTACAACCCTGGGTATGTCGATTATTTTAATCTGGCGGTCAGCGGCGGGGTCACCACCTGGGTCTATCAACCAGGTCAGGTCTATACAGTCCAGGTTTGGATATCCGGGATAGAATATTCAGCCTCGGTCACCGCGCCTGGGGGTATCACCGTTCCTTTGCCGTCCTCCGGGTCGCCCGTGTCCTGGACCGTGACGGGGAACCAGAACAGCGCGGCGGTTACAGAACAATTCGTTCCTTATGCAACCACTTTTCAGGTGTCAGCATCATCAACCTCTCCCAATCCGAGTTCGCCCCTTACCCTGACCGGTGCCTATCCCCTTTCGGGCGATTACGGGGTCAGCATTACCTGTTCCCAAGTCAATTCGCCCGGTTTCAACAACAGTTATACGGGCTCCTATATGACGGCAACCGATGTGGATGATGAAACAGAGACGAAATAGTTATCCCGTTGGTATGATCATTGGAAAGTAAGTTACAAAGCCCCCCGATTATGATGTCAGTCATCAAAAGATGAATCCGTAAGTCCTAATGTAGTGCCCGCAACTTATTCCAAACGGGGAATTCTCCATGCTCGGCCTGGTTGAAATCGAAGAATTTATGGAAAGGGAATCGGCACGCGTGGCCGCCGGTATCCGACGCCGAGTCCTGGAACATGTCATCAAGAATAACGGCGGTTACCTAAGCCAGGCCTGTTCCTCGGCCGAGATCCTCGCCTCTCTTTATGTGCGCATCATGAAGTTGGGTAAATTGGACCAACCCATCCTTCCCTCGAAATTCGTCGGTGTTCCAGGTGGGGGCAATATGAAGTACCGCCGAGGCGATTTTTACAACGGTGAGAAGGCCATCGACCTGGACCGTTTCATCCTCTCACCCACCCATTATTCCCTGGTCCTCTACGCGGCCTTGGTGGAAACCGGCCGCATGGACGAGGAAGGTTTCAGGGACTTCAACAAGGACGGCGGTATCCTGGAGATGATCGGCGCCGAGCATTCCCCCGGTATGGAAGTGATGACAGGCTCCCTCGGCCAGGGCATCAGCCAGGCGGCGGGCATCGCCCTGGCCCGGCGGCTCAAGGGCGAGACGGGCAAGGTCTGGGTCTTCATGTCCGACGGGGAACTTCAACCGGGCCAGGTTTGGGAAGCACTCCAGTTCATGAGTTTCCACCATCTGGACAATATGGGCATCTACGTGGATGTGAATGGCCATCAATGCGACGGCAAGACCGCCGATGTCATGGGCATCGAACCCCTCCAAGCCCGTTTCGAGTCCTTTGGGTGCAGGGTATTCCGGATAAACGGCCACGACCTGTCGGCTTTGGCGGCGCCCGCCAAGACCTTGCCGGATGGAAGGCCTCTGGTAGTCCTTTGCGATACCTTGCCCTGGAACGGGGTGGAGCCCTTGAAAAAAAGAGCCCCCAAATACCATTACTTGCGTTTCTCCAACGAGAAGGAAAAGAAAGAATATGAGACGGTCCTGGAAGAAATGAAGAGGCGGGTTTGACCATGGAGATACTGACACGTGTTCACGCCAAAAAGCTGGTGGATTGGGCCAAGGACAAGCCCGAGGTGGTGGTGCTTTCGGCGGACCTGACCAGTTCCACTGAGGCCGACCTTTTCAAACAGGCCTACCCCCAGAGGTTCTTATCCATGGGGATCGCCGAACAGAACATGATGAGTTTCGCCGGCGGGATGGCCCGGGAGGGTTTCGTGCCGTTGGTACATACCTTCGGGGTTTTCATCTACCGCCGGGCTTATGACCAGATCGCCATGTCCATCGCCTATCCCAACTTACCAGTGAAGATGTTCGGGTTCCTGCCGGGGATACTCACTCCGGGCGGGGCGACCCACCAAGCCATCGAGGATATCTCGGTCATGAGGTCGCTCCCCAATATGACCATCCTGGAAGTGGGGGACGCTACGGACGCTGAAACGGTCCTGGAGGCGGCTTACCAGATCCAAGGCCCGGTTTATGTGCGTACCTTGCGAGGAGAGATTCCCCGGCTGTTTGACGCCTCTGAACCGATGGAAGCGGGGAAAGCCAGGATATTGAGTGAGGGAGAGGATATCTCCATCCTGTCTTCCGGGATATGCACCGAGGAAGCCTTGAGAGCCGTGACGGTCCTCAAGAAAAAAGGTCTTTCCGTCCAGCATCTTCATGTATCGACCCTGAAGCCCTTCAATGATCCTCAAGTTCTCGATGCTCTTGCCAAAAACTGGTATGGGGTTATCACCATTGAGAACCATTCGGTGGTCGGGGGACTAGGGACAGCGGCGGCCGAAATGATGGCGGAAGAAGGCTGCAGTCGCAAATTGGTAAGGCTGGGGATCCAGGATAGTTTCCTGCACGGGGCGAGCCGGCCGGTTCTGGCGCGAGAAAACCATATCGACGCTATGGCATTGGTGGAGGAAGTCGAGTGTTTGATCGGCGAGAAGTTCGGCATTACCGAGGCCGACCTAGGGTCCATCCATCTAACCCCTGTTCATAGTGATTCCAAAGCTGAGGCGCTATGATGTCGACCCATCCTTGTGATCATTCCTTTTGTTCTGGATGCGATCGTTTTGGAGCATGGTATAGACTGACCGGGGATAAAGGGACGGCCGAGGCCAAGGCGAAGGATATATGCCTGGAACAGACGGTTGAATTCCCGGCGGACCTGGTACCCAAAGGATTCGTTCAGGATGAGGTTTTGGGCCGAGTCGAGGGTTTCGAAAGATGCTCCCCTCCCCCGGACGAAGCTTGGAAGGCGCTGATCACCTACCTGAACGCCGATACAGGTTCCGAACTGACCCAATTATTGAATGTTTTGTATGGGAACATCAGTCTGAAAAAAGGTTTCCGTTTGGAGAGTTTGAAGGATTGCTGGAATCTCTGGGACAAGTTCAAGGGCCCACGCTTCGGTATCCGGGGATTGAGAGAACTTCTCGGTATCCCTAAACGCCCGCTTCTTTGCACTGCCGTGAAACCCATGGGTTTGTCCGCGACCCAACTGGCGGACCTGGCCTACCGATTCGCCATGGGCGGGATCGATATCGTCAAGGACGATCATGGACTGGCCAATCAACCCTTCGCTAATTTCACCGAGAGGGTGGAACGGTGTTCCGAGGCGGTTCGGAAGGCTTCCGAGAAGATAGGGCGGAAAATACTCTACGCTCCCAACGTGACGGCTCCGGCAGGGGATCTGGAAAAAAGGGCGGCTTTCGCCAAGAAATACGGCGTTGGCGCGCTATTAGTTTGCCCCGGCCTGACCGGTTTCGATTCTATGAGGCTCCTGGCCGATGATGAGACTTTGAAACTCCCTATCTTGGGCCATCCCGCCTTCCTGGGAAGTTTCGTGACCAGTTCGGATAACGGAATAGCTCCTTACGCCATCTTCGGTCAGATCATGCGGCTGGCTGGGGCGGACGCGACCATATATCCCCATAGCGGGGGGCGGTTCGGCTTCTCCTTGGATGAATGCCGGCAGATCATGGAGGGAGCGAAGGTGCCTATGGGAAATCTGAAACCCATCTATCCAGCTCCCGGGGGCGGCATGAGCTTGAAACGCATCCCTGAATTGATGGAGTTTTACGGGAACGATGTGATGTTCCTGGTGGGCGGGGACCTGGTCAAGGTCAGCCCGGAAATCGAGAAAAACTGCCGAATGTTCTTGGAAATGGTGGGTGTAGATAGATTTATTTGAATTTTAACTTTCCCGCTAGAACGCCTTCCGTGAAGATCAACCTGATATAAATAATCGATTAATTTTGTGGCGAAATCCTGTCTGTTTTTTTCAATTAAGTCCTTACGCCCCCTGTTTTTCTAGAAAAATCGTTTTTAAAAACCCGAGTAAATTCACAAAAATCCACCTGGGGGGCTGATATTCAAACCGCGAACAATAAGGGATAATCCCAAAGTTAAACGGCATAACCTTTTTGACCAGGAAGATTGTTTTTCTTGAGACGTTTTGCCTAATTTTTATGTATTGGAGGAAGTCATGAGATTTAGTTACATGATCTTGGCTGTTTTGGGGTTGGCAGGTACGGCTATCCTGATGAATTCCTGCGGAAGCAGTCCCACGGCCCCCGCACCGACAGCCACCCCGGTCCCTCCGACGGCCACCAATACGGCTTGTATGGTGGGTGGTAATACCTGTACTTACACCGCCACCAATACCACCACGGATACGGCGACGGTCACCGATACACAAACGGCGACGAACAGTCCGACCCTTACCAACACACCAACGCAAACCATGACGCCCACCCTGACTATGACTCCCACTCAAACCCTGTCGCCGACCAACACCCTGCCTCCCACCAACACGGGGACGCCGACCAATTCGCCGACCATCACTAACACGGTCATTTATACCGCGACCCTTTGCCCGACCCAAGTCTTCACCAATACCCCGGGCGCCAACGGTTATTCCATCTCCGGTAACGTGGATTACACGCCGGGAGGCGTGAGCGCTGCCCATCCTATTGAGGTGGCGGCTTTTGACCCAAGCGTCGGGGGTAATAATCCCGCTCATTGCATGGTCACGACCAATAACAGCACCTATACCATCAACGGTTTAGCCGATGGCACCAGCTATATGGTCGTCGCGGCTTATGGGGCTGCGATCACCGGATTCGTATGGAATCCTCCGGTCGGGTCTTATGCCGCGCTTTACGGAACTTCTGGTTGCGCTTCGAGCTCGGCGCAACAGATTGTGGTGACTGGGGCGATGTCGGGTAAAAACATTTCCTTCGGCACGAGCAATGTCTTGAATGGATTCGAGGGAAAGGTTTATTACCAAGGGAGCTTGGGTAACGTAGATGGATGCCATGGGATCATCGTCGAGTCCTTCGCCGCAGGAACAGGCATCGGAGGTGTAAACACGGGAAATAACAATGGCGACTCCTACATCAATACGAATGGCGGGGTTTTCAACTTGATCGGGGGAAGCGGGGGAGGGAGTGTTTGCGTCGGCAGTCAACAGGATATCCTTCTTTATTATGACGCGGCCAACGCGGGTTGCTGTAACATCCAGACCGGTGACCCGTACGTTTTCATGAGTTCCGCGAACTCAAGCACTTCGCTCATGACCCCGGTCACCATAACGGACACAAATATTTACTAAACAGTTAGCATTACATCGAGGCCCAGGCCGAAAGGCCGGGGCCTTTTTTGTTTCTGGGAATGGATGAGGTTATTCAACTCTTTGACCTGATTTAAAAGTCCGTGACTTCGCGTGGAGGATTCTTATCAGCGGTTTCTAGCCTGATTGCCAAGTTTAAACGTATAATCAACGATGCGGATAAAGCACACACGTTGATTTTAATGGTGTTCCTAGTGTACAAATGACGTCCTAACTGAGCGGGCAAGGCTGTCAGGAGAGAGCAGTTAACATGACCAATCCAAATGATACCTGGGGTTCTATTCTTAAGGACGAGATACCGTCCGACTGGGCCCAGGAGATCGATGAATACGAAGCCAAGATCAACCTTAACAAACAGGGCAAGATCGAACCCCGCATTTTCGCTGAGACCCGATTGCGCAGAGGTTCCTACGGCCAACGCTATGACAATGGCCAGCGTAATGACGGCAAACAGATCCGCAAACTGACCTATCCCAACCAAACCATCCTGAAGGGACCAGATACCCTTTGGGACGCTCCGGGTATGCTTCGTATCAAGTTCCCCTGGGGTGGAATGACCGCCGAGCAAATGGAAGTTTTGGCCGATCTGGCGGAAGAATATTCGGATGGTATCGCCCACATCACGACCCGTCAGGATTTCCAACTACATTTCACCCATGTGGAAGATACACCCGATTTGATGAGGCGCCTGGCGGCGGTAGGTATCACCACCCGGGAAGCCTGTGGTAATTCTGTTAGGAACGTGACCGCCTGTCCTATCGCAGGGGTTTGCCGTACCGAGGCTTTCGATGTGACACCTTACGCCAAGGCCGTCTTTCGTTTCATGCTTGGCCATCCCGATGCCCAGGATTTTGGGCGCAAGTTCAAGATCGCTTTTTCCGGCTGTGAGCATGAAGCCTGCGGGTTGGTCAATCTTCACGATATGGGCTTCATCGCCAAATTGGCCAAAGGGAGCCAACGGCCCGTGTTCGACGCCTATGTGGGCGGCGGGTTGGGACCGGTACCCTACAGCGCCAAGAAACTATTCGAGGACCTTCCGGTCGAGGAGATGCTACCCACCCTGCAAGCGGTGGCTAGGGTCTATGGAAGGTTAGGGGAGAAAAAAGTGCGCGGGATGGCCCGAATCAAGTTCCTGGTAGCCAAACTGGGCATTGAGGAATTCCGCCGTCTCGTGACCGTCGAAAGGGAAGGACTGACCCATGACGTACGCTGGACCGGCCTGATCGAGGAGTTCACCAAGCAAACCGAGAAACCCCTTCGGGAAGCCCAGCCTCTGAAGGCCTCCGTCCTTCCCCCTGGTTTCTTAAAATGGCGTAAGACCAATACCAACCAACAACCCCAATACGGCTACGTGACCGTGACGGTGAAGGTGCCCTTGGGAGACCTGACGTCTACCCAACTGAGGGTCCTGGCCCTGATGGCGAGGGAATACGTGGCCGAGACCGTGCGGACCTCGGTGGAACAGAACCTTTTGTTCCGCTGGGTCAGCGAGGCGGACCTTCCGGCTTTTTATGGGGATCTTCAGGCCGTCGGTCTGGCGGACCCGAACGCGGACACCATCGCGGATATCACCTCTTGTCCCGGCACGGACACCTGCAAGCTGGGCATTTCCGCCTCGAGAGGATTGGCTCGCGAGCTTTCCCAAAGGCTCGAGAAAATGATGGATGAGATGCCGGACGAGGTCAAAAAGCTGAAACTCAAGGTCAGCGGATGTCCCAACACCCTGCGGAATCGCATGATGATTCTGCTGATCGACAATTACGACTCCTTTACCTACAACCTGGTCCAACGGTTGGGCGAAATCGACCCATCGCTCGATTTGGAAGTCCATCGCAATGACCAGATTACGCTCGAGGAAATCGCTGCCCGGCGGCCGTCACACCTGATTATTTCGCCCGGCCCCTGCACACCTGATGAGGCAGGGATCTCGATCCCTTGCGTAGAACGCTTTGCGGGGAAAATCCCCTTGCTGGGGGTATGCCTTGGACACCAATCGATCGGCCAGGCCTACGGCGGCAAGATCGTCCGCGGCGAGGTACGGTTGATGCACGGCAAGACCGACATGATCCCGGCCC
>CAWHOE010000030.1:0-52006 GCA_963830915.1 candidate division FCPU426 bacterium
AGGGGAAAGGTCAAAGTAGCGGTGAAAGCCGCGATCCCGGCGGAAGAGGATCCCATTTCACTGACCCAACCGTAGGAAAAAAAGGCGCACAGGATAAGGACGACGACGTTGAGGAGCTTCGCCCCTTCCGTTCCTTGAAAAACAAAACCATTCATGAAGAACAAGGATCCGCCGTGGAAATATCCGGAGAGAAGTTGGGCGGTATCATCCACGATGCCGTGATGGGAAAGCCAATATTGGGGCATGCCAAGAAAATAATTCAACGAATCATAAAAAGTTTCAGGGACAAGACAATGGGGTAACAGAATGAATAAATAAAGGACGCCGATCAACACCAGCGAAGTCTCGCCCCACCCAGAGGGTTTGGGTATCAACGAGAGGAGTTCTTTTTTTCGGCGGGGTTCGTTGAAAACATCCCATATCAGCATGCCTGAGAAAAATAAAAGCCCCGTCCACCAAAGGATCGGGAACCATGAACGGGTCAAACCCAACCCCAGCCAAAGAGCGTTGAAAAAAAAGACGCCCAATCCGAAATCCAGGATAAAACCCGTGATCCCGCCGCCATACCGTAAACCGATGGTATTCCCCAGCCTTCTTCCCACATTCCAAAGGATGGCCACCGCTAAAGAGCCAAGTAAAACTGTGGATAAAAAGCCGTACCAAATGGTTATTTTTTGCGACATGGTTACTTGAGGGAATCTATCGATTTGTAAAAGGAATTTAAGGCTCGGCAAGGGATCGACGGGATGTAAAAAAAAGCTAATGAAAACAAAAGAATTCCAAAGGATGAGCGAAAGGGCCAGGAAAACCTTGGAACTCCATATCATTTTTGCAGGAGCGAATGACCGCAAGGGGATCTCCTGTTTAACTTGAAAGGTTTATGAAAACTTGATTATTTTACCTTAAAACAAAAAAGCACCCTGCTTTTACAAGCAGAGTGCTTTTTTCGTCAAAAACAGATTTACGACAAAACCGCTTCTTTTAAATCTTTCAAAACGCGGAATTTGACAACCTTCTTGGCAGGAACATTCACCATCTCACCAGTCCGAGGATTCCTGGCCAATCTCGCTTTCCGATCCTTCAATTGAAACACCCCAAGACCGTCCAGCTTGATCTTGAACTCTTTCTTCAAAGTCTTATAAATGGTGTTTCTTAAGGCCTGAAGAACATTATCAACATCCTTCTTTTTCAAGCCCGTGTCGTTCGCCAACGTTCCCAGCAGTTCGCTCTTAGTCAACGTCCACCTCCTGGATTTTGAAATCCGGCCTATTTATAACAAGAAAATTGGGCCTTTGGCAAGGATTATCTGCGTTTTTAAAGGGTTTTTTACATTCCCGAGGCAAAAAACCCCATTAAATCGACAAATGTCGGTGCAGGGTCCTAGGACTTACGCTCAATATATGGGCCAATTGGCTACGCTTCATTTTCTTCATTTTCAGGGTATAAAGCAAAAAAGTCCTGGAAAACTCCCTGCTGGCGTTGGCTAGGGAGGTTTCCTGTAATAAGGCTTTTTCACTGATCGATTCGGCCATACGGGAAATAAAGGCTTTGGTATTGGGCCTTTCGTTATTTTGTCCCATATATTCAGCGATCTTTTCGGAAAGGGTTTTCAGGTCCTGGGACGGCCAAAGGATGTCATCAGCGCCCGCTTTCATCGCGGCGACCACATTGGTCAGGTCCGGTTCCAGGACCAAGACCAGTTTTTTAGCTTTCGGCTGGAAACTTCTGATGGTGGAAAATAGGGAGGCCGATTGGGATCCGATCAGGGACCAATCCAACAAGAGAAGATCGTAGGTCTTTTCCATGATGAGCCGAAGGGCCTTGTTCAAGTCCTCGACCAAGAGGGTTTCACCCAGGGGTCCGCAGACCTCCCTGAGGACATCCCGGAAAAAATAATCTTTTTCCAGTATCAGTATCTTTTTTTTCCCATTTTTCATATGGATGCTCTTTCCTTGCTCGAAGATATGACACCCATGATTATAAGCAATCCCAATGAACAATCCTAGTTAACCGGGTATTTCAGCGAGGTTTCAAAGATCCCGGAATCCAACGCCGTGCTCTCTCCTTCTTTTCACGATCCGCTTGTAATCATCCTCCAGGCCTAATTCTTTCAATTTCCAGATGAGGGTATTGCGGTGAAGGCCCAAGGTCGCGGCGGTCCGGGTCTGGTTGCCGCGGGTCTTTTCCAGCACCTTTCGGATGTATTGTCGCTCAAATTGCCGGCGGACCCTTTTGAGGGAAAGCTTAGCCTCGTCCTTCGTTTTGGCCAGGTCGATCTGTTTGACCAGGATATCCAGCGGGATATCCTCCAGGGTCAGGGTCTCCTTGCCGGCGAACAGGACCATGGTTTCAACACTGTTCTCCAGTTCATGGATATTTCCCGGCCAAACATATTGGATCAAGAACTGCAGGGCGTCCTTATGGATGGATCTTACTGGTATCCTCGATCTTTGATTGGCGGACTTCAGGAAATAATCGATCATCTCCGAAATGTCTTCCTTCCTTTCCCTCAAGGGCGGAATGGGGATGGCCATTCCATTGAGGTACTGGTAAAGGTCCTTCCGGAATTGGCCCCGTTCAACGGCCAGGGAAAGATCCACCTCGGAAAAAGCGATGACCCGGATATCGACAGGCAGGGGCGCGGTGCCTCCCAGACGGACGATCCTGTTCTCTTGAAAAGCCCTCAATAACTTTTCCTGGGCTTCCAGGGTCAACCGCTCGACCTGATCGAGGAACAAAGTCCCTCCATTGGCGAACTCCAGTTTGCCGATCTGGGAGGTCCATTTTTTGCTCTCGTTGGGTTCCTGGCCGAAGAACTCCGGTTCCCAATGGCCCCGTCCGGGGGAATAACAGGAAACAGAAACGAAGGGTTCCCTTTGGCGCCGGCCATAACGATGGATCTCCCGGGCGATATCTTCCGGGCCGTTGCCCATCTCTCCCGTGATCAGGACCGGTTGCTCCGTCTTGGCGGCCTCGCCGATCTTCCGCAGGGTCTCTTGGATGGCCTTGCTGGAACCGGCCAATCCGACGGGCTTGGGATGATTCCTCTCTTCCCGAAGGAACCGATTCTCTTTCTCCAAGGCCCTCTTGGAAAGGACCCGGCCGATGATCTGCTGAAGTTCATCCATTTTAAAGGGCTTGGTAATGTAATCGTAAGCGCCCAATTTCATGGCTTCCAGGGCCGTATCGACGCTATGAAGGGCCGTGACCATGATCACATCGATGGATTCATCACGCCGTTTGATCTGGCGCAATAGGTCCAATCCCGAACCGTCCGGCAGCGAGATCTCCAGAAGGCAAAGGTCAAAAACCTTGGTTTTAAGCAACTTGAGGGTGGTCTTGAAATCGCCGGCGAAGAACAATTCATGCTCATCCTGGAGGAGCAACCGGAAGGATTCGCGGACGTTCTCGCCATCGTCGACGATAAGTATGGTGGGCTTCAAAGTGTTTCCTTGTTCATTCAGACCTTGATCGAACTAATATTATATTTAATTAATAGTTTTATAAAACCCTTATTGACCAGAAATAAATTTTACCAAGATCCCATCCTCAACGGATGCGGGTAAATTTTACCCGGACAGGTTTGCGTCCAAAGGGGACAAGGTCGAGCAATAGGGTGCCAGTTGATCCTTCAAATTCTCATCTTCCATCATCCGCAGGAATAAAAAAAGATATTCGCTGGCTATCCCGCAATGGTCGCCGAAGATGTTGCGGGCTTTAACGACGATTTTGTTGTATTGAAGTCTGGTCGGGCTTTCTTGCCCTTTTTTTGACAGTTTTAAGGACGGGTAAAATCGTTTCATGGCCCTCAGGACCCACCGGTCCACCGGGTAAGCGGCGGTCTGGTCCAGGGAAAATAGCATGATGCAATCGGCGATCTTCGGGCCGATCCCATCCAGCGTCACGAGGGACTCCCTGGCCTCATCGCAGGGGATGGTCTTCAGGTGCTCCAAAGAGATGACCCCCGCCTCGATCACCCGGGCGAATCTGATGATCCGGTCCGCCCTGGCCCGGTAATTGTTGGTATAGGCACGAACTTCGTCGGCCGTAAGCCCGCTCAAGGCGCTGGGGACAGGAAAAGCTCGTTGGTGAGGGAATCCTTCGATGGGTCGGCCAAACTTACCGCAGAAACGGCTCAAGGCGTGGCGGATGACCTTGACCGATAACCCTTGGGCGAACATATAGGAGACCGCGCATTCCCAGGGTTCCTGGCGGACCAGTCTCAGACCTTTCAGGACCTGGATGGGTTTTTCCAATACCGGATGGTGGGCGTTCCGGGATGTCCAGGTTTGAAGGTCCTCATCCAATCCCAGGTAATGGAAAAGCCATTCATCCGCGGGCCTTCCCATCACCCGGGAGTGACTGCATTTCCACTCCAATGTCGCATCCCTGGCCCGCAAGCGCCAGTAGGCCTCCCCCGCCACCCCCTCGAACCAGCCTTCCGGGTCCGGTCCCTGCCACCGGAAACATTGGCCGCAAAGGAGCGTCAACCCCAGGGAAAAAGGTTCGGGAAATCCGAACTCGCCACTGACCATTCACTCCATCCTGCGGTAATAGATCCAGCCGACGAGCGCGACAGCAGCGGAGAAGATCAAGGCGTTGGCGTCCCATTTACGGAAGCTCAAATAGAGCCATTGATTGATCGCCATCAACAGGGTGTATCCGATGACCCCCCATTTTCGCATCAACCACAATCCCGCCAAACAGACGATTGTACAGATGGTACTGAAGGTTATATAAACGGCGTACCACGGCTCCGCGCCTTGGCCAGACAGGGTAATGACGAAGGGGATCTTGAAAAAACAACCAAGAAATCCCAGGACACAAAGGACAGAAAGGATGGGAGGCCTGGGCGAATACATATTTCCCTTGGAAAAGCCGAGATTGAAGAAACACTGGGAGGATTTTAACCAGATTGTGGGGAAAAACAAAGCAAGGCTTTAGGAAGCCTTCAAGGGAAATAGCCTGGTCCTTCAGGCCTTGGGGGATCTTCGTTCTTTCTTCTTTCTGCGTTCTTTTTTCCTTCTGGGGTCCTTCAAAGCCCTTGGCTTTTCACCCAGGGGGCCTTCCCATCGGCGGGGGCTATTCCGACGGTCCGTTCCTTTCCTCTCCACCGGCGGCTTGGCCAGATGGACCTTGATCAACAAATTCCTCAGCCATCCCATACATCCTCCGGGCCTTCTAGGTTTCACTTCCCTTCCCTGCGCGACGTTTGGCGGATCAATAGCGGTGAATACCCACGACCTTCGATTTTTCCTCCGGGGTAAGGGTCCGACCCGCCAAGGCCTGGAATTTCTTTTGTTCCCTTCGCGTCCCGAGGCTTTCCCACAGGGCCAAACTGGCGATCAATAGGACCAATAACAGGAGCAGGTCTTGGATGCCCTGGGAGCGTTCATTTCGGTCAAGGTTCTTTTGGGTCTCCTCCCGCAAGGCTTTCAGTTCGTTGGCCGTATCCACCAACCCCATCCGCAATTCCTTGTATTGGTCGTCCGAGTTGCGTCCCAGGAGGGTGGCCACGACCTGGATTCTTTTTTCCAATTCATCGAACTTTTTCTGGGTGACCCCTGGCACCCTTCGGACCGGCAAACCGATCTGGGCATTTTGCGGGGCGACAGGCGGGGGGGCTAGGATGGGTTTGGGGACCATCGGAACGACAGCGGGGCTGTTCCCCTCCCCGATCCAGATCACGGTCCTATCCGCTTCTTCCTTCTCGGTGACCAGGGTGTTCAAAAAGTCGCTGGCTTTCTTGAAATTCGGCTTAACGGTCAGGGCTTTGGAATCCAGCAGGATGGCCTTGTCCAGGTCTCCCGCCAGGTAGGACTGCATGGCCGATTGATAGAATTGATTGGCGTCATCATCCGCCGGGGTTTGGGCGAAAGCGCTCCACGGCAGGACCAACAAACCCATCACCATCCATCTCATTGTTTTGACCATAGCCCATTTCCCCTTCAGTGCTTTACTTTGTCTATTCTACCACCATCATTACAGCGCCCACCCGTCCTGTCTGGCCTTTTTCCGAGGCCTCCACCCTATGGGAATAGAAAAGACCCATGTTTTCAACCGTACAAAGACCAGGCCGGATCAAATTTTCCCCCTTGACCCCGATCTCCAGCAGCTGCCTGGCGTTAGCCTCTGGCAGGTCCAATTTCCACCTTTCCCGGCCGGAAAGGGTCAGCACTTCCTTCCCCCAGGGGAAAACCTCCTCGAACTCGGCTTTAACGTCCGCCCCTACCTCATAACAGCAGGGACCGATACAGGGCCCCAGGGCGACCCGGACCTCCTCCGCCTTGGTTCCGTACTCATCCCCCATGGTCAACAGGGTCTTGGGGGCCACGTGGTTCACCGTTCCCCGCCAACCCGCGTGGGCAAGGCCGATGGCCTTATGGACGGGATCGAAGATCATGACCGGCAGACAGTCGGCCACCAGGATGGCGATGGGCACACCCGGCTCATTCGTGATCAGTCCATCCCCATCCCCCAGGTTCTCCCCCGGCTCGGGCCGATGCTCGGGGCCCGTCTTAAGGACCTGATCCCCATGCACCTGGTTCACTGTCACCAGCCTGGATTGATCCATGTCCAACGAGCGGAACAACAGGTCCCGGTTCTCCCGGACCCTGATCGGATTGTCGCCCACCTTCAGGCTTAAATTCAAGGACCCGAAATTTTCCCCGCTCACCCCCCCTAGTCGGGTGGAAACGGCGTGCCGCATCACTTTAGGATCGGCCAAACGGGGGAAAAGAAGGGTCACCACCCCGCCCCGGTCCTCCCGGATCGTCTCAGCGCCTAGCTTGTCGGTTTTCAATGCTTTCCTCCACTTTATCCCGGTAGGCCAGGATGCCGTCGGCGATGGCCTTGGCGATCTTGTCCTTCCAATAAGGGTCCCGTAGTTTGTTCTCTTCCTTCGGATTGCTGATGAACGCCGTCTCGATCAGGATGGAAGGCATGTCCACCCGGCAAAGGACGTAGAAAGGCGCCTGTTGGATGCGACGGATGTGCTGTCCCAGCCTCTCCCGGATGCGCTGGTCCACCTGTTCGGCCAGATAGTAACTTCTCGTCCGATAGGCGCGGGAATGAAGGTCGTTCAAAAGAAAGTCGATGTCCCTGCCCATATTTTCCCGGACCGCCGCGACCTGTGCCACCCTGTTGGAAGCCTTGGAACTATAGACGTAGGTCTCGGTGCCAGTGGCGTGGCTGTGGGGATTGGAATTGCAATGGATGGACACGAACAGGTCCGCGTGATGGCTGTTGGCGAAATCGGTACGGTACTTGAGGGTGATGTAATGGTCCGTTTCCCGTGTCATGAAAACTTCCAGGGGATGGTCCGCGTTGATCGGGTCCTCTTTCAATAATTGGGCCACCCGTTTGGCGATATCCAGGGTCGCCTGCTTCTCGTAATAACGGTTGTCGAAACCTTTCGCGCCGATATCCCTTCCCCCGTGGCCTGGGTCGATGATGATGCGCCGGACCTGGTAGATCTGGCTGCTGTTGGGCATTTCCTCATCGATCCGTCCGGCGGGAGCTTGGGCCGGCTCAGATTGGCTTTGGGCTTCTTCCTCGTTAGAAGTCTCTTCCGCCGGGGTGGTTTCCGCTTCGACCGTCGCGGTCGGCGTGGGAAAAGTCAGAGCGGGAACGGGTTTCGGGGTGGGGACAGGGGTCGGTATGCGCGCCGAGGCCAGGATCTCCTGACGGACCTCGTCGGCGGCCACACCCCCGACGACCAGGGCCAACTGGTCCGGATCGTAACGGACGTTCACGTTCAGGACCGCCCGCAGGATATCCTCCGCCGACTCGGGTGGGATGCCAGCCTGGCCCGCGACCATCTCCACCGGGTCCAGGGGAAATGACGCCACCGGGTCCGAGGTCAGGAAGACGGGCTGGGACAGGACCAGCTTGACCTGGTTCTTCCCTTTGCTCAGCGTGATCTTCCGGGTCTGGGGATCCGATTGGACCTGGACTCCGTAGAATTGCGCTACTTCCACCAGGGGGAGATACACCTTCCCTTGCAGGTCCTTGAGGATCGACACGGATGTTTGGTCGGCGCGGTAGGTGTATTTCAGCGTCACCCCGTCCCCCGCTCCCAGCGGTCCGGTGCCTAACAGCCATATCCCCAGGCCCAATACAACCAGCCGGCGGAGGGAAATTCGGTCAATAGGCGTCATTGGTCTCTTCCACCTGTTTGTTCTTGAGGCTGTCGTGTTTCACCCGGAAATACCAGGTATAGATCCTTTTTTGACCCTTCCGGTCCTTGGCGCTCAAGATGACCATATGCCCGCCCGAGTGAAGGAGAGCCCCGATCTTGTGGGTCAATTCATGGGTCTTGGCGTTGTAATGGAAGACCATGGGATGGTCCCCCAGGTGCAGTTGGATGGACTTGGGGTCCACGTCGTCGGCGATCTTCACGTAGAGATAGGGCCTTTTCCGGTCGATCACTTCCCCGTCATCCGGGTCCATCTTGGAAAGATGGAGGACCTGGGTCCGGAAGATATCCTTGAAATCATCCTGTTTCAGCGGATAAAGGATCAGGTACCTTCTCAGTTTCAAGGGAGGGACGGTCCGGTCATTGGGACCCTTGTTGACGGTGAAAGCCAGTTGATATTTCAGGGCTTGGGTCTTTTGAAGGATCGTGTCGTCATAGACGCCATAGGGATAAGCCAGGGTCGTGGCCAGATGGCCGAATTTATCCTGGATGAAACTGACCGGGTCGCTGAGTTCCAGGTCCAACAATCGATTGAAACCGTCCGGTTTGATCTTCTCCTCTTCCAACCCCAGATTGAGATGGCTCTTGGTATGGGATTCCACCACCATCCCGTTCTTCTGCATCTCCTCGATCTCCGAATACCGCAGGGCGTCGTTCTGCCCCCGGATGAAGTCCGTATAGAGGAATAGGACCCCCGGATAGCCGAATTCCTTGAGCACGGGATAAGCCTTATCATAGATGCTCTTGAAGCCGTCATCGAACGTCAAAAGCACCGCTTTGTCGGGGAGGGGTTTCCCTTCAAACCAGTAGGCTTTCAACTGCTCGAGCGTGATAGGCGTTATCCCGTTCTCTTTCAGGTACTGCATTTGCCATTGGAAATCGGCTATCGGAAGCCTGTACATCGAGAGGGGGCCGTTGATCCATTCGGGGTGGGAGACGAACCGGTGGTAGCAGAGCACGGTGAACCCGTGATCGGGGGGCGGGACCACCGGGGTGATCCCCGGCGACACACCGCCCACTGGCAGCGCCGCCATCCAACAAACGGCGAACACCGCCCCTAACCAGAACCGTCGCGAACCTCTCATGAGACCTTGCCTTCCCTCGGAAAAGATTTCTTAATTATTGAACGGCTTGCTGGCCAAACGCTTGCGCAAGTAAGCCGGGATGTCGTACTGCCCATCGGACAGTTTCAATGTCACTTCCGAATCCGCGTCCTCCAGGGGGGAGGGGTTGGACGAATCGGCCTTGGCCGTCTTGAAATTGGGCGTCAGGAATCCCTTCAGGTCGATGACCGTCTCGATCTCCGTTTCCTTCGTCGGCTCGAAACCGGTGGCGATGATGGTCACCCGGATCCCGTCCCGCAGGTTCTCGTCCGACACGATGCCGGGAACGATCTCGGCGCCTGGGCGGGCGGATTTCTGCAGGAACCCGTTGATCTGGTTGAACTCGTTCAGGCTGAAGTTGGAACCGGCCGTGACCAGCACCAGGACCGCGGTGGCTCCCGCGATGTCCACATCCTCCAGCAGGGGGCTGTTGACAGCCTTCTGGACCGCCTTCAAGGCCCGGTCCTCGCCGGTGCCGTAACCCGTGCCCATCAGCACCTTGCCCTTGGCGGTCAGGATCCGTTTCACGTCGGCGAAATCCCGGTTGATGGTGCCTTCCGAATGGATGACCACCGAGATGCCCTGGATGGCCTGTACCAGCACCTCATCCACGCGGGCGAAGGCCGAGGAAAGCTCGATATCCTGGTCACAGACCACGTTGATGCGCTCATTGGGGATCACCACGATGGCGTCCACATGGGGCAGCATGGATTTCAGGCCGTCCTCGGCCTGGGCCTTGCGGACCGGTCCCTCGTGCTCAAAGGGACGGCTCACCACGCCCACCGTCAGGATGCCCATCTTCTTGGCGATCTCGGCCACGACGGGCGCCGCGCCTGTTCCCGTGCCGCCGCCCATGCCGGCCGCCACGACCACCATGTCGGCCCCTTCCAGGGATTTCTGGATCTCGTCGGAGGATTCCAGGGCCGCTTCCCGCCCGATGGTGGGATTGCCGCCCGAACCCAGACCCTTGGTCAGGCTCTTGCCCAGCTGGATCTTCTTGGTGGCCTTGCTGCGGCGCAGGGACTTGAAGTCCGTGTTGGCCGCGATGCATTCCACACCCTCGATGCCGGCTTGGATCATCTTGTTGATGGCGTTGCATCCGCCCCCTCCCACCCCGATCACCTTCAAGTGGGCCAGGTACTGCGTCACATCGTCTTCCGCGAACTCTATCATTTTCTTTTCCCCCTCAATTTTTTTCAGTTCACCGTTAGCAGTCGACAGTCGGCAGCCGTGAACCGTTAGCGACCGACCTGCGGCTTGTTACTTAAAAATCCCAACATGTTGGCTTTTCCACACCTCCCGACTTTCTTTTCCAGACCTGTTGACTGCGATCTGTCAACTGTCGACTTCAGATGGAATCGCCGAACCACTTCTTCATCCTGCCCAAAATATCCTTGACCGCTTCCCCGCCGCCGAAGGCCGAACCCTTCTTGGCCCCCAGTTTGTTGTTGGATTTCATGCCCATCAGCACCAGTCCCACCGCGGTGGAATAGCTGGGGTTGGAGACCACGTCCGTCAACCCGCCAACCCTCTTGGGGGACCCGATCCTCACCGGAAGCTGCAGGATTTTTTCCGCCAGCTCGGCGGTGCCTTCCATCAAGGCCGACCCTCCCGTGATGACCGCTCCCGCCGGGATGCGGTCCTCGAACCCGTGTTTCTTGAGTTCCGCGCCCACCAGCTCGAAGATCTCCTCCATGCGGGCCTCGATGATCTCGGATAGCACCCGCCGGGGCATCCGCTTGTCCGGCCGGCCTCCCACGCCCGGCACCGTGATCTCCTCTTCCTCGTTCACCATGGCCGTGTAGGCGCATCCGTACTGGAGCTTGATGGCCTCCGCCTCGGTGTTGGGGGTGCGCAGTCCCACCGCCACGTCGCTGGTGACCAGGGACCCGCCCAGGGTGATGATGCCCGTGTGCCAGAGGGAGCCGTTGATGAAGACCGCGATGTCCGTGGTCCCCCCGCCGATATCCACCAGGACCACGCCCAGTTCCTTCTCGTCGGAGGAAAGGATGGCCTCGGCCGAGGCCAGGGGCTGGAGGATGATGTCGGCCACCTGCAGGCCGGCCCGCTCCACGCTCCTCACGATGTTCTGAACGCTGGTGACCGCGCCGGTCACCACGTGCACTTCCGCTTCCAAACGGACCCCCGACATCCCCACCGGGTTCTTGATGCCGTCCTGGTCGTCCACGATGTATTCCTGGGGGATGACATGGATGATCTCCCGGTCCAGGGGAATGGCGATGGCCTGGGCGGCCTCGATGACCCTCTCCCGGTCCTCTTCCGAATCTCCTTGTCCTTGCGGGACACGGCGATGACGCCCCGGCTGTTCAGGCCCTTGATGTGGCCCCCCGCCACGCCCGTATAGGCCGAGGTCACCTCGACCCCCGCCATGCGCTGGGCGTCCTGGAGGGATTTCTTGATGGAGGCGACGGTCTCCTCGATGTTGACCACCGACCCCTTCTTCAGTCCCGCCGAGGGGGTGGTGCCCACCCCGATGATATGGACCTGCCCGTCGTCGTCCTGCTCTCCGATGATGGTGCAGACCTTGGTCGTCCCCAGGTCCAGTCCCACCACGATATCCTGCTTCATTTCCTTAGCCATTCGCCTCACCTCCCTGTCTTGGTTTTATGGTTCTTCATCGCCGAGAAACATCGGCACGGGGAAAAACAGACCTTGACGCTCTTCAGGGTCAAGACCCTGCCCTTCTTCGTGTGTTCCCTGCCTTTATGGTTTCTCATTCCTCACCTCGTTTTCACCAGTACCATGTCCCGGTACCGGAAATCCATCGTTCCCGCCCTGCCGTTCTTCTGGTTCAGGTCGCTCAGGACCATCGCCATCCTTTTCAATTCCTGCTCGGTCACCTCCGGATTGAAGGTGGCCACGATCCCGTCGATGAAGGTCACCCTCAACGAATCCGGGTCGGATAAGTTCACTTCCGACACTTCCTGGGCCAGCACCCCGTCTTTCCGTTTCAAGAAGCCGAGGAAGGCCAGGGCCGGCCGTAAAGCCTCGGCCTGGAGAGTGGTCCCGACCGACTCGGCCTTGAGGGCCACCCCGGAGACCAGGGGAAGGTCCTCCCGAAGAAGCGCGTCGGAAGGGGATAGGATCCTTCCTTCCCCGTCCACCCCGTACAGTTCCCCCGCGTCCAACAGCGCCACCGGCGTCCTTTCTTTCACTGAGATCAGGATCGATTGGGGCAGGCGCCTTTCCAAAAAAACGCTCCTGGCCCAATCCAGCCCGCTCACTTTTCGCGTCGCCTCCTCCAGGTCCAGCTTGAACATGTTCTCCCCCAGGGGGAGCCCCGCCGCCCGGACGACCTGCTCGTCCGTCAGGTAATGGTTCCCTTCCACGGTCACCCGGGACAGCTTCAGACCCGCCACGTCCTGCAGCAGGGCGGTCGTCTTGTTCTTCGACCAGATCACCGCCAGCACCAGCACCGCCAGGGCCGCCGCCCTCAGGAGCCACTTGGTCCCCTTCCAGCTAGGCGCCTGGAACCCCCAGGACTTGGTCTTCTTGGAGAAGGCCGGCACATCCTCCGTCGGGGTCATTCCCGGACGGTAGAAGGCGTAGACCTTCTCCTGGTCCCTGCGCGGAGCCTGGGGCCCGCCCTTCCCCTCGAAGAATTTGAGGAAAAGGCTTTTCCCCTCCCCTTCCTTCCGCTGAGGGCGGGAGGAATGGAACCTGGCTTCCTTCTCGCTCAAAGAGACCCGGGTCCCTCGGTAATACATCAACGATCCTCCCGAACAGGTTCCAGGGATGGGGTCTGTCTCACTTTTTCACCCTTTTCTTCTTCATCGCCATCGTCACCAGCGTTTTCAATAATTTCGGGAAAGCGATGCCCACCGCCTTGGCTTCCTCAGGGAAGAGGCTGGTGGCGGTCATGCCTGGCGCCGTGTTCACTTCCAGGATCTGGGGTTCCCCCTTCTTGGGAACGATGAAATCCACCCGGTAATAGTCCTCGCAGCCCATGGCCTGGCCGGCCTGGAGGCCGAGTTTCTTCACCTTCCTGGTCATGGCCGCCGATATCCTGGCCGGGATCAGGTGTTCCGAATGGCCCGGCGTGTACTTGGCGTCGAAGTCGTAGAACTCGTTCTTCGGCACAATCTCCACCAACGGCAGAGCCCGGTTCTCCAGGATGCCCACCGTCACTTCCACGCCAGGGACGAATTTCTCCACCATCGCCCAGGGGCTGTAGCGGAAGGCGTTTTTGAGCGCCGGCTTGAGGGCGGAAGCTTTCCTCACGATCGTCACCCCGATGGCCGAACCCACGTCCGCCGGCTTGACCACCAGGGGCAGTTTGAGCTTGATCTCCTTCAGCCAACCCTTTTCCCCCGTGTCCCGGTGGATCGCCTGCCAGGGGGCGGTCGGGATCTTCTTGGCCTCGAAAACCAACTTGGAACAGCCCTTGTGCATGGTCAGTCCGCAGGACAAGGCTCCCGAACCCGTATAGGGAATGCCCCATTTATCCAGGCAGGCCTGCAAGCGGCCGTCCTCGCCGAATCCGCCGTGCAGGGCGATGAAGACCGCGTCGAACTTGGCCTTTTTCAACCGTTGCTCCAGGCGTTTCATGTCCTTATCCGCCGAGGTCAACTCAAAAGGAACCGCCTTGATTCCGGCCTTTTTCAAGCCTTCCGTCACGTTCTTGCCCGACATGAGGGATATCTTCCTCTCCGGGCTCCAGCCTCCCATCAGTACGCCTACTCTCATGGCCAACTCCACGGTTAAGATTTTTTTACTTAGAGGCTGCAAAATCTTTAAAAGTGCTACCAAGCAGCCTCTTACCCCAAAGATTCCGCAGGAATCGTGGGGTTACCATCAATGTTGTCGGCTGAAAAAGTTTTTACTTTTTCAGCATTCGTTATTTATCTAAATTCCACCAAACGTCCTTGATCTCGCTCCAGTTCCAATCTCCCAGAGGCAATATCTCCGGCTCCAGCCGGACGCGGTACTCGGTCTGGACCCTTTTCTGGATCTCCCGCATGACCGCGACGACGTCGTGGGCGGAGGCGGTGCCGTCGTTGATGATGAAGTTGGCGTGGATACCGCTCACCTGGGCCCCTCCCACTTTGAACTTTTTCAACCCGGCCGCCTCGATCAGCCTGCCCGCGAACTCCCCCTCGGGATTCTTGAACACGCTGCCGGCGTTCTTCTCCACCCGGGGCTGCTTGCCCCGGCGGTTCTTGAAATACTCCTTCACCTTCTTCTCGATGACGGCCTTGGGCTCCTTCTTGAGCTTCAAGGAAACCTCCACCAGGACGTTGCCGCTCATCTTCAGGGACGAGGCCCGGTACCCGTACCAGTACTCGGCCTTGGCCAGTTTCTTGATCTCTCCCCGGGCCGTCACGATGGTCAGGTCCTCCACCGAGGGGCCGATCCAGGCCTTCTTGGCGCCCGCGTTGCCCACCACCGCCCCGCCGACCGTCCCTGGTATGCCGGCCAGGAATTCCACCCCGCCCAACCCGGCTTCCCGGGCCTTGTTCAGCACGCTCACCAGCTGGGTCCCAGCCTTGGCGATGACCTTGTTCCCCGAGATCTTGAGGCCCTGGAAGCCCCTTCCCAGGCGGATCACCACGCCCTGGAACCCCTCATCCGCGAACAGCACATTGCTCCCGCCCCCCAGGATCAGGGTGGGCACCCCGGCATGGCTCACGCACCGCAGCAGCTCCGCCAGGTCCTCGGTGGACTGGGGTTCCACGAACGCCGTGGCCTTCCCCCCCAGGTGATAGGTGGTATAGGGGGCGATGGGCTGGTCCAATTGGACCTTGCCCTTGATCAAGTCCTTGAGTTCAGTGAGGTCCACCCTTCCCCTCTCTTCCGTCGCGCCGGTCATTCCCAGGATCACGTTCTTATCCTTTATGCTTCTGGATCAGGTCGTTGCCGATCTTCCAGACGTCGCCCGCGCCCATGGTGATGAGCACGTGTTTCGAGTTCAGGTGTTCCTTCAGGTACTCCAGCAGGACGGGCCGGTCCTCGGCCAGCATCACATGCTTGTGGCCGTTCTCCGCCAGGGCCTCCACCAGGGTCTTGCCCGTCACGCCCGGGATGGGTTTCTCGCGGGAGGGATAGATGGCCGTGATGATGACCTCATCCGCGTCGCCGAAGGCCTTGCCGAACTTGTCCCGCAAAAGCTGGGTGCGAGAAAAAAGATGGGGTTGGAAGAGACAGATCACCTTTTTCCCCGGTCCCGCGAAGTTCTTGGCCGCCCTCAGGGTCTCGGCGACCGCCGTGGGATGGTGGGCGTAATCGTCCACGATGGTCGCTCCCTTGAAGGAACCCTTGATCTCGAAGCGCCTCTGGGCGCCGTTGAACTTGAGCAGGCCCGCGGCGATGGCCTTGAAGGGCACCTTGAGCTCCAGCCCCACGGCCACGGCCGCCAGGGCGTTCTGGATGTTGAAACGTCCCGGCACCCGGAGGCGGAGGGTTCCCAGCCTCTTCCCCTTGACCGCCAACTCAAAGGTCGATCCGCACTTCTCAAGCTTCACCTTCCGGGCCGCCACCTGGGCGTCCGCGGAAAGTCCGTAGGTCACGACCCGGCGCTTGATCTGGGGAGCGATGGACTGGACATGCTTGTCGTCGATGCCCAGGATGACGCATCCATAGAAGGGCACCTTGTTGGTGAAGGTCACGAAGGCTTCCCGAACCTTCTCCACCGAGCCGTAATAGTCCAGATGGTCGTCGTCGATGTTGGTGACGATGGCGATCATGGGCGAAAGCAGGAAGAACTCGCCGAAGGCCTCGCAGGCCTCCGCCACCAGGTAGGTGCTCTTGCCCAGCTTGGCGTTGGATTTGAACACGTCCACCTGGCCCCCGATGACCAGGGTGGGGTCCAGTTTGGCCTCGGTCATGACCAGCCCCACCATGGAAGTGGTGGTGGTCTTGCCGTGGGTGCCCGAGACCGCGATGCCGTACTTCAGGCGCATCAGCTCGGCCAGCATCTCGGTGCGGGGAATGACCGGGATGGAGCGTTTGTTGGCCTCCACGATCTCCGGATTGTCCATCGGCACCGCCGCCGAGTAGACCACCACGTCCGAACCCGGCACGTTGGCCGATTTGTGGCCGAAATGGATCTTGGCCCCCATGCGGGTGAGCCGGTCGGTCACGTCCGAACCCCTCAGGTCCGATCCCGTCACCTGGTAATTCAGGCTCAAAAGCACCGCCGCGATGCCGCTCATGCCGGCCCCGCCGATGCCGATGAAATGCACCCTTTTCACGTTGCCGAAAGGCTGGGTCAATATTCCGAATTTGGGTTTCAAGCGATTTTCCTTTTCTCGATCATGTTCAACAACCCCCGCGCGATATCCGAGGCGGCGTCGGGCTTGGAAAGCTTCCGGGCCGCCTCGCCCATGGCCTTCAACCGTCCCTCATCCGACAGCAGGGAGATCAAGGTCCGGGTCAACTTTTCTTCTTCCAGCGCTTTTTCGATAATCACGACTGCCGATCCAGCCGCCTCCAGGGCCCTCGCATTCCTCTCCTGATGTCCGGAAGCGTGGGGATAGGGAATAAGGATGGCCGGGCACCCCCGGCTTAGCAGTTCGGCGCAGGTCATGGCCCCGGACCGGGCGATCACCAGGTCCGCCGCCCCGTAAGCCTCTTGGATGTTGGAGAAAAAAGGCCTGAGGACCGTCTTGAGCGGGCACTTTTCCAATTGGTCCACCACGCTCTTGTAGTCGTTCCAGCCCGTCATCATCAGCGCCTGGACCGCCTGGTCCCCCTGTCCCAGGAACTGGATCACGTCGACCATGGATTGGTTCAAGGCATGAGAGCCCTGGCTCCCCCCCAGCATCAGCACCGTCGTCGTATGGGGATCCAGACCGAAACTCTCCCGGGACTTGGCCTTCTCGGCTTTCCAGATCTCTTCCCTCACCGGTATTCCCGTCCATTCAGTCCTCCTTGTCGAAAAGTGTGGCAGGGTTTCCTGGAAACCCACGAATATCCTCCTGGCGAACAGCGCCAGGAACTTGGCCGCCAGGCCCGGAACCACATTGGGCTCCAGCAGACCCACCGGCACGCCGCGCAAAGCCGCCGCCAGCGAGACCGGAACGGAAACATAACCGCCCGTGGAGAAGAACAGCGTCCGGGGCGAATTGGCCCATCAGCCTCCGGGCCTTGCCGAAACCCGACCACAGGTCGGTCCCGAAGGTGAACAGACGGGGCGACAGCCCGCGCGGAAGCCCGCTAGCTTGGATGCCTTCGAAGGCCAGACCCGCCTCGGGGACCCACTTGGCCTCCGGGCCGTTTTGTTTACCCACATAAAGCACTTCGACCTCCGGTCGTTTGAGCAGTTCCTTGGCGACGGTGATCCCGGGGAACACATGCCCCCCCGTTCCCCCGCCCGTGATGATCACCCTTGTTCTCGATCCCAATTTCCATTCAACCTTTCCTGTCGGCTTACGACTGGGCCGCGACTGTCGCGTGGCCCAGACCCAGGGAGGACGGCAGCTTGGTCTCCCGGGAGATGTTGAAAAGCACGCCGATGGAGACGAGGGTAAAGACCATGGAGGAGCCGCCGTAAGAGATGAGAGGAAGGGGGATGCCCTTGGTCGGGAGCAGGCCCGTCACCACCCCCAGGTTCACCAGGGCCTGGAAGCCGATCAACCCCGTGATGCCGGCCGCCAGCAGCCCTAAGAAAGTGCCGTCCTCCCGGCGTCCGACCGCGGAAGAGACCTTGAAACCCCTCAGGATGAAGACCGCGAAGAGGAACACCAGGCCCCCCGCCCCCGCCAGTCCCAATTCCTCGGCGATGATGGCGAAGATGAAGTCCGTATGGGGCGCCGGCAGGTAGAAGAGTTTCTGGGTGCTGTTGGAAAGGCCCACCCCGAAGGGCCCGCCGTTGCCCACCGCGATCAGGCTCTGGATGAGCTGGAAACCCGCCCCCTGGGGGTCGTCCCAGGGATTCAGGAAGGCCGTGATGCGCTTCATGCGGTAGCTGGCCGATTCCACCAGGAAGATGAAGACCGGCACCAAGATGGCCACCGGGATCAGGAAGAACTTCCATTCCATGCCCGCCAGGAAGAGCAGCAGGATGGTCACCAGGGCCAGGAGGACGGCCGTCCCGAAATCGTGCTGTTTCTCCAGTAAAAGCATGCATATCCCCAGGATGACCAGATAGGGAAAAAGGCCCGAAAAGGTCACCAGGGTCTGCCGCCGCCGGTCCAGGGAATCGGCCAGGTAGAAGACCAGGGCGAGCTTGAGGACTTCCGAGGGTTGGAAGGAGAAAGGTCCCAGCCGGAACCAGCGCTGGGCGCCCCCGACCGTCCGGCCGATGCCGGGCACGCAAACCAGGGCCATCAGGAAGAGCGCGATGAAAAGGCCCGGGATGGCCAGGGCCCTTAATTTCTCCAGGTCCACCCGGGAGGAGAACCACATCCCCAGGCTTCCCACCAGCACCCACAAAAGTTGGCGTGCGAAGAAGTAATAGGAATTCCCGTAGCGGTCGTGGGCCAGGATGGCCGAGGCGCTGTAGATCATGATAAGGCCGACCGTCACCAGGATGAGGGTCAGGAGGAACAGCAGGAAATCGGGCGAGGCCGTTTGGCGTGATCGGAGGCTCATGCGTTCCCTTTCTTGAGATGAAGTCCCGACTCGTAAGCCGTGAGGTCCCGTTCCTTCCGTTCGGATTCCGAGCAAAGCGTCGAAGGTGTGGAAAAAGCGTTGAAGGTGTTGTTGTCAGAATCCGAGCGCAAGAAAGGGACCTCCTTTCCGGAGTTCACGGCCTGATGGATCATCTCCGATTCTTTTTTATCCAGCCTGATGATGAACAATGCTTTCCCTCTCGTCTTTTTTCACGAACCCTTGATAGCGACCTTGTTCTCGGCCATCTTCTTCACGACCGCCTTGAACTTCCGTCCGCGGTCCTCGTAATTGTCGAACATGTCGAAACTGGCGCAGCCGGGCGAGAACAGCACCACCCCGCCCTTCTCGCAGGCGGTGTAAGCCCCCCGGACCGTCTCTTCCAGGGTCCCCGCCTCCACCACCGTCGCCGTCCCCGAAAGCTGGCGGACGACCTTGTCCTTGCACTCGCCGAAGGCCACGATCCTCGTGACTTTTTCCTGGATCAGGGGAATGAGCTTGGTGAAATCCCCCGCCTTGTCCCGCCCGCCCAGGATCAGCACGATGGGTTTGGGGAAGCTCTCCAGGGCCTTCATTACCGAATCCACGTTGGTCCCTTTGGAATCGTTCACGAACCGGACCCCCTCCACCTCACCCGCCGCCTCCAGCCTGTGCTCCACCCCTTGGAAGTCAGCGAGGGTCTGGGCGATGACGCCGTCCGGCACTCCCGCCAGGGAGGCCGCCAGGGCCGCCGCGCAGGCGTTCTCCAAATTGTGGGGACCGGGGATCTTCAGATCGGAAGCGTTGATGAGGTGTCGTCCTAGAAGCTCCAGCCGGTCCCCGACGACGTAACATCCGGGTTCGCCGGAATTACGGGCTTTCTCGATGAAACCGAACAGATGCACGCGGCTCTTGACCAGGCCCGTGAAAAGGGGCGTGAATTTGTCGCCCACATTCAAAAGGGCCGCGTCCTCCGGTCCCTGATTCTCGAAGACTCGGGCTTTCATTTCGGCGTAGGTCTGCATGGATTGATGGCGGTCCAGGTGGTCCGGGGTAACGTTCAGGATGGCCGCCACGTTGGGGCGGAACTCCTGGATGGTCTCCAATTGGAAGCTGGAAACCTCCAGCACCGCCCAATCCTCGACGGAAAGCTCGAAGACCGCCTCAGAGAAGGCCTTGCCGATGTTCCCGCAGGCGATGGACCGCTTCCCGGCCTTTTCGATCATGGCGGCGGTCAGGGTGGTGGTGGTCGTCTTGCCATTGGTCCCCGTGAGGGCGATGATGTTGGAGGGGCAATAACCGTAGGCCAGTTCCATTTCCCCGATGACCGGGATCCCCTTCTCCCTGGCCCGATCCAGGGCCGGATGGTGGAACGGGACCCCCGGTGAGGTGACCACCAGGTCCGAAGCCAGTACGGAGGCCATATCCAGGCCGCCCAACACCAGCTTGGTGTGGGCCAGACCCTTGGCCTTCTCTATATAAGAGGCGAGTTTCTCCGGGGTCTTATCGTCCAGGACCATGACGGTGGCGCCATGGACGGACAACAGCTTGGCGGCGGCCAAACCCGACCGCCCCAGCCCGATGACCGCCACTTGTTTTCCTTGTACGTATTGCATCTTTTTCCTTTTAGCGCAATTTCAGGGTCGAAAGCGTCAAGAGCGTCAGCAGGATGGCCACGATCCAGAACCTCACGATGAGCTTGGATTCGGGCACCCCGGAAAGCTCGAAATGGTGGTGCAGGGGGGCCATCTTGAATATCCGCTTGCCGCTCACCTTGAAGGAGGTGACCTGGATGATGACCGATAGGGCCTCCGCCACGAAGATGCCCCCCACGATGATCAGCAGGATCTCCTGCTTGACCATCACCGCGATGGTGCCCAGTAAACCGCCCAGGGCCAAGGAGCCTGTGTCGCCCATGAAGACTTGGGCCGGGTGCGCGTTGAACCAGAGGAAGCCCAGACCCGCCCCCACCAGGGCGGCGCAGAGGACTGTCAGCTCGCTGGCGCCGGGGACGGTGATGATCTTCAGGTATTCGGAGAACTTGATGTTGCCCGAAACGTAGGTCACCACCGCGAAGGCCAAGGCCGCGAAGGTGGTGCATCCCACCGCCAGGCCGTCCAGCCCGTCGGTCAGGTTCACCGAGTTGGAGGCGCTCACGATGACCAGCACCGCGAAGAAGGGATAAAGGGCGTCCAGATTTACCGGGTATTTATAGAAAGGAAGGGTGATGCAGGTCTTGAGATGGAACTCCTCGGGAAGCACCGTCAGGTACAAGCCCACGATCAGGATGGCGCCCAGGGTCTGGAAAGCCATTTTGTAGAAGCTGGAAATGCCCCGGTTCTTTCCCTTTCCCATGAGCTTCCAGTAGTCGTCCGCGAAGCCGATGCCGCCGAACCAGACGATGGAGAGCAGGGCGATCCAGAGGAACTTGGAATCCCAACGCACCCAGAGCAGCGCGCTGATCAAAAGGGTGGCCAGGATCAACAACCCGCCCATGGTGGGGGTCCCCGCCTTGGCCGAATGGCTGGCAGGTCCGTCGGTGCGGATCTTCTCGCCCAGTTGGGCGCCCCTCAAGCGGGCGATGAAAACCCCGCCGAACATCAGGCACAAAGTGAAGGTAGTCACGGCCGCGTAGACGCTGCGGAAAGTGACGTAACGGAAAACGTTGAAACCGATGAATTTATTCGCCAAAGGATAGAGTAAGTGGTAAAGCACTAGCGCTCCTTTTTCTGATTCTTCTTAAAAGCCAAACCTTTTTCACCACAGAGTTCACAGAGTTAAAACAAAGATTTTTTCATACTCTGCGTGACTCAGTGCGACTCTGTCCCCTTTGGCCCAAGGACCAAAGAAATCGGGACTATACCGCATTCCATTTTGCTTTCATTGAAAGCGGCATGTGGTTCAATCCTTTTTTCCGATCCTTCGCTCCATTTAGAAATCTTCCAACACCTTCTCCAGCCTCATGCCCCTCGATCCCTTCAACAACACCGCGTCGCCCTTACGGGCGATGCCCTTCAGGAAGGTCCGCGCGTCCTGGGCCTGGTCGAACAACTGGATCTTCTCCATGCTTCGGTCCTGCGTATCCTTCGCCGCCGCCCCCATGGCCTTGCCCACCAACAGGAGGGTGTGGCATTTCAGTTCCAGCGCTTTGCGGACGATCCGCTCGTGTGATTCCTGGGTGTGATCCCCCAGTTCCAGCATGTCCCCCAGGACCGCGATCTTGCGTTTGGGCCCTTTCAGGTCCTTGAAAGTCGATAAGGCCGCTTCCATCGAGGTGGGCGAGGCGTTGTAGGCGTCGTTGAGGAAGAGGATGCCCCTCACGTTCTGGATCTCCATGCGCATGGGAGACAGGCTCCGGAAGCTCTTCAGGCGCTGGGCCATGTATTTCAGGGGCAGGCCCAGGGCCAGTCCCGCCGAGACCGCCGCCAGGGCGTTGGTAACGTTATGCCGGCCCGGCACGGATAGCCGGGTGGGGATCTCTTGCCCCTGGGCCGCCAGAAGGAATTGGCTCCCCAGGCCGTCCGCCTGGACCTTTTTCGCCCTTACCTGGCCCAGTTTCAGGCCGAAGGTGACGGCGTTCTTCCCGGCGCCCGCCAGGTATGTGTCATCCGCGTTCAAGACCATCTTTCCGCCTTCCCTTAAAGCTGTCCCGATCCTCAGCTTCTCTTTCGCCAACTGCCGCTTGCCCTCGAAGAAACCCAGGTGGGCCTCGCCGATGGCGGTCACCACCGCCACGTCCGGCCTGGCCACCTCGGAGAGCCATTCCATCTCTCCCGGATGGTTGATGCCCAACTCCACCACCGCGGCCTGGTGGCCCGATGTCAACCTCAACAAGGTCAGGGGAAGTCCCCAGTGATTGTTCAGGTTGCCTTCGGACCTCAGGGTCCTCATCTTTCCCGACAGCAGGTGGGCCGTCATGTCCTTGACCGTGGTCTTGCCCACGCTTCCCGTCACCGCCACGACCGGTCCGTCCCATTGCAGCCTCTGCGACCTACCCAACTCGCCTAAGGCGCGGGTGGTGTCAGCCACCCTGATCTGCGGCAGGCCGTTACCCGGAACGAACCGGGAAACCAAGGCCGCCTTCGCTCTCTTGCGCGCCGCTTCCTTCAAAAAGCGGTGCCCATCCAGCCTCCTTCCGACGATGGCGACGTAGAGGTCGCCTTTGTTCAAACTCCGGGTGTCGTGGGATACCCCCGTCACCCTCTCCTTTCCGTTCCCTCTCAACAATCGCCCGTTGGTCAGGGCCGCGACCTCATCCAGGGTCCAGGGGATCATGAGCCTTTCATTTCCTTCAGGATCTCCCGGACCGTCTCCCGGTCGTCGAAATGCTGTTTCTGGTCCCCGATGACCTGATAAGTCTCGTGACCCTTGCCCGCGATCAGGACCAGGTCGCCTTTCTTCGCCAGGGACAGGGCCATGCGGATGGCGTCCCGGCGGTCCACCTCGGCCCAGACCTTCCGGTGGCCGTTGTGCATCTGGTTGGCCGGGATGCCCTTGAGGATCTCGTCAAGGATGGCCTTGGGCTCCTCGGTGCGGGGATTGTCCGAGGTCACCACCGTGACATCGGCCAGGCGGGCGGAGATCTCGCCCATCAGGGGTCGCTTGGTCTTGTCCCTGTCGCCGCCGCACCCGAACAAGGAGATCAACTGGCGTCCTCTTTTATTGCCAAGGAGGATCCGAGCCTCGATCAGGGCCTGCTGAAGTGAGTCGGGGGTGTGGGCGTAGTCGACGATGACGGTGAAATCCTGGCCCGCCGAGACTTCCTCGAACCTTCCCGGGACCGGGGGAGCTTGCCGGAGGCCTTCCTGCAAGACCTGCCAGGAGAAACCCATCTCCTTCAACACTGAAATGGCCGCTAGGGAGTTATAGATATTGAACTGTCCCGAAAGGGGCACCTCGAACTTCTTGCCCTGTACCTGGAAACGGCTCCGTCCCGGCTCCAGCTCGACGCGGGTGGCCTTGTAGGCGCATTTGGTCTTCAAGCCATAGCCCTTCGCCTTGGACTTCAACTCGGTCAGGAGTTTCTTGCCGTAGGCGTCGTCCGCGTTCACGGTCCGGGCCTTGAGGGTCTTGAACTCGGTAAAAAGCCTGCGTTTGGCCAGGAAATAGTGGGCGAAGTCCTTGTGGAAGTCCAAATGGTCCCGGCCCAGGTTGGTGAAGACCGCCCCTTTGAATTCCACACCCAATACCCTCTTCAATTCCAAAGCGTGGGAGGAGACTTCCATGACCGCGAAGGAACATCCTTGGCGGCGCATCTCGTCCAGCAGTTCCACGATGGAAAGGGCCGAGGGCGTGGTATTGGGCGCGTCATAGACCTTGCTTCCGACCTGGTAGGAGATGGTGCCGATCAGCCCGGTCTTTTCCCCGGCGGTCTGCAGGATGGACCTGAGCAGATAGGTGGTAGTGGTCTTTCCCTTGGTGCCGGTCACTCCGATGACCTTCACCGCCTTGGAGGGGTTCTGGAAGAAAGCGTGGGCCAAGCGGGCCAGGGCTTCCCGGCTGTCCGGGACCACCATCTGGGGAACATCCACGCCGTCCAACTTCTCGCCTTCCACGACGAGGGCGGATGCCCCCATCTCGACCGCTTCCTTGGCGTAGGTCTTTCCGTCAGCCTTGGCGCCGGGAATGCAGACGAACAGGTCGCCCGGCTGGGTTTTCTTGGAGTTCTCGGCCAATCCGGTCACGATCGGGTTCCCCTTGCCGGCTCTCTTGGCCTTCTTTAAACACTTAGCCAATTGGAGAAGTTTCATGAGTTTTCCCTCCCGGCCGGGGCCCGGGTGATGGGAAGGTCGCAGTTCAACTCGCAGGGAGCGTTGGATTGGAGGACACGGCCCGGCGGGGGAAATTGGGCTTTGACAATGCCCGACCCCTTGAAGTTCACCCTCACGCCCAGGGGAGCCAGCATGGCCAGGGCCTGGCGTTTGGTCTTGCCCTTCAGGTCCGGCATGACGCCTTTGGCCTGGGACGTGACAGATTCTCCCAAGGTCAGGGCCACTTTCACCGGCTTGCCGTTGTCCCCGGTCAGGGGCGAACCCGCTTTGATCGACTGGGTGACGACCCTTTCGCCCTTTCCGTCGAATTTCAATTTCATCCCGCTCTGTTCGGCCAGCCAACGGCTCTGGCTTTCGGTCAACCCCACGAAGGCAGGGATGGTACGTTTGTCGTTATTGACCGTGATGGTGCTGTCCGGGTTCACCGAAGGAACCAGCGCGTAGGCCAGCGCCCGCTTGGCCACTTCCTTGAATACCGGCCCGGCCGTATAGCCGCCCCAGTAGATGCCCCGGGGATCGTCCAGCGAGACATAGATGACGAACTTGGGATTATCCGCCGGAACGAAACCCACGAAAGAGGAAACGTAGTTGTACCTGGAGTAATGGCCGTTCATGAATTTATAGGCGGTGCCGGTCTTGCCCGCGATGGGGTAGCTGGGCAGGAACACCGCCGTGCCGGTTCCCTTTTCCACGACCCACTTCATCATCTCCGTGATCCGGCGCGCGGTCTTGGCCGAGCAGACCCGGCGGATCTTTTCCGGGTGGTTCTCTTTCACCAGGGAACCGGCGCGGGTCCTCATCTCTTTCATCACATAGGGCTTCATCATGACCCCGCCGTTGGCGATGGCCGCGTAGGCGTTCAATATCTGGATGGGGGTGGCCGAAACCTCGTAGCCATAGGGGATGGTGGTCATGGAAATACCGCTCCACTTGTCCGGGGTCCTGAGCTTGCCGTCCGCCTCGCCCGGAAGGTCGATGCCGGTCGTCTGGCCGATCCCGAACTTCTGGCAGTAGCGGTACAGGTTGTCCTTGCCCAGCTTGGCCCCGACCTTCACCATGCCGATGTTGCTGGAATAGCCGAATACCTCGCGGAAGGTCAGCCAGCCGTGCTTCTCATGGTCCGTCACCACACGACCGTATAGGGTCTTGTAGGCCCCGTTCTCGCAGAAGAACTTGTCCTCCTCGGTCACTACGCCCTCTTCCAGGGCGCCCACGGCGGTCACCAGCTTGAAGGTACTTCCTGGCTCGAACTCGTTGTTGACCACCCGGTTCTTCCAGACATCCGGCGTGGAATCTTTGAAATGGTTGGGGTCGTAATCCGGGCAGTTGGCCAGGGCCAGGATCTCGCCCGTCTTGGGGTCCATCATGATGATGGAGGCGGCCTTGCAGCGGAATTTTTCGTAGGCCTTCACCAACTCCACCTGGGCGATATGCTGGAGGGTGGTATCCAGGGTGGTGACTACGTTCAGCCCGTCCACGCTGGCCTTTACCTGTTTGGAGTCCGCCACGACCGTCCGGCCGCGGGCGTCACGCTCCGCCATGACCATCCCCTTCTTGCCCATCAGGTTCTTGTCGTAGAAGCGTTCCAGGCCGTCCAGGCCCTGGTTGTCCAATCCGGCGAAACCCACCACGTGGGAAGCCATGTTGTGGTCGGGATAGAAACGGCGCTGCTCACGGTAGGCCTCCACGCCTTCCAACTTCAGGCTTTCGACCGCCTCGGACCTCTCGAAAGGGACTTGCCGGGCCAGCCACACGAAGGACTTGCCGTTGGTGAGCTTGGAAAGGATGGAGCCGTAGGATTGTCCCAGGGCCCGGGCCAGGACCGCCGCGGTTTGGGACTTGTCCGTGATCTGATCGGGATGGGCGCAGACGTTGAAGAGGTCGATGTTCATGGCCAGCAGGGTTCCATTGCGGTCCTCGATGATGCCCCGGGATGGCTCGGTCTCTTTCTGAGAGAATTGCTGGTGGAAGGCCATCTGGCGGTAGTCGCTGTGCTTGATGACCTGCAGGTAGACCAGTCGGGATTCCACGACGACGGCCGAGATCAGCACGACCGCCTCCAGGAAGAGGGTGCGTTTTTGGAGCTGGGAGAATTGGGAGAAAGAGCTCATGGTTTCTTTTCCCCCGTCATGGTCTGCTTCCAGAAGGTGAACCATCGGGGATAGAAGAAGGGCCGGTCGTCCATGATGACCACCTGGTCGGTCCGGGGCGTCACCATGCCCAATTGGTCGCGGGCGATGGTCTCCACCCTGGTCAGGCTGTTGACCTCGTACATCTTGTACTTGAGGTAGTAGTACTGGTTGGTAAGTTCCTGCTTCTCGGTGCGGAGGGCCTGGACCTCGTAGCTGAGCTTGACCACCTGCATGTGCTGCCAGACGTAGAAGAAGAGGAAGAGGCTCAGGATCAGAACGCTCCCCAGGGTGCCCTTGAAGTCCCGGCGTTTGAGGGCCTTGGCCAGGTTGCCACGCCAGAACAGCCCCGCGTCGATGGCCTCCCCGGCCGTATCGAAGAATTGTTCCTTCAGGGTGGTGGTGTTCTGGTTCACGCCGCCCCTCCCGCCGACAGTTTCTGGGCCACCCTCAGCTTGGCGCTTCGGGAACGGGGGTTGGAAGCCATTTCCTCATTGGAGGCGGTCACGGGCTTACGGGTGACCAGCTTGAGGATCGCCTGATGACCGCAGATACATTGGGGGATGCCGGGAGGGCAAAGGCATTGGGTGCTCTCGGTCTTGAAGTACTGTTTGACCATCCGGTCTTCCAGGGAATGGAAGGTGATGACGCCGATCCGGCCCCCCGGCTTGAGGAACTTGACCGCCATGGCCAGTCCCTTCTTCAGGACCGTTAACTCGTGGTTGACCTCGATGCGGATGGCCTGGAAAAGGCGGGTGGCTGGGTGTTTGGTCTCGCCCCTTTGATGGGGATTCCCCAGGACCTTCTGGGCGACCTGGGCCAGCTCGGTAGTGGTCTGGAAAGGCTTGATCTGGCGGGCCTGGACGATGCCCCGGGCCAGTGCCCGGGCCTTATGGTCCTCGCCGTACTCGTGGATGATGCGGGAAAGTTCTTCCTCGGGGTAGGTGTTGACGACGTACCCGGCGGTGATGCCCTGGGTATTGTCCATGCGCATGTCCAGGGGGCCTTCCTGTTGGAAGGAGAATCCCCGGGCGGGGGTGTCAAGTTGTAAAGAGGATACGCCGATATCCATCAACACGCTGTCTACCTCGCTGACCGAAAGGTCTCTCAGCACCCACAGGAGGTCGGCGAAGTTGGCCTTGTACAGGGAGACCCTTGGGTCTGCCCGGAGTGCTCGGCCGGCGTGTTGGAGGGCATCGACATCCTGATCTACACCTATCAAACGGCCATTCGGCAGGCTCTTCAGCAGCTCCGTCGAGTGACCGCCCATCCCGAGAGTGAGGTCCAAGACCACCCCGTCGGGAGGGGGGACAACCATTCAACGACTTCTTTCAAAAGTACCGGTTGGTGGATGCTCATCTCACCACGGCGGCATCGTGTCGCGGTGGCCGTTCATACTCAAGACTCAAAACGGGCGAGAGCGTCTTCCTCGCTGGCCGAGACATCGAAGGAACCATAAGCTCCTACCAACTTAAAGAGATTGGTGACATAGGCGTTGAGTCCCACAAGCTTGATCTCCCCGCCCAGACCGCGAACCCGAAGGTTGCGGTCGGCGAGCTTGGAGATGCCGTTGAGGGATACGTGGGTGACGTTCCTGAAATTGAGGATGATGTAGGTGTTGTTCTTGATGACCGCGTCCATCATGGTGCGAAGCACGCCTTCCATGTCGCCCAGGGTCAAGTGGCCCGAGAGGCGAAGGACGGTGACGGTTTCATTCGTTTTTAAAGCGACGGACATCTGGTTCTTCCTTAGCTATTCAAAATTTTTACTCTGTGTGACTCCGTGCGACTCTGTGGTTAATATCTTTTTGCCTCGCTTTTTAAGCGATCGCCGGCAACCGGCCCGTCTTTTCCATCATGTCGGCCACGTCCGGATAGAAATCGAACGTCTGGTCGACCCCCATCGTCCGGAACAGATGCATCAGGCGGCTGTTCAACCCCACGATCCTCAAGTCCCCGCCCTTATAGCGGGTCTTTCCCCAGTGATTCACCAGGGTCGCCAATCCGTTGGCGTTCATGTAAACCACTTGCGTCAGGTCCAACACGATGTGCAGATAACCCTTGCTCATCAGGGTCTCGATGGCGTGGTCCAGTTTCTCGACGTCCGACTCGCTCATATCCCCATCCACCACGATGAGGGAGAACTTTTCCTTGATCTCGATGCCCACGGTCATGCTTCCCCTCTTGGTCCGATCAGAGATTGAGCGACTGGATACCTTTGTCAGAAAGTTTCTGTCCTAAAAGCTCCATGGATTGGGATGTCTGGGCAATGTAGGCGTCGTATTTTTCCTTGTCCCATATCTCGACTCGGTGGAGCATGCCCACGATGGCCACGTTCTTGGCGATACCGGCGGCCTTGCGGAGGATGGGCGAGAGGACGATGCGTCCCTGCTGGTCGATCTCAACCTCATCGACGGCTTTCATGATGGTGCGTTGGAACTGGCGAACCTCGGAATTGAGTGTGTCGAGGGAGGAGAGTTTCTCCTCGATCTTTTTCCAGGCGTCCATGGGATAGAGGAACAGGCATTGGTCGAAGCCCATGGTCAGGACAAGGGGAGTTTCGTGGCCCTCGCGAATCTGCTCGCGGAACCTGGCGGGTATGCTGACCCGGCCCTTGTCATCGACGGAGTTGTGGAATATCCCACGAAACAATGGACTCTCCCGATAGCTGGTTTATTTTGGTGTAGTGTTTGCCCTAACCCCGGAGAACGCTTTTAGGCGCTTGGGGTAGGGCAGTGAGGTGTCGTTTTTGATGCAAAATAAGAGGTTTTTAGCGTTTTCCCACTTCTCACCACTATTTACCACTTGGCGCCATTATTGAGGTTAATAAGGGTTCCGTCAAGGCTTTTTCGCTGTAAATACATGAATTTACAAAGGGAGAGGAGGTGGGGAGAAAGGCTTAATTCCCTGTTTTTTGTGGAAATATATAGGTTTTAGAGCTTTTCAGAGGGAAAACACAGGAAATATAAGGGTTATTGGGGGAGTTTGGTCTTCATTACAAACAACCCCAAAGCACCCCAACAGGCTTAGAATTGATTAATGGATTCTATCACTTGTCAACGTCGGAAATCCGAAGTGGACATTAGGCGTTATTAAATTAGGTTTTTTAAAGACAGGAGGGATGGAGTTTGATCAATATCAAAAACGGTATTTGGAATATGATCTGGCGCCCTTTGACCCTGGGGATTTTGGCGAGTACGGTTCCTGGGTTTTATATCGGTAAGATATTGTATTGGAAGGACGGGCCACTGTTGCCTTGGTTTTGGGGGGCGACCGTGATCCTTGCGGCCGCATTTCTCTTTGTTTCCATTCAACTCCTCATTGGGATGTATAGAACATTAACTGGAGCGGGGACGGCCCGGCTCCCCCACTGGGCCGGTTACTTTCTTTTCGCTCTTTTCCTGTTTTTCATCGGCTGCTTTCTAGCGGGTTATTTTTGGTGGGAGACGGGGGGAATCGCTCTAGCTTCAGCCAAAAAGGACGTATTGGATTCCGGATATCATTGGGGACCTCCGGAAAATGCTCCATTCATTCCGGATAATAAAAACTCGGTTTATCTATTTAATCAGGCTTGGAATGCCCCTTCGATGAGAAAACTCGGCTCACCTGCCGCCATCTTTGACGATCCCCCCAAAGGCCGTTTTGCGGAGAACTCCCGAATTTACGGACCCCAAACAAAAAAAGATGATTCTTCCGAAAGACCTTTTTTTAAAAAGAAAACAGAATTTGAATTTTTGATCTCTTTCAACCACGACGCTATCGAGGGCCATTTGACCCAAGAAGAGAAAAAATACGCCCGTCTTTTAATCAAAGAACATGAGGACGCTTTTTATTTCACGGACAAAGCCTTCGAAGCCCAAGGCACGGACTGGGGGATTGATTATCGGGAGGACCCTTGGAAAATTCCGGTCCCAAGAGAGGCCTATTTCCTGACCTTGGCCAATTTAATTCGGGTACGAGCCATCGTGCAGGCGATGGACGGGGACACCCGAGGGACAGTCAAAAGCCTTAAAACGGGTTTCCTTTTGGCCGATGTGTGTCATCAAGTGCATGATGTTATCGGCGAAATGATCGGTATGGCTGTAAGGCGGATCATGATATTACCTCTCCGTTATCTACTTTTAAGGCAGCATGTGGGAAGGGATGCGGAAGCCGATATCCTTCGATACCTTCCGCAGGAAAAATGGAAAAAAGAATTTGACGATTCCATGCAATACGAATTTTTTAACAAACAATTTTCATTCGAAAAAGGTTCTTGGCTTGGTTACTTGAAGGAAAACCGCTGGGGAGCCTTTACTTACCCCTTTTTGTTGTTTGATCGGGCTTCAATGTATGAAGTCGATCTCCAGTTCATGAAGAATCTTCGGAATCCGTCAGAGGTTGAAAAACTGGTTGAAAGGTACCAGATCACCGGCTGGTTGTTGGGCTCCATAGCCTTTCCTAGATTCAATCAAATGTTCGAAAAAGAGAACGAAACTTTAACCCAATGTGGCCTTGCTGAACTACAAATCCAAGCTGATTTGTTCCGTCGCCAATATGGACACTGGCCGAAAAATGAAGAGGATTTAGGAAAAATCTGTCGCCATTACGTTGATGGGGATTCCGGTAAGCTGCCCGAAGTGATGGTAAGTGGTGGTTTTGTAAAGGGAGCGAAGTCACCCTCTGGCAACAAGGTCACAATGGCGGAAAAAGGAGAAACCCCTAAGGCCAGCGGCTCGGGGTGGCTATACGATAGTAATTTCGGGGCGGTTTACGTGAATAGTACGGTGAAAGATTCAAAAGCGGTTCCTTATTCATTCTATGGTTTTGAATAATGAATCCACTCAAAGACTGTCGTAAAATTGGGTCCAAGCCTATAGATTATACTTCGAACTCTTCTCGGCGAACTTCTTGTTCCGCGCCTTCTTTTAACCTTTATCCACTGATGGCCCCTACCCTTTAAAAATTCGTCATCACTCAATTCCCCATTGATTCCGGTAACATCCACTAATTCGTGAGGATCGCGTCGATCGCAAGAACCGATTTCGGCAATTCCCCGGATACATCCAAAGTTCCCGCACAGATATGGCAGTTGAAAATGGTCTTGAGGTACTTTTTTTCGATAAGTTCCGGGATGGAGTCGAAATAATCCCCCTCCGGTACCTGTTGCCGGTAGAACTGGTAAAGGCCCTTGGTCCCCTTCTTGGAATTACAGGTTTGGCAGGCCCAGACCTGATTATGAATAGCCTGGATGGTGCCACAAGAGGCGCAATCGGGCTTGATCTTGAGCGACTTGGGGACGATGTGCTCTTTCGCCAGGGGCTCCCCGGCCCCGCAATAAGCGCATTTTTTCTCCGCCTCTACCAATTGCCAGTTTTCCCTCGTGATCTCGCTCCAGTTCATTTGCCCGTTCTGCAATTTCCGGAAGGTTTGCTTGATGAAGCCGTAGTGTTTCTTCTTGGCGCTTTCCCCGTCGGGCATGTGAAAGGCGCTTTTCGCGATGATTTTCGCGTATTGGTAATAGATCAAATCCCGGATAGTCTTTACGTCTCGATCAGGCATTCGTACCCCCATAACCAGCTAATTAGTATCTAAAAACCCGGCCTAGCCTATATCTCACAGCTTAGGCAAAATTTACATTTCCAATCCCGATTAAACGCTCCCCACGTTTTCAGCCTATTTCCCACTTGGTTATTATCGTACTCCTCAAAACACCCAATACTCTTCAAGAAAACCAACCTGTTACGCATTGGATATTTTGGTATCTCCCATTCACTTTTAAAAACCGCCTGGATTTTGACAATTCATACCATCCTCCCGACCCACGAGCCGGGACAAAAAGGGGGTATCTGGACAAGCTTTTGCCCAGCCGCTGGGCAAAGGGTGCCGTTATGGGTCACCGGGCTTTCCGGTGGGTGGCCTGGTCTTTCCGATGGACGGAAACACCCCTTCCGATGGGCGTCCGGTAGGCGGTCGGGAGTGACCGGGCACCGGCCAGCAGTGACCGGTAGCCGGCCGGGAGGTGACCGGGCACCGGCCAGGTACGACCGGTAGTCGGCCGGGGGGTGACCGGTAACCGACCAGGAGCGACCGGTAGTCGCCGGGGGGTGACCGGTAACCGGCCGGTAGCGACCGGTAGGCGGCCGGGAGGTGACCGGGCACCGGCCGGTAGCGACCGGTAGTCGGCCGGGGGGTGACCGGTAACCGGCCGGTAGCGACCGGTAGGCGGCCGGGGGGTGACCGGTAACCGGCCAGGAACGACCGCGGATTCGACTCCCTCCCCCCTACGCTAAAGCTTCTGGGGACAGGTCGGTCGCTCACCGTCGATGGGTGCCCTGGCTTTTTCACTTATAATTGCCGGTGGACACCTCCGAAATGCCAGCGAATGCAGATGGGAATGTCGGTGGAAAGCTCATAATGCCGGTGGACGTGCGGGTGGATGTCGGTGGACTGCCCCAAATGCTGGTGGACGTGCCGGTGGATGTCCGGTCTTTCCGGGGGCCGGAAATACCCCTACCGCCCCCTCCGGCGGAAAGGCCCCGTCCGTCCGGCGGAAAAACCCCGGTCTCCCGGCGGAATAGGCACCCCCTCCGGCGGAAAGACCCCCTAAAACAAAAAAAGCCACCGGGGTTGCCGGTGGCTTTTCAATTAAACGAAAAGTTATCTGCCTTCGCAAACCTTGAGCTGATCCAAAGCCGCGTTGATGGCTTGGATAGCGTCCGCCTTGTGGCCGTGGAAATCATCAGCGGCTTGCCAAAGGGTATGCTTGGCGTTCTGCAATTGCTTGGCAGCCTTCCAAATGAGCGGGTGATGATGCCCAGCGCCGGCCTTGAAATCAAAATGGGCCTGGTCGTCTCCCCCGATATTGACGCTCAAATTAATGGCATCAGCGTTCGCCACGATCGGCAAAACCATCAATCCCAGAATTCCCAAGCAGCAAAACAACATACGTAAAGTGTTTTTCATCTTTGTAAATCCTCCCGCTTAAATTTTATTACGACAAACCCGGCCTTGATGAACCTTACCGGGCCGTAATTAAGACGTTTGGTCAGTAGTAATAGTTGCGGATTAGGAGGGGATATAAATCAGGAGGTTAAAGGGAAAACATTCGGATATCTTGCCAAACAAACTTCTTTACTTAGATGAAACAAGATTTTTGCCATTAAAACCGCAAAGAATCAAAAAAAGCCAAGTCCATCTTTGCCACCGATGAACACTGATGAACACCGATGGGAAAAAAATTTAAACTTTGATTCTTTGTTGGAACAAAATCTGTGTTCATCTGTGTTCATGCCGACCTTCAATAAACCTTTTATAGAGGTCGGTATAGTACCGATTACCAATACATCTATTTCAATGGAGAATCGGCAAATCGGTGGCTAATATTTTTTCCTGTCCGTTAATACTTGGCCGATGGCCCATTTCCATCCGGCCCACAGTTTCTTCCGGGTCTCTTCCTTCATTTTGGGTAGGAATACCTTGTCCACCTGCCTGATCTTTTGGATCTCAGCGCTGTCCTTCCAGAAACCCACTTGCAGACCAGCCAGATAGGCCGCGCCCATGGCGGTGGTCTCCACCACTTTGGGCCGGTTGATCTTGACCTTCATAATGTCGGCCTGAAATTGCATGAGCAAGTTGTTCTTGCAGGCCCCGCCGTCCACCCGCAATTCCTTCAGGCTTAATTTTGAATCCTTCTCCATGGCTTCCACCAGGTCCTTGCTTTGATAGGCCAGGGATTCCAACGCCGCGCGAACCACATGTTCCCTCTTGGTTCCCCGGGTGATGCCCACCAATCCGCCACGGGCCTTGGAGTCCCAATAGGGCGCGCCCAAACCCACGAAAGCCGGGACCAGGTAAACCCCGCCCGTATCGGGGACAGAAGCCGCCACTTGTTCGGACTCGGCCGAGGTCTTGACCAGTCCCAAACCGTCCCTGATCCATTGAATGGCCGCCCCGCCGATGAAGACCGACCCTTCCAGCACATAGGCTGGCTGGCCCTTGGCGTCGCAACCCAGGGTAGTCAATAACTTGTTCTTGGAAATGATGTATTTCTTCCCCATGTTCAACAGAAGGAAACAACCTGTCCCGTAGGTGTTCTTGAGGGTTCCCGGTTCGTGGCAGCCCTGGCCGAACAAGGCGGCTTGTTGGTCCCCCGCCATGCCTGTGATGGGGATATCGGCGCCCAGATAACTTTTGGAGGAGGTCACCCCGAATGAACTGGCCGAGGCCTGGGCCTTGGGCAATAGGGACGCGGGAACCCGAAGGGTCTTAAGTAATTGAGGGTCCCATTGCTTGGTCTTGATATTGAACAAAAGGGTTCGGGAAGCGTTGGAATAATCGGTGGCGTGCGACTTTCCGCCGGTCAGATTCCACAGAAGCCAGGTATCCATGGTTCCAAAAGCCAATTCCCCTTTGGCCGCCCTCTTGGCGGCCCCAGGGGCGTTTTGAAGTAGCCATTCGATCTTGGTCCCGGAAAAATAAGCGTCCAACACCAACCCGGTCTTTTTCAAGAAAAGGCCTGCCTTACCCTGAGCTTTCAATTGGTCGCAACGATGGGCCGTTCTTCGGCATTGCCAGACGATGGCCTTGTGGATGGGTTTGCCTGTCTTCCGGTCCCAGATGACCGTGGTTTCCCTTTGGTTGGTGATACCGATAGCGGCTATATCCCCGGGTTTGGCCCCGGCTGACTTCAATGCCGCTTGACCGGTCCTTTCCACCGCTTCCCATATCTCCTGGGCGTCATGTTCCACCCAACCTGGCTTAGGGAAATATTGGGTGAATTCCTGGTAAGCGTTCCCCACCACTTTCCCCGAATGGTCAAATAGATAGGTCCGGACCCCCGTGGTCCCCTCGTCAATGGCTAGGATCAGTTTTTCCATGGCCCCTCCATTCTTTGAACGTCGATAGTTTGAACCGGCTGGTTGGCGATGAGGATGAGGTCTTCCCCATCCTTTACCCGAACCCAGGTCGGTAGGTTCTTATTAAGGTCCGCCACATCTTCCTTGTGCGCCACACAGAGAACCAGGTCCTTAGTGTCGAACAGGGGCTTGAGGTCCTGGGCCTTAGTGAGGAGCGGCTCGGCGGCGTGGTCGGAAAAGAAAAGGAGCGCGTTATTCAGCCCCCAATATTCCTCTTTCAGGCCGATGATCTTGGCCCCTCTATTGGCGAAATATTTAACATAGGGAGCGATGATGCGGGTGTCCTTTTCCCTGTCCTTATCCAATGGGATAGGAAGGGCGAAGAGCAATATTCCCGCGCAAGCGCAAAGGACCGTCAGACCCGTTCTAAGCTTGTTTTCCCATTTTCCATGGTAGGCCCATTGCTCCAAGCCAATGGCCGAGACGATGGCCAGCGCCGGGAAGGACTGCATCAGGTACCAGAGGAACTTGGTCTGGATGGGGACCAAAAGCGCCAACACTGTCAGGGACCAGAGGGATAAATAGACCATCTTGTCCTGATCCCACCGGCGGTTCCGATAAAGAATGACCAGACCGAAGACGGCCAATGGAAGCCAGGGCCAATAATAAACCAGCAAATCCTTGAACAGACCGAAATGCTGGAGAAAGGTTTGGGAGTCATCGCCCGAAACCTTGTTCAAGATGATGAACTTCAAGTGGACATTGATGAAGTCCTGCCCTCCCACCGAATACTGGGTCCAAACCCAAGCGGCCGTGATGCCGGTGAAAAGAGCGATACCCATGAGGAAATAGGGGTTCAGCAGTTCTTTCCCTCGTTTGGTGAGGATGAGGAAAAGGACCGTCACGATGACCGGGAATACCCCGAACAGGCTCTTGGTCAGGATGGTCAGACCGATACAAAGACCCCAGAGCAGGAAGAATTTCCGATCCTTGCGGATGGCCAGAACCAGCGCCCCCATGGCCGCTGTCACGAAAAAAGCCAGGGTCACGTCCAGCATGGCGTGACGGCTGTATTTGAGGAAAGGATAGGTGGTAGCCAGAATGAAGGCTGAATAGAGCCCAACCTGACGGTTGACGATGTTTTTACCAATCAGATAGACCAGCCCGACGGTCAGGAAGCCCATCAGGGCCGAGGGAAACTTGGCGGCGAAGACCGTGATCCCGAACGCCTTATAGGAAAGAGCCACCAGCCACATGAACAAGGGCGCGTTATGGAAGGCCGGATGGTAGTTGTAGTTCAGGTAGGACCAATGACCGGTCCGAAGGATCTCCTTGGCTTCCTCGGCGTAGAAACAATCGTCGAAGTTGGCCATGCCATTGAGGCCCAGCTTGGCGAAGAATACCGCCAGGGCGAATAGGCCGACCATGGCCAGTTGGACCTTCTCGTCGAGAAGGAAACTTCCTGATTTAACCTGGCTTTTCATCATCCTTTAGGCTTATCGAACTTGAATAGGTCCAGGGGCAGGCCCATGCGGGACAGGCGAAACTGCAAGGCCGTCCAGAGGCATCCCAGACCGTATTGGGAACTGCGCACGAAGTTGATAGAGGAAGCCTCAGCGAAATACTTGGCAGGACAGGTGACCTCGGCGATCTTGAAACCCAGATAGTGGATCTGGGAGAGCATCTGGTTGTCGAAGATGAAATCGTCCGAGTTCTTTTCCAAAGGCAGGGCTTCCAGGACTTTCCGGGTGAAAGCCCGGTAGCCCGTGTGGTACTCGGAAAGTTTGGCGCCCATCAGGATGTTCTGGGTCAGGGTCAGGAAACGGTTACTGATGTACTTGTACAGGGGCATCCCCCCCGCCAGCGCTTGCCCGCCCAGGATGCGGGAGCCCAGGACCACGTCATAGAGACCCGATTCCAGCAGATAGGCCATGGCCGAGATGAGCTTGGGGGTGTATTGGTAGTCTGGGTGGAGCATGATGACGATATCGGCGCCGCTTTCCAGGGCGTTCTTGTAGCAGGTCTTCTGGTTCCCGCCGTAGCCGCGGTTATTGGGATGCACGATGGTCTTGAGACCCAGTTCCCGGGCCAGTTGGGAGGTGTTATCCCGGCTGGCGTCATCCACCAGGATGGTTTCGTCCACGATATCCTTGGGGACTTCATCATAGGTCGCCCGCAATGTCTTCTCGGCGTTGTAAGCCGGCATGACGACCACCACTTTTTTTCCACGGATCATCGCTCGCTCCTTATAAAAGGCTGTTGAACCACCATGCCGACCAACAATAAAACATATAAGAGGTCGGTATAGTACCGATTACCAATTATTTTTATGGTAAATCGGCACAAGGGCACCAAGAAAAGATATTGTTATATATTCTTAATAAACTGATACAAAAATCTCTTTTAACTATTAGGTTCGTTTTTTTTACTGTGTCTCTGTGCCTCTGTGGTTAATTTTTTCCCAGGGTTATCGTAAAGAACCTATCAAACGAAGAAGTAGTAAAAGGGCTACCGCGCCCGCTACCGCGACACAGAAAGACTGGACCGGCCCGTCGAAGGGAATGTGGAAATAAGCGGCCCCGTAACGGCCCGCGATGGCCCCGACCACACCCACGATCATATTGGACAATAAGCCTAGTCCCTTACCCTGGACCAGGAAGCTGGCCAACCACCCAGCGACCAAACCCGTTCCCAGGACCACGATCAAGTCATGCATGTCAGTACCTTTCTCAAGCGAACATTATATTTGAAAATCGTCGGGTTGGTTTAACGAATGGCCCGTAATACCTGGGAATGGGTCAAACCGTTGCTGGAAAGGGCGTCCCCGCCCCGGATGGTGGATTTTCCCTTCAGGTCCGTGAACTTCCCTCCTGCCTCTTCCACGCAGATCTTGATGGCGGCCACATCGTAGGGTTGGACCACCGGGTCCAGCATGGCCTCGGCCATTCCCTGGATGACCAGCGAGTGTCCGTAGCAATCGCCGAAGCCCCGATCGTCGTAACATTGGGCGATGAGGTTGGTGAGTTTGGTTCGGTAGCTCTTGGGGGTCAAACGCATGCCCCCATAGGTCATGGTGCCATTTTTGATGTCCTTTATTCCGGATACCTTGACCCTTCGGCCGTTGGCGAAACAACCCAGGCCCTTCGCCGCCCAAATGGTCAAACGCAAGGCGGGATGATGGATGACGCCCACGATCACTTCCCCCTTATATTCCAGGGCGACCAGGGTTCCCCAGAAAGGGATGCCCCGGATGAATTGGCGGGTGCCGTCCACGGGATCGATCCACCACCTAAAATCGGGGTTTGCTTTCTTGTCCCAGCCGAATTCCTCACCGCAAAGCTGATGGTCGGGGAAGGCCTTGGCCAGCACCTTGCGAATGGCTTGTTCCGCTTCCCGGTCCGCGCGGGTCACGGGCGAACGGTCCACCTTCTTGATGACCGGAACGTTCTTTCGGAAGTATTTCAGGGCTTTGGCGCCCCCCGCCAGGGCCGCCAGGCGGGCCATTTGGTGGTATAGGACGAGATGGAAGTCTGGTATGGATTTGGACATGGGAGGCATTTTACAGGGGCCCTAAATCAAGCGGGAATAAAAAAGGGCGCCGAAATCGGCGCCCCGGTGAGATTTCAATACATTATCGACCAAAAAATAACTTCAAAAACTATTTCACCACCAAGGCACCAAGGGCACCAAGAACATCGAAATTCTTTTGATATAACTTTAAAAACATATTTAAAAAAATCCCTTTAAACAATCTTTGTTGAGCCTTCCTTGTTGCCCTTGGTGGTTCAAATTACTTTGACGTTTTCTTACATCATCGCCATGCCCTTCAGCTTGATAGCTTTCTTTCCGTCCTTACCCACAACCGAGGCTTTGGTGGGAACCAGATTGCCGTCCCCATACAAAGTACCAGTCACTTCGACCGATTGGCCCGCGTATTTCGCAAAAGGCTCGGATGAGAAAATAAGGATATACAATTTCTTGTCTGAGGTGAGCACACCGGCTGGGATACCGCTTTTCAAGCAAGCCACACCACAGGCCTTCATGCTCCCATGGTCGTTGCTCACATCCCCGCCTTCCAGGTAGCACTTGGTATCGACCAATGTTCCCGAAACGGTCAGGGTTTTCCCTTGATCGTCTGCCGCGTCATCCGCCCGAGCGGCGGAATGAACCGCGATGATGGCCAAGGCCATCAAGGCCAACAATACTTTCTTCATGTTTCTCCCCCTTTGGTTTTAAAACTGATGGTTCATTGTCAGTTCAAGGAGGGAAAAGTATCAAGTGAGCCTGGAAATTTCCTCGGAGGCGGCGGGATAAAGCGGTAATAAATCATGCTTTTTCGCCAGGATGAACTCAGAAAAAACAAACCCGGGAGCCACAGTGGTTCCCATGAGGGCGAAACTTCCTCCCTCGTTCAGGTATCCCCCGAACCAGGTTCCGGCCGGAGCGACCCATTGCAATAACTGGCCTTTTGAAAGGTCATTCCCCAGGATGTTCTTTTCGATCTTCCCATCCTTCTTTAAGGAAACCCACGTGACGGGGTCCCCCATATAGAAGTGGAAGACTTCATCCGACGAAAGTTTGTGGAGTTTCGAGACAGCTCCGGGGACCAACAGGTAATAGATGGCGGTGGAATGGTTTCGTACTGGGGTAGAACCGGGAATGATTGTGGAACTGCGGTAGGTCTCGCGGTAAAAGCCCCCTTCAGGATGGGGCTTTAAGTCCAGCAGTTGGATTATTTGGTCAACTTTCACTCGATGACATCCATCCCATGATTTTTAAGTTTTTAAACCCCGAAGGAAACACCGATCTTCTTGGCGGCGAGGACCAACTCGTGGTTCAGCGGAACGGTGCGGACCTTTCCTCCCACCTTCGAAAGGGGCACGGAGGACATTTCCCCTTTGACCAGGGCCGCCATCTGCCCGAACTTGCCCAGAAGGACCATTTCCATGGCCTTCACGCCGAAGCGGGTGGCCAGGATACGGTCGAAGGAAGTCGGGGTCCCGCCCCGGACCACATGGCCCAGGACCACGGACCTGGTCTCGATCCCGGTCATTTTTTCCAAGTTATCGGCCAATTGTTTGCCAACCCCGCCCAGGCGGATCTTTTCCGGGCGAGTTCTCCACGACCCTATCCACGACGATCTTTCCTTTTCGGGGATGGGCGCCTTCAGCCACGATGATGATGCTGCTCTTTTTGCCAAGTCCATGGCGTTTCCGGACTGCCTCGGCCACTTTTTTCTCGTCGTAATCGATCTCAGGGATGAGGATCACATCCCCGCCCCCCGCCAAACCAGCCCTCAGGGCCAGCCAGCCAGCCGTACGGCCCATGACCTCAACGACCATGGCCCGGTGGTGTGAATCGGCGGTGGTATGGAGCCGGTCGATGGCCTCGGCGGCCACATGGACGGCTGTGTCATGCCCGAAGGTTTGTTCCGTGCCCACCAGATCATTGTCGATGGTCTTGGGCACTCCCACGATCCTCATACCCTTTTTGGAAAAAAGGTTGGAGATGGTCATGGAACCGTCCCCGCCCAGGACGACCAGGGCATCCAATCCCCATTCCTTGAAATGGCGGAGGGAGTGGGAGCTTTTGTCCACGACGCGGTACTTTCCCGAGGCGTCTTTCTGGAACATCCCGAAGGGATTGTCTTTATTGGAGGAACCCAGGATGGTCCCGCCCAGGACCAGGATATTGGACACACTCTGGCCGGTCAGGGGCCGGGCGGACCCTTCCACTGTCCCCAGGAAACCGTCCATGATCCCCAGGACTTCGATACCTTCTCGCAGGGCGGATTTGACCACGGCCCGGATGACGGCGTTCAAGCCGGGGCAGTCACCCCCCGCCGTGATGATGCCGATCTTCTTGATACGCGTTCGACTCATAGATCACCTGATTCCAGTGGATACTTGGTCTTTTTAATTATTGCGAGATATTCATGAGCTCGACATCGAAGATCAGGGTCGAATTGGGCGGGATCATGGGCGGATAACCCTTCGATCCGTATGCCAGGTCCGGAGGAATGGTCAGCTTCCTCTTTTCCCCCACCTTCATCCCGACCAAGCCCATATCCCATCCCCTGATGACCCGGCCCGTGCTGAGCCGGAACTGGATGGGTTCCCCCCGGTCCACCGAGCTGTCGAATTTGATGCCATTGTCCAACCATCCGGTGTAATGGACCGAGACATACTGACCGGGTTTGACCTCCGGACCGCTTCCCTCTTTCAGGACCTCGATCTTGAGGCCGGAAGAGGTGATGATCACGGTGGAAACAGGGCTGGGAACAGAGGAACCGGGGGTGGCCATTCCCTGGCCACCCGCCTGTTCATGATTATCCTGTTTGGAGCAAGAGACCGCGAAAAGAACGATCCCGGCGACCATGACGCAGCCCCAAAAGAATGAACGGAGATTCAATTCAGTCTTCCTTTTATTGGACGCCGAGCAGCTCAACATCAAAGACCAAAGTGGCGTTAGGCGGGATGACGTTACCCGCGCCGCGTTCGCCATATCCCAAGCTGGAGGGGATGGTCAGTTTGCGCTTCTCCCCCACCTTCATGCCTAACACGCCCTCATCCCAACCCTTGATGACCTGGCCCGCTCCCAGCGTGAACTGGAAGGGTTGACCACGGTCCACCGAGCTGTCGAACTTGGTGCCGTCCGTCAACCAGCCGGTGTAGTGAACGGAAACCTGCTGGCCCGCCTGGGCGACCGCCCCAGTCCCCGGTTTCAAGACCTGGTATTTGAGGCCGGAAGCGGTCGTGATGGTCTTGGAAGCTGACTTGGCTTTTTTATGAGCCGCGGCCTTGGCGGCGGGGGTCTGCGAGGCGGACGGTGTGCTATCGGCCCCGGGGGTAGCGTCCTTTTTGTCCTGCGCCATCGCTTTCGAGGCGATGAAGAAGGCCACTCCGATCAAAGCGATCAAACCGATCAAAACGAAACGATGAGTCATTTAGATCCTCCGTGAATTTTGGATGGCACAACGGGGGAAAGTATACCTTAAGACGCGGGGGGTTTCATCCGCTCTCCTCAGTGCCGTCCCTCAACAAACCTTCGTATTTACCCTTTTAATCGCGGCGGGCCCGGCGGCAGGCGGCGGCCTTGTCAAAGCCTTGAATCACATTATAATGTCCTTCCATTCCTTACCTCGGAGACACTTCATGGCCATCGAAGGGTATGTCGACTACAAACGCCGGGAATACTGCAAGGACATCAAGTGCCCTGTCCAGATGGAAATGGACACGAAAAAAGAGGATTCGGAAGATTATCAAAATCTGAGGAAGAAATGCCAGGTGGCCTGCCTTCACACCACCTATGAGTTCCACCAATGGCTGATCAAGCAAGGCTATGAGATCGTAAAGCGGAAATAATTTTTTAGGAGGCTGGTATGGATTGGGGCTTCAAGAATCGACTTTCCAAGCTGATCAAAAAGGACGGGCATTGTTTTTATCTCCCCATTGACCATGGGTATTTCCTGGGACCCACCAGTTGTCTGGAGAGACCCGGCGAGACCATCAAGCCCCTGTTGGAATATTGCGACGCTCTGTTCGTGACCAGGGGCGTCCTGCGAGCCTGCGTGGTCCCCGAGGATAGCAAACCCATCATCCTGAGGGTATCGGGCGGAACCAGCGTGGTGGGCAAGGACCTGGCCAACGAGTCGGTCACCACCTCCATCGAGGAGATCCTGCGCCTCAACGTGACCGCCGTCGGGGTATCGGTATTCGTCGGGAGCGAGTATGAGAACCAGACCCTGATGAACCTCGCCAAGCTGGTCAACGAATGTTCCAATTACGGCATCCCCGTGATGGCCGTGACCGCCGTGGGCAAAGAACTGGAAAAGCGGGATTCCCGCTACCTGGCCCTTTGCTGCCGTATCGCCGCCGAATTGGGCGCCACCGTGGTGAAGACCTATTGGTGCCCCGAGGGTTTCGACAAGGTCGTGTCCAGCTGTCCCGTGCCGGTGGTGATGGCCGGAGGCCCGAAATGCGAGACCCAGAAGGAAGTGCTGGAATTCGTGTACGACGGCATGCAGAAAGGCGCCATCGGCGTCAACCTGGGCCGGAACGTCTGGCAGGACCCCCATCCGGTGGCCGCCGCCAGGGCCTTGTGGGGCATCATCCACGAGAATCTGAACCCCAAGCAGGCCTTTGAGTTGTTCAACGAAGTCAAAAATTCTAAAAAATAAGAGCGAAAAAATGCGCGTAGCCATGTATTACAAAAACAGCGATGTCCGTTTGCAGGAAATGCCTGTCCCCAAGATCGGGCCGGGCGAGATACTGGTAAAGATTCAAGCCAGCGGGATCTGTGGCAGCGACGTGCTGGAATGGTACCGCATCAAGAAAGCCCCCATCGTGCTCGGGCACGAGACCACCGGCGAGGTCGTTGAGCTGGGCGAGGGCGTGACCAAATTCAAGGTCGGGGATAGGGTCGCCGTTTCCCACCATGTTCCCTGTAACACCTGCCGTTACTGCCTGAGCGGTAACCATACTGTCTGCCATACCCTTCACACGACCAATTTCGATCCTGGCGGTTTTTCCGAGTATGTCCGAGTCCCCAAACTCAACGTGGACCGGGGGGTCTTTTTGCTCCCTCCCAATGTCTCCTATGAGGACGGCTCTTTCATGGAACCCCTGGCCTGCGTCCTGAGAGGACAAAGGCTGGCTCGCCTAACGCCAGGACAGACCGTATTGGTGATCGGCAGCGGGATATCCGGTCTTCTCCATATCATGCTGGCCCAGGCCCTGGGCGCCTGCAGGGTCATCGCCACGGACATCAGCCCCTACCGCCTGAACGCCGCCAAGGAATTGGGAGCGAACGCCGTGATCAACGGCAAGGAAAACGTGCCAGCCAAGCTTTTGGAACTCAACGAGGGTAGACCGGCCGACCTGGTCATCGTCTGCACGGGAGCCATGCCGGCTTTCGCCCAGGCCATGAAATCCGTGGACCGGGGAGGGACCCTGATGTACTTCGCCACCACAAACCCGGGGGAAACCCTGCCGGTGCCGATCAACGATTACTGGCGCAATGGCATCACCCTTTTGCCGTCCTACGGCAACAGTCCTTACGACGCCGAGGTCGCGATCTCACTGATCCGTTCGGGCAAGGTGGCGGTCAACAAATTGATCACCCACCGTTTGGGCCTGGCGGACGCGGCCAAGGGATTCCAACTGGTCGCCAGCAGCGGCGAATCGATCAAAGTGATCATCGAACCGCAAAAATAGATTCCTTGACGATTCAGAACCGCTCTCCCTCAACTTAAGATAACGATCTAGAGAAACTCCTCAAAAAAACGGTTTCATTGAAGTCTATGAAATGCGAAGCTTTCGATACTAAAAACCAAGGTATCGCCATTCGTTGACAGCGCCCACACCCATCCTTAAGATGCTTCACTTATATGGAAACCGCCCTACGAGTCCAAAATTTATCGAAAAGCTATAAGCGCCGCCTGCGCCAGCCTGGCTTGATGGGAGCCTTCAAAGGGCTCTTCTCCAGTAAGGAGGAAGAACTCCACGCCGTCCAGGACATCTCCTTCGCCATCCAACGGGGCGAAAGGGTCGGACTAATCGGTGAGAACGGGGCTGGTAAGTCCACGACCTTGAAGATGCTCACCGGCATCCTGGTCCCCACCCGGGGCGAGGTGACCGTGTTGGGCCGGACACCCTGGAAGGAACGCCGCCAATTGGCCCTGAATATCGGCGTGGTTTTCGGCCAGCGGCCCCAACTTTTATGGGATATCCCGGTCCGGGAGACCTTCGAGCTTTTGAAGACCATGTATCGCATCCCCAACGACGTCTATGGGACCATTTATAAGGAAGCGGTCAAACGGCTGAGCTTGGAGCCCCTCCTGTCCACCCCCGTCCGCCACCTGTCGCTGGGCCAGCGCATGCGCTGTGACCTGGCCGCGGCGGTCCTGCACGCTCCCGCCATCGCCTTTTTGGACGAACCGACCATCGGCCTGGACCTGTCGGTCAAGGAACAGGTGCGGGAATTCATCACCGATATCCAGGAAAAATTCGGCATCACGCTCCTCATCACCACCCACGACCTGAAGGACATCACCGAGACCTGCGACCGGCTTCTGCTATTGGACAAGGGCAGACTGCTTTTCGACGGTTCCATCAAGGCTTTCGAGCAGAAATTCGCCAGCGACCGGCGCATCGTGGCCGAGCTGCACAAACCCGTGGACCCTGCCGATGTCCCCGCCTTGACCGAGGAGATCCGGAAACTGGGGGGCAGCCTGAAGGAAGCCCAGGGCCACCGCGTCATCGTGGAACACCATGATGAGTCACTGGCCCCGGTCCTGACCCAGTTCCTGCTGACCCGATACCAGGTGGTGGACTTGAACCTTGAAAAAACCGATATCGAGACCATCGTCATGCGCATCTACCGCCAGCCCGACCAGGAGGATTGAGCCATGCGACCCCTGGCCGCCCCCTTGAACCTGCGGGAGAACCTGTTCGGTTATTTTTCCTACCTGAACCGGGCCTTGAAGGCCAATTTCGCCTATAAAGCCACGACGGTCGTGGGTCTCTTCACCGCCGGCCTGACCTACGGGATCACGGTGCTGGTCTGGAACCACGTCTATTCATCCAAGGGTTCCACCCTGACCCTTCCCAAACAGGAAATGTTCGCCTACTTGGCCCTGGCCTTCTGCCTCAACTACGCCCTCACCATCAACATCGACCAAAGGGTGGGCCAACGCATAAGGTTGGGACTGATCGCCACCGACCTTTTGAAACCCCTCGATTTCCAGCTTTCCCAGGCGGTCCAGGCCCTCAGCGACTGCCTGTTCAACAGCTTCATCGGTTTGGGCATCCTGGCCATCGTTTGCTACCTATTGGGACCCATGATCCTCCCCAAAAGTCCCGCCGCCTTGGGGTTCTTCCTGATCAGCTTGTTCCTAGCCTTCATGGTCCAGTATTCCATCGTTTTCATCTTTATCCAGGGAGCCTTCTATACTTATAGCGGTTACGGCATCTTCGCTTCCCGCATCGCCCTCCACCAGACCTTCTCGGGTATGCAGGCGCCCCTGTTCCTTTACCCGCCCATCCTTTTGAGCATCGGTCGCTGGCTTCCCTTCCAGCACATCATCTACACCCCCATCGCTCTCTATATGGGGAAAGTGGAGGGCAACGCCGCCTGGAGCCTTCTGGGGGAACAGGCGCTTTGGGCCTTGGGACTGTACATCACGGGGAATTTGATCATGCGGCGGGCGCTTCGCCAACTGGAGATCCAGGGCGGATAAAAAAACATTAATCATCAAGGCACCAAGACACCAAGGACGGCCCTAAAAATAAATGTTTAAAATATCTTTTTATTCTTCTTTGGTATTTAGATTTTCTTGGTGCCCTTGGTGAACTTGGTGGTTCAAATTCTTTAAGAGGTTCTTGATGTTATCGGAATTGAAAGTTTATTGGGCGACCTTCAACGCTTCCCTCCAGGCCAAACTGGAGTACAAGCTGGACTTTGCCCTGGGGTTCCTCACCTCCACCATGCTCCAACTTTCCTCTTTGGGATTCCTATGGGTCATTTTTCATCAGACCTCGAACCTCCAGGGCTGGAACCAGATGGAAGTTCTTTTCCTCTTTGGACTGACCGCCATGGCCCTGGGAGGGTCGGAACTGCTCTTTAACCACATCTGGATGGTGCCCTATTACATCGTGATGGGCGACCTGGACCGTTTGTTGGTCTATCCGGTCCGGTCCCTGCCATTCCTGCTCATCTCACGCCCTGAGCTCCATTCCTTCGGCAACCTGACCACGGGATTGATCCTGACCTCGTGCTGTCTCTGGACCCTTCATATGCCTTGGTGGGACTGGGCCCTGGTGCCGGTCTGGGCCCTGAGCGGGGCTGTCATCTACACCTCGGCTCTGGTCATCTTCTGCAGTCTGTCCTTCAAGTTCGTGGGGCCCTATAGCTATACGCTCATGATCCCCCACACCCTGCTTCAGGCCAGCCGTTACCCCTTGAGCATCTACCCCGCCTGGGTCCACTACGCCCTGCTTTTCATCGTCCCTTACGGGGCCTTTAATTACCTGCCCGGGAACTGGGTTTTCGCCAAGATGCTCACTCCCTGGTGCGCCGCGGCGCCGCCCCTGGTAGCCATTTTGGTCAGCCTGGTCGCACAGAAATGCTGGGATTGGGGTTTGACCCACTATCAAAGCACCGGTTCTTGATCCACAAAAGATACCTAAATAAAAAAACCCGGAGCCCTTTCGGGTCCCCGGGTTCTTTAGATGTTTGCTCCCCAATATCCAAAGCTTATATAAGTTTCTTTATACCGGAAAGAGACTCATACTCACCAGGAGCGATCTTCTCTTCCTACTTACTAGACGGTAATAGAGGGTTTTTAATCCAAAATATTTTAAAAAAAATTCACTCTTATTACTGGTTGTAATGGCTGAGCCATTCCCTCAATTTGGTATTACTGGGATCCATTTCCAGGATCTTTCGGTAGGCTTCCAAGGACCTGTCGAAATACACCCGGCCCAGCCTTCCCCAGGCTTGCTTGAAATTAGGGTCTTTTTTGGTCGCTTTCAGGTAATAATCCACGGCTTCTTGGTATAAACCGGCGGTTTCCTTCTTTAATCCCATCTCGAATAGCTGCTGGGCGGTCATGTCATCGTCACTGGTCACCTGGAAATTCAACATCAGGGGTTTGGCCTGGGAATCAGCGGAAGCGGTGGTTCCCCCGGTGACACCTCCGGATTGGGCCGAGCTGGTTCCGTTTAACTGGGGCGCGGGAACTGTGATCGTCACAGGCGCGTAAACGGTAACGGGTATATAGCGGGTCATGGTTTGGGTTGTTTTGGGATTTTCCAGTGTCAAAGAGGACTTCTCAAATGGCGGGAATAAAAGGGTCATGGAAAGACGTTGGACGTTCCCCAGATCCCCCATGAAGGTGAAAGCGTAATCCACTTGGAACTGACCAAAAAGCGCCCCAACGCCGAAATTAGTCCCCTTGACCAACCCCAGGTCGCTGTCCTGGAAGTCGTGGGAATATCCTGCTCTGGCGAAATACTTCCTTTCCAGCCCATACTCCGCGCCGAACCTAACACCGCCGATCCCTTGGGCGCCGATATCCCCGTTCATCCCGACGATAAGGGAATGGATCTTTCGGGCCCCGAAAAAAAACCGATAGGCCGCGCCCGACAACAACTCGGTGGGCAGGTTATATCCGCCTGTCTCAACGCCGATATTCTTCAGGTCCATCCCGAATGAAAGCTGTGGTGAGGCGTTATAGAACAGGGCCATATCCCAAAGCATACCCGTATGGATCACACCGTCGATATCCTGTCTGATCCACTGGCTCCGTAATCCGCCCGATAAGTCCTTGACTAATGGGAACCCGATCCCGGCGCTGAAACTGGCGTCAAATGGATTGTAGGAGCCGACCAGATTCCCCGAGCTGTCCCTTTTTTCGACGCTTCCGTAATTGAGATAGTTGAAGCAGGCGGCCGCCGTTCCTACTCCTTTGAATGGGTACGCGTAACCGATGGTCTCGTAATAACCGCTGTCCAGGTAGCTGTCATGCATCAGGGCCAGTTCCGGATGCCAGATCTGGACCAGCCCGGCCGGATTATAGTGCATCGCGGATAGGTCGTCGGCGACCGCCGTGAAGCCTTCCCCCATCCCGACCGCCCTCGCGCCAATACCGGTGGTCAGGATGGGAAAAGCGGTCGAACTTGAAACCTGGGCCCAAACCGATCCTACTGACCCAAAGACCGCGAGAGCGAACAAGAGTAAGGCTGGGTGGAGATGATGGCGATAGGCGCCCTTCGAGAGGAACGAACACGGAAATATCGATAGACCCGGTATTTTCACCGTGAGCGTTGGAATGATGAATGGTTTTGGAGCCACCAGTAACGATCCCCCTGGGTCAAAACGATAAAAGACCGGCTATTGGCCAGTCTGTTTTTGAGTCGCCGAATAGGGCTCCCTCTATTCTTGAACCTCTGATCTTCTCTCCAGCTTTACGGCGAACGAATAACCGCGAATTTGTAAGGTTTGGACCTATGGGACCCAGAACCGCCCATGGTTTCGACCAGATAATAGTATATCCCATGGGAAAATCCGGTCAGGTCGACAGGATAGGTATTGGCCCCATCCGCCCCGGCCAGGGGGTAAAGGGTCAGGACTTTCTGCCCAGAAGCGTTGAAAAGGTTGATCTTCACCAAGGCATGTTCGCATAGAAGGCAATAAACGGTCATGGAGTTACCGATTACTGGGTTCGGATAGGAATAAGTATTGACCACCCCATTGCAGTTAGTGGTCATTGGGATGAATGGGGTCGTCGTTAAATTGGGAGTCCAGGTCGATGTCGGGGTAAAAGTGGGTGTTTCCGTCCATGTTTTGGTCGTTGTGAATGAAGGGGTAGCTGTCCAGGAGAAGGTCGGCGTTGGGGTAAAGGGACCGGGGGGAGTCCAGGTCGGACTTGCCGTCCAAGTAAAACTTGGAGTACTGGTTACGTTCAAGGTCGCAGTGGAGGTTGAGGTAAAGGAGGCCGTAGGGGTATTGGTACAGGTCATTGTATTGGTTTTGGTGGGGGTGTTAGTCGGGGTATTTGTTGCGGTGTTCGTGGCTGTATTGGTGGCTGTGTTGGTCGGCGTCGAGGAAATAGTGGGTGTAGAAGAATAAGTCGACATACTTGTAAAGGTGGGTGAAAAAGTAACCGTAGGGGAAAAGGTCATGGTAGGAAGCACGGGGGTTGGAGTAAAGGTAAAGGTCGATGTCACGGCCGGGGTGGGAGTGGAAGTAAAAACCGGTGTACTCGCCGCCGCAGGAATGAAAGACACGAAATTTTGAGATTGGGGGGGTGGGGATAATGTGCTGTTGATGGAAAGAGAGCTGGCGCCCACTATCAGATAATAGGTATTCCCAGATATCAGATTGTTAGGGATCGTCATATTCCATGTCACAGAATAACAAGTTACAGGCGGACTGGAATAGACCCATCCGGATGCCACTGATGTATCACCCGAGGAAGTCCCTCCCACATCGGTCCCGTTCTCATCGACTTTGAAGAACTGGCCGGCCGCGGGGGCCGTTTGAAAGGTTGATTGGTTGGCGTTGATGGCCGCCATGAAGTTATCGGAGGCGACGGTTATGCTCTCACAGGCAGTCACGGTCACGCTGATGGATTCACCCAAATACGGAGTTGTGTTGGAAATGTTGACGGTAACGCCGGTCACGGCAGCCCTGGCTCCGGGCACGTGAAAGAATATCAAGCCAAGAAGCAAAACGCTCTTGGCCCAGAGGGTTTGGGATCTTTTACCTACTGATATCAAAGGATCACTTCCATTCACAAATCGATTGGACCGTGCCGCTTCCGGATGACTCGATTACCTACTTGGGTTGTTGGACCGTCACGACTTTCGAGAGGGTTTTTCCCACGGTCTCCACGACCACCAGGTAATCCCCCGGCATTACCGCGTTGCCGAACGCGTCCTTACCGTCCCAATCCACTTGGTGATTCCCTGCGCTCCAAATTCCCTCATAAAGATGCCTTACCGGCATCCCATGGGGATCCAATACCGTGACTTTGACCGCCTGGGCCTTATCCAGATCGATCGCGGCACGAATAAGCGTACCTTGTGCGGTCTGTCCACCCACGGCTTCCGGGGTAGGCGCAGCGGTCTTGACCGATCTGGGTTTCTTTTCCTTCACATCCGCCGGATGGTCCGTTACGGCAGAGGAGCGGGCGATTCCTTTGAAATGATCTTATCCAAAGCCTGGGTTTGGGTTTCAAGATTTACCGTAACGGTTGAATGGAAATGTTTGACACCAAAATAAAGTCCGGCCGCCAATCCGACGGCCAACAGCAACTTGAGACTGAGCTTAAAGACTGATGACCAGGGAGAGGGTTTATATTGGTTCCATAGACCTTCGATCTTGTCATCCAACCGGGCGGACACCTGATCGACCTCTAGAGCGTGCGCTCCGCCGGCCGGGTCGACTTCGCCGCCTACCTGAAAGCCGTCGGGCTCTTGCATCACAATCCGGGCCTGGTGCTCGCGCCGCTCTTGATGGCCGTCGCGCAGGTCCTGCTCTTCATGGTCATGCCGGCAGGCGGCGGCGGGCTCGCCGGCATGGCCAACTCGGGGATCGCCTCGCTGATCGCCCAACTCCTGAACTCGTTCGGCCTGGCGGTCTCGCTGATCATGGCCGAGAGCCTGTGGCGGCGCGGCAGCGCACGCTTCGACGACGCTTGGGAGACGGCGCACCGCAACGCGGGCGGCATCCTCCTGGCGGCGATCGGCTACAACTTCGTGACGTGGATCGCGGCCTCCTTGGGCTCGCCCATTCCTTTCGGCTCGCTCGTCCTCGGGGTCGTCGCGAGCTTTTTCTTCATCTACACCGTGCCGGCCGCGGCGATCGGCGGTGTCCCCGGCGGCGCGGCTCTCCAGGCGGCGCTCGAGCGTGCCAAG
>CAWHOE010000031.1:0-14850 GCA_963830915.1 candidate division FCPU426 bacterium
CCAGGGTTTCCGGGACCGGGCCAAGCCTTTCGGCGACCGCGCTCGTGACTTTCTCAGCGAATGCTGGGTCATGCTTCATCAAACGGTCGAATTCAACCTGGGCCTCATCCGTAAAGGACCCATCCAGGTATATCTTGATCAAATTTTCCGGGGGAAATTTCATGGTTGTGTCTCCTCCCATCCCTTGGGCATCTTTTCTCGGACCCTTTCAATGAGCTTTTGTCGGGCCCGAAAAAGTCCTGAAGTGACGCTCCCAATGGGCATCTTGAGCTTGTTGGAGATGGCCTCATAAGAGAGACCTTTCAGTTCCCGCAGGGTGATCAATTCCTTTTCCCTGCCTTCCAGGTTCTGGATTTCATCCTTCAATAGCTTCACCGTTTCTTCCGGGTAAGCTTTCTGTTGCTCTATAGACGGGTGTGCGGAGAAATAATCCGGGGATAATAGGATATTTTTTTTCTTCTTTTCCAGCAAATCCCGGCAAAGATTGACCGCAATATGGTTCAGCCAGGTGCCCAGGGAACACTCGAAACGGAATTTACCGAGGTTTTTCAGGGCTTTTATGAAGGTCTCCTGGACCATGTCCTCGACCTCGCTGTCGCTGCCCAGAAAATACCAGCAGGCGCGGATGAGGGACTTTTTATGGGAATGATAGAGTTCCTGGAAGGCTTCGGAATCGCCTTTCAGTATGCGATGGACAAGTTCCCGCTCGTTCTGGCTCAAGGGAATCCTCTGGATAGGGCGTTGGAAGGTCACTTTGCGCCGACTATCGAGGGAATTATACCTAAACTCCATAGGTAACAGTGTGTTGGTTTTTAGGGAAGTTCTAAGAGAGTGTGAAAACTAAGGTATCTCAACCGCCCTGGCCCAGGTTGTCCAGGACTTGCAGGGTTTGGTCGACCGCCGACATCATTCGCGCGTTGGTGTCAAAACCCCTTTGCGCCAGGATCATGTTGGAGAGTTCCAGCGACAGATCAACATTCGACAACTCAAGGGATCCGCCCCTAACCGTACCTAGACCGTTTTGGCCCGCGACTCCAGTATTAAGTGGGCCGGAATTAGCGGACGTGGCGAAATAATTCGTCCCAACCTGTGCCAACCCACCCGGATTCCCCGGTTGAGTAAGGGCCACTTGGGCCAAGGCTATTTGTTGATTATTGGTAAAAGAACCTGTCAAGGTCCCATCTGGTTGGAAACTCAAGGATTGCAGGGTTCCATCCGGATAGCCATCCTGGGATACCGCCTGAACGTCCGAATTGGGCACATAAGTATTGACCCCATTGATCACTTGGAAGGATCCCTCGGCATCACTGAAAAGACCATCCCTTCTACCGACACCTAAAAAACCTGCCGTACCAAAATTCAATGATACAGGCATGACCTCCGCCCCTAATGTTGGGATCGGAGAAACAGGTGGATAAAGGTTGGAAAGTGGAAGATAAACCCTCGGGATGCTTTCAAAATTAGTGGCCAACCCGGCTGGCGTGGGAAATATTCCTCCCACCCCTCCTGTGGAAGCAAGAGAACCGTCCGTATTGAACCAGAGAAAATCACCCCCATAAAGCGTGTCCTGGCTGGTTCGGTTATAGGAACCCTGTCCGGCAAAATCTCCTTCTTCGATACCCGTCCCCCCCAGCATATTGGCCGTCTTAATGGGTTGGCCTCCCGTGGTGTCGAAGGCGTACCAGACATAGCATGCCTGATTGAGGGGAGATGGATTTATTGGTGGATTGGCCGTTCCTAAGTCGTTCACTTGGTAAAAAAGCACGCTAATAGTATGGGCGTTACCGGTAGAGTCATAAACGGTCTCATTGCTCTGGCATGCCGGCGGCAGAGGGGGGCTTTGTTCCCAAGCATAGTTCCCTTGTCCGGCTATTGCCGCGCTCAGGGGAATGAATCCATTAAGCAACGGTTCTATCTGTGTATACCCCGGTTCCTGGGTTGAAAGACCATTGACCTGTTGAAGGGAGTAATCCGAGCCAGGCAAAGGGTTGACTGTCGTCTGCATTCTCCGGGTGTCGATGGCGTTGTTAAGGGGTGGATCGAAAAAATTGATGAGGGCCATGGAGAAAGCTACTGGCAAGGTCGGGCCTTGAATGGGATAAAGATCCAGGACACCTCCTGGTTGGTTGGCCTGTTGCCACGAATCCAGGTTTCCCTGGAAGGTGACCTCGGTAGTGGCTTTGGGCAGGAGCGTCATCTGGGTATCCAGACGGATATCCTGGATCTGGGTCGGGTCGGTGTTATTGAGTTTGAGAGAATCGCTTGTCACCCAGAGACTTGGAGCGGGCGCGGCTATTTCAATGCCGCCTTCAAAAACGGCCGGTGTCTGGGCGTTGATCTGTTCTTGGGTAATGCTGTTGACCGCGTTGAAACCCTGGACGTGGTCGCCGTTGGAATCAACAAGATAACCCTGACCATCGATCGTCAGGTTTCCAGCCCGGGTGTAATAGGTTTGGTCCCCGTTCTTGACAGCCAAAAAACCTTGACCGTCGATGGCCACATCCAAGGAATTCCCGGTGTTTTGGATCACTCCTTGGTTGAATATCGTTTGGATGGTTTCAAGCCTGGTACCAGTACCGATCTCGACTGGGTCCGTTCCTCCCTGCCCGGTTAACGGATTGGCCCCATTACCACTCGACAGGGACTGTGAAAACTGCGTGGCGAACTCGGCACGGCTATATTTATAAGCTAATGTATTGACGTTGGCGATATTGTTACCGATGACATCCATCCAACTGCTGTCGGATTGGAGTCCGGAAATAGCGTTGTACATGGCACGTAACGTCATGTGGTACCGTTCGAGCAAGGGTTGAGTGGTAGGAGTAGAAAAGGCGTAGTTGATTATTTTATCGTCTTTTCTATAAAAACCATAGGGTTCAAAACCCTTTCGGACCTTTTTCCCTATGTTGACCCCCACCGAATGGGTAGTTCCCTTCGGATTCCCCAAACGCGAATGTTTCACCTTTAGATCGCATCTAAATTAGAATTCGATAGATGGAAGATGGCATAAAAAAAACCGGTTCCCTTCTTGAAAGGAACCGGTTTATTGGTGATTGAGGATTTTCTAAGGTTTAGCTGATGGCAGCTCCCACCTGATTGCGATACTTGGGACCCACCCTTACAAAACCCGTGCAATTGGGCGAACCGCATTGGCATTTGAACTCATAACTCCAGTTCCCCACATCGTCTGTTTCCTTGTAATTCCAGCTGATCTCCTCTCCCTTGGCGATATCACGCAATGCCACCAGGACGATGCCGTTGACGACCTTTGAGCTCGGGTCGCAGGAATGATTGACGAAACACAATGGATCGCAGCCTTCCACATAATCGTGGAGCATGATGAATCCCGGGTAAATGTACATGGCGTGGTCGGCGCAAAGTTTTTCCTCGCCGATCTTTTTCTTCAGGTCTTCCAGCTCACCCTCAGGGATCACGATACCCCCGAAAACCCCGATCACATCCCCTTCTTTGATATCACTGACTGCGTAAACCCCTTGACCTTCCATACCGCTCTTACGAACTTCGACCGCGTCGCTAACCCAAGGCTTTATTCTCATTGGATTTTGTAAAACCATCCTTTTAACAGTGTGCACCTCACTACAGTCCCGAGGTACTGTTGGCGATTTTACAGCAAACCCCAGGACGGTTCATCGGTTCTTTGAAATTATTTAGGGGCTTTTTAAAGGGGTTTTGGCCTGTGGGCGGCCCAGCCACAATCGGCCTGATTGGGCATAGGCCCTTGGTTTACTTAGAAATGACAAGAACCCAAACCCCGTTTCGCCAGGTATTGCTGGTGGTATTCTTCCGCCCGCCAAAAGGTCTGGGCAGGAACGATTTGGGTGACGATGGGGTTCTTGTAATTGCCGGACTTCGATAACTTTTCCTTGGAGGCATTCGCGATCTTTTCTTGTTCATCCGAATGGAAGAAAATGACCGAACGGTATTGGGTACCGCGATCGGGCCCTTGCCTATTCAAGGTTGTTGGATCGTGGAGTTCCCAGAAAGCGTCCAGAAGGGTTTCGTAGCTGATCACTTTGGGATCAAAATCGATTTCCACGACCTCAGCGTGACCGGTGCGGTCCGTGCAGACGTCCTGGTAGGTGGGCGCGTTCTTGGTCCCGCCCTCATATCCAACGGCGGCGGAAGTGACTCCCTTCAACTGTCGGAAAGTTTCCTCCACTCCCCAAAAACAACCGGCACCGAATGTGGCTTTCTCCATGGCGCTCTCCCCCTTTGATGAACTGGCCCCCATCAGGAAGCCCTGCTTTATCTTAGGACGAGGAGCTTGGAAATCCAACGGTCAGAGGGGGTGGTAATTACAACATAATAAACACCATCGGCCATCGAACCGCCATTGATATGGGCTGTATCCAGGGACAGGGTGAATATCCCTGCCTGGACATAATGGGCTGTGTACTGATAGATCTTTCGGAAGGCCGTGGTGTAGATCTTGACCATCACATAGTCGTGGGGTTTATCGAACGAGACCGCAAGAGTTGTCGATCCGGTCCCCTTCACCGGATTGGGATAGAGAACGGGAGTGGTCGCGGTCGCTGGAGGCTGGGTAGGAGAAGAGGTGCAGGTGTTGGTCGGGGTCAGGGTCACTGAGAAAGTCACCGTCGGTGATGAAGTCAATGTGTTTGTGTTGGTAGGTGTTGTTGAAGCGGTCAATGTATTTGAATGGGACGCGGTGGTAGTTGGCGTGGTCGAATTAGTCGGGGTGAAGGTTGGTGTGATCGTGGCGGTAAGAGTTGGGCTAAGGGTCTCTGTTGGCGAGAAGGTCTGGGTTGGGGTGAAAGTGATGGTATAGGTTGGGCTGGGCGTGAAGGAATAAGTCAATGTCGGGGTATTGGTGGGTGTCAGGGTCAAGGTCAGGGTTGGACTGTTGGTGGGGGTAGAAGTTGTGCTATTCGTGAGGGTCAAGGTGGGTGTGTAAGTGCTTGTCGGGCTTAAGGTAGAGGTAAAGGTATCGGTCATTGTAGGCGTGAAGGATAGGGTTGGGGTGAGAGTAGGGGTATTGGATGACGTGGCTGTCATGGAATTGGTGGTTGTAAAAGTTAAAGTCGGGGTGAATGTTAAGGTTGGACTGAGTGTAACCGTGTTGGTGCCTGTATTGGTTGGAGTATCTGTATCCGTCCAAGTAAAGGTATTTGTAGGACTATTGGTTGGGGTTTGGGTGGGGCTATTGGTCAAAGTCGAGGAAAAGGTGTAGGTAAAGGTAGGGGAAAGAGTGGTCGTTGGAGAAAGAGTGAGTGTAGGTGTAAGGGTGATAGTCGGGCTAAAGGTTGAAGAATTGGTAGGTGTATTGGTAGCAGTATTAGTGGGCGTATTCGTCGTCAAGGAATCAGGACAGTAGCTTGCATAAATGGGCTCATAAAAGTTATTGCCATAAGAAACAGAAGCTCCCCAACCCGAAGCATAAGCATATAAACCCCAGCCTGTTGTAACAGCGTAGTCATAAGCCAATGTATTGGTAACCGGCGTACTTGGTTGTTGATACACCAAAGCATAACTCACTGGTGAATTAGGTACGTAATACATATAAGTCAACCAGTAATCTCCCGCCGGCAAGTCCGTTTGAGGCATTTGAAATACGTTCCAACCTGGGGATAATACAATAGGCGTGGCTTGGTAAGAAACCTGACTGCCCATTATTTGGGTTGTTCCTGAGGTTTGGGATGTGTAAATAGCTGCGATTGCCCCAACGCTGACATTACATGAGCTACTGGTCTCATATAAAGAAAGTGTCGAGATCGTTCCGCTTTGTATCAAATTGTATCGGCAAGCCCTCATCTCCCATTGGAGGGCGGTTACGGGCGACCCAGTAGTATCGGTATTTCCGAACAATGTGGCGGAAGCCCCACAGGGCGGTGTCAAAGTGGCATTGGGTGTATTGGTATAGGTAATGGTGAACGTATTGGTTATGGTCGGGCTCGGGGTTTGTGTGTTGGTATAAGTCGGCGTATTCGTATTGATGGTTCCCGTAACGGTAGCCGTAGGAGTAACCGTTGGGGTGAATGAGGATGTCGGAGTATTGGTCAGTGTCGGGGTCATGGATGGGGTCGGGGTATTCGTGGGGATGATGCAGAAGTTAGCGTAAATGGGTACCTTGCCAGAACCATAGGCGATGCTGGCGGGCATAGTCGTCGGGAGACTGCCGAAGGTTTGGGCCGCCGTTGTATAAACCAGTTCGTTAGCTGTTCCGGAAGTATTGGTCAAGTAATAACCAGAAGCGTTGTACATATAAACCAACCAGTAAGTGCCGTTGTTTAATTGGGTTGGAGGTACAGCAATGACATTCCAACCCGAGGTTACTGATTGCGGTGCGGATTGAACTTGAAGGGTCCCAATGTTGCTGACTCCCCCGGAATAAATGCCAACGATCAAGGAAGTCCCATTGCTTGGCAAATAGCTATAAACGGAAAGAGTGTAGATCGACGCCGGATAACTCAAAGTATACATCGCGCCATATATTCCCGGACTTGTATTGGCGGTCCCAGTTGAGCCGGTAGTGGCGGTGCTTCCAAAAAAAGTCGCGGACGCCCCGCAAGGCGGGGTCAAGGTAAGATTGGGAGTGGCGGTAAGGGTCGGTGTGCCCGAATCGGTTGGAGTATAGGTAATCGTCGGGGTATTGGTCGTTGTTTTGGTGGCGGTGTTCGTTGCCGAATTGGTGGGGGTATTAGTGGCGGCCCAGGAAAGATCGGCGCTTAGGAAAATGAATAACGCCGCAAAGGTTAAGATGGTGTTTGCCCGAACCCTCCTCATGAATTGACCGTTTCCTTCCAAAAATTCCTCAAGAATGCCAGAACGTACGACATCCTAACGACTTTTGGACGTGAAACTTAACGAAAAAGATTTCGAGGAGGATCAATTAGGGGATTTTCCCTTTGTTTGAACGTTTTTTACTCGTTGGCCCAGTAGATCACCAGGTCGCCCGTGAAGATGCCTGGACCCTCGTTCTTGGAACTATCAACCGTCAGGTCCAAGACCACTTTCTGGCGGATCATGTCGTTGCTCAATTGGAACTCGGCCGCCATGAGGGCCGTCTTGCGGATCTCAAAATCGATCTTGATCTTGGGCAACATGGGCTTGTTGGGATAAGGAAAAGCCGCCTGAAGTTCCCTCACTTCCTCGGCTTTGGGCGGCTTGGAAGCTTTGGACGCGTCAGTGGCCGCGGCGAATCGGTAGACCAGAACGGCATTGGGATCCTTCAGGTTCTTCTGGATCTCTTTGAACCACCCAGGAAAACGCTCGGGCGGCAGGGGGGCGTAGATAAGGTCCAGGGGATGGACCTGCACTTTTCCGCCCTGGGAATCATCGTTGACCAGGATGCCCGTGACGAAGACCGGCTGGTCGGCCATGCCGGCCACCGCGTCCAGGAAGGACTGCTTGTACTGGCCCACAGTCTTGACCTTGAGTTCCAGCATCCCGTTGGGGTTGGCGACCTGTTTGAGATTGTTAAGGGGTTGTTTATTTTCGGGGACGAACCAGACGCTGAAATCGCCATCCGCGGTCATCCGAGGGGCGCCCGATAGTTTTCCCTGAGCGTTCTTCAGTGACTTCCCCGTATCCACCAGCGGACTTTTCTTGCCGAACATGTCCATCAATCCCATAGGTCCTCCTTTAAGAGCCTTTCTTTGGACATTTTATCCTTTTTCGCCAACCCGGTCATGTGACAACCATTCCAAGGATATCCAACAGGCCATTTAGAGCCTTAAGCGGCCTTATTTGTTCATTTTGGACTCGTTCCCCAAAATAAAAAAGACGGATCGGTTACCAATGATCTGGTAGAACGACCCGCCTTTACTATTAAAAGGTCTATCCCTCAACAAGCCAGGATAGTCCCGCCTTTGGACTTATCGCGCTCCCGCGCCCACCTTGGCCGATTCGGCCTTGGCCGGGGTCTCGATCTTGCCGCTCTTCGGCACGGCCGTGACGAAAGTCCCGAACTTCTTGATCTCTTCCAGACGGCAGCTCCAATAAAGCTTGCCCTCATGCACCGTGATATCCGGGCAGCTGTCGCACATGCTCATCCGGCCGTCCGGCTGAAGATCCACGGGCTGGATGATGGCGAAATTCTGCATATAGACCTTCCCGAACCAGGCCGAGGGCGTGGTCAGGAAGCGGAACAAGGACTTGCGCATCTGCTTGTCGCCCCAACCCAGGAACAACAGGGTGGACCGACCGGCGTGGAGCAGGGCGGGCGCGGCGTAGCTCAACCACGTCCCATACCAACGGTGATGGAAATTCTGCACGAACTCCATGAATTTCGGGCTGGTATAGCCGAAGGTTTTCTTGCGATTGGCGATACGGGTCGCTAGGGTCCACTTCATCTCGTTGGCCTCAATGGTGCCGTTCAGGTAACCGGCCGGCTCGTAGAGCGGGTCCGTCTCCCTGATCTTGGCCACAACATGGTGAGCCTTCAGGTTCAGTTCCCCTCCCCACTTGGTGGGGATATAGCTCTCATAAAGGTCCACTTTCTTGCCCAAAGCGTAGAAATCGAAATTGGCGGACATGCCCGGTGTGCGGAACAGGATGAACACGATGGTGTTGATCATGTCCGGGTATTGCTCGGCCCAACGCACGATCTCTGGGATCTCCTCGATGGTCTGTTCGGAAACGGTCTGGTTGAAACCGCAGACCATGCCGCCTTCCTTCGCGACCATTTCGGCCAACCGCTGGCGAAGCTTGATATGCTCCACTTCGGTCTTGGCCATGGAATCGTTCCGTTTCTGGGTGGTATCGATATGGAAGGTGAAGCCGAACACCCCGGCCTTTTTCAGGTCCTTCAACAATTCAGGGGTGATGGCCAGACCATTGGTGTTCATGATGGGCTTCCAGCCGTAGCGGCGGACCATCTTCACGATGTCCAGGATCTGGGGATGCAAGAGCGGATCGCCCCCCGCGATGGAGACGCTGTCGACCTTGCGCTGTTCCTTGATGACCTTGAACTCTTCCTCGATATCCGCCAGGCTCTTATGGGCGCCCTTGATGTTCTCGTGGTAGCAGCCCTCGCAGGTCAGGTTGCACTGGGATGTCACTTCCAACCAGAATATGCCGTTGTCCGACAGGGACCAGGGCATCCGGTAGTAGTTTTGGGGATTTAAGGGTTTCACTTCTGACAATTGCATCATATCCTCCTGAGATTGATAAGCTTTAGCGGTCATTGTGGGACCCTCAGGTAGGGTGAACAATGATATGAATCATAGAGCCTCCTAATCGAAAAGCCTTTAATAACCACTGTTCCATTTTTTACGCAGGCTCAAATAATTCATCACTTTCCCATCGGGTGGACGCATGTTCAGCATTGAAGCCCTTTTCCAGAGCAGTCAAGCCTCTATTTGTCTCCAGGATTCTTCCCAAAAAGTCATCTTCCAGAACCAGGCCAGTAAAAAATTATGCGGGTTACATGAGGGTAAAAAATGTTCCCAAACCTGCGTCGTCACATCTGAGCGCGCCTCGGGGCGGGCCGTTCCCCGAGAGGGAGTCCATTTCGTTCCGAACAATAAAATGAACGGACAGTTCTTTGACGTGTACTTCCTCAACGAAGATTCCCGACAGTTGATCGTTCTTTCCCCCTTGAGGAAAAAATTCGAGACATGGCTCCAACGTTTCAAGGACCGCGATCTGAGCCGGCGGGAAATGGATGTGGCCAAAGCCGCTCTCCAGGGTTTTACGAATCAGAAAATCGCGGACAAACTCCGCGTGTCCAAAGCCACCTTGAAGACCCACCTGAACAACATCTACAAAAAATTGCCCGAGATCAAAAAAGAAAATTGGCGTTAAGTCCTGATTAAATCGGTGTTTGTTCCTTCCCTTAATTGATGAATATGCCCGACAATTGACAGGATATTTTTAGCGAACCGTTAAACCGAATTTAATTGATAACACTCCCCAGGTCGGCGAAAATCCTCATGTTTCGTTGCGCGCCTTCGATCGACACCACGATTTTTTCTGCGGGACTCATATAACATGACAATATGACGAGGGACATATCTTGCGGTAGGGGTAGGGTTTATTCTTTCCCGCGGTATGTTTTTGGCTGTTGCTTGAGTTTTTCCCGGGTTCTTGAGGCTGCTCTGGGGTTGAGGAAGTCGGGGCCGGTTTGGTTCAAGATTCAAAAAACGGAGGAAACACATGATTTTGAAAGATGGTTTGCGCTCGATGGGTCGAGCCGCTTTGGCGGTGATGACGACCTTACTGCTTTCGTCGCGGGCTTTCGCGAGTGAGGCGGATTTGAAACTGCCCAACCTGAGTGATCCCAGCATCCAATTCCTGGGCATGACAGGCCACGATCTTCTGTCCTGGGGCCTGCTCATCTGCGTCCTGGGTATGGTCTTCGGGGGCATCATGTTCGTGAACCTGAAGAACCTGCAGGTTCATAAGTCCATGAAGGACATCTCGGAGCTCATCTACGCCACCTGCAAGACCTATGTGCTCAACCAGATGAAATTCCTCGGGATCCTGTGGCTCTTTATCGGCGCCATCATGATCGTCTACTTCGGGTGGCTGAAACCCGTCGGACCGACCAACGTCCTGATCATCGTGCTCTTCTCCCTCGTGGGTATCGCGGGCAGCGTCACGGTGGCTTGGTTCGGTATCCGCATCAACACCTTCGCCAACTCCCGGTCGGCCTTCGCGGCCTTGAAGGGGAAGCCCTTCCCGACCTACGCCATCCCCATCCGGTCCGGTATCTCCATCGGCATGCTGCTCATCTGCATCGAGCTTTTGATCATGCTGGCCATCATCCTCTATGTGCCGGGCGACCTGGCGGGCTACTGCTTCGTGGGCTTCGCCATCGGTGAGTCCCTCGGCGCCGCCGCCCTTCGTATCGCGGGCGGCATCTTCACCAAGATCGCCGATATCGGCTCCGACCTCATGAAGATCGTGTTCAAGATCAAGGAAGACGACGCCCGGAACCCCGGCGTCATCGCCGACTGCACGGGCGACAACGCGGGAGACTCGGTCGGCCCCACCGCCGACGGTTTCGAGACCTACGGCGTCACCGGCGTGGCCCTGATCACCTTCATCCTCCTGGCCGTGGGCAACCCGACGGACCAGGTCAAACTGCTGGTGTGGATCTTCGTCATGCGCGTCATGATGATCATCACCTCGGCGGTCTCCTATATGATCAACGCGGCCGTCGCCAAGGCCCGCTACGCCAACGCCGATAAGATGAACTTCGAGGACCCCCTGACCACCCTGGTCTGGCTGACCTCCCTCATCTCGGTCGCCGTCACCTATATCGCCTCCGACCTGCTGATCGCCAACGTCGGCGACGGGACGGTATGGTGGAAATTGGCCACCATCATCACCTGCGGAACCCTGGCCGGGGCCATCATCCCCGAGCTGGTGAAGGTATTCACCTCCATGAATTCCAAGCACGTGAAGGAAGTGGTCACCGCCGCCCGTCAGGGCGGGGCTTCCCTGGGGATCCTGTCGGGCTTCGTGGCCGGCAACTTCTCCGCCTTCTGGATGGGTCTTTCCATCGCCTCCCTGATGGGCATCGGCGCCTGGGTGGCCCTGGCCGGGACCAGCATGAGCTCCTTGATGGTCGCTCCCGCGGTCTTCGCATTCGGTCTGGTCGCGTTCGGGTTCCTGGGCATGGGCCCGGTCACCATCGCGGTGGACTCTTACGGACCCGTGACGGACAACGCTCAGTCGGTGTTTGAGCTCTCCACCATCGAGTCCCTCCCCGGCATTTCCGAGGAGATCAAGAAGGACTTCGGGTTCACCCCCGACTTCCATAAAGCCAAGGATTATCTGGAAGAGAACGACGGGGCCGGCAATACCTTCAAGGCCACCGCCAAGCCGGTCTTGATCGGCACGGCCGTGGTGGGCGCGACCACCCTCATCTTCTCGATCGTGGTTCTCCTGGCCAAGCACGCCAACCCGGACGCGGTCGGCATGATCACCCAGGACCAGATCAACCTCATCGCTCGTAACTTCTCCATCTTGAACCCCTTGTTCCTGCTGGGATTGGTGATGGGCGGCGCGGTGATCTATTGGTTCACCGGGGCTTCCACCCAGGCGGTCACGACCGGCGCGTACCGGGCCGTGGAATTCATCAAAGCCAACATCAAGCTGGATGACGACTCGGTGAAGAAAGCCTCCATCGAGAACTCCAAGAAGGTCGTCGCCATCTGTACCCAGTACGCCCAGAACGGGATGTTCAACATCTTCATCGGGGTGTTCTGCTTCACTTTGGCTTTCGCCTTCCTGGATCCCAACTTCTTCATCGGCTACCTGATCTCCATCGCCCTGTTCGGCCTTTACCAGGCCATCTTCATGGCGAACGCCGGCGGAGCCTGGGACAACGCCAAGAAGGTCGTCGAGGCCGTCCTCAAAGAGAAGGGCACCCCGCTGCACGCCGCTGTTGTCGTGGGCGACACCGTGGGCGATCCCTTCAAGGACACTTCCTCGGTGGCCATGAACCCGGTCATCAAGTTCACCACCCTCTTCGGCCTGTTGGCCGTGGAATTGGCCATTTCCCCGCTCTTGACGGGTATGACCTCCACTTTGTCGATCATCTTCCTGGTGATCGCTTTGGTGTTCGTGTGGCGCTCCTTCTACGCCATGCTGATCAAGGATTAGTCAGTACAACAAAAAGCCCGGTCCCCCTCGGGGGGCCGGGCTTTTTTTATTTGCGTGCCTTTATTGTAGAATGAGACAGAGGACAATATGAGCGATCTGGTTTGTTTGAAGTGCGGCTCGGAGATTCCCTACGATTGGGCTCCCTGCCCGGAATGCGGCTGGAAGGCCCCCAGCGAATGGGAAGAGTCGTCCGAGGAACCAGAAGAGGGCTCTCCCGCTTCCCGGCACGCCGTCCTTTCCAGCCCCAAAAAATGGATCAAGCGGACAGCCTGGTTCCTAATTACAATCGGTCTGATCCTTTTGCTTTATCACCTGTTCGGCTGATCCTCCCGGCCTTCCTCCCTTTTGTAGCTTCTCCAGGTCGAAATCATCGTTCACCAGCCTTTTACCAAAGCTAATCCCTACTGTATTTTGTGCGAATCCAAGCTTTTCATAAAAAGCAACGACCTCTTGATTGGTGACCCGGATGAATAGGTTCATTTTGGGGCAACCCAGAGCGGTCATTTTCTCCTCCAGGGTTCCCATCAACTTCTTGCCGATCCCCTGATGCCGCCGGCCCGGCGCAACCGCCAGATAGTTCACCGCTCCCCTGTGTCCGTCATAACCGCCCATGACCGCGCCCACCACTTTCCCGTCCTCGACAGCCACCAGGAACAACTCAGGGTGCTCATGTTTCTTTCTTTGTATATCCTTGTAAGGATCGTTATCCCGCACCAGTAATCCGCAGTCATGCCAAAGCCTGACGACTGTCATCTCGTCCTCGGCCTGGAAAGGTCTTATCTCGATCGTCATGGGTTGCCTCCACCGGAATAAAAAAGGGCCGCCGGAGCGGCCCTCTCTGTTCAACCACCCAACGCCACAAAGTCCAGGATGCTATTTGGAGCATTCCTTGTAAAAATCATAGCAGTTATCCTTGTTCGCCTTGTCATCCCGCCATTTCATGGCGTCCCTGGGATGCTGGTTGAGCAATCCGGAGATGCCATAAATATCGTTGAATCCCCACTCCATCACGTTGCGAAGCGGGACGAAATGTTCCTGGATGACCTTGTAGATGGGACGGACGTCGAACTTGGGATTCTGGAGGAACCCCAGTAGAAGCTCCAGGGGACAGTTGCCCGCTCCCCGGCCCATGCCGTTGATGGTGGCGTCCAGCATGTTCACCCCCTCGATGATGCACTGCTGGGTATTGGCGTAGGCTAGTTGGATGTTGTTATGTCCGTGGAACCCCAGTTTCTCGATGGGTACGTACTTCTTGTACAGGTCCAGGTAATAGGTGATCTGCTCCGAATAGAAGGCCCCGTAGGTATCCACCAGGTAAAGGCAGTCCACCTCGCGCTCTCGGCCGTGGCGGGCAGCTGCACGTCGAGCGCGCTTCGCGGACTGGGGGGCACGGCAACCGTGAGGATGGCGACGTCGTCGCTCGGCTGAGCCGAGATCATCTTGCGCCGTATCTCGTCGGTCGGGTGGCTGCTCTTCGCCTCGTAGACCTCCAGCACGACGTCGCGCAGCCGCCGTTCGTTCGCCTCGATGTCCCGGTCGAGCTCGATCAGGCCGTCGGTGTAGAACACGAGGAGCTGGGAGGGCACGAGCTGCAGCGAGTACGCCTGCACTTCCTCGCGACCGATCATGCCTAGCGGAAGCGTCCGCGGCTGCTCGATCAGTTCGACCATGTCCTCGCCGACGGCCAGCGGCCCGGGGTGCCCGGCGTTCACGAAGGTCAGCGAGGACGCCTCGGGATCGACCAGGCCCACGATCGCGCTGACGCCGAGGCTCCCGTCGAGCCGCAGCATGCGGTCGACGTTCTTGACGATCGTGCGCGGGTCGGGATCGGTGAGGGCGAAAGCCCGGATCGCCTGGCGCACCTTGCCCATCACGATCGCCGCCCTCAAGCCGCGGCCCGCCACGTCGCCGATCGAGAAGATCGCGCGGCTGTCGGGGAGCGCGAAGGCGTCGTACCAGTCGCCGCCGATGTCGGCATCCGCGTCGCCGGCGACGTGCACGGCGTCGAACACGACCCCCGCGAGCTGGGGCAGGACGGTCGGGAGCATGGCGCGCTGCAGCGAATCGGCGAGCCGGCGCTCGCGGCCGTAGGAACGGGCGTTGAGGACCGCGAGCCCGATCCGCGAGGCGAGCTCTTCGGCGATCGCGACCTCCGCGTCGAGGTAGCCGCCGCCCTCCGGCCGCCCGCACACCATCACGCCGATCGCCTCGCCGCGCCGACGATCGGCACGATCAGCGTGCGTTCGCCCCAACGCG
>CAWHOE010000032.1:0-61226 GCA_963830915.1 candidate division FCPU426 bacterium
CAACCCCAAAACCAGCCAGTTGCTTAATACCCCTTCTTTTGTTTTTCCGAATAAATAAAATAATTCTTTAGGAAGAAACCAAACGGTGAATAATATCAATCCAGCCCTAACATCAGAAATATGCTGTTTCTGTTTATTTTGATCAGACAAATCCATGGACACCTCTAAAAACGGACTCAGGCCGCCGTTATCCATTTTTCCGCATGCCATCTCCATAATGTTGCAAATTTGGGATTTGGATGAAATAAATATAAAAAATAAATACTGCTAGAACAACGCCCGCAGAAATAAGAAAAAAACCTAATATTTTTAAAAATACCAATCCCCGTTCTTTCTTCTTATTGGTTACTTTGCCTTTTAACCATCCCATATCGGCAAGAGCTTGTTTCGAAATTAATACCAGGCCAAATAAAATGGCAGTAATTGAAAGGATAAAGGTGTTGTAAACATCCATTTGGCGGAGAAGTGAGCTTAGATTATCAATGTGATCATTCGTAAATATTGTTAATAACTCCGAAATTAATTTTCCAAAACTATAGAGTGTAAAAAAAACACACGCACTATAAAAAATGCCACTGGTTTTTTTATTTTCTCTTTTACGTTTTTTTATATAAATCAATAGCCAGATACCGAAAACAATGCTCAATGAATAACAAAGCAATAGCGAAAGAGAGGATCCGATTAGTTTAAGAAACAGAAATAACGCAAATATTAAAAATGCTTTTAAGCCTTCTATTTCTTTCCATGTTTTTTTAAATATTAAAATCATTTTTTCTAATCTTTCATGTTTCCCTATACCTTAATAACCCTTGTCCAATTTGGGCCTTGTCAAAGGTCCGTTACATAAATCCCAATAGATTCAAAAGCCCCCAAAGGCATCCGCCGATCAGGGCCAGGCCGCCGAAGACGCCGAAGAAGGCTTGTATGGCGAAAGAACTTTCCAATTGTTTTTGGCTTTCGTCCGAAAGGATAAATAGATCCCCCGATCTGGTTCCCTTCACGATGGCGATATCCTTCAGCGCCCCTTCCGGCGGCAATTCAGCGGGCGGCGGGGACTGTTCGCAGGTTCCCATCACGAAAAGCGTCTCGCCCGGCAGGAAATGGCGTTCGGTAAAGCGAAGGGTCTTCTCGAAACCGAAAAAGCCCCTGATGGAAATGTTCCTTTGTTGTAGAAAATCCACTATGTTCTGGGGCACATCGGTGAAAGTCCCGGTCTTCAAGACATAAGGGTCCGAAATGATGACTTTCGAATCCCAAGGCTTCACCAAGACCGTGCCTGTGTCATCCTTCACGTAAAAAGAATGGGTCTTGGAATCCCCTTTCAAGATGGTTTCCCAGTGGGAGTTCTTTCCGCTACTGACATATTGTTCCACCTCGTATTCAAAATAACCGCATGGCTTCAAGGTGAAAGGCGCTTCCTTGAGCTGCCAATCCACGACCTGGCCGGTGATCTCCACCAGCCCCGGCGCTATGGCCCGAATAGTGGAGGTGGGGATGTCTTCCATCAAACGCTTGGTCCTTAGCTGGGCAAAGCCCCAAAAGAAGGCGATCACCCCAACGGCCAGCCCGACCACGCACATAAACAAGGGTTGGCCCTGGTCGCGGGCATAGGCGAAGACCGGCGAGAAGCTTGAGAGCCAGAAAAGGAGGGTGGAAAAGGCCAATAGCCTGATGGTTCCGAAGGTTTTCATGAGTTGGTCACTTGCACTTTCACGAATTCCTTTTCCCCTTCGGTGGCCGTGAATAGTTGCCGGGGGGTCAGGTTCATCAGGGACGCCAGGATGGCGTCGGGAAACTGGGCGATGTGGGTGTTGTACTTGGCGACCGAGTCGTTATAGAAGGACCGGCGGTCGGCGATGGCGCTTTCCAGCTCAGAAAGCCTCTTTTGGAGCATCAGGAAGTTCTCTTGGGATTTCAGGGTGGGATAATTTTCCGCCACCGCGAAAAGGTTGTTCAGGGAGGCCGTGAGGGTCTTATCGGCCTGGGCCTTGTCCGCCACGCTGACCGCCGCCATGGCGCTGGTTCGGGACTGAGTCACGTCGGTCAGGACTTTTTTCTCGAATTCCTTGATGCCCTGCACCACCGCCACCAGGTTGGGCACCTCGTCATGGCGCTGTTTCAACAGAACGTCGATGTTGGCCCAGGCCTTGTCGATATTGACCTTGAGGAAAACCAACCCGTTATAAACGATGACCAGATAGATCACGAACCCGACCGCCAAAAACCCGGCGACTACCAGAAAGACCGTTATATTCACCATCTCCGCCTCCTTGATGGCTTCAGGCTAATATTCTATCTTTCCCCCAACATCCCGACGTCCAAATCATGTCTACTGTTCCGAAAAAAACCTAAAAACCCAGATTACAAAAGCTATTAAGAGAAGTATTAAAGTAATTATTAATCTGAGCATTCCCCCCATGCCCAGCCAACGTATCTTTGGGAATAAAGCGCCACAACGCGGACATGAAAAACACAAATATTTCTCGATCAAGAATCCGCAGTTCCTGCATCTTCTTTTAAATATGTCCCACATTTAACACTCCACAAGATCAATTCTTCCAAAAGCTGGAAAACCCTGGATCTTGAATAATTATTGATCCAACCTATGCCCGCAATAGGGACACGAGGTAACTAGTGTAAAAGGGTAAAAAGTCTTATGAACGGGCTTCTTGCACCTTGGACAATATTGAAGGAGTTTTGGGTTTATAAAATAAAAAAATACAAAAATAGGCACTTCAATGATCAGGACCGGCCAGGGGAAGCCGATAGCGATCGTAAAAAAAGCGAACAAGATTGCGACGAGGATAAAAACAACTTTATCTATGAGTTGTTTGATCCAAATATCATCCGTTACCCATACGAGCAAACCACCTAGTATCGTAATAAAGAACATCGAACCGCCAAATATTAAAAATATCGTTTCCTTATCTAATTCCATCTTAAAGAATCCTTTCGGATTTCAACTCTTTTTAAATCTAGAACCGCAATAGGGACAAAATTTCTTCGTCTCAAAAAAATAACCCGCTTTATTGACAGGCCTCCTGCAAGTCGGGCAAAAATCAACGGTCATGTATCTGTATATGACCTCCAGGATGAGGATGGGGATGATAAAAACGAACCAACCCCAGGAAATATCAAATAGAAAAAGGGCTGGAAAACTGAACAATCCGTTTACAATTAAAGAAACTTTAAATATCTTTCGCCTTAACACAAAATCATTATCGAAAAAAAAGTAAACAAAGATCATGGATAGAAAAATTAGGATCTGTATGATAAAAAAAATGTTGCCGATAGATTTGATTTCCATTTCGATAGCGCCTTTGGTCCGACAATAAGGTCCTGCTCGCGATAGGACTAATGCTCAAATATTCTATCCCTACCCTACCGCCCAAGGTTCCAATTTCGGACTGATCAGTAATATCACGGATCAATAAAGCGATTTGGGCAGCCGCTCCAAACCGCTTAACGGGATCACATCCACCTTTTTGTCCAAGGAATAGGCGGCTTTGTCCGGGTGAACGACCCATAAATGCTCCAGCCTCAAGTCCTCCATGGCAATGCGCATGGATTTGGTCATCCCGGGGGCGTCGTCCATCTTGAATTCAAAACCCCACCGCTTCCCCCCTTTTTCCACTAGGAGGTCCAACTCGGCCCCGGCCTGGGTAGCCCAAAAGAAAGCGTTCCGGTCGCCCGTGACCCGAAGAACCTGTTCCAAGGCAAAGCCCTCCCAGGAGGATCCTAATTTAGGGTGGGCCTCCAATTCCGCCTGGGTCCGCAGGTTCAACAAGGCGTGCAACAAGCCACTGTCGCGCACATAAACCTTCGGGGATTTCACCAGCCGTTTCCCCAGGTTGACGAAATAGGGCGGCAGTTGCCGCAGGACAAAAGCGCCGGAGAGGGCATCCAGGTACCTTCGGGCGGCGTTATGCGAAAAGCCCAGGGAAGCCCCGATCTCGGACGCGTTCCAAACCTGGCCGTGGTAATGGGCCACCATGGCCCAGAAACGACCCAGGGTCGCCGCCGGTACCCGGATATCCATTTGAGGGATATCCCTCTCGAGGAAAGTTTGGATGAAGTTGTCGCGCCAAATCACACTGTCCTTGTCGGTCGCGGCTAAGAACGACGGCGGGAATCCGCCCCTTATCCAAAGCCGTTGCTGATTTTTCCAGCCCACTTCCCCGGGGGAGAACCCGCTCATTTCGATGAAACGCACCCTGCCCGCCAGGGACTCGGAAGTATGCTTCATCAACCAGGGTGAGGCGCTGCCCAGCAATAGGAACCGGCACGGGAGGGGTTTGCGGTCCGCGAGGACCCTCAGATGAGGAAAAAGTTCTGGCTTTCGTTGGATCTCGTCCAACACTACCAGGCCTTTCAAGCCATCCAGTGTCCTTTCGGGGTTCTCCATTCGGATCAAGTCCGATCTTTTTTCCAAATCGAAATACTGCGTTTTCTTATTCAACGAAACTTGGCGGGCTAGGGTGGTTTTGCCGCATTGGCGTGGCCCCAAAAGCGCGGTGAGGGGACTGGTTCTCAGCCCGGATTGGATAAGTTTTAAAATGTCGGGTCGGCGGATCACGGGAGGCTCCTTGTAAATTGCACGTCTATAGTACAATTTACAAGTATTTGCCGTCAAGCCAAGAATTGTGATCGGCTATATTGATCAGCAACTGATCGTTTCCACTATTTCTTTTTGCGGGCGCAGAGGATCAACCCGGTGGACCAATTCATCTTACAAACATGAAAATCGGTCAAGGTTTCCAATTTCGCGATCAAATCTTTCACCTTTTTATCATGGCCTTCCTGCCAATTGGGTTGGGGCAGCATGTCATCGATGAAATAAAACCCTCCCAGCGCCACCAACCGAAGGGTTTCTTCCAAGGTGTTATATTTCCCGGGCCAGGAATCAGCGAATATCAGGTCGAAAGTTTGGCCCGCCAAGGTTTTGATGAATTCCCCGCCATCGGCCACCCGAAAAGTCACCCTGGGGTCGGACCCCAATGCTTTTTCCGCTATAGAAACCACATCCGGGTTGTTATCGACCGATAAAAAGGTTGAGCTAGCGTCCATTCCGTCCAATATCCAAGAAGCGGATAAACCCGTGCCTGTCCCGATCTCCAAAAACCGCCCATTCGGTTTAGTCGCGGCTAGAGTCCGCAACAAATTGCCCGTCAGGATGTCCGAGCCCATTTTAAAATCCATCAACTGGGTCGCTTTCAACAATTCGGGGTATTGGGGAGGAAGTTGGATACTATTTTCATCAATCACGGTGTATCCAATAAAATCTTTTATATTTACGCAGGGTTCGAATGCTGAAATAAGTCAATCCCGCGGCGGCGACACCGTGAAACAGCACACGAAAATCCAATAGATCGCCAATGGACAAACCGAATAATAGAACGATGCCCAGCCAGCTTAAATTACCCGCCAAAGCGATCAAGGCTATGTTTTTATCATTGGGCCGGCCACCGCGAAGGATATTTAGGGCCACCAATAGGCTCGCCGCCAGGACGCCGGAAAGGGACCAGACAAAAAGCCCTGTGCCGAACTGGGTCAACTTGATGGTTCCAAATAAATGACCCAAGGCCGCAAACGCCATTAACCCGCAAAAGAATCGATCGATGTTCTTGGCCATAGTTCTCCCGTCATTGATCTTATTTGGATCTACAGATCGTAATTCAGCTCAAAGGAACTTCCCTTTTGGTCGGCACGGTATAACGCAGTGCCCTTGATTCCCTTCAACTCCCCCGTCCCAGAGCCCTCCAGGATCGATAATTTCGAAATGGCGGCCCCAGCCGTAAAAGTCCCGTGATCCTCAAGGGCGAAACTACCGGTTTTTCCGTTTATCTTCCCGGTCAAATTCATCAAGCCGATATATTCAGCGGATGATTTGTGCGGGTCCTTGGCGTCGAACAATTTATAGAACATGAGGTATTCCACGGACGCTTTGCATTCGATATCGCCGACTAAAGCGAATTCAACCGATGCTTTCGTCATCTTCACTTCGGGGGAAATGACCTGCCAGTTCTTCCTCTTTCCACTTTTCGACCTTATAGGTCGCTTTCGCGGTCAATCCACTCTTGTTCCCTGTATTCATCGTTGACGACCTCCCCCTTTTTGGTTTAAAGAGCTTCTTAGGAAAAAAGTCCCTGGATCGTCTCTTCGGTAGCGGGAGCAAACGCCGCGATTTTCAAATTTTCCAGAACATGTTCTTTATTCTTCATTCCAACCAGGGCCGTGGTCACGCCAGGGGCAGAGCGGGCGAACTGGATGGCCCTGACGGAATCGGAAGGCAGCCCCGGAAAGGCCGCGCCGACCGAAGCTGGCAGGCTCCTGGCCAAGCGGGATTGCAGGATGGAGGCGCTGGTAAAGACGGCGATTTCGTTGGCCTTGGCGGCTTCAAGAATAGAGACGGTTTGGGCACCCATCACCTGATTACCCAGGGCGAAAGCCTCCGGCATCCCCAAGTTAAAGGGCAGTTGGATCGCCCGGAAATGGTGCCGGGAGTTCCCCGCAGCCTTCTCAGCGGTTCGTATGATCTCATGGAGCGAAAGATGTTCCTGGCTAGTTGGGTCCACCCGATAGCCGTTCCAGGTCGCGGTCCCATAGGCCTGGATCTTCCCTTCCGTCACGCAATGTTCCAGTTCTCTAAAGGCGGCCTCCAGACGTTTGAGGAATTCGTCCTTGGGCACTTCCTCCAACTGCGTTTCCGGATTGTGGACATGGAAAAGATCGATGGTTCCCAACCCAAAGTTGGCAAGGGACCGTTCCACCTGGTTCCTGAGGTAGGCGGGGGCCATGCAATGACAGCCTGCCACCACATCCTGGGGGCTACAGATACCCGGTTTGAAATATTCCTCCTGGAAATATTTCCTGGGGTCGGCCGGCTGGCTTCCGTCAAAGGGGATGAACCCGCCCTTAGTGCAGACCACGACCTCTTCCCGGAATACTTCCCTTTCTTTCTCCAATTCCTTAAGGGCTTGCCCGATGTTGCGCTCACTGCGCATGCAACGGTAATTGATGGCCGAATCCAGAAGGTTGATGCCGGACATCAGAGCGGCCTTGATGGCTTCGACGTAAAGAGCGTCGACCTTATCGGTGGATTCACCCAGGTAAGTGCCCAGGCCCAAGGAGGAAACCTTCACCCCCAAGAAATCCCGGTAGAACGCCTTTTTTTTGAACTCCGGAAAACGGTCGGTGTACTTTTCAGTACGCAATGGATTAGCGCAGGCCATCTTTCCTCCCCTTGATGAACGATGGATAGTGGGTCAGTTTTAATAGCCACCCCCTTTGAAAAAGGGGGCCGGGGGGTATTAGTCGTTGACGAAGCATGACGAAAAGGCTAACTCCCCCTTGATCCCCCTCTTTCATGCTGTTCCGCAAATGAAATTAAAATAATGAGAACAGTATAGTGCTTTAGCACAGAGGGGGAGAAAAAGCGAACTATCAAGAACTTGTTAACGTAGTATCTCAAATTGACCCACTACCGAACGATGTTCGCGGGTTCATCTTATCGGGGGAGGCGGGAAAATTGAAAGATAGGGGGAAGAAAAGTTAATGACTGCCCAATCGGTGTCTATTTTCCGAAAACGATGCCTAACTCAATGGGCACGAAACCAGCGGGATTATCGACGCCTATGGAATTCGTGTAGCTGGCGCTGTTGAATTCGTAGATCACGACACTTTGAACGCTTAGGTAAAGATATTTAACCAAGTTGATCTCCACCCCCGCCCCGATCTCGGCTGAAAACCCCACATCCGTGGTGAGAGCCGGCGGGTTGTTATCGCCATAAGCGTTATCGGAAAGGGCCAGCCCCGGACCGCCAAAGACATAGGGGCGCAGGCAACCCTGGACGAACCGGTATTTGGCCGTCAAGGCGACATTGAAATATTCAGCGAATCGGTTATGGGTGACGGTCTTGTCGTTAGGCATGAATTCTCCCCCGTCGAATTGCAAAGCGAAGGTTGTGTTGGGGTCATATTGGTATCCGAACCCAAATTCCAAAGGCACTCCCCAATAATTTTTCCTCAATTGTGGGCCCAGGGGAATTTCCAGGCCGGAATCAGCATCGAATTCAAAACCACTTTCCGCGATTGTTTTAAAGAAAACATTTAAACTATTTAATGAATTTGGCACACCAAAAGTCGGATCCAGGGGAGGGCTTTCGATGGTGACCGGATGGGAAGTGGAGCCGGAAGCGGAAGAGAACTTAACCTCATAATCCAGGCACCGAAGGGCATCCGAGAATTTCTTATCAACAACGGAAGGATCATCCACAACGCTATCCCACAGAACCTTCTCAGGTAGATATAGAGTTCCGCTCTGGAAATATTCGAACTTCACCCACGCCTTCAGTTTGCTCTTTTCCGTTTGGACATCCATGGAGCGGATCAGGTAACCCTCATCTGTCCTTTCGAACTGAAATTGGATATTCCAGGTTTCGGGTGTCTCGCCCCCCATTCTTATCTTGCCATCGGTCAGAAGGAACTGGTCCGTCATATGAAGCTCGCCCGTCGAGTCATCCTTCTTGAATTCGATGGTGTAGCCCTCTTTCGTCCGATAGATCAGGGGTGCTACCTTCTCCTGGTCCGTGCCTTCCCACGAAAAGCCTGAAAAAACATTGATCATCCGGAGGGGGGAAAGGACCCCCTTTCGCATCAGGGTCAACAGGTTTTGCAGTACCCTTTTGTACTCTTTCCCGCCATCCTCTTTCACACCCGTATAGGTGAACTGAAAACCTTTGTTCTCCTGGTATTCAATGAAGAACTCCAGGGATGTCAGGGGCTTCAATTCTTGGTAATTCTCCGCGAACACCGCCATATTCTTCGATTGCTGTTCCAAGTCCTCGTCCTGGTCTCTAGCTTTGTTCCGAAGAAGGGCCAATTCGTAATCCTGTTCCGTGATCTCCTTCAAAGATTTCGCGTCGGCGGCGGGATGGTCCTGTTCGAACCGCTCCAGTTGCTTTTCTTTTTCCCTGAGTTCCCTATCATTCTCCTGTTTGCTCTTTTCAATGTTCTCTTGGTAGTTCTTCTTGAACTTTTCGCTCGAAATGACCTCTTCCACCGATGAGGCTTCCAATAGGTTTTTGAAGGTCTTTTCCCGCAAGTCCAAGAACCCGCATTTGAATTGGTGGAGGCCCTGGGCGGGATAGCTGTAATAGGCGGATAGGATCTTGGTCGCTACGGCCTTGAGAGTGTCTCCGGTGAGGGGGGCGGGAGTAGGACTCGGCGAGGGTGTGGAAGCAGGTTCGGACCACGCGGAAACGGACAGTAGGAAAACAGGGAGTAAAAATATGAACAGTTTAAGATTCATAACTAAGACCTCTTATGGGTCCTAGTATAAATCCACAGGACTTATCTGGCGGAATATTTGGGATTTATCAGGCGGTTACTTGGTTGAGCCGATCGAAAATTGTCGCCTAATTGTTTCCACTTAGGTCTTTTGCGCATCCTTGCTAATTGCACGAATTGAGTACAATTTTCAAGGATGTGCCGTCAAGCAAAGAACTAGGGAGTAGGCATTGGATAAAGCGAAATGCCAGGGTATTGGTAATGTCGGATGTTGAATGTGACAAGTGTCAGATCATTTAAAATAGCCGTGGCGGCGATAACGGCGTCAGCCCATTCACCCCGGTGTGGTTTGCGCGAGGAAGATCGTAAAATTTCAGCGGCTTTTCGAGCGGTCAAAGGGAGAACCGGAAGTATTTCGTAGCTTTCTAAATGTTGCCGAACCGCTTTCATTTCAGAGGGTTTCGCTCCCACTTCCACTTCCAGAACATTTATGGCCGAACAGGCAATGGATTCTTCATCGGAGAGATCCAACAATAGTTCCACCACATCCGGACGACCCCGTAGGGCCCAAATGATAACGTCTGAATCGATCAGGTAAGGCATGGCCCGATTTAACTCCATCCCCGGACACGGCCTAAATGACGGTTAATACCCGCTTGGGTTTTCATATCGGGATGATTTTTGTCTGACCAGATCCCGGCGGTTTGCTTAAGGACCTTTTTGAATTTCATCGACCGTAACTGTTTCTCGACCGCGTCAGCGACAAACCGACTTCTTTGACGGGCGGGAATGGTATGTTTCAATTCGGCCCCCAACTCATCAGGAAGGACAATCAAGGTTTTCATGGGTAAATCTCCTTTTCTGTATATACGATTGTATATCCATCGAACAAATTCCGCAATTCCCTTTTGAATACCTTTAAAACGTACCCTTTTAGGGGTTCGCCGGGGAGGTTTCGGTCACTTTGACGATGCCGCCGTTCGCGGAGGGGCGGTCGTCGAAATCGATGATCAGGCCGACCGGTCTTTCTGAAATGAACTGTTTGGTTTTGCCCTTTTCGCTGATGGTCGTCGCGACCCCTTCCACCAAATACTCACCCGAATCCTTATCCACCTTCAAGACTTTCGCGGGCTTGGAGGGCTGAAAGAACAGGGTCAGTTTTTGAGACCGTATCTCCCTTAACTTTTCCTTGGGATAGAATTCCTTGAAAAAGGCGTCGGTGTAATGGTCGTTCGTAAAGTCATCCAGGTATTTCAACTGGGTAGAGGGGGTGTCATAGGAAACCCCGTAGAAGTTCACGGCGAAAGCCATGGCGATACCGGCGTCATTGGCCACCCTTCCCTTCAGCTCTTCGGGCACCTGGATTCCCCCTTTAGGATTTGGGGCGTTCCCCGGTTGGCCGTCGGTAGGCCGCGGGACGGGGCTTAGCTGGTACCAAATGACCAGGCCCGCCAGCACCGCTATCAGGGCAGAGGCCTTTTTGTGCCTCGGCACCCAGGCCTTGACCCGATCAATGGCACTATCGACCCATTGGCCGGTGGTTTGGCCTTGAGACGCCGCCTTGGATTTGACCTCCTCCGATTCGTCCATTTCCGGTTCATCCATGGGCGCGGATTCTTGCCGTTTACTTTGGTGTTTAGAGGGATCAAAAGTCGAAGCCGGATTACCGTCTAGAACCCATCCCAACAATGCCTCAATGTGGCGGGATGGCAGTCTGCGGGCAAGGATCTCATCCAGGATGGGGTAAGCCGACCCGGGGAGACCATCGATCTTGCCGTTCAGACCGGCTAGTATCTTGGCGTTGCTAAATGACAGGATAAAAGGTTTTTTAGCCTTTGAAGCTTGCCGGATCTTGTCTTCAGACGCTTGATCCAGGATATCCTTTAGGGCGTAAAGGTAAGTGATTGTTGTTCGGTTCTCACCTAAGGCGGTTGCCAATTCCTCGTGGGTGGCGGAGAGTGTTTTTTTAACCTGGGCCCGTAAATTGGTTAATTTATCCAGCCATTCCAAAGACTTAGGATTAACTTCACTCATAAAGATCTCCTGCCACTGAGATGTTATTAGTTTAGGCTAATGTTGGCAGACCAGAAGAAATATGATTCTTGTCACCAGAAACCGGTTTTTGTCCCCAGTTTTGGAATTCTTTGTCCCCAGAAAACCGGCTTTGTCCCCAGTTTTACCGGGGCCTTGTCCCCAGAAACAGAATTTTGTCCCCGGTTCCTGGATTCTTTGTCCCCAGAAAACCGGCTCTGTCCCTGATTCTTCGGTTTTTTGTCCCCAGAAACGACCTTTTGTCCCTGATTCCGCCGGGGTTTGTCCCCAGAAAACACCGTTTGTCCCCAGTTTTGCCGGTGTTTTGTCCCCAGAAACAGGGCTTTGTCCCCAGAAAACGGGCCATACCGAACAGTTGCCCTACACCAGAGATACATCCTAAAACCATAAAGTGTAACGTTATGGTTTTCAAGTTTTTCGGTGGGTTATCTTCCCTGTCCAGCCAGCCACTTCTCAATCCCAGCCCGTTCCGGGCTATTGGGTACCAGCCCCAGGTACTGCCTCAGGCGCTCGGCCGCAATCTCGGGGTTCCTCTGAACCTCCAGGTACCCCAGGTCTTTATAGGCATCGGCAAAGTTGGGGTCCAGTTGGATGGTCGTCTCCCACTCCCTGGCCGCCTCGGCCTGCTTTTGCTCCTTGAAATATTGGTAGGCCAAATGGTGGTGGTAATCCGGGTTTTGTGGTTCAAAAGCTACAGCCTTTTCGAAGGCCGAAACCGCCTCCGCCGTCCTCCCCTCTTGGCCCATCGCCACCCCCAGGTCACACCAGGCCAGGGCAAAGGACGGGGCGCATTCCAGGGCCTTCTGGTAGCTCATCACCCCCTGATCTACCATGCCGTGGTTGGCCTCAAAAAGCCCGGTGTTGAGCCATAGCCTGGCGTCGTCATAAGCCAGCCGTTTGGTCATGGCCAGGTCTTGGGCCGTCAAACCCGGGTCCCTGCGGGTCTCCTGGTCAAAGGTCGCCTTGAACAGATGGAACCTCGCCCCCGACTCCCGGGAAAGGTAGTCATGGGTCGGCTCCACCCTGGGCACCACGAACCATTGCCAGAAACGGTCGGGATTACCCCCATCCACCCCGTTAAGCACCTGAAATAGCAGACCCGTCATGGTTAGGGGCCGGCCAGGGGATTCAGCGGATTCGGTGTAATAGACCGGCATGGCCGGGCGGTCCTTTTCATGGTCCAGTTCGGTGGTCACCCACTCTTGCGGGCTCATTTGCTTTTTACCCTGATAATCAAGGAGATGGTACAGGTCAGTGAAAAGTCCGCCGGTGCGGTCGAAGATTTCCAGGTCGGGGCGAAGGTTCTTCACCAGCTTCAGATAAGCCAGGGGGAATGTAATGGCATCTCCCTCACTATAGAGGACGGCCTTGGACGGCATTTGGTACAGGATGTCCCGCCCGATATCCTCCACCGCCAGGTTGCGGGAGGCGTCCAGGCTTTTCGCGCTTAAACCCACAACCATCAGGGTCGCCAGGACCAGGCCGGTGAAAAGCCAGTTTCGGCTCGACCCAGCCCACTCCAACAGCTTTTGGATGCCCAACACCAGCAAGGGCGCCGCCCAAAGGATGGCCGGGGCCAGGAACTGGGAGTTGACGATGTTGTTTTCGATGTCATAGGGAGACCTGAGCAAGAAGGGGAGGACGATAAGAAGCCCAATCCCGCCCAGCCAGTAGGCAATGTTCAACCGTCCTCGGGAGTAGATGGCCCCGATGACCGCCAGGACCAGGCCAAGCCCGTAGGTTTCCTTGAAGAACATCACCAGGTAGATCCAAAGGTCGACGAACCCGTTCAGGAACTTGCCCCCGCTCAGGTCTCCGCCATATTGGGCCCGGGTGAGGTGCCAGAGGAACTGTTGAAGATGGACGGGGTTGCCCCAGTTCGCCAGCGGGTGAAGCTGGGCCCTCATGGGAAGCACCAGGTAAGGTGTCAGCCCTAAGACCGCCAGGGAGGCTCCGTAGGCGAGCCACTTAGGCCTGAGCAAAAAGGACCGGAACCGCCAGATCAAAGCCGGCACCAGCAAGAGGGTCAGATGCTGATTCGCAAGCGCCAGGCCCACCAGAAGAACAAGTTCGTAAATATCCCTTTAAGGACAAATCCATAAAGCAAAACATTAAGAGAGATATGAACAGCAAGTGAAGGGCGAATACCTCCGGGCTGACCATCTGATGGAACACCAGCGGCCCGGCCAGGGTGAGGCTTGCGGCGACGAGAGCGATTCCCCACTTCTGGTTCCCCGTCCATTGATCAGCCAGCAGACCTCGAAGGGTTAGGGCCAGCACCAGCCAGGCCAAGACCTGGGCGAGGATGGAAAGGAGGGTCGTCCGAAAGGCCTCTGTGCCCAACGGAAGGGCCTGAAAGAGGTGCCCCAGGGTGATGTAGAGGGGGTAACCGGGGGCATGGGCCGAACCCCAGTGGTACGCGGCGGAGGTTAGTTCGGGGGCATCCCCGCCCACGATGCCCGGAGCCGCAGCCGATAGGCCCAGGTAGGTCCAAAGAAGCGCCAACCCCGCGATGACCCAGGGCATGGGGTTAAAAGTTTTTAGCATCTAGTCCCTTAATTAAAAACAGAAATGATTTAAAAGCGACAAAGTGAGTAAAACCAATCCCAGTAATCTCATTAACCATTTTTGGGTTCTATTAGGCCATTTCCGAATACTCTCATCAGTAACACCCCCAATTTTATACATCTCTTCTGCCTGCGTGTTAATGATCTGACCTTTAGCATTAAAATTTTGATTCTTATTTCCTACAACAAAGAGCATTAGAAATTTCAAAAAAATGGCAGGGAAAATTATTATCAATAATCCAATACAGGGAAATAGAACCCATAAGTTATTTATAGAGTTCACTACTACGCCTTCCCATCGCGAACGATGTTTTTTTTCACAAAAGTCGTTACTTCAGATCAATTCCGAATTCCTCCCAAAATGTCTTTTTATCTTCAGAATCCTTTATTAAAGAACTAATATTATTATTGATTTCCTCAAAGCCAGACCTATAAATAGAAACTTCATTTGAAGATGCATTTTTTATTAACTGTTCTTGATTCTGATGAGTCGTTGCGAACTCCATTAACTTATAAGTAGTCCCTTTTTTCAGGTCATAAGTAATTTTATAAAAAGTAAAATAATCCTTTGCCATCGAATCCTTAACATTTTCCAGTTGAATTTCTGTCAAATTAGAATTTTTAAAACCAATCTTTAGTCGATCCAAAAGTTTGCTATAAAAATAGGTTTTTTTTAACTCAGTTTCATCATCTGGTTCACAAAGCGAGCAAGATTTCTCAAAAAGAATATAATCAAGAAAACGGCGATACTTAGCCTGCCCGAAAATTTTCAAAAGACTTTGAGGAATTTGATCCCACTCTTTCCTCAGGACTTTTAAATTTTTCTCATATTCTTCTAATTCACCATTATTTTTATAATAATCAACAGTGGGGGAGTTAGAACGCAATTGGAAAGAAATTTCCGCCATTTTTTTGATGAACGCAACAAAATCGTCACGTTGAGAAGGTGTTAGGTTTAAAAAAGCCGATTCATTCTCAACGAAAGGTGACACCCCAAACAGTCTCATTTGTTCGACATAAACCACGGGTTCAAATGCATTTGTACGAGTCAAATTAATTTCACCGTTTTTCAAATATTCATCATAATTCTTATACGTAACCGGAACGTGATTAGCGTTTTTTTGTTCTATTGCATTCGGTTGTTGGTTTTTCCAATCCAAGTAAGCTTTGGATTTTAAAATCTCTCTAAATTGATTATCTTTTTTCATTATTTCTTCGTAAGTCGGATTCAGTTCTATTACTTTCTGGATTTGCGAAACGGCATTAGCGTCATCTAAATTGGCAAAATAAGCCAAAGCTAGATTGTAATGACCCATCACATAGTCGGGTTTGATCCGCACTGAACATTCTAGAGTATTCACCGCGTTTGCAGTTTCGCCATTCTTCATATATGCGTAACCCAAATACTGCCAAGTCGAATAATCGTCCGGATGGTCTTCTACTTCCAACCTATATTCCTGTATAGCGCATTTATATTCACGCTTATGGAAATATTGTTTCCCGAGAGCCAAATGACTTAATGATTTGTCCGGCTCACTACAACCTTCCAAAGATTCTATTTCGCTCACTGGTTGCCAGGGTTCAATAAACTCCATTCCTTTTTTATCCCAAAGCATTTCCCCATCATCAGAAACGATCTCCATGGTTCCTTTTTCAGGAACATATTTAATATACGGTTCCATACCTTCTTCTTTACCAATTCGCTGATCTGCTCCCGCGGCGTTCTTTATCTCAACCCCGTTCCAGAAATCGAACGACCAATCGGCCCCGCCAGCCGATAAAGCCCATGAAGTTTTGTAACCGAAAAAAACCGGAAATCCTTTCTTTTGCGGCCCAAAATATAACGCTTCACCAGCTTCAATGTCCTTACTTGCGAGTAATTTCCCGCTTAGATCCAATACTAATAATTTATTTTTTTGACCCTTAAAGCGGGCGACTGAAATAATCTCGTATTTTTCATCCTGTTTCAAATCCACCAAATAAGCGACTACAGCTTCCAATTCCGCTTTTGAAGGAACAAATTTATTGACCAGTTGGAAGAAATTATCGACTTCAACCTTTTTCCCGCCAGGTTCCAAAAGAATTAAATTTGTATTTGTGTCTCCATTGTCAAATTCAACACTTGGAATATTCTCATCCGATGCCCTTCCGATGAAAGGCACCATCAGGATCACAATTAAACAGGCCATTGAGAACCGATTAAATAAGTTCATATGAACACCTCGCATAATTGGACGGAGCTTGTTTATCTTCATTTCCACCATGATATCAATTTGGGCGTTTCTTTAGGATGTCATTGCGAGGAGCGTCATTTTATTGGTTTTAGCGACGAAGCAACCTCAGTTATTGGGGCCTAAATACGCCTTAGAATTAAACACTAGAAAACGCCAATTCGAAAACATCCCATGAACTGAGGTTGCCGCGCCGCATAATTCGCGGCTCGCAATGACATATAAGGAGAAAGTTATAACTCCAAACCTCACTTTTCGTGAATGGTTGAAGTCGCCGGATCATAATTGATCGTCAAAGTTTGCGGGGCGTTGAAATCAGGATATTGGCCCGCTAAAACCCCAATATCTTTTCCAAGGATCAAATCGTTGCCCTGAACTTTTTCTTCATCAGGTTGGCATCGATCGCCCAGGATCATTTCACCCACTTTTTTCATCAAAAACCTCGGTTTGCCTTGCCCAATGGTCTTTTTCTTAAAATCCACCGCTATCCCATGATCTTTTTCGAAAGTTACGAATATAAGCGTTTCAAACACGCCCGAACCCCCGGAATAATCGCTTGTCTCAAGAACGTATATCCCGCTTTTGGTTTTACCGATATATCGGTACCCGAATTCTTGTAAGTTCATATCCCCATCCGCTTTTTTATCGGCTCTTATGAATACATAGGGATTATCGTCACTATTGGTATTGGCTTTTATATCCCCGAAGTACCGGTTGCTATCCTGCGAATCCAACAGATTGATGGAAGTCACCTGATCGCCCGTGTCACTGATCCACGTGGAAAGGTCTTGAAATATCTTTGGGCTGAGAAAGGGGGCCTGGAGGAACATTTGCTCGGGTTTGTCCGCGTTTATTTTGAAGGCCGGGTCAGTGGAATAGCCCATCCTGGCGGTTCCCGCTAAAAGGACAATACCCATCAAGAATCTATTAAGGATTTTCATTTCTCCTCCCTTTTTTTGAATGAACTTTTTTACTTTTTTGTCCTATTCCCCACGGCGACCAACTTCTCCACATCCATCAATATTTCCGTATGTTGATGCGCTGTATTCGGATAAAACAACTTGCCTGTAACTTTCACACGTTTCTTTTTGTATCTGTCCAAAATCTTTACTGTATCCAGAAAATTCAACTGCATTTTGACGGCATTCGTTACCGGCCCTCCAAAATCATCCTCTTCCGTACTGATTGGTTTATCGAGTATAAGAACATTCACGGTCTCAATCTGATCATTCGCGTCCGGGAATTCCTCGGATGTTAAAACGCCCGAAAGAGTAACCTTATCTTTGGTATTGAGAATGACCGAATCAGCCCAGGTAACAGAATTCATCAACAGGAACAGGAATAGGACCTTTTTTAGCATCTTTTCACCTCCTATTTTCACATCGGTTTTCGACTTCATATTTCGTTTCTCGTGGTCGTTATTTCAATCCGCAGTTACAGTCATCTTTCATACTCGGGTCAAAGTCATAACTGATTTTCTTCGCGCCATCCCAGAAGGAACTATCGACCTTTTTTTGAACGAAGGTGTTCTTGTTGAAATCGAATAAAAAGATGGTGTCCTTCTTTTCCACTTCGTCTCTTCCATCGGCCGTTAGCCCAATTTTAGAGTAAAAATACAATTTTCCTTTTTGATAGGCGTCGTAATTCTTGATCTGTTTGGAGAACACCAATTTCCCCAGTTCCATGTCGAAAACATCGGTAATACCATCCTCCGCTTCGCCGTTTTCGCTGAATAGATACCGGGAATCATCGGTCCAAAAATATTGGCCGCCATGAAGGGTCTGGAGACCGCCATCCTTATCGACCAGATATAGGATCGATCGGTAATCCCCTATCTTTTCAAAGAGGAAGTATTTGGGATTGGGTTGTTGGTTAGGGACGAATATCCCATAGGGGGCCCCCACAGGATCGATATCGAGGTATTCTTGGTGTAACTGCTTCCCGTCTTTCTCTATTTTTAACCACGCGCGGCAATACCAGTCGTTTTTACTGTTGGGTGCCGGTTCCGCTTTCCTTTTATTCTTCACTTGAATGATGGTTATCACGACCGAACCGTGGTGGTACAGCGTTTGGGAGGTATTGAAGTTGGAACCCGGATAATTGGAGGTTATGAACTCTTTGTTTTCACCGGATTTGTCCCCGAAGGCAGAGCCAGAGACGGTTAACACAAGGGTGACCATCAGGCAGAGGGTTCTAAAGGTTATTTTTTTCGTCACGTTTCGCCCCATTTTATGCACAACAATCACTTGAATTGATCCATATTCGGCCCAAGACCCGCAAGGTCATAGTGGTTAGGGATAGAAACCTTTGACGGCTTCAAGGATTTCGCGCAATAAGCGATAATTGGGTCCCAAAAGGCTTTGTCTTTTCTCGGATATGAAGCATCAAAGATAAGGATGATCGGGTTATCATCCGGCCCTAAATACAAAGCCCGAACATAAAATATCTCATCCCCTTTATATCCAGAAAAAGCGAAGAGCTTTTTATTGAAGGTTTTATAGGTTATTTTCCCGTCCTTATATTCATCCAACCAGGAATGAAATTCTTCCTCCCATGTGTTTACGACCAAGTGCTTCCCTTCGGGTCCCAGTTCAACTTTTTTATCCTTGGACTTAAATCCCCTGCCATCGTTGTTATCCGGTTGAAACCCCGGGAACACCAATTTTTTAGGATATTTCATCTCGTACTGATATCGAGAGTTGATGTAAGTACCGTATTCCACTTTTCCAGGGGCCAGATCATTACTCCAGCCCATAGAAGTCGATAAAAAGAAAGCTAACACTGATAGAACCATATAAATTTTCATTTCAATCCTGACTCATTTTGCTCCTGCCACGCTGTTTGCCAATCAACATCCTTGCCCTGGACGGTTCGCGTTCCAGCCAATCGGGCCAATATTTTCCCGCCTTCTGTTTTAAGTTCGGCCCTGAAAATATGGGGGGTATAGCAAGGTTCGGCATCCTTGGGAGTTTTGAATGACTTTTCATCAAAGGGAGCATCCCGGAACACGGGGTCGTTGACGCCTTTGGAGAGGTCCAGGGTTATCAACCCGCAATAAGGAATATAGGCTGAACTATCCACATCATCGGGGTTCGTGGACGCGGATTTTTTCCAATAAAGGTCTTCACCTGCGATAAAAAAGGCTTTTTGGCTATCTTCGGACCACACTATGTTCGAAAGGATGAAATAGTTCCTCGGATTTCTTCCCCGAGGACGTGGTTTTTCGATCCCCACTTGGTTGCCCATGTCCGCCGGATGATCCTTCCCGTTCAAGAACTTATGTTTCCAGCCTTGGTCATCCATCGAAATGAGTTCCAACACATGCGAAAGGCGGTGGCTCAATTCGATACCCACACCTGGGAAATTGATGAACAAAAGATATTTACCGTTCGGTGAGAAGGCTTCGTCCGACATTTCATCGGATTGCAGATCGCCCAGATACTTCCCTTTTTCCAGATCGAACCGGCTAAAGAAACCCGTGGCGCGGTCCGCGAACCCCCGTGTGTTGTAAACCGAAAGGAATCTCCCGTTCAAAAGCAGACGCTCTACCCAAAAGTTATCACTATCCGTTTTGAATTGGATCTTCCCGCTTTTACCTGTCTTTTTATCCAGAACGTGAAAAGAAACCTTCAGGTTATCGTCATGGTTTTCATTGCGGATCTCCTGGTGGTCGAACCAGACCTCATAATCGGCGTTGGTAGCTTTGACCCCATCGGTCTTTTGCGTCTGGGCGGTCAATGGCGCGCAGAACAAAAGAAAAACTACCGCGAATTGAATTGATCGTTTTATAAATTCCAATTCACTGCCTCCGTAATGCCGACTTTTATTTGATCTTCATCGCCCACAGGCGCGAGTTCTGAAATGACGAGGGAATAGGTATTTTTTTATTCATTAAATAAGTCCATTTTCCTTCCAGAATACTTACCGTCGTTTATCTCTAAGTATCCGCGAAAAGCGCCATTGTCGATTTCCCCATTTACCCAAGCATGCCCCCCCATTAAATGGATCAATACCGCTGAACCCTTCTTCTCTACCCAACCGGAACCATCGGGAACATGCAGATCGCAAATATCGTCGAAAGCGGCCTGCGGAATGGGAATGGTTACAGAATTTATTTCGAAATGGATGCCAGTGATTATGGAAACAGGACTTTTTTTCATGTATTTGAAAGGGTTGTATCGACAACCCCATTTCAATTTACCCTTAAGCGATTTTTCTTTATCAGCCGTTAATTGAGTTAGTGTGATCAAAAGCCGATACCGTATGGTTTTATCCAATTGATCCTGGATTTCGACCGAATCGAAATAGCATTTGTGATATTTTTCATCGGTATAGAAATCGTAGTAATAAACTTTGCCCAATTTGCTCAATAGGAATTGGGAATTGTCCGGGGTGATAAGCGTTTCACCCCCGGTAAAAAGGCCCAGATCATAATACTTTTCTTCATCAGAGGATTTATCAACACGAACTTGGAACCTCTCGTTGGTTTTTATAACGTGGGCATTCAGTTGTGCGAAGTTTTCAGCTGAAGAATTGGAACCTGAAGAATGCACATGAACCAAGGGGAGAAAAAAGGCAACCATACCAACCGCCATTGATATTAAGCCGCGATTAAATATTTTTTTCATATCCGGCATGCTCACTTTCTTTCAATAAACCTAGTTTATGCCACGGCAATGATTCAATTTTCTTTATTAAGTCACGAGCGTTTCCAAAGTAAATACTCTTTTTTTCCGAACCTTAATTCTTTTATATTTTCGTCAATTTTAATTGGATAAGAGAAATTTCCCGTTTGTCCTTCATTGCAAAAACCAATACTGATCAACACCACCAAAGCCTGCCCTTTGGTTACACATTTAATATCATGAACGCAAAAAGAACTTATTTTGCAAAATCCTGAAATTCTTTCCGGTATTTTTGTCTTCGGATTCAAATCCATTTGATAATTCATCACTTCATCGAACTCAAGTATTTGGTTACTCGTATTGGAATGGATCCAATATATTCCGTAAGCCAAAACCCCAAGGATCACTAAAGCTATGAATATCCCGATCTTGAGCTTCATTAGTTTCCTCACATGATTTTTGATCAATCAATACTGATCTGTTTCGAAACGCTCTTAAGAAATACTTTTACTTAAAATCATCCGTTTGCGGCGAATCCTTCGAGAGCTTCAAGGAATCCGCGCAGGTCGCGGCGATATCATTCCATATTCCCTTATCCTGTCGCGGATACTCGATCTCAAAGGTCAAATAAACCTCGTTGTTATCTTGGGTGACCGTCATTTCTTTATGGTAAAAGATCTTGTCCCCTCGAAATCCGGAAATGACAAAGGACTTATCTTTAAAAACTTTGTAGGTGACCTTAGTGTCCTTCAGTAATTTAAGAGCGTTCTTGTATTCGTCTTTCCAGGTATAGCCCAAGGCGTTGTATTGTCCAACTACCACCATGTGGACTTTCTTATCCTTGGAATAGAAGTTCCGACCGTCATTGTTATCCGGCGGTGGCTCTGGAGCGACCAAATGTCTGGGAAATTTCACTTCGAAATGGAACCGAGCGTTGACATAAGTCATATAGGTGACTTTTCCCGGAACCTTCTCATCAGCCGTCACAGGACCGACAATCAAAAAGAGGGCAGGAACCATGAACCGCATTACATTTTTCATTTTCACCTCAGGTCATCACTTGGTTAGAAATGGCAACCTCGGAGCTTATTGAAGCCATTATGCTGTAAGGGTGCCTACTAACAAGACGGTAAAAACAGGGGTTTATTCCCCTTATTCGTGAGGATGTATGTGGTTTTAGTGAAAAAGGCAGGGAGAGGATATCTATTTCAAAGCTTGCGTTCAGCTTTCTTTTCCTCGGCCAAAAGTTTAGAAATCTTCCCCTTGGTCCCAAGAATCCCACAATTCTTCCGGATTATATCCTTGGTCATAACCACCACCTTGAATTCCTTCAAGAAAGTTCGGGCAGGACGAACACGGTGGGTTTTTATGTCTTTTTCGGCGGGGACCAGTTTTCGGGCAAGCTTAGTGGAAGGCTCAAGATAAAGCTCAATGGCCTCGCGAATGTTTTTCATCACTTCTTTTTCCGTATCTCCGTGACTAGTACAGCCTGGAAGTTCGGGACAAAAGGCGGCATAAGACTTGGTTTTTTTGTCGTATTTTATAATGACTCGAATTCGCATAAATCTCTCCTGAATCCGAACCATTTTATCACAATGACAAAAACACTCGTTAGATTGTGATTTTTGGGATTATTGGTTTTTGAGGCTGAAGGAGAAAGTAATGACCCCGGATTGCTCGACCTGGGGAAGCTCGGGCGAGAGAGGGTCGAATTCCCATTGGATGAGGGCGTCATAGACGACCCGGTCCAGGTCACGGTAGCCGGAAGTCTGGTCCAACTGCAGGTCGTCCTTCAACAATCCGTTGGGCAGAACGGTCAGGCGGAACTTCACGATGGCTTCCACGCCCTGTTTCTTGGCCCAATCGGGATAAAGCGGGTTCACCTGGCGCTTGATGTTGCGGGCGGCCAGTTCCCCCTCGATGTTGGCGCTCCCGTCCGGCGTGCCGGCCGGCGCCGATATGGCCCAGCCCGGCGGTGGTCTTGATATTGGCGGACACATCCTTCTTGGACTCGAAACCGATGGGCGCGCTCTTTTCAAGGCTCTCCAGGTAGGATTCGGCGCGGGCGTTACTGGACCGGGGCTGGGGTTTCAGGGGCTTTTTCACGGCCACTTCGGGCCTTTGGGCGTTATCCAAAGGCGGGTTGGCCGTCTCGCTTCGGGGGGTGTTGAACTCCCCGCTGGAATGGGCCACCGGCAGTTGGGCGGGCGTTTCCCCGCTGTTGGAGGAGGGTGAGCCCAGGCCGTTGCCCTGGGACATTTGGCCGATAAGGGTCAGTTCCATCATCAAGGGCGTGCGGGTCAGGAGGAAGGAGTTGTAGAACAGGATCACCGCGAACAATAGAAAGGCGTGGAAGAGCGCTGAATAAACGATAGATTTTTGAAATTGCCTATCCATCTGCCCTCCTTTTTCCAGTTAATCTTCCTTGTCCAAGCCAGAACCTCATCTTGGACAAATTCGTCTTAAGTTTTAGAAACCATTAACCATGAACAATTCCCACTACATACCATTTGGAATCATCCGCTTTTTCAAAAACAATAGTCAGAGCTGGCCAAATTTCGCCCTCATATCCTGGATCAATACCGGGAAAATAATATTCAACGGTGATTCCATCAGGATAAATTTCATTAATATTGTTTTTATAGGGCCCTCTTTGAATATCTCCGTTAAATATAACTTTTGGCGCTTTTGCGAAGTTTCTATCGTAAACAAATTTTTTAAAATAATCGTTAAAAGTACAAGTAATCGGATTGGCTGAAGCAGCTTCTGAACCCCAAAAATAATCCGTTTTATTTTCGGAAATGTTTTCTAACTGTTTAGCACTTAAAACAATGTCCACTTTGAGATTGACGCCAACATAGGGTGTAAATCGTACACCTTTAAGAGGATGGACAAGCTTGGAAAAGGTCTTGAAATCCTTTTTCTTCAAACAATGGATCGTTTCATTAGCACGAAGAGCAATTATTTTTTTTGCTTCAGTTGGTGAAAATGCACTATTAGCAAAAAGATTTATTGGGAAAATAAACCCGTAAATGAAAAGAAAGAAAATTATTTTCATTTTATTATCCTTCACTCAGTGCGTTACCGCCGCGGCGTTGACCGGGGCCGGGGCCACTGGAGCCGCGACCGAAGGTTGGCTATTCCCTATCTCCACCGCAATCCCCATCTTGGTGACTCCGCCCAAATAAGCCTTCGACATGACGCCCGCCACCGTGCCATGCGACACGTTCTTGTCCGCGTTGATCATGAAAAGCATCGAGGGCTTCTGCTTGACGTAGGTTTCGATCTGCCCCTGCAGTTCATCCAGCGTCACTTCCTTGTCATTCACATAGATACGATCCCCCTGGGTGACGGTAATGGTGACCGTCTCTGGCAGGTTGGGCGTGGGCGCCGCCACCTTGGGCAGCTTCACCTGGAAGCTTCCCTGGAACAGGAACGGCGTGGTCACCATGAAGATGACCAGCAAGACGAGACACACGTCCGTGAAAGGCACCATGTTGATCTCGGCCATCAGTTTGGTCTTGGGTCTTAGGCTGCTTTGCATGATCAGGCCTCGAACCTTTCGGTGATCTCGGAGATGAGGATCTCCCGCTTCCAGGGCGATCTCGTTGAGCTTGGATTGGAACAGGTTGTAGATGAATACCGCCGTGATGGCCACGAACAGCCCCGTGGCGGTCGCCACGAGCGCTTCGGCGATGCCCTGGGAAACCACGGCGGCCCCCCCGGCGTTGGCCTGGGCCAGGTCCTTGAAGGCCTCAATTACCCCCAAAACGGTGCCAAACAGGCCCACAAAGGGGGCGGTGGAGCCGATGGTGGCCAGAAGGGGCAGGCGCTTTTCCATGCGAAGGAGTTGTACCTTGGCCTCGCGCTCCATGGCCTGGGTGATATCGATCTTCTCGGCCCGGGCCTTCAACCCCGCCCGGACCACCTTGGCCAACAAGGTGCCGTTGCGGTCGCAGGCTTCCAGACATTCCTGGTAGTTCTTCTTGTTCAGGAAGGGTTCCAGACCCGCCAAAACCTCCAGGCGGCCCCGGTAATTGTTGCGGTAGAAGGTCCAGCGCTCGTAGAGGACCGCGAAAACCACGATGGACATGAGGATGAGAAGGCCGATGGTCAGGCCGCTGGCCAGGCCGTTACGGAAAATGACCGACACCAGAGAAAAGTCGTGCGCCATGAAACCCTCCTGTTATTGTTACCAACTAAACACAAAACGGCTTTTGAACCACAGAGTCGCACAGAGTCACACAGAGTAAGTCAAAACAATCTTTGGTTCCGTCAACACATTAAACAACGGCTTTTGAACCACAAAAACTGTTCACCACAGAGCCACAGAGACACAGCTCAAAACAACTGCAATTCCGATTGTGAAATCTAATTCTTTTCAAAGACACGTAGAGTTTTACTGAGTTTTTCAAAACCATTGCTTAATCTTAATCCTTACTCTGTGTGACTCTGTGCGACTCTGTGGTTAATCTTCCTTAAAAGATAATTTCCACACCTCCACGGATATGGTACTGGGGCTCCAAATATCCCGGCTGAAGCTCAAAGGCCTGGCCCAACAAGTTATCCCCGTTCAGCCAGAGCGAGAAGGTCTTGGTCCAATGGTACGTGGCGTCCAGGTTCAGGACATTATAGGCCGGCAAGACCGCCGTGCCCGTCTCATAAGCGTTCCGGCTGGAAACCATCTGCAATTCCAGGCGGGTTTCCAGCACCTCATCCCCCCGGTAAAGGGAAAGGATGCCCTTGTTGGTCGGCAGGTTGGTAAGCGACTTGCCGTCCCCACCTATATTGTCAACCTGGGTCCACTCGTAAGTCCCGGCGATCTGCCAATCCCTGGCGAAACCCCACTGCAAGTTGGCGGCTGCTTTCTTGAGCTGGATCTGGTTGACGGTGGAATAGTACTGGATGAATTCCGGGTTGGAGGGGTCGATGTCCGTCCATTGGTGGTAATTCCCCACCTGGGCCGTGGAAGCGGAAAGGGACAGCAGGACCCTTTCGTACAGCTTCTGGGTGAACCTGCCGCCGATCTCATTGGTGAGCTCGGTGGGAGAGGGGAACCCGGCTTCGGGGCTGATATGTTCGGTGTCCATGAAGGCGTTATGGAAAGTCTCCACGTAGCGGTCGTTCTTCCAATAGACATCCAACTGACTGCTCTCAAAGACCCGCCACATCAGGTCGGCGATAGGGTAGACCTTCCAGGGCAGGTTGAGCCCGTTGCCGCCCTGGGCTTGCAGTTTGGCGGTGAGGCTGAGGTTTTCCCCGCTCTTGAGGACCAACTGGGCCCCGACCCATTCCCAATCGTAGTTGGAGGAAAAGGCCAGGTCGGAAGTGGCGTGACGGATGCCCGCGTCCATGGCGAAGCGGTTGAGGACAGGCCCCATATCATCCTGGGAATACTTGAGGTCCCCTTCCATTTCCTGGGTCTGATGGCTCAACTGGAGTTGGTCCCAATAGTTCAGGTTGGTGTTCTCGTAATCCACTTTCAATTGCAGAAGGGTGAGGTTGGATTGCTTCCAATCCAACGTGCCGCCCAGGTTGAAGCCCAGATGGTCCTCGGGGATGGATTTTTGGTAAGGCAGTTCCGCCTCGACCTGTTGGTACCCGCCTACCAGCCTCAAGTTGAGGGGGGACGCGGGAGAAATGAGTGTCTCCAGATTGAAACCGTATTTGCGGTCGCCGTCATAGCCCGTGGCCGTCTGTTGCCCGCCCCATTTGGAGTAATAACCCGACACCAGGTATTGAATATCTTTCACCTCTTGGCCGAACAAACCCCAGCCTCCGTAAGTACCGGGAACGCCGCCGCCCAGGTGAAGGGCCAGGGCGTAATCTTTCGAGGGCCCAGCCTCTTCGGTGGAAAGGGCGGTCATGGTCTTGTTCAAGCCCGGCAGGTCGTTTTCAGCCCGGTCAAGACCGGTCAGGTCGTGGCTACCCAGGGTGACATCGTTCTCTTTGGTCGCCAACCGGCTGGCGTCGATGGTCAATTCGTTCTCACCCGTGATGACCACTTCCGGTAATGAGAATTCCGGCACGGCGGTGGGACGGCTTTGTTCCGGCGCCTTTTCCCCTTCGGACTGGGAAGGCTTGGGAGCTTGGGAAACGGAAGCGGCGGCTTCGGTGGGCGCGGCCTCCGGTTTGGAGATGGTCACCTCATCATCCGCCCAAAGAAGGCAGGGACTGAAAATTAGGGATAGTAGCGTGAGGAGGAGCAGATTATTTTTCATTTTCATCTCCCGTCTCGACGGCGGTGGGTTTGGCTTTCGCTTTTTTACCGGCGGCTTTTCGCAAATAAGGTTCCAGGGCCCGGAGCCTTTTCATCGTGGGGTCCCGGTACTGCTTGAGGGACGTGTATTTGAGGATGCGGTGATAGGTCTCGTAGGCTTTTTGGTAATCTTTCATGCCCTCATAACACTCTGCGATCCTGGCGAAGGAAGTGACCACCCATTGGTCCTGTTTGGGGAAATGGAGGATGAGCCCGTTGAATTCCTTGATGGCGTCATCGAACTTCTTCGTCTGCTTCAATAGATCGGCGTGGTAGAAGGAAGCCTCCACCGCCAGGGACGCGGTGCTGGATTTCATGCTGACCTCATAAGCCTTCATGGCCTCATCCAACTTGCCCTCTTTTTCCAATAGGACGCCGGCCTGCAGGCCCGCTTCCTCGGCCAGGGGGTCCTTGCCGTAATCCTTCAGGAGTTTCTGGAAACATTCCAACGCTTTGTCCATGTGCTTCAACTGCTTTTCGCAAACCGCGCTGTTGAAGAGGGAGTGGGGCGCCAGACGGTGGTCCGGGTAGTTCTGGTAGATATTGGTGTAAGCGGTCAGGGCCTTTTGGAAGTTCCCCGCCTCGAAGTAGAGCGAGCCCAGGCTGAACTGCCCTTCCAGCGCCAAGGGGTCGTCGGGGTATTTGGTGAGTAATTGCTGGAAAACCGGCAAGGCGTCCGTGCTGTTGTCGTTCTTCACCAGGGCCGTGCCCAGCCAGAAGAGGGCGCGGGAGGCGATGGGGCTGTCCGGATACTTATCCACCACGTTGCGGTAGGCGGCGATGGCGTCGGCGTATTTACCGTCGTGGAACAGGTTCTCCGCCAGGCGGAACTGGATGTCAGGGGCGAAACGGCTGTTGGGGAACTTGGCCAAAAAGTCGGCGGCGATCTTGGAGACTTGGGTCTTCTCGCCCAATTTCTCGGACGACCATTGCAAGCCGTAGAGGGCGTCGGGAAGGAGCGCGTTGTCAGGGTAGGTTTCCACGAAGCTCTGGTAGGCGGCCTTGGAGTCCTGGAAGTTCTTCTGGTTGAACAGACAGTCGGCCCAGCGCAGGTGGGCCTCCGGCGCCAGGGTGTCCTTGGGGAAAAGGTCCTCGATCTTCTTGAATTCCACCTGGGCCAGGTCGAACTTTTTCTCGCGGAAATAAGCCCAGGCCGTCCAGTAAATGAGACGAGGTTTGCGGTCGTCCGTGTCCAGTTTGCCCAAGAGGGATTTCCAGAGGGTGGCGGCCTGCTCGAACTGGTCCTGGCGGTAGGAACACCAGCCCAATTGTTCCTGGGCGTCGAAGGATGTGGGCGGTCCATCCTGGTCGTCCAGGATCTTCTGGTAGACCGGCTGGGCTTTCTTGTATTCGTGCAGGTTGTACTGGCAGTCGCCGCTTCTTAATTGGGCCTCGATGCCGATGGGTGAGGATGGGTCTTTCTGGGCGGCCTTTTGGAACTGGGTGAAGGCGTCCTCGTATTTTTCCTGTTGGAAGTAGCTCCAGCCCAGGCCCGAATAGCAGTTCAGGGCCAGTTGATCCGAGGGTCCGTTCTTGAGGGCCTGTTTGTAAAGGCGCTCACTATCCGTGTATTTTTTTAGTTGGAAGGCGCTCTCGGCCCCGGCCCAGAGGGCTCTGGATTTCAGGTCGCCATCGGCCTTATCCGAAAGGTCACGGAACTCGGTTAGGGCCGTGTCGAATTGCTGGGTGGAATAATCGCACCAGCCTTCCCAATAGGTAGAGCTGTTGGCCAATTCCTCGGGCGCTTTGGCGATGATCTGGGAATAATCCGCCCTGGCATCGGCGAACTTGCCCGTCAGATAAAGACAGCCGCCCCGCAGATAAGCGGCGTCCCACTTTTGGGCGCTATCGGGGGTGAACTGGGCCACGGCCTGGAAATGCTTGGCCGCGTCGTCGTATTTCTTGGCGTTGAAATCAAGCCAGCCCAAACCGTATTCCAACAAGTCGGCCGGGGCCTTGCCCTTGGCCAGTTCCAAACCTTTGGTATAGGCTTGCCTGGCAGCGTCCGGAGCGTTCTGGGCGTTCTCTCTCACCCCGGCCCTGACCGCCGCCCAGGGCGCCAAGGGATGCTGGGGATAGACCGAGTAGATGATCTCGAAGGCGTTGGAAGCGTTCGTATGGTCGTTCAGCTTTTCGTGGCACCAGCCCAGCCCGTACATGGCGGAGGGGATCAGGGGATCTTCGGCATAGCGGTGGAGGAAATCCTCGTAGGTGGTCTGGGCGTCGGCGTATTTGGCCATGCGGAACTTGGTCTCAGCCACCTGGAAGAGCGCCAGTTTCTTGAGGCCCTCGTCCTTGGTCCTCACCAGGACCTGGGTGAACCCGTCCAAGGCTTTCTCATAATCCTTCTGCTGGAAAAGGCACCAGGCCGTCAGGTATTGGGCCAGGTCGGCGTATTGGTAATGGGGATTGTCGGAAAGGATCTTGCCGTAGCGTTCCTTGGCCTTCTCGTAGTCCTCTTTCTGGTAATAACATTCCCCTTCCCAGAAATAGAGGTCGGAAAGGGAGTCCAGGTCGAAGGATCGTTTTTCCAGTTCCTGGAACTTGGCGATGGCTGAGTCGTAGTTCTTGAGGTAGACGAGGGAAACGGCGGACTTGAACTCCAGGCCGAGGGCGCCGGTGGAAAGGGGGTTCAGGCGCAGCGACTGCTGGTAGGCCTGGAAGGCGGAGGCGTAATCCTTCTCGCGGAACTGGGTCTCGCCGATGAGCCTCATGGCCAGGGCCCGTTCCATCGCGCTTTCGGACTTTTCTTCCACCAGGAGGAAACGGTCCATCGCCAAGTGATAGGCCCGCGCCTTCAGGAGCGCCCTGCCCTCGTCGGTAGGCGAAGGGAGGTTGATGCCGGCGGCCAGGGACAGGGCCGGCAGAAGCAGGATGAATAAGGGGATCAGCTGGTTTTTTGCTTTCAATGGACTCCATCCATAAAAGGTTGGCTGATGTTACCGTCTTTTCCGGGGGGTGTCAGCCCCTGGGAAGCAGAAATGCCTGTTTTACCGCTTCTTTAACCGGTTCTTAACCCCGAGACTGACAGACATATTGTGTCTGTCATTGCGAGGAGCGTCTATCATTGGATTTAGCGACGAAGCAAACCCAGTTCATGGGTAATTAAATACATTTTGATGTTTACATCTTATAAGGCTAAGTCGAAAACATCCCATAAACTGAGGTTGCCACGCCGCAAAATTCGCGGCTCGCAATGACACCTAAAAAGATGAACCTTAATCTTTATGTCTTTTCCACTTGGACGATCAACCTGATCAAGGCCAGTACCCCCGCCACCCTCTCGCATTTTTCCTCGGTGCCGATATATATGACCGCCTTGCCGTTGTTGTGAACCCTCATGGTCAACTCGAAGGCCCTCTCCAGGGCGAACCCCGTGGCCTTCTGGATCTGGAAGACTACCTCGTCGATGGAATGGACCTCATCATTGAACAGTACGACCTGCCAGGGATTGCCCAGTTCCTCTTTCGGGACTGTCTCGATATCCGCTTCGGGATGGTCCAAACTTTTCAGGCTCATACTTACCTCAACCAAACATGATGAACATTCAAGATTTTAGACGCTCATTCACTACTTTGACACTTTATTAGACGTCAAACCCCGTCGAATCCGCCCGACTTTCTCCTTTTCAGGCGTGTTGAAAGCCAAGAACCGATATAGCGGCACGGGCATGATGACCTTCCCTATCCCGTGGGCCAAAAAGGCCGCGATCATGAAGGGGACGATGAGCATACTTTGGTCCGTCATCTCCATGATGATGATGACCGCCGTCAAGGGAGCTTGGACCGCGCCGGAAAAGAAGGCTACCATCCCAATGAGGGCGCAGGCCTTGAGATCGACGGCCAGGGAAAGTTTCCCAAGGGTGAACCCCATACCAGCGCCGATGGAAAGACAGGGCGAGAAAATACCGCCCGCCATTCCCGACAGGTAGGAAAAGACCGTGGTCAGGAACTTCTCGGGGAAAAAGAGGAGGGGGAGGGTGCCCTGGGGATCATCCATGAATTTACGGGTCGTCTCGTAACCAGACCCGGCCGTATCGCCGTTGGATAATAGACAAAAACCGGAGCATATGAGCCCGCAGACCAAAGTTCGAAGCCACCAGGAACGAGGAAGCGTTTTTAAGGGACTGGAAATGGCCTTGGCGAAAAAACCGCCGAAGACGCCTCCAGCCACGCCGAGAATGACCGCCGAGGAAATGATCGTGAGGGAGGGATTCTGGATGAAGGGATGGCCGAAATAAAGGTAATTCCCGCCCAGGGCCTGGGCCGTAATACCGGCTACGATCACGGCCAGCATCACGACCCGTTTGAACTGGGAAAAGGTCGCTTCCGCGATCTCTTCCAGCGCGAAGGTGATGCCCGCCAGGGGCGTGTTGAAGGCCGCCGCGATACCGGCTGAGGCGCCCGCGACCAGGAAGGAACGGAAATCCCTCAAACCAAAATAGGTACGGGCGTGCCGGGCCGTCCAGGCGAAGACCGAGGAAGCGATCTGGACCGTCGGCCCTTCCCGGCCGATGGAAGCCCCGCCCAGTATGCCAACGCTTGAGGAAACGATCTTCCAACAGGCGGTCTTGACGGAAACGAGCGGACTGTTGATCTCCTGGGGATTTTGGGGAGTTACCTTCTCAATGGCCTGAAGCACCTGCGGGATACCGCTCCCTTTGGCTTCAGGGGCGAAACGGACCACCAGCCAGGTGGCGGCGATGAATAACAAAGGGGCGAGGAGCGCGAGGTAATAGGGATGGTCCTCATAGCCACGCATGAACAGATCATGGGCCAGGGCGATCAATTTCGCGTAGAAATAAGCGCTCAGGCCCACGATGACCGCGGCCACCAACTGGGCCGCCCGGATGAAGTTCTCTTGATGGAGCGGATTCCATTTCTTGACCGTTTTCGAGAATTGGTTTATCTCGGATACCAGTTTTTTCACTTTCGCCTTTTCGTCGCCTGATCTGAAACTTTTTAACCGCGCAATTATACAAAAAATCGTCCGTTATGTTCGATGGCGGAAGTTCCCTTTTTATTCTCCGTGATCTAAAGGCGTCCCCCGGTCGAAAACCGGGGGCCCTTCACCATCTCAACGGCTCACTTGGCGGCCGGTGTGCTATTGGCCATCGGCGTTTTTTTGCTTTTGCGCATCTTCTTATGATGGGTCTTTTTGTGCTTCATCGTTTTCCCGGCGGGTGTTGACATAGGCGTAGGCGTGGAAGCCAACAAAGGTCCAGCGACCATCGACAAGAAAAGGACTGTCGCCAGTGACGCGATCATCTTTTTCATGACTTTCTCCTTTTTTGAATTTTTAGGGCTGACGGTCGGCCCCACTAGGGTCAGGCCGTCAGCCCGTTCTTCTTTTCCCAATCCCAGCGAACGCTCGCGGGACGGACCATTCGCCCGACCGGGGGGCCGGCCGGGCTTTTGCCCGGGGGTGTTTCCGGGCAGAAACTGGAGGTTAGGAGCTCAAAAATAATCTACCGGCAGGGTTTGTCGAGGCTGGGTGTGAGGTACGTATTTGGGCGTATCCATGGCCAGCCTTCTCGCGCGGCTTATTTCCTCTTGGGAAATATCCTTCTGGACCAGCAAGTCCTGTTTGGGATAGATCAGGTCCGGGTCCTTGATCTTGTCCCGGTTCATCTTGTAAAGCTCCGGCCATTGGAAGGGGTCCCCGTAAACCCTGGGTTGTCCCGCGATGGTCCAGAGACAATCGTGCTTTTCCACCAGGTAATGACCCGCCAGGCTGGGCGAATCTTTCTGTAGAACAGCCTGTTGCCCGACACTCGCGGCACCGCCTGGATTAGGCGCCTCGGTGCTTTCGACGCGTTTTTGCCCGCAACCGCAAAACAAAACGACCGCCGTGACGCTCGTAGCCAATAAAATGATCCTTTGTAGATTTATCATTTCACTTCTCCTTTTCTGTAATGGTCCTTCCCTTCGACAATACAAACCGACTTACCCGCCTTTGAACGCAACTGGGATTCCGATCCCCTGGCGTAGGACCGAACGAATTCCCCGACCTTCTCGGCCAGGTAGATCAATTCGGCCTGGTTCATGGGCCTTCCCAAAAGGCTGTCCAATAGGCGGAAGGCCTTTCTCAAAAGACAATTGCGCAGGGAACCAGCCCACTCCAACTCATCCACGACCTTTCCTTCGTCCATGTCATCCATCAGACATCTGATCTCTTTGTTTCTCTCCAATGTCGACCGCAGTAAAAACCACCTCAAAAAGAGGGAAACAGCTGGTGAATTTCCAGGTTTGGAACTGCCCGGTCGAACTTCTTTCGGATCCATAAGAACCTCCCATTCTGGATAAGATTCAGCTTTTAGGCGGGATGCTCCCGCTTGGCTGTTTCAAGTCGTTGATATCCGGCGTCACTTTCACAACCGGGTTTAAGGCGGACAAATTCCTGGGTATTTCGGTTGAGCCGGAACTTGTTTTCGGGATCCGCTGCATCGCGGCCCATTTTTCCCGTCGACTGGTTTTCTCATCCTGGACGGTTTGGACCACCCGCTGAACGGTTTTCGGACTTGCTTTCGACTTTGTTTGGCCTCTTATGGCCATCACTGGCAGGGCATGATCCGACCCTTGCGAGAAGATCGGTTTGTACATCCAGGACCAATCGGCTTTTTTCAGCCAGGGGCCGTAATGGCCCACCACGCCGATAAGTCCGTAAGCGATTAAAAGTATTAGAAATTGTTTCATGGCGCTCCTTTCCCATTTGGTTTTTGAAAACGCAAATTGAACGCGGAAAAGCCTATTCCGGGCGAAATTCACCCGAAATGGTCCCGCGTTTTAGGAAAGGATGATCAGATTCTTAGGATGAGAGAACTTTGGTGGGAAACAGCGTTGAATACAGATCCCGGGACAGCGCAAAACCGGGGTTCGAAGGGATCGATCGTTTTCGTGAACTTCGGGGTCAAAAGATTGAAACTTTGGAATTCCTTAGGAATGAACTTGAAGGTCGAGACATGGGCGGCGGCTTTTGTTATCTGGGCTGTGGCCAAGTTCGGGTATTTATGGGATGTGGAGCCCTTGAAACCGTTTTGAGAAAAGGAACTTACAGGGATGGGATTTGATGGGCTTAGATCAACGACGACCGGCCGCAAAGCCACCGCCGCCAAAAGGAGGAAAAAGAAAAGTTTTCCGAAAAGTTTCAGTGTTTTTCTCATTGGCTCCCCAGCCGTTTCAACCAGCCCAATAAAAAAACGATGCTTTTACTCGGTTATTATTAGGACGAACGACCTATCAAAAAAGTTCCACTATCAACCATCCCTCCCGGTTTAACGGCCGGAAAGGTTAGGTTAGAACTCGTCGTCGTCCTCGTCCTCATCCTCGGTCTTGGCTTTTTTCATGAACTTCTTGAGCATCTTCTGGAAAGCGCTGGTCTTGCGGTGAACGCTGTGTTCCTCGCTGTTTTCGCCCTCGGCGTGCTCGGCGCCCTCCGCTCCCTCTTGGGTCTTCCCTTCCTTCTTGACCAGGGCCTTGATGCTCAAGCCGATGCGGCGCTTGCCCGTATCCACGGAAACCACCTTCACCGTGACCTCGTCCCCGATCTTCAGGGCGTCCTCGACCTTCGCGGGTACCTTGGGGGCTATCTCGGTCTTATGGATCAAACCCTCGACGTTCTTTTCCAGTTCCATGAACGCGCCGAACTCGACGATGCGGGCAATCTTTCCGGTGATGACCTGGCCGACCTTGTAGTTGTCCTCGACCTTATCCCAGGGGTCGCCCTCGACCTGCTTGAGGCCGAGCGAGATGCGCTTTTTCTCTTCATCAATCGCGAGGATCTTCACGCTGAGCTGTTGGCCGACCTTGTATTCCTTCTGCGGGGTCTTGGAGCGCTTGTCCCAGGTGATGTCCGATTGATGCAGGAGGCCTTCCAGGCCCTCGGCGATCTCAACGAACAGACCGAATTCGGTTACACTGGTGACCGTGCCGGGATAGTTGGAGCCGATGTGGAAACGGTTGGTGATGTCGTCCCAGGGGCTTTTTTCCAGGCGCTTGAAGCTGAAGTTGATCTTTTTCTTCTCGAAGTCGATCTCGATGATCTGGGCCGGGCGTTTCTGCCCGACCTTGAAGGTTTCTGATGGCTTCTTAAGTTTTTTGGACCAGGAAAGCTCGGTGAGATGGCAGAAACCTTCCAGGTTATCCTGGGTCTTGAGAAACACGCCATAATCGACGAAATGGGTCACTTCGGTGTCGACTGTCTGGCCTACCCGATAGCGCTTGTCCGCGTCGGTCCAGGGGTCGGGCGACATCTGTTTGATACCCAGGGAAATTTTGCCTTTTTCTTTATCCACCTGCAGGACCATCACCTTGATGGGGGTATCGACTTTCACGAAATCCTGGACCTTGTTCACCCGGCCCCAGTCGATATCTGCGATATGGAGGAGCCCGTCGATGCCGCCCAGGTCCACGAAGGCCCCGTAACTGACCAGGCTCTTGACCTTACCCTCGATGATGTCGCCCGGGTTCAGCTCGGCGATGCGTTTGTTACGGTTCTCATCCCTGGCCAATTCCAGCACCGGCCTGCGGGACAGGACCACGTTGGAGCGTTGGCGGTCCAGCTTGATGATCTTGAACTCGTAGATCTTCTCCAGATGTTCCTCGGTCTCGGGGCCCTTCTGGAGGCTGACCTGGCTGGCGGGCAGGAAAGCCTCGACCGTGCCGATGTCGACCCGGTATCCGCCGTTGACCTTCTTGATGACCCGGCCCTTGATGATGGCGCCGGCTTGGTTGGTCTCTTCCAGGGTCTGCCAGATGCGGCTACGGTCCACGTTGCGTTTGGAAAGTTTCAGGCGGCCGTTGGAATCGGCCATGCGTTCCACCGACACCTCGACCTTGTCGCCGACCTTGACGGTCAATTCCCCGCTGATGTCCAGGAACTCGGACTTCGGGATGACTCCCTCGGTCTTGTAGCCGACGTCGATGATCATCTCATCGTCGCCGATCTTGAGGATCTCGCCCGTGACCACCTGGCCGCGCGCGACACGTTTTTCCTCGTTTAAAAGTTCCTCCATCGTCATTTCAGGAACGGGTGAATCTACCATGGTTGACCTCAAGTTCTTACCCCTGTTTAAGGAGTGGATTAATGGCGGGTATTCTACCTCAGGGATTGGCTGTGGGAAACCATTAAGGCGAAAGAAAAGAGGGACTTTAAACGATTTTCTATGGGCGAGAAGGTTGAAGTTTGCTGATGTGCTCGGTCACCCGCTCGGCGATCTTGGCGTAAGTGGGTTTTTCCGGTTCCATGGCGTAAAGGTCCTCCAGCGGAATTGCCGGCCCGTAAGAGACCGTCACCTTCCCCGGTTTGGGGAACCATTTCCCTTTGGGCATGCTTTGGAACGTTCCGTCGATGAAGGCAGGGATGACCGGAACCCGGGCGTTATACAGGAGCATCCCGACGCCCTTCTTGGCCTTCTGGAGGTTGCCGTCGAGCGTTCGGGTTCCCTCGGCGAAGATGCAAAGGGGCTTGCCAGCGTGCAGAAAGTCGTGGAATTTCTTGATGGCCGCCTCGTCCCCCACGCCCCTTTTCACGGGAAAGGCCCCGCAATTGGAGATGATCCACCCGAAGATGGGAACGCGGAATAGTTCTTCCTTGGCCATGAAGCCCACTTCCCGATCCTCGCTGGTGTAACCGATCATGTAAGGATCCAGGAAGCTGGCGTGGTTGGAAAGGACCACGAAAGGACCGGCGGCCGGGATGTTATCCGTACCCACCGATCGTATGCCGAAATAACGGCGCATGAACCAACCGGTGCTATATCGGACTTTAGGGAAAGACTTCATTTACCTGTTCCAGAGTTTTTTCAAGCGGTTGTGGGCGGACAGGATCAATTCCTCCGTCGAGACCCAGTTGATACAGGCGTCCGTGATGGAAACACCATACTTCAATTTGGAGTGGTCCTTGACCAAGGGCTGGTTGCCCTCGTGCAGGTTGCTTTCGATCATGAAGCCGACAACCGACTCATTGCCCTTCTCCACCTGGTGCAAAACGCTGTTGAAGGCGGTGGGCTGGAGCCGGTAATCCTTGTTCGAGTTGCCATGACTGCAATCCACCACGATGTTGGAGGAAAGACCAGCGGCTTTCAGCGCCTTCTCGCAGGCGTTGATGGAAGCGTTGTCGTAGTTGGGCTTGGTCCCACCTCGAAGGACGATGTGGGCGTAGGGGTTCCCCGTGGTTCGGAACACCGCGGTCTGGCCGTTCTGGTCGATGCCCAGGAAATGGTGGGACATGCGGGCCGCCTTGATGGCGTTCAGGGCCACCTGGATGCTGCCGTCGGTGGCGTTCTTGAAGCCCACCGCCATGGAAAGACCGCTGGCCAGTTCCCGGTGGGTCTGGGACTCGGTCGTGCGGGCCCCGATGGCGGACCAACTGATGAGATCGGCGATGTACTGCGGGATGATGGGGTCCAGGGCCTCGGTGGCGGTGGGCAGGCCCATCTCGGCGAAACGCACCAGCAGACGGCGGGCGATGAGGATGCCTTTCTCGATGTGGAACGAGTCGTTCATGTCCGGGTCGTTGATGAGCCCCTTCCAGCCGATGGTGGTTCGGGGTTTCTCGAAATAGACCCTCATGATGACCAACATGGTGGATCTCACCATCCCTGCCAGCCTTTTGAGCTTGGAGGCGTACTCATAGGCCGCCTGTGGGTCGTGGATGGAGCAAGGCCCCACCACCACGATGAGGCGGCGGTCTTTATGGTCCAGGATGGCCTCGACCTCTTTGCGGGCGCGAAGGACCGTCTCATAGGCTTTCTTACCGCCGGGCAGTTTGGCTTTGACCTGTTTGGGCGTGATGAGGATCTCAGAACCGGCCACATGGGTATCCTGGGCCTTGGCTCGCAAGTTGATCTTGCCAATCTTGGAGAACTTCCGTTTAGGGGCTTTCATGGGTGTCATTTCTTTATTCATTACCTCTTTGATTTTTGGAGGGGCGATTATAGCAGGCCATCGGAATTCTTGTAAAAATCACGTTGTACCCTTTTCCGCCATGTTTTCACCCCCCAAGAATCCTACATTTCGCTTCCAAGGGTCTAAAAGGAACTCAAATGGACCTCTTTAACCTCGAATCAACCCGAACCCGCTTGGCTTAACCGTTTTTTTACACAACAACCCTCGCCAAATTGGAAACGCTTTTCCTAATCTTATGGTCTCCATGCCTTGTAAACAACCACCCCAGCTCTCTATAATTTGCCAACATATAAACGTTAAATCGATTTTCCAAGGGAACTATGAAAAACATATCGGTCAACGCTTCGGCTCATCCCCAATATAAAGACATCACCATTCTTTCGGTCACGGGTTTTATCGATACGAATACCGCCCCTGAATTCGAGAAAGTTTTCCAGACGGTCATGGGTCAAAAGAAATTCAATATCATCGTGGACTTGAAAGAAACTTCTTATGTTAGCAGCGCCGGCTGGGGCATTTTCGTGGGCGAGATCAAACGCATCCGAAGCCAAAAGGGCAACCTGTTCCTCGTGGGAATGAGCCAGGAAGTGACCGACGCTTATGAACTTCTTCAATTCGACAGCATCTTGAAAGCATTCCCGACCGCTGAACAAGCCATTCAAAAGGGCTTCAAACAGACGGTCGTGGCGGCTGACCCAATCGCTGAAACAAAACCCGTTGTGAAAAGCCGTAAAAGTAAAGTTGAAGCTATTCCGCAACCGGTTACAGAACCAGCGAAAGCCCCGCTGAACCTTAGCTTTGTCGAACCTGAACCGGACAAGATCCCGGCAAAAACTCCCTGGTTCAAGAAATTCTTCGCCTTATTGTGGTCGTGATTTAAATCGATTTTTAAATATAAAAAAGAAGGACTCTATGGGACTGTTCTCGCAACTGATGGGTAAGAAATCCGATTATCTGTCCGAATATAAAAAGTACAAGAAAGCCTTGTCGAGCCATCCGGGCGATCACGGTCTGAAAGCTCAATTCATCAAATTTTGCCTGCTCAACCGATTCACCAACCACGAGGTCGTGAAAACCCACATGACCGAAGCCTTGACCCTCTTCGGCTCGATCGAGAATTCCGATGCCTTCGACCTGCAGTGCCATTACCTGGTCGGCAAATACTACCAGGAAGAAAAAGACAACCGAAAGGCCTACCAGGTCTATCTGAACGCCATCAAGCGTTTCAACGAATATGTGTCAAAGAATCCTGGGCAAAGATCGGACAACGCTGAATTGGCTTATTCGGTCGCCCTGAACTTGATGAACTTGCAATTGAACCCAGTGGATCCGGCGCTGGAAAAGTGCTTCAAGATCCTGCGCAAATCCTATCCCCTGCACTTGAAAAGCATCGAGTTGGAAAATGAGATGGCCAAACCAGCGCCCAGCAAGGAACGCATCAAACAATTGAGCGCGGAAATCAAACAACTTCGGGATGAGGAAAACAAGGAAACAACCGAGCCCGTGAAGTCCGCGGCGAAGGAACCGGTGAAAGAAACGGTTAAAGAAACGACCACGACCAAAAGTTCCGGGCCAGTTCAGGATAATCCGGCGGAACAAAAAGGGATCTTTTCCAAATTGTTCATGGACCTTTCCCCAGCCGTTCTTGGTAAATCCGTCTTGTTGACTCAAAATACCCACCACCCATCGGCGAGCGAAATGGAAGCTTTCAAGATGTCACCCATATCGGACTCTCCCGAACGCCAGACCGCCTTCATGATGTACTTGGATGATGAATGGAAAGGCCCTTTTACCCTCCAACAAATCCGGAACATGACCTATTTGGATCCCGCGACCTGGGTTTGCCGCTCGGGAAGCGAGCAAGTGGTCCAAGCCTACGAGGTTCCCGACCTTCAACCTTTCTTCAAGCAGAACGCTTAGACCCGATCGGGTTTCCTCTTTTTCCCTTTAATTCCTTAACCCTCTTCCGTTTAAGTCGCTATTCTCCAGAGTGAAAATTTTTCCAAAACCGAGAATTTTTTTGCTCCGATTCCCTTTTTGAAAAGTTCCAAAAAAATTCCCGCAGTTGTGCCGTTTTTGCATTTAAACGTGTTTTTTTTAAAAGATAAATCCAAGTTAGCGCCATAGAGACGTGCGTCCAAAACGCTCAAAATGGATTTTTTCAGGTCAATTCCAACCCCATTTAGAGCGGAACAAAGGCGAAGAGGACCGAACAAAACAATGTTAGAACTCATTACCGACATTGCCTCCAACCAAGACGTTCGGTTCGGGAGGGTTTGAAGCGATGAACGGAATGAATATCCTTCGATTTATATAGGTTTATGAGAACTTCAAAGAATAGTTAAAGTAAAACTTGAGGGCTTAGGATTTCTTAAAAGACATCATAAAGGCGCCAGATCATCGGTGATTACCGAAAGGAATTCGGCGGGAGGGTAGGAACTCTTTTTAAGGCCAGGAAAGCCGCCCCACTTGAACGAAAGACGCAAGTAATCGATGAAGGTCGTCTTGTGCCACTCTTCCAACAAAGGAGCGTCCGCGGCAGGGTTGGGCAATTCTATAGCGTAAGGCGGTCCCCCGCTGACATTGGCCTTATGGTAATAGTCCGGGCTCAGTTCCAACCGGTACTTCTTGCGGTCCTTGGGAGCGACGCTTTCGTTCTCTTCCTGCCATTGGGGAAAACTGAAATCCAGGAAATAGGCGAAGGGCTCGATCACCAGCGGATCGGGATAATCCTCCGGAAAGAAAGAGATATGACGTCCGGTCAGGTTCACCGACCCGATCATTTGGTAGAAGAACCGGATGGAAAGGGGGATGGGCCCGGCCAATTTTTCGAGTTCCTCGAGCTTATGGGCGATATCCGGAGCCGGAAGAAAATAGATCTCGCTGGGATAGGTGAACTCATAATTCAGGCCCTTCAAACGCTCGACGATGCGCTCCACGTTGATCTGGACCCGTTCCATGGTCTCGGTGGCCACCGCCTCGGCGTCCTTCAATACATCCGGGTCCTCGATCTTCCCTAACGCCGTCAATTCGGCCCAAACTTGTTTGTATTCGCCGTGTAGGTATCGTTCCAAGTAGGACATGAAGCCCTCTATATAAAGCACAAACATCCGTGGAAAACGCGCTCTAAAGACGGAAAGCCTTCGGCCAACCGTTCCAGATGATGACTCTATTTTATACCCAGGACGGAAGGTTATCTCTGATATTGGTCATAACCCGATGGAGGTGTCCAAATGGGCGGATGATTTTTACCTGCTTGTTTATCGAAATCTCCGACGTCAACTGCTTATAAATCTTTTATCCAGTTGTTCTTTATAAATCGCCAGTATTTTGGCCGTTTCCAGATCTTAAAAAAATCCTACTTCCCAGAATGTCAGTAGTAAAATAATATTTCTTCGGTCGATGTCTATCAAACTTCTAGGAGGCTTTATGTATAAGACTGGTTCCCTATCCGCATCACTGGGCCGCTGGACTTTGGCGGCCATGCTTCTCGCCTTCATCCCGGCCTTGGTACTGCTCAGCCCTGGCAAAGGTATGACCCAACAGACCCCTTCGCCCGATGACCTCAGGAAAGCTTCCGAGCAAGCCACCCAGGTCGCCAAGAAAAAGGCCGAGCAGGATGAAAAGGACCGAAAAGCCAAGGAGAAGATCACCCGTGAAATCGTCGTGAATAAGGATGACAAAGCTGGGACCATGGTCACGGACAACAAGATGCAATGGGTCCGGCACCAGGACTTCTTCGGCATCCAAGGCATCGAGGGCGACCTGGCCCTTCAGTTCCGGATCGACTCCAAGAAGGTCAATGGACAATGGACGCCGACGAACACCACCATGATCATATCCATCTACTCCACCAGCGAAGCCCATAAGGACAATAACGGGGGGACCATCACGGTGGACGACAAGCCCATCACTTTTGATTCAACCACCAACTACCATACCGACAACCCCCTGGGTGTTTTCAAGAAAGGCGACCGTATCGAGGTGATGGATTTTCCTATCACTTACGACCAATTCACCACCATCGCTTCCGGCAAGAAGATCAAAGGCAAGATGGCTGGTATCGAATTCGAGGTCAAGGACCTTCCCCTTTCCGTTTTCAAGGAAATGATGATGGAAACCTTGCCTTTGCCGACCGCTGCCGCTCCGACCGCTCAGTAACCCCAAGGGGAAGCCAGGACGATTCCAGGCTTCCCCTTTTCTTTTACCCAAAATAGGTACCTTGCCAAGTATCTCCAATAGACCGGACATGGGTTCTTCCCTCATTTTCAGCTGAATCATCGATAACCCGACATTTGGGTCGGCAAGAAGTACGTCCATCCCCCTTATGAAAAGCCCTCATTTAGATGAAATTCATCGGTGCGAAAGTCACTTTCACTTTATATAATGTGCGCCTGTTTGAAGTACCCAATCCAAACTCGAAGGGTGAACATGGAAAAATTCAATCTTGACGGTCCGGCGGCGTTCGTAATCCCTCATTGGAGCCAAGGTTCCGAAATGGAACGGAAATGGCTGGATGAAACACTTGAAAGGATCAAACTTCAGACCGACCCCAACTGGGTGGTCTTGATCGCCGATGGGAATTCCCCTTCGGCCGAAGCCAAGGACTATTTGCGGAAGCTGGAGAAGGAATACAACGGAAAGTTCAAGGCACTCTTCATGAACCATTCGGACGGTCCGGGACACGCCCGCAATGTGGCCATCCAATACGCCTATGAGCAAAAATACCCCTTCATCGTCTTCATCGACGCGGACGACCTGACCCATCCCTGGAGGGTGGAAGTGGTCCGGGACATCTTCAAGAAGAACCCCAACGCGGGGGTTGTCTACAGTACCTTCAACGTGATCGACGAGAACGGTAAGCCCACCGCTTACGGCAAGTGTTCCCAGTCCATCGTGGAGATCCTGGAATCCCACAGCAACGCGCCCCAGGGCAAGGACGCCTGGATCGATATCTGCACCGAGGCCGGGTATACCAACCTGACCTCCACCACGTCGGTCTTGACCGGCATCGCCCGGGATATCCCCTTCCCCGGGGAGAAGGCCAGCGAGGACTATTACGCCTGGCTGTGCTACTCGGCCAGCGGGGCGGAATTCGTGTTCACCCCCCTCACCCCCACCAATTACCGCATCCCCCAGAACACCCAGGGATCGGCTTCCCGCAGCCGGGAAGGCGGGAAGTCGAAGTTCTATGAGACCAAGTGCCGGGTGGACGCGGCGGGTGTTGAGAAAGCCATCGAGTTGGCCCAGAAACGCGGGGCTTTGGATGAGAAGAAAGCCAATGACATCCGCGCCAAGTTCTACGTCAAGGAGGCCGTGACCATGTTCCGCGAGAACGAGATGGGATTGGCCAAGATGTGCGTGGAGAACGCCTTGAAGCGAAACGCCGTCCTGGCCGAGAAGCTCATCCAGGAGAAGGGCTTGAGCAGCCTCAAGTAGTTTGCGTCGAACAAGTCGGATCAGGACAAAAAAAGGCTTCCCAACAGGGAGGCCTTTTTTGTTTTCCAGCAGGCAAAACTTAATTGTATGTGATCGTTCCAGCGCTATTGACGGTCAAACTATAAACGTTCCCAAGTACCAGTGGGTTATCGGTCCTGGTGGTTTGATAACTTCCACTGACAAAAGTAATATCGTAATTATCGTTCACCGAGATGTTACAAACAACGCTAGAGGTGGATCCAACCGATATGGAACAGTTCGTTGGATAGGTGACCAAGGTGGAATCCCTCGTCAGGATGACCTGATTGACCGTTTTCCAATTATTCGTGAGTGTGATCGTGATGGATGTCGAGGTCGAGGTAGTTGGGTTTGAATTGGTGCAGGAACAAATAAGGGTAGAAAAAAGAATAAGCAAAAATAGGATCACCCTGGATGGCTGGCGCCTCATGTTCCAACTCCTTTGTTCAGGTCTGGCGGTTGGTACATTTTCCAACCAGCCATTCCTTAATTATAGTTCAAAACAAAAAAAACGCCTCCCGGGGGGGCCGGAAGGCGTGGCCAATGGGCCTATTGTCGGTTATTGGTTCGTTGTATCCGCACCCGGGGCGTTGGCAGGTGCGTCATCCGCGTCCTTCTTCATCTGCCCTTTGTGCTTATCCGGACTTCCCTTGCCCTGCATCATGGGGCATTCTTTACCGTCCATCATCTCTTTTTTTCCCCACATCCCCCTCCCCCTCATTCCATGCCCTTTCATTTGCAACAGGAACTTGGCTTGCTGGGTCGGCGTCAGGATGGTCTTGGTTTGCTCGGTGAAACTATCCCGTTTGGCTTCCATTTTCTTTTTTTCAGCTTGAAGGTTGTCCAGGATGGTCTTGATCTCCGCGTCGGAAGCCTTGGAATCGACTTTCAGCTTCAAGGTGTCCATATCGATTTTGATCTGGTCCCGCAAAGTCTGTGACTCTTCGCGTTGTTTCTTGAAAAGGGCCTTCAGTCTTTCAGCCTGGGCGTCCGTCAATCCGAACTTTTCTTTCCACTTTCCCGAACGGTCACCACCCCAACCGCCCTTATCCCATCCGTGTCCTTTGTCCATCTTTGCCGGATTGTCATTGTCACTCGTGGCCGGATCATCCGCATGGACCCACTGGAGCGTTCCAAAGATCAGGAAAGCCGATAACGCACTTAAACCTAATAAGTCTAAAAATTTCTTCATTCGAGTACCTCCGTGGATTTTAAGAACCATTGGAAAAGGAAGTTTTAAGGCTCTTGGGATTAAGACGCGTGGATATCCAAAAAGTGTCGGAGAAAAAACTAAGGATTCCGTAACGAATCCAACAGGATCTTGCCCGCCTCGTTGGGCTCGCCGTCATGGAGCATGCCGTGGGATATCTGTTCGTCCGAGGCCCAACCCCAACCGACATAGCCGATGTTCCACTCTTTCAAGAGCGAGAGAGTATTCCGAAGGAATTCCAATTCATGTGCCTTATCCTCGCCGCCATTCTTGAGGAAGGCCCCGACTTCCGTGACCAGGAGGGGTTTACGATCTTGACCCGCCACTTGAGGGATCAAGGCCAATCCATAGGCCTTTTCCAGGTCGGCCTTTTCCCAAAGATTCACCAGGGGTGGACCGCTCCGGTGGACCGTTCCGGGGCCGCCACCTCCGGAGTTACGGTAAAGATGGAAACCGTAGATGATGTTCGGATCGGAAATGGGGTTGCGCTGTATCCAATCCAACGTGGAAGCTGAGTATTGGGGAGGAGGGTAGTCCAGATTGACCCAGCAGTTGTAGTCCCATTGAACGATGACCGGGTTTGGGGTCCAAGACCTGATTATGGGAAGAACTTCGTTCACGAAGCCGAACCATTCCTTTTGGGCTTGGGAATCGCCGTGGGGCTCGTTATATAGCTCAAAAAGGACATTGGGAAAGGCGCCGAGGGTTTGGGCGACAGACCGCCAGAGGCTCTCAAATTCACCCTTATCCTTGACCACGTCCGGAAACTTCCCCCAGGGGGGCCAGGGGAGGGACTCTTGGCCCGATTGCCGCCCGCCTTCGTTATTCAACGCGTAAAAATCGAAGATAACGTAAAGACCCCGCTCTCCAGCCCACCGAATGGTATCTTCCATCATCTTTCGATAGGATTCGGGATAGGTAACGTTACGGTAGGGGTCCTGATAAGTAATGGGATCGGTCTTCCACCAATTAACGATGGTATGGAAACGCACCACATTGAAACCCAGCCGATGGAATTGATCTAACGTCCGTTTGACCACATCTGGGTTCCACTGGCCCATGCCCGAATATAGGGGAGCGCCTTCCGGGTCCCATCCACCATCCGGCACATCCAGGAAACCATGGTGATTGATTCCCCGAAGGATCACGATCTTTCCTGAAGGATCTTTCAAGTTGGGACCGTCCACATGAAGGGTTTGGGCGGAAACATCCAAGGACTTCCCTGCATGGGCCAAGCAAGGAACACCGACCGCCAAAAAGATGGGAAGAAAAAGATGGAAAAAGAAGGAACTGGGTTTCATGGAAAACCTTTCGCCGTAGGAAAGCCAATGGTTCGATTCTACCGTTTTCCTTAATCCTGGTCACAACAAAACAGTTTCATAAGGTTCTAGGCGGATATTGTATTGGCGTCCCTTCCCATGGGAAAATCCATTAACCCAATTGAGGAGAAATGAATGAAAAAGAAAAAACTAGGCCATTCAGGTCTCGAAGTGGCCCCTTTGGCTTTCGGCGGAAATGTCTTTGGCTGGACCGCGGATGAGCCCACTTCATTCCGTCTTTTGGACGCCTTCGTGGATGAGGGGTTCTCACTGATCGACACCGCCAACAGTTATTCCCGCTGGGTCCAGGGCCATGTGGGCGGCGAGTCCGAGACGGTCATTGGCCGATGGCTTAAATCCACCGGCAAACGTAACAAAGTACTGATAGCCACCAAGGTCTATTCGGAAATGGGCCCTGCGGAAAAAGGGCTTTCCAAGGAACAGATCCTGACCCAGGCTGAAAAATCACTGAAACGCCTGCAGGTGGATACCATTGACCTCTACCAATCCCATTTTGATGATGCCGAGGTCTCTCCGGAGGAAACTCTGGGCGCCTATTCCCAATTATTGAAACAAGGGAAGGTGCGGGTGATCGGGGCTTCCAACTACACCGCTCCCCGCTTAGCCCAGTTCCTGGCGGCCAGCCAGGAAAAGGGATTACCCCGATATGAAAGTCTTCAGCCCCATTACAACCTCTGCGAAAGGGAGGGTTTTGAAAAGGACCTAGAACCGTTCTGCCGGGAAAAGAACCTTGGCGTCATACCCTATTTCTCCCTTGCGGCAGGATTTCTCACCGGCAAGTACCGTTCGGAGGCCGATTTGGGTAAAAGCCCGAGAGGGCAAGGGATGAAAAAATACATGAACGCCCGCTGCTTCGGGATCTTGAAAGCCTTGGATGATGTGGCGAAGGAAAAGGGAGTCACTCCGGCCCAGGTCGCCCTGGCCTGGTTAGTGGCCAAACCGACCGTCACCGCTCCCATCGCCAGCGCGACCAACTTGGAGCAGTTCAAGGACCTTGTAGCGGGTGTGCGCCTGGAACTGGATTCTCTATCCTTGAAAATACTGGATGATGCCAGCGCTTATTGACCAGGATTACTTTTTCTTCTTCGCCTCATCGGGGATGAAATTCAGCGCCGCGGAGTTGATGCAATATCGCTGGCCTGTGGGCGCCGGCCCATCCTCGAAAACATGTCCCAAATGGCTCCCACAACGGGGGCAATAGACCTCCACCCGGTGCATGCCGTGGGAATCGTCAGACCTTTGGGCCACGTTCTTGGGGTCCGCTGGTTTGGAGAAGCTGGGCCAACCGCAGCCCGAATCGAACTTGCCGTCGGAGAGGAACAGCTCCAGACCGCAGGCCGCGCAGACGTACTTCCCTTCCTCATGGGAATTCCAGTACCTGCCCGTGAAAGGCATTTCCGTTCCCTTTTCCCTGAGGACCTCGTACTGTTCGGGGTTTAGGATCTTCTTCCATTCCTCATTGGTTTTGAAAACTTTATTGCTCACGAATGCCCCCTTTTTGTTTTTACTCGTTTTGGTCGGTGTGGACGAAGCTTCCTGGGCCCAAATAAAACTTTCCATCCCAAAAGCCAGGATGAACAAGCCAAACATTATTTTCACGAATCCCTCCCCTAAGGGCAGCTCGCTCATTCATCGATAAACGCCATTTCAAGATAAGGAGGTGGGGATGGAAAAGCAATGACGGGTGGAATGGCTTCGGGTATCCGAACAGTAACGGTCAGGCCAGGCCGGGATTGAGTCTTTCTCCCAGCAGGCTGTAGGGTTTATGCGTCCCGCTTTTACCCTTGATGCGCACGGCATCCAATTCTTGGAGGCGGAAATTATCCGCAGCGATGAGGGCCAGGTCCTGGTTGATGAGGATCTGCCCGTCTTCCGCGATGGAACATAGGCGGGAGGCAAAATTGACCGTGTCGCCGATAACCGTGAATTCCATCCGCCGAGCCGAGCCCAGGTTACCGATGATGATCTTTCCCGCGCAAACCCCAATACCCAGTCCCGTCTCTACCTCCGCGCTGTAGTTTTGTTTGAAGGTAGCCTGGGTCAGGTGGAAGCTATCCTGCATATGGAGGGCGGCCAGGAGCGCCTTCTTGACCGCTGACTGGGGATTGTCCTCAGGGAACGGGAAATAGGCCAGGATGGCGTCCCCGATGTATTTATTGATCTCACCTCCGGAGAAAGCGATGATCTCCTCTAGCTCCGTGAACATCCTGTTCAAGAACCGGACCGTTTCCTGGGGTTTGAGCTTCTCCGTCAAGGACGTGAAACCTCGCACGTCGGAGAACATAACGATGGCGCTGGTCAATTCCCCTTCCCAGACCGCTTTGGCCCCTTTCTCCGTGGCGAATTGGGATGCTTTGGTCCCCACGAACTTGTCCAGGATATGACGGGATTCGACCAGTTTCTTTTCGGTCTCGCTGAAGGTTTGGTAGGCCAAGTCCAGCATTTCGCCTTTTTTGGCGACGATGGTCTTGGGGTCGAGTCGACGGTTCATCTTGAAATCAGAGGGCAGGACCCGGCATCGCATGAGGAAGGATTGCATCTCCAGCAAAAGTCCCGATTGGACCTTCCACCAAAGGATCCGCCAGGACAGCAGCAAAAGCACGCCCGCGACCAACCCACTGCACAAGCCCGCTTGCCAAGAATCAGAAACAAGCCAAGCCAGAACGCCTGAAAAAAGGGCGGTCGAGGAGGCCCAGGTCAGGGAAAGGGAGTAGGGCAGCTTATATTCGGAGCGGTTCGTTTCTTTGGGTGCGGCCATCTAGTCCTCGTGGATTCGGGGAGATCCGGAACGCCGGCCCGGAGGACGGCGCGTGAATCATCATACGCTCACCCTCGGACCCCAACAATCTTTTGGCAGGACGCTTATTTGGGATTGGAACGGATGTAGCGGAACAACTCTTCTGCCGATTGCTCAACGGTCAGGTCCGAATGGTCCATCACGATGGATTCGGGGGTCTTTCGCAGACCGCCAACGGGCCGATTGTAATCACGGTCATCCCTGGCCTTCACGTCAGCCATGACCTCCTCGAGTGTGGTCGTGACACCCGCTTTTAAAAGATCCTTCAACCTACGTTTGGCCCGCATCTCGACAGTGGCGTCCAGGAAGAACTTGTACTGGGCGTCGGGAAAAACGTCCGTTCCAATATCCCGGCCTTCCAGGACCGAACCCCCATAGGGTTCACTATCGATACGGCCCATTTGTTGTTGGCGAGCCACCAGGATCTTCCGAACCGGCACCGAATTGGCAATGAATGCCGAGGCCTGGGTGACCTCCGGGGTTCGGATAGCCTTGGAAACATCCTCCCCGTTCAGGAAAACCTTGTTCTCAGGCTCTCCCGGTTTCAACTCGATCTTGGAATTCCGTGCCAGGGATTCCAGTTGGGTGTCGTTCTTCAGGTCGGTCTTTTCCCTCAAGGCCGCCAGTGTCACGCAACGGTACATTGCGCCTGTGTCGATATGAAGGAAACCTAGTTTCCTGGCCAATGTCTTGGCGACGGTGCTTTTGCCGGCCCCAGCCGGCCCGTCAATGGCGACGATGATGACTTTACCCATGGCGAGACCTTTCGAGACTTATTACCGGCGGGTGATCCGTTCGAGGAAACTCTCGAATTCGGGGAAGGAAGTCCGGATATTCTCCGTATCCAGGATGGTCGTGGGCCCTTGGGCGACCAGACCGGCAACAGCCATGGCCATGGCAATCCGGTGGTCCCCGCCGGAGGATTGCTTGCAGCCCTTCAACGGTGTGGGCCCCTTGATGATCCAACCATCCTCCCGTGATTCGATGTCCGCTCCCATTTTCTTCAAGGTCACCGTCATCATGAGGATGCGGTCCGATTCCTTCACTTTCAGGTCCTCGGCATTCTTGATGACCGTGGTGCCTTCCGCCTGGGTGGCCGCGACCGCCAGGATTGGGAATTCGTCGATCATCCGGGGTACCAGGCTTCCCCCCACCGTGACCGCGGTCAGACGGGAATACTTGACTGTGATATCGGCGACTGGCTCCTCGCCTTTCCCCGTGTGATGGGGATGCAGGGAGATGGAAGCTCCCATGTCCCAGAGTACGTCCAGCAGACCCGTTCGAGTCGGATTGATCCCCACGTTCTTCAACAACAGTTTGGAACCAGGCACGATGAGACCGGCCACGATGAAGAAAGCCGCCGAGGAAATGTCCCCCGGAACCGTCACTTTCTGCCCTTTGAACGGGGAGACTGGGCCTCGAACTGAGAGGGTATTCCCTTTTTTCTTGTAAGGTACCCCAAAAGAACTGAACATCCTTTCGGTATGGTCCCGGGTCGGGATGGGCTCAATGACCTTGGTTTTTCCGTCGGCGAAAAGGGCCGCCATGAGGATGGCGCTTTTGACCTGAGCGCTGGCCACCGGCAGTTTATAGGTGATACCGGATAACTTTCGAGTTTCCAGTTTCAAGGGCAGCAGATCGGCTCCTTGTTTGCCCGTGATGCGGGCACCCATCAGGGTCAAAGGCCCCACCACTCTTTTCATGGGTCGACGCCTGAGATACTTGTCACCTGTGATACGGCTGGTAAATGGCTGACCTGCCAAAAGGCCCAATAGGATGCGGGCGGTAGTTCCAGAATTACCCGCGTTCAGGACCTGTTTGGGAGGCTTCAAGGAATTCAAACCCTTCCCCACAATGGTCACGCTTTGACCTTTTTGTGTGATCCTTACACCCATCGCCCTAAAAATGTTGATAGTCGAGATGCAATCGGCCGACGTAAGGAAATGCTCCACCTTCGTCTTTCCATAGGACAAGGATCCCATGATGATGGCCCGGTGGGAGATGGATTTGTCCCCCGGAACCTCAAGCGTCCCTTTCAGGGCGTTGGCGGGTTGAACGATCAGTTGTTTCATAAATTTTCCCTGATGGCCTTGGATCGTTTGAAATATCTCAACCATTGGCCGGTCGAGGCCCGGGCCGTTGACCGTTCAAGGGTCTGGAGGCTTTTTCGATACTCACGAAGCAACTTCAAGATGGGTTTCTTGTTCAGGACCAGGATATCCGCCCACATGGCCGGATGTCCCGCCGCGATACGGGTCAAATCCCTGAAACCCGAACCCACCGCGTTCCGATAACCAGAATCCTTTCCCGAATAGGTACCGAACTGGGTCACCAGCGAAGAGGCGATCAGATGGGGAAGATGACTGGTCAAAGCCACATAATGGTCATGTCGATCGGCCTTGAGAATGATGGTCCTACTGCCGACCTTTTTCCAGAATAGTTCGGCGCGCTCAATGAGCTTACGCGGGGTACCTGGAAGGGGCGTGATGAAAACGATCTTATCTTTGTAAATAAGCGGATCAGAAGCCTCGATGCCTGATTTTTCCTTACCCGCCATGGGGTGGCAGGGCACGAAATGGTTCTTCGCCTCTGGGATCCTTCGGGCCGCGTCCACGATGCCCTGTTTGACGCTGGACACATCCATGATCAGGCATTCTGATCCGGCGTTTTGGATGACCAGGGGGAGGGATTGAATAACACTTCCCGAATGGGAACAAAGCAGTACTAGGTCGGCACCTTCAACGGCTTTTTCCATGGTCGACGCCACAGCCATGAGACGGGACGCTTTCCTTCGGGAGACCGCCCGGTGGTTCCATCCCACCAGTTGAAAGCCCCCCAACTTCTTCAGGGCAAGCACCAGCGACCCGCCCAGCAGTCCGACCCCGATAATGGCTGTTTTTTTTGTTTTCATCAGGCGATCAATTCTCCAAAAGTTTTCAGGAAATTCTCGGTTTCTGTCTCCGTCCCAGTGGTGACCCGCAAGGCTTGGGGACCAATGGGCCGAACGATGATTCCCTTTCTTAATAGCGATTGATAGAGCTCATCGGCTTTGGGAACCTCGAAATAAATGAAATTGGTCTGGGTCGGGACGGGTTTCAGGCCCATTTCCGCCAAGCCATCATAGAGCATCTGCCGCATCGACCGGTTCAGGTCGACCACTTTCTTCATGTGCGGAAGGTCGGTCAAGGCCGCCTCTGCGGCCGCCATGGCCATCCCGTTCACGTTGAAAGGCTGCCTGACCCTTTGATAGACCGACACCAGGTCAGGATGACCGATGCCGTACCCTACCCTTAAGCCGGCCAGACCGAACGCCTTAGAAAAGGTCCTCAGGACCACCAGGTTGGGATATTCCTCGATCAGTCGAAGGGATTCAAAATAATTCTTCGCCTCGACGTACTCGTAATAGGCCTCATCCACAACGACCAGGGTTTCCTTGGGGCAGATCTTCAGGAACGCCTGGAGCGCCAGGAGAGGAACGAAGGTCCCTGTGGGATTGTTCGGATTGCAGATAAAAACCATCCGGGTCTTGGAGGTCAGGGCTTTCGAGAACCCTTGAAGGTCGTGAGTATGGTCCTGCATGGGCACACAGACGGCCTTCGCTTGCATGGATTGGGTCACCAGGCGATAAACGAAGAAACTCTTATCGGAAAAGAGGACCTCATCCCCTGGCTTCAGGATCATTTGACCCAATAGTACGATGAGTTCGTTGGAACCGTTCCCCAACATCAATCGTTCCACATCCACTCCCAAATATCGGGAGAGGGGCAGGCCTAGGTCATGGGCGGCTCCGTCTGGATAGCGGTTGATCTTGGAAAGGATGCCCACTAGTTTTTCAAGGACGCGAGGGGATGGACCCAATGGGTTCTCATTGGAGGCGATCTTGGAGGCGTTCTTGATTCCCAGTTCCCTTTCCAATTCTTCGATGGGTTTTCCCGGGACATACGGGCTCATGGAAAGAAGATGTTCACCGATTGGGACTGAAAAGGCCACGGATCAAGTACCGCTGCGGGGATAGGAACCCAGGACCTTGACGGTCAGGGTTGATTTCTCGATGTCCTGGATGGCCTTGATGACCTTGGGGTCCTCGACATGGCCCATGAAGTCGATGAAGAAATAATAGTCCCAGGCTTTCTTACGGGAAGGCCTGGATTCGATATTGGTCAGATTCAATCCCAATTTCTCAAAGGGATAAAGAAGTGAAAAAAGGGCCCCCACCTTGTCCTTGATGGAAACCATCAGGGATGTCTTGTCATCCCCGGTTCGTTGGGCATTGGTCTTTCCGATGACCAGGAATCGTGTGAAATTATCCTGCATATCCTCGATGCGCTTAGCGATGGGTTTCAACCCATATAACCTGGCGGCCATATCGGGAGCGATGGCGGAGGAAGAAGGATCCGCCGAGGCTAATTGGGCCCCCTTGGCCGTGCTCGCGCTTTCGATGATCTTGGCTCCGGGAAGGTTGGCCTCCAGCCAGAGGCGGCATTGCCCCAGGGACTGGGGATGGCTATAGACCTTCTTGACCTTGCCCAGGTCCCCCGATTTGGACATCAGGGTATACGTGATAGGCATGAATATCTCGGAGCAGATCTTGAGGTCCGATTCGACGAAAAGGTCCAGGGTGTGGTTGATAGTGCCTTCAGTCGAATTCTCAATTGGTACGACCCCGTAGTGGGCCCTACCCCTTTCCACTTCCTGGAACACATCACGGAGGGTCAACCCGGGGACATAAACCGATTGGGACCCGAATTTTTCCAGGGCAGCAATGTGGGTATTGGTTCCGATTTGGCCGAAATAGGCGACTTTAAGCTTAGTCTCCAAGGCCAAGGAACCCGACATGATCTCCCGATAAATGGCAGTCAAGGTTTCAGTGGGGAAAGGTCCTTTATTGAGCTTGGCAATCCTCCGATAGACTTCCATCTCCCGATGGGGAGCATAAAAATGCAGGTCCCCTGTTGTTTTGACTTTGCGGATCTGAAGTACCAGCTTCGCTCTCTCATTGAGCCATTGGACAAGCTTGGAATCGATTTGGTCGATGTTTTTTCGAAGATTTTTGAGGTTTTGTGCTGGGTATTTCACGGAAGCCCTTATTTGCGTTTGTAGTTAAATTTGAGACGAAATTATATTATATTTTGTACCATTCTAGGAAAGATTATAAAACGATGAAATTCAAACAAAAAAAAGCGATTCTGATCCTTTTGAGCCTTTCCTTAGCTGGTTGGATGCTAGGCTTTTATCTGGGATATGAACAGGACGCGCAAAGGGTCATGGTGGATTCCTCATTAATAAGACAGCATCTGGATTATGCCCTTCGATTAAAAGATGATATGGCGGTCATTGACTTTGCTAATGCCCTGGAAAAATTGGATGGCCTTTTGTTATTTCGGTTCACAAAAGGGCCTAATGTAATCATCGATGGTGGAAACAAGGCATATCTTTCGAACGGAAAAAATCCAGGTTTGAGGTTTCATTTTCCATCAATTTGGTCCTTAGAAGATCCCAACTCCAATAGTACCAATGAAATGATCCTTATCTGGCAAATTTGGCCAGGCCCAATTCTCTGGGGGACATTCCTGGGAATCGGAGTGATATTTTCGGCCACTATCACTTCTTATTCAGTTAGGAAATTCCATGAACAACTCCGCCCAGTAGAGCCCTCCGCAAGGGCATTTTCACTCACCGAAAACGCTCATCAAATTGAGGATGGGCCATTACCTGGGTTTGAGGGTCATGCTGTCCTTTTACTGGATGGATACAACATCCGATGGGCTTCCCCAGAAGCTGCCGTTTTATTATCCAAGGATGGCGAAAAGTTCTTTGCCACCCATCTCCTTGAGCTTTTCCCAGAAAAACATTTGATGGATGCTTTGGACAAAAAAGAAAAGGCCCATTTATCAACGGCATTCAAGGAACATCCAGATATACAAGCGACTTTAAAACCTGACAGAGCTGGTTTAATCCTTCTTCTTGAAAGGGTTAAAGGCTGAAACCCCAAAATCATTGATTTTGTTGACTTTTCAGGCTGAAAACCATAAACTGCCACGAAATAACAGTTTGTTGAAAGTTCTCGACAAGGGACGCTCGATTGCGCGAAACCTTAAAAAGTCTATCCATTTTCTCCGCAATGCTACTGTTATTATTGCTAGTTTCCTCAGGTTGCGACGTTAATATTCCCGGTTGCGGTAAAAGGTCTTTGCCTTTTTTCAAGCAAATAAAGGATAAATCCCTCTCTACGGCCCTCGCTACACCTCCGATCAACCCGATTTCCACTCCAGCAACAGTTGCTGAACCCATTAAAAATAAAGCGATTTCACCGATCATTCAGAAAACAGATAAATCGGCCAAATCCATATCCTTCGATACCAGTATTGAAATGTCGGTCACCAAACCAACAGCCATTCCAACCGCGACTGCTACGGCTACAGCGACTCCAGTGGATGTGGAAAAGATCGCTTATATCTCCGAAGAACACGGAAAAAGAATTTTAAAGACTATGAATACTGATGGAACAAATCGGGTAAGTTTTTCCCCTTCCCAGGCCAATTGCTGGTTCCCTTTGTGGTCGCCTAGTGGGAAAGTGCTTGCGTTCCTTTCTGATATGAATGATGGAAGCATCAATCTTTATACGATCAAGAAAGATGGCACCGAGCTTAAACAATTGACTTCTTATTCCGATATGGTCATTGATGATCCTAATCGCCTGAAACCTCCCTTTAGTTGGTCTCCTCGAAGTGATGAAATCGCCTTTATTTATAACCGTCAAATTTGGAAGATAGAACTGGACGACTTGACTCAGGTAACCTTGGCGAGTCCCGATTCCAGCTACACAATATCGACGATAGAATGGGCTCCCCATCGAGACACTAAATACGTGGCTTATCTATCGAAAAAAGGCGACAACTTTTTCGGTTTAATGCTGGTCAATCCCAGATTAAAGGACAAATTGGACATGGGCGAAATGAAATTTCCTGTCTCGGATCTCAGCTGGTCCCCCGACGCCAGAAAGGTCGCCTTTATTCAGAATAATAACCAGATATATACAGCTTCCCCTGATACCTCTTTACCAAAATTAATTATTTATAATGCCAGCCCGGAATTGGGTTCTTTATTGTCCTATTCCCCTGTTGAATCCGGTTCACCCGTCCTCATGACTCTTGCAAAGCAAACAACAGCAGATACTGGGTACCGGGTTGCCATCGTGGACCAACCTTCCAAAGGGGATCAAGATACAGGATCCTTAAAATACTTGACCGAACCAGGGGTCACCGACGCGATTTGGTCCCCGGATGGCAATAAAATAGGCTTTGTGATGGATGGAGAGATGTGGACGATGGATGCCTTTAACGGAGCTAATAAGACCAGAATTGCGGCCACAGGGATCATCAGTCCTAATTGGTCTAAAAAGTGAGAAATCAAGTGAGCTATTATTGCTTTCGATACATTAAAGTCACCTTTTCGGTACTTTTATTCTTTGCTTTTGCGGCTCTCTTGTCTTTCGGGTGCAAGAAAAAAGTAATCGAAGCAGCCCCTCCCCCTCCCACTCCGACCCCCGTGGTCGCCCAGGGCAGTATCGTCTATGTTCAAATGGGCCATTTGGCACGTCTCGACCTAGACGGGAACCAAGTGACGCCTCTAACCAGTGGAAAAAGCACCGAATGGTTCCCCGCTTGTTCCCCAAAAGGCGACCAAGTGGTTTATTGGTCAAACGCGGAAGGGGGAATCTATAACCTTTGGAAAATCAACCTGGATGGCTCCCAAAGGGTTCAATTGACTTTTGATGAGACCAATTCCCTTCGCACCGGGGATCAAAACCTGTTGGTTAATACAGCACCCTCATGGTCGGCGGACGGAAATAGGATCTTTTACGCGATGAATGGGGATATCTGGTCCATGGATGTTGATGGGTATAACCCGGAAACACTGTTGATCGGCCATTCGGCCCTTTGTCCTTTACTGTCCCCTGATGGCAAGACACTGGTTTATCTTTCAAACCAGGATGATTCAGTTTTCAATTTATGGGCCATGAACTTGTCGGATAAAGCATTGAAACAATTGACCCATTACACGGATTGGAACCTGGGATCTCCTAGCTTCTCGCACGATGGCCATAAAATACTATTCAACTTATACCGATCCAATATTTCGCAGGTTTATATCATGAATGCAGATGGAACCGACCCAATGAATATCACAAGTAATAATAAATCTCTTTGCCCTCGGTTCGCGATGATGGACAAGAAGATACTTTACTGTTCTTGGAACAATAACGAGGATGATGGTTTGAACGTTTATTTGGTGAATGCCAATGGGACTGAAGCTAAAACCATCACCTCTGACGGTGGATCTTCTCCGAGTTGGGCGCCAGCCAGGATTCTGGCCATGCCCACGGGAAAATGAGCTTTTAAATTAAACGGCTGTTTTTCCCATCCAGGACATCCCAACCCCGCTTGAATTTTACTTCAACAACTCCGGATAAAGAGGAAATCCCAAGGTCAATTCTGAAATCTCATTTTTGACCCTTTCCCTGATTCCCTCATTATTCGGGGAAGAAATGATCTCGTTGATCCAATTTCCTACCATTTTGAATTCATTCTCCTTGAATCCACGGGTCGTTAAAGCGGGAGAGCCAAGCCTTAAACCGCTTGTCAAAAGAGGAGATTCGGTGTCCCAGGGAACCGAGTTCTTATTGGCAGTAATGTTGGCCTCATCCAGGGCCAATTGAGCCTGTTTCCCATTCACTTTCTTGTTCCTGAGGTCGATAAGCATCAAATGATTGTCCGTCCCGCCTGAGATGACCTGGAACCCGTGTCCCACTAAAGTCTCACAGAGAACCTTGGCGTTCGCCTTGACCTGTTTAGCGTAATCTTTGAAGGAAGGCCGCAAGGCCTCGGCAAAGGATACGGCCTTTGCCCCGATGACATGCATCAACGGCCCGCCTTGGATGCCGGGAATGATTTGGCTATCCAGGAGTTCTCCCATTTTTCGCACACGACCGCTCTTGGCCGCCGTAACACCGAAAGGATTATCGAAATCCTTGCCCATCAGGATCATTCCGCCCCGAGGCCCGCGGAGTGTCTTATGGGTTGTGGTAGTGACAATATGGCAGAACTGCATCGGGTTGTTCAATTCCCCGGCTGCGATTAAACCCGCCGTGTGGGCGATATCGGCCCAAAGAAAGGCGCCGACCTCATCCGCTATCTTTCGGAACGCGGCATAATCCCAATCCCGGGAATATGCCGAGGCGCCGATACTGATCATTTTGGGATGGTGTTTTTTGGCCAGATCCCGAACTTGGTCCACATCCACCCGGCCGTCCTCTTTTCGGGTCTGATAGGCGAAAAAGTTATACATCTTTCCAGAGAAATTAACCTTACTTCCATGGGTCAAATGGCCGCCGTGGGTCAAGTCCAAGCCCAAGATGGTATCCCCCGGATTGACGAAGGTGAAATAAACCGCCATGTTCGCTTGGCTTCCCGAATGGGGCTGGACATTCACATATTCCGCCATGGAGAAAAGTTCACGAGCCCTTTCCCTGGCCAGATTCTCGACCACATCCACGAACTCACAGCCTCCGTAATACCGATTCCCAGGATATCCCTCGGCGTATTTATTGGTCATGACCCCGCCTTGGGCCGCCATGACCGCGAGGCTTGTGAAATTCTCCGAAGCGATCAACTCGAGTTTCTCGTTCTGTCTTTTCAATTCGTTCAGGTTGGCTTCCCAAACCTGGGGGTCGGATTTCATGAATTCGTTGAACATGGGTCACCTCTATCGGTAATTTTCAAGGCCAGATTATACGCTCGAAGGGTCCCAACTGTGAACCCTAAGATCCTTTAAACTTTCTTTTTCCATCGCAGGGTCATTCCCTGCCGCCAACATTTCTTGGCGACTGTTCTCGTCGGGACCTCAACACAAGCGCGGGTCCCTTGGGGGCCTCCGTAAAACCGCCAAGCTTTTGCCGAAGGAATAATTCCGAGTATCCTGTCATTTGCATCGAGAAAGAGGATATCTGGTTTTAAGAACGTAAAAAAAGTATGGAGATATCTACATTTCGGGAAGTAAATGCCGTCCCATCCTAAAGTCCATTTCCCTCTTCCCATCAAACCGGTCAACCTCAAGGAAAAACCAGATGCGTAAAGGAATGACATAGGTTTCCGAACCCGTTTGATTCTCATCGTCCCAGGAATTGGAGGACCAGGGGCCCAAAAATGATCAAAAATGTAACCGGCATGATGAAAAAGATTAAGGGAAGCAGCATTTTGACCGGAAGTTCCTGGACGGACTTCTCGGCCCTTTGGGTTTGTTTATCTCTCATGGTAATGGACAACTGGCGGAGAGTTTTGGCCACGCCTGTCCCAAACCTTTCAGCGTGGACCAAGCTTGCGGTGAACAAGGAAAAATCGGTCAAGTCTAACCGTCGGCTGACCGCCTCAAAGGCGCTCTTTCGGCTGGCCCCCGTTCTGGTTTGTTCGATGATCATTCCGAATTCCTCGGTCAAGGGTCCAGGTCTTCCATTTTTCAAATATTGGTTGATGGCTTCTTCAAGGGAAAGGCCCGCTTCGCTGCAAAGCGAGATGATTTCCAAGGCGTTCGGGAGTTCACGCATCAATAACTTTTCCCTTTTAAACGCTTCATCCCTGGCCCAGAGGATGGGCAAAGCGACGCCAAGAATGAACCCCAGGAAAGCGAGGAAAAAGCTTCCACACAACAAAAACAATACTAGACCGGCCCCAAATGATCCCAGACATTGCCAGCCAAGAAGAGAAGAAGGTTTGATATCCTTCCGATTCATTCTTTCAATGAGTCTTTCAAGATAAAGATCATAATTAGCGTACAAAGCCCATTTTCTTTTCAAGGCACTAGCGATCCCATCCATTTCACTGAGGAATAGTTGGGACAAAATACCTGATTTTTTCGGTGTAATGATATTGGTCAATCGAAGGTTGTGCTGGTGCCGGGTCAAGGACACCAAACCATTCAGTAAATTCCGATGGATGAACCAGCCGAAACCAATGGATGAAAGGGTCAAAAGCCCAAGAACCATCTCAATACTCCAATTGAAGCAATCGTCGTATCCACATAAAACCGATCGTTTCTAAAATACCGGCCAGGACCAATATCCCCCAACCTGCCGGCTGAGTGAAAAGCGGTGTCATCAAGCTCGGGTCCATGAGAAAAAATACGAACCCAAGAAGGACCGGGAGAACACCCATCATGGTCCCGGACAATCGGGCTTGGGAAGTCATGGCCTCCATTTTCCTCATCAGTCTTCCCTTTTCCTCCATCCCTTCCAACAAAACCTCCAAGAGGTGGGTCAAATTTGCCCCGGTTTGGCGGGATATTTTGTAGGATTCAAGAAATTGATGGAATTCAACGAAATCAGGGAATCTTTTCCCAAAATTCGTCAGGGCCGTTTCCGTGGAGGACCCTAATTGAACTTCCGCGCATACAGAAGCGAATTCATCCTTGAGCGGTGAGGGACATTCTTTCGAAAGGTATTCCAACACTTGCGGCACGGTTTGCCCGGTTTTCAGAGCTTGGATCATCATTCCAATGGATTGCGGGAATAGTTCCTTCATGGCTTTTAATCTTTTCAAGGATATTTGTTTGTTCTTCCATTGAGGAACAACTTTTTTGAAAAGCCAAAGAATGACCCCAAGCAATACGAGAAGGTATTTCATAAAATCCAACATGAGGACCCCAGCCACAAGCAAGATCGTCAGGACGATGTAATGGAGTTTATATTTTTTAAGAGTTTCCCTGGTCAGGAAGGGATGAGGGCGGTCAATCCGAGGCGAGATGGAAAATCGTTGAAAAACCATCCTCAGAAAAGAATAAATGATCAACCCAATTGAAAGCCCACCGATCATGGGTGATAAATATTGGTTCAGAGAAAGCCCTGGGTTCATTCGGGAACGCCAACTCCTTTTCGAAAGGGTTCTTCTTCCTCCATCTGTCTTAATTCTTTCTGGACAGCGCTTTGGACCAAGCGGTTCTTGGAAATGGACATCAATTTTTGAAGTTCGGTCTTGGCTTGGCTCAAATTCTGCAGTTTCAAATAGGTGTTAGCCACCATTAATTGGGCAGAATCCGCCAGGGGATCGGTGGGGCTTTTCTCCACCAGTTCCCGGTAGGCGGTCAAAGCGTCCCCGACTTTCTCATTCAAAAGCAGGCAGTTCGCGATTTGGAACTGGGCGTATCCGGAAAAACCTTTATCACCATAAAGTGCCAAAAGTTTTTTGTATTCCTTGATGGCTTTTTCGTAATTACCGTCCCAATACCGGCAATCGGACAATAGTCTCTGCGCGGACGGGGCGAAGTTCCCTGCCGGTGAAAGATCCAATAGTTGTTTCAAAGGTGAACGGGCGCCTTGGAAATCCAGCCTGTCATAAGCCAGGATATAACCCTGGAGAAACAAGGCCTCGTCCGAACCAGGCGCGGGAGGAACTCGGGCGGTGATATCCTTTGCGAGATTGATGGCTTCCTCATAGTTGCC
>CAWHOE010000033.1:0-3272 GCA_963830915.1 candidate division FCPU426 bacterium
GGCTGGATTGCGGGATTTCGCCGCTACGGTACAAAAGCGGTTCCCGAAACTGAACGTGTTGATCAATAACGCCGGCATCCAGCGGGTGGAAGACATGACCACAGGCGACATCGCCGACGCCGAGGCGACGATCAATACCAACCTGCTGGGTCCTATCCGTGTCACGGCGGCTTTGATCCGCCAGCTGATGAGCCAGCCCCAGGGAGCTATCCTGAATGTTTCTTCGACCCTCGCGATGGTGCCGGCGGCCATGCTGCCGTCTTACTGCGCGAGCAAAGCGGCGATCCACTCTTACACCCAATCCCTGCGTTACCAACTGAAGGCATTCGAACGCTCCAGGTTATCGAGATCATGCCGCCTTGGGTCCAGACCGAATTGCAGGGGGACCGGGGGATGAACCCCAAGGCCATGCCCCTGAGCGACTATATTTCCGAAACGATGGCCGTCCTGAGGAATTCCCCTGAAGTCACGGAGATCGTCAGCGAAAGGGCCAAGCCCATGCGTTACGCTGAAAAAGGCGATTACGACGCTTTCTTCAGCAAGTACAACGAAGGATGGGCCGCCTCACAGAAGCGATGATCCGAATATGAGTGGAGCCGAGGAGGCATCAATGGAAGACGGGAAAATATTCATCGAAAAGAGGGCCCATCCCCGGGTCCGGGTCGATCTTCCGGTCAAATACTGTTTGGTCAATGATAAGACTGAGGCCGATGCTATCCGGGAATTCGGGAAAAAAGACTTGTTCGCCTTGGTTCGCGACATCAGTCTGGGCGGGATGCAGATCTCGACCGAACACCCATTGAAAGAAGGCGATGTCCTGGCATTTGAGATCACCTTGCCGGGAAGGGCCCAGCCCCTGGTCGCCAGCGCCGAGGTGGTTTGGATGAACGGCAATATCGGCGGTCTTCACTTTTTGATCATCAGCGAGGAGGACCAGACGGCCCTCCAGGCCTATTTGAAAAGGCTTTGACCACGTCTTGAGAATGGCCCCAAAGTCATTTGTCTAGGTTTGGAGGTTCTTGGCCCTCTGCTCCCGTTTTTTTTGAATGGCCCTGAAAACCCTGTCAAAAACGGGAGGTAGCCCCTGGCGCATGACATCGATCCCTTCCTGGGTGGTCCCTCCCTTCGTGGCCGTGCGCTGGATAACCTGCTCAAAACTTGTTTTCTTTTCCAGGTTCAGTTTTATCGTTCCCAAGATAGTCCTAGCGGCCATCTCCTCCACATCAACTTCCGCGAGACCGCTTTGACGAATCCCTGCCCGGATGAACTCCTGGAACATGGCTGAAAACAAGCCAGGACCGCAGCTGGTGATGGTGGAAATGGCATCGAGACCGCTTTCCGGGAGCGTCTTGATCATGCCGATGGAACCAAACAATTTTTCCAGGGTTTTCGCGTCCTGAGGCTGTACTTGGTTGTTGTGGCACAAGAGGCACAAACCTTCCCCAGATTCCCCGGCCGTACTTGGGACGGCAATGCTGATCTTACCCGGGAAAAAGTTTTCCAGCATGGAAAGGGAGTAGGACCCCACAATGGAAACCAGATGGGCGTCCGGTTGTAAATGGCCCTTGATCTCTTCCAGTACGCCTTTGGTTTCGATCGGTTTGACGCATAGGAAGAGGATCCCCACAGGACCGGGCGGTATCCTGGTTGTTCCATGCCGTCACCGCGCCAGGCAGATCCTGGGCGAGGGAATCCAATTTGTCTTTGGTTTTGGTCGATACCATCAAGCCCTTGGGTGGAACGATCCCGGAAGAAAGGAAAGCCCTCGCCAGCATACTTCCCATATTGCCGTATCCGATAATGCCGATCTTTTTCATGGAATGACCTCGTGAGGCAATTTATCAAGCGACGACCAAATATAGATTATTAATAACCATATTGGTTGACCATTAAAGTTCGATTATTTTAAATAATTCGGGAGAATTACTGGTGATGACCACTTAACTTTCGTTGAACCCTGTGGTTAGGATAGGCCAACCCTATTAACGAAAAGGCGGCCAAACCATGAGCGACTTTAATAACAGAGAATCTTCCCAACCTTTGGACCTTCAAATAACTCGGAAATATCAGGCGGCCCCGAAACGGGTATTCGAGGCCTTTACCCAGGCTGAACACCTGGTGCATTGGTGGGCCCCTGGGGGTTTCACCATGCCGGTCTGCAAGGTGGACCTGCGAGCGGGAGGCAAATGGGATTACACATTCCGCGCCCCCAATGGCTGGGAGCATGTCTGCAACGCGGTTTATATAGAAGTGGACCCAACTAAAAAACTGGTCATGGAAAGCATGGTCCCGGATAAGGACGGAAAGCCCCTGTTCAGATCCGCCAGACCTTCCTATTCGAGAGGGAAGGGGAAGGCACCGAAGTCCATGTGGATGTAAAGGTACTTCAGGCCAATCCCGGGTCCGAACCCTATCTCCAGGGCATGAGGGAAGGTTTCAACCAAACCCTGGGCAACCTGGTGGGCTACCTGGCGAAATAGGTCAAGTTCTGGATCTTTTCTTGGGTGCTTGAAAATATTTCGGCATAAGATATTGGTATGTACCCTCAGAATAAAAACAAAATTCCTTGGATCCCCAAAGGGAAAACCAAGCGCCGATTGAAAAAAGAAGCGTTCCAAGAAGCTGAACCGATACAACCGCATATCCATCTTTCCTTCGCGAGGATTGTGGTATTGGCAATTTTGGGGCTGGCATTTTTGGCTTTAAGTTGTCTTTTCGCGTTCATGGTGGGTCGAAGGATCGTCCATTACCAAACCGGTTACCCTGTAGGAGCGGTTATTGGGGGCCTTCTGATCATTTTCTTCAAGGTTCTTTATGGTGATCCGAGGAATTATTCGAAGTCGGTCAAATGCGAAAATTGCAGTCATGAGAATCCATCCGGGGTTCGATTTTTGCGGGAAATGCGGACATCCCCGAAAGGTCGATGGATGAAGATCGCGAATAATAAACTTATTCTCTTGGCGGTCATTGGGCTTCTGAGCCAACCTTTGTCCTTATTCGCCCAGTCCAGCGCCCATCCTCCCGACGGCCTGGTGGACACGGGCTGCGGCCCTTGGAACCTTTCCCCCACCCCCATGCCGGTGGTCCCCATGGACAACATCACGGTTTACGCCTTCAGCCAGACCGGTAACGGCGAAAGCGACCCCCAAGTCCTGGAACTTTCCCCCGATATCGTCATACGGGCCTGGGCCAAATGGGACATTTACGGTGTTAAGGCAACTGACTACAAGTTCAGCTACGTGACCGACTGCCAGGCCAACCACATCCGCTTC
>CAWHOE010000034.1:0-108702 GCA_963830915.1 candidate division FCPU426 bacterium
TGGGCTTAAACTGGGGTGGCACCCCTTATTCAGGCCGGTATAACAACCGCGCGACTAATTTTGAGGAATTCAGTTTTCTGTGTCACGATGGTTTTCCGTATGCGGAAGATCCGGGCGTTTTTCAGTTGTACAACCTGTGGCCGTTTATTGCGAATTATGATTTGGCGAATTTCTTTTTGAATACCAGCACCTACACCAACCTGCCACAGTTTTACGGTGATGGCATTGAACCAACATTTCAATTCAATTTTTCTCCAAATTTCAACACCAACATACCTGCTCCGGCAATTTTGAATCAACCCTCTCCCTACTGGATTATCCAGGGTCAGTTTGGTTTGAATGAGGATTCTGAATTTTTTGGAGATTATGTGGGGCTCAATGATCCAAACTCAAATGACAGTATTTATCATGCGACCTCGGTAAACCTTCCAACTGGAGAGCATAACATATTTGACTTGCCCTATGAAACTGGGTGCCTTCTGAAAGAAAATCTTCATGCTTATCCTCATCTTGGCCCGGATTTTCAAACTCTGGCTCCGGGGGCTACGGAGACCATCTCATTATCAGATCAGACCAATGGTTGGTATTGGGAAGGTTACGCCAGTCAGTGTGCCGCTCCGGCTTTGTTGTTGACGAACTATTATTTTGTACCATTGGTCAACCCTTACGTAAATCCCATGGATTTACCGGGTTCGTCAATTAACCCAATGCAGCCGTTTGCAACCCCGATTGATGACGGTTTCAATGTGACAAACCGGACCCCGCCGTTGATTGTCGGCTCAGTGGGCCAGCCGATGATTCTGGCTTGTTGGGCGGATTATGCCGTTTCCAACAGCAGCCCGACAAAATTCGCCTACCTGGGCCAGTATTTTGCCACGAATCCCGCTTTGCTTAACGCCAGCGGGGCGGTTACAACCAACACGGCGGGGGTTTTGTCACCGTATGGGGAATTCTTCCCCACCCAGGCGGGGCAGGCGGAACTGGTGACGATGCCGGATATTGATACCGGAACGCAAGGTACTGGGGTGGTGGATGTCATCGCCCTCAACGTGGATGCCAACCATGACGGCACTATGGATTTCACCTTCGCCGGCCCCGATCAAACCTCCGCCTCGCGAGCCGTTCCGCTTTTGGGTCAATGACAACCAGGATTCTGGCGATGACGGCGGGAACGGCGGCATTCCCGGACTGTCGGCTGCCCAGCAGGCGGACGGATACAATTACAGCGAGGTTGACGCGAATTTCAATCCAGTGTACCGCATTCACGGCACTCGGGATTTAGTGGACTTTTTCCCGGTTTATCTGAACATCGGCAGCCTGTTCCAAAGCAACGCGTGGAGCGCGGGCATCAGCGTTACGGACACGAATTACCAGTTCGTCTTGAGCCAGGCGGATGAGGTGTTGCGGTTTGCCTACACGGGTTTGACACCCGCAAACTACATGGAATATTTACAGGATACAAACTGGGCGCGTTATCTGGCTGGCGAAATGGGTGATATCCCGCGGCGGAGTTGACTACATCAGCAACGCGGTCAATGGCGGCACGGTATTACTGCAGTCATTCATGGGCAACATTGCCACGAACAACTTTGGCATCATTTTGGTGGAGGCGGCTGACAACGACCCAGCCCCTGGTGCTGACCGTTTACCACGGCACCAATCAAATTGCCCAAACCCAGCTTTATCTGAGCATCAGCGGTGTGGAGCAGATGTTCCGGAGCAAAACCATCCGTCAGGCGGTCAGGAACCGGTGCCGGCTGGGGATTTAGCAGAATGGTTTGTCTTGTACATTCTGCTCCACACCGCTGATGTCTACAGTAAGCTGGGTTCGGGCAATTTGATTGGTGCTGACCGTTTACCACGGCACCAATCAAATTGCCCAAACCCAGCTTTATCTGAGCATCAGCGGTGTGGAGCAGATGTTCCGGGAGCAAAACCATTCTGCTAAATCCCCAGCCGGCACCGGTTCCTGACCGCCTGACGGATGCGCAAGTGCCCAACGAACCGGACACCATTGACAAGAACTTCGTCTTCCTGCATGGCAGATGCACAACATCGGAGGGGATCTTGTGGTCGCGAAGCTTCTTCGCCACGTCCCTGGCTTCCTTCTCACTCTTGTAGGTGCATTTGCTCATCCAAAGCCCGAAGCTCCAGAGGGGAGGCAGGGGGCTGCGGCCCGTCAGGTTGGTGTATTCGGACAGCACTTCCTTAGGGTTGCCCAGGAAGATGAAAAGGTCCAGATCCTCATCGCCGGTGAAGAGGGTGGTGCATTCGCCGTAGGCATGGCCAAAGTCGAATGTTGTGGGCGAGGTGGTATGCAGGAACATGCCATAGCCCCGGTTGCTCATAAAGAAGGGCACGGGCTTGTACATGCCGTCATGCTGGACCCCGTGGCAGTCGTAGGTCCAAAGCACGACCTTCTGGCCTCGTTTGTTCAACCGGGTGAAGGATTCGCCGCAACCATAGATCTTCTCGTCGTTCGACAGGCGGAAAGTGGCCGCGAAACGCCGGCCAAATTCGGGCGTGGGGCGAATGAAGCAGAAAGGCAGGGGGTCGGTATTGCGCAGGCTCTCGTTGTCTTTCAGGTGGATGGTCTTGGTCAGCAGTTTGCCTGAGGCGTCGTGGAATTCGATGGCCCAGGGGTTTTCCTTGATCGTGACCGAACCGGCCTTGCCCTGGTAAACCACGCATCCCTTCTTTTTGATGGTCTTCCAGGGGCTGGTGGCCTTGGGTTCGCTTTTGAGCATAAGGGAAGGCTCGGCCTTCCTCGCGTATTTACGGCCGCGCATGCGCAGGCGCAGGGTGCGGTCGCCATAGAAGGTCAGGGAGAAGGGATAAGGCTCTTTCTCGTTCCCGTATTCATTGGGGAATTCCCAGGGCGGGTTGGTGATGAGGTTGATGCCTTCCTGGTTGAAGGCCATGCGCACCTTGTAGGCGTATCGGCCCCAGGAAATATCGCCCTCCGCTTTAGTGGGATTGAACCGCTCCAATTTTTCCGGCAAAAAAATGGTGTTTTCCAGGTTCGAAAATTCCCGGCTGATATCCACTGGGTGGTTCAACAGGGGATAGGGATGTTCTTTCATGACGTCTCCTTAAAAGTTTTAAAACGCCTCAGAAAATCATCAGGGCGACCACCTCAGTGTTCGTGGAGTCGCTTGGAATGGCGAATTTTGATTTTAAAACAAAATTCGGTTTATGTCTTACCCTCTGTAACCCTTTGGTTCAATATTTTTTAGTTTTCGTTTTTTCTCACCAACATAACCATCGCTGTGGCTGTGATGAGGATACTACCTATCATAGCCCGCCAGAAGGCTTCGGTGGTCAACGGGCTCGTCTGGTTGTCGATTGATGCCGAACTTTCGCTTTTTGACGGTAAATATCCCGACCATTTTCATTGGTCCTAAAAGAGAAAAGTCCAAGTAAGTTTAATAATCCTGACCGTGTCCACAGGAATACTTTGGTGAGAGCGGCTTTGGCTTTATAATTCTTTCCTGATGCCACTCTCTCCCAAACTCTTTTCTCAGACCAAGGCGGGCCTTCTTGAAAATAAACATACTGTTGTTCGCGACTTTGATCCTTCCGGTTTTGACCCTAACCCAAGTTCGGGCGGAGGTTAACGATATGTCAGCACCAAGGGAACATCTTTTGATGGACGCGGGGTGGCGTTTCGCGCTGGGCCACGCCAGCGACCCGCGGTTGGATTACGATCATGGCACCGCCTTTTTCTCCTATTTCGCCAAGGCGGGCTACGGCGACGGCCCGGCCGCCCCCGGTTTCGACGACCGGACCTGGCGCGTCCTCGACCTGCCCCATGATTGGGCGGTCGAACTGCCCTTCGACGAAAAGGCCAGCTATAGCCATGGCTATAAGGCTTTAGGCCGCGACTTCCCGGGAACCAGCGTGGGTTGGTACCGCAAGAGTTTCAAGATCCCCGCTTCGGATAAAGGCCGCCGCGTGAGCCTGCAATTCGATCGGGGTTTTCCGTGATTCGGTGGTTTGGGTCAATGGCATTTATTTGGGCCGGGAACAAAGCGGTTACGCCAACTTTGAATATGACATCACGGATGATCTCAACTATGACGGGGACAACACGGTCTCTGTACGGGTGGACGCTACCATGGAAGAGGGCTGGTTTTACGAGGGCGCGGGGATCTACCGCCATGTCTGGCTGAACAAGACCAGCCCTCTGCATGTCGGGACCAACGGGACCTTCGTGACCACCCAAGCGGGTAAGGGATACTCGGAGGTGACGGTTCAGAACCATATCGTGGCTCAACAGGGCAAACCCGCCTCTTTCAAGATCGAGCAGGCCATATTGGACGCCGATGGAAAGGTAGTGGCTAAAGGCGCCTTGAATAAAGCCAGCCTGAGGGCCCAGTCGGCGGATGATTTTGCCGTGAAGCTGAAGGTATCCAAACCGACCCTTTGGTCTTTGGAGAATCCCTATCTATATAAAGCGGTCACCCGGCTTCTCGTGAACGGGAAAGCGGTGGACCGGACCGAGACGTCCTTCGGAATCCGCACCCTGAAGTGGGACGCGAACAAAGGTTTCTTCCTCAATGGCGAAAGGATCGAACTGAAAGGAACCTGCAACCACCAGGATCACGCGGGGGTAGGGACGGCCATTCCGGATGCCTTGCAGTATTACCGGATCCAGCGTCTGAAGTCCTTTGGCTGTAACGCCTACCGCTGTTCCCATAACCCCCCCACGCCCGAACTGGTGGAGGCCTGTGACCATTTAGGCATGCTGGTCTTGGTCGAGAACCGGGTCATGGGAACCAGCCCCGAGTTGATGGACCGGCTCAAACGAATGGTCGAACTTTACCGCAACCATCCCTCGGTCTTCGCCTGGTCCATCGGCAATGAGGAGTGGGGGATCGAATACGACGTGAAGGGCGCCCAGATCGCGGCACCCATGCAGGACTACGTGATGAGCCTGGACCCGACCAGGCGGGTGACCCAAGCCATCGACGGGGGATGGGGAGTGGGTTCTTCCACCGTGATCGACGTGATGGGGTACAACTATCACGCGCACGGCGATGTGGACGACTACCACAAGAAATTCCCCCAAAAACCCAGCTTCGCCACCGAAGAAAGCACCACCAACCAAACCAGGGGCGTCTATGAGACCGACAAGACGGTCTGTCACATGGCTCCCTCCGATACTAACCCCAAGGGGACCAGTATCGAGGATGTTTGGAAGTTTTACGCCGGGCGGCCCTATCTGGGAGGGCTCTTCCTCTGGACAGGTTTCGATTATCGCGGGGAGGAAACACCCTTCACCTTTCCGGCCATCAGTACCCAATATGGCGTGCTGGATACCTGCGGATTTCCCAAAGACTGCGCCGATTACCTGACGGCCTGGTGGTCGGAGAAGCCGGTATTGTTCCTCACGCCCCATTGGGATTGGAAGGGTAAGGAAGGGAAGAACATCCTGGTGAAGGCCTATGGAAATTGCGATGAGGTGGAATTGTTCCTGAATGACAAGAGCCTGGGCAAGAAGACAATGCCGGTCCATTCCCATTTGGAATGGCAGGTGCCATACCGCCTGGCGTTTTATCGGCCAAGGGTTACCAGGGAGGAAAAGAAGTGTCGAGCGTCAGGCGGGAAACCGCCGGTGAACCCGTATCCGTGATCCTTCGGGCGGATCGGACCAAGATCCAAGCGGATGGGGAAGATGTCTCGGTGGTGACGGTGGAGGCGGCCGACAGCCAAGGGCGGATGGTCCCAACCGCCGGGAACCTCGTCCGTTTCTCGTTGGAGGGCCCGGGCCAGATCATCGGCGTGGGAAACGGCGACCCTTCTTGCCACGAGCCGGACCGATATTTCGATAGCGTGGCCGATGTGAAAATCGAGGGTTTGAAAATGAGGGATGGAGGCGAATTGGGAAAAAGGCCGGAGGTGGAGTTCGGCCAGGATGACTCCAACTGGGCCGATCTATTCCAGGGCCGTCATGATGACCAGGGGCAGCTTTCCAGCGACAAACCCGCCAACCGGGTGATCCGGGGGCATTTCGACCTGCCCAACTTGGATGACTACACCGAGGTCACACTTTTCCCCAAGAGCCTAGTGGAGAACCAGTCCATCTTCGTCAACGGTCATTTGATCGCCGAGAACATCAAGCGCGACGAGCCCAACCAGGGTTATTCTTTGCCCAAGGCGATCTTGAGGAAGGGCCGGAATGTCTACGCGGTGGTGGGTCCGGAATTATTGCGCCGGTGGGTCTGGGACAACCTCAATATGGACCCCGGGTCCATCCGAACCGTGATCCCGGCTAAACCGTGGAAACGAAGCCTTTTCAACGGATCGGCCCAGGTCATCGTGCGGGCGAACCACGAACCTGGTTCCATCGTCCTCAAAGCTGGTTCGGAAGGGTTATCGGGAGCTGTTTTGAATATTGAATCCCAGGCTGTTCCTGTCAGACCGTCGGTGCCTTGAAAAAAGGTTGGAGTTTCAAGCGAAAGGATCGGAGCGTGTTCATGAAACGGATCACTTTTTTGGCCGTGGCTGTCCTGGTTTTGGCGGTTCTCTCGTCGGGCTGTTTTAAATCCTCCAATGGCAATGTGGTGCGGGTAGCCATCTTCAGCACCGACCCCGCCATCCTGCAGATCCTGAACCAAACCATCCGAAACATCCAAAGCCGCCATCCGGGGCTGAGGGTGGTGATGGACAGCATTCCCTACAACGATTTCGAGGAAAAGATCGTCACCCAGGTGGTGGCCGGCAGCGCCCCCGATATCGTCAGCACGGAAGCCAGCCAGTTTGTGGATCTGTATCTGCGCGATGTTTTCGTGGACCTGACCCCTTATTTCCAAAAGGACGGCCTGGACGTGAAGGATTATTACCCCGCGATCATGAGCCGTTTCAGCCCGGGCGGAAAGATCTACGCCATCCCCTCGGACCTGGCCCCCACCGGTTTGGTTTATTACAACAAGAAGTTCTTCGACGAGGCCCAACTGCCCTATCCCACGGCCAAGTGGAAATGGCCGAAGGATTTTCTGGCGGTCTGCCAAAAACTGGTGAAGAAGGACGCGGCGGGCAATATCACCCGCTTCGCTTTCGTGGACCCCTATGGGATCAACGCGGTCAATTTCGTCCTGAGCAACGGCGGTTATTTCACGGATAGCGCGGACCATCCCACCCGAATGACCCTGGACTCACCCGAGGCCATGCAGGCCTTCCGGTTCCGTTGGGACATGATCTACACCTACCATGTCTCCCCCACCATGAGCGAACTCCAGAATTTCGCATTCGGGAGCGGGGCTGAGAACATGTTCATGAACGGCCAAACGGCCATGATGGGTTCGGGAGTATGGCATACCCCCCACTTCCTTCAGAAAAAGGACCTGGATTTCGACGTGGTGGAGTTTCCCCACGGTCCCAGCGGGAAACAAGGCTGGCAATGCGGAGGGTCGGGTTACGCCATCAGCAAGGATTGCAAGAACATGGACAACGCCTGGATCGTCCTCAAGGAACTGACGAGCGCGGAGGTCGCCAGCCAGATCGCCGCGACCGGCATGATCCAGCCGGCCCTGGTCAAGGTGGCGGGTTCGGACGCTTTCCTGAAAAGCCCCGGAGCGGCCCACAAGAAGATCCTGCTGGATATGCCGAAAAACGCTTACTTCACCCCTTTCGTCAAGAACTGGAGCGAGATCTGGAACGGCCAGATCAGCCCGGGGTTGGACCCGGCCTGGATGGGCATGAAAAAACCCGAGGACATCCTGCCCAAGTTGACCGCGGATGTGAACCGGAAGTATTTCGGGGTGAAATGATCCTCCGGCCAAGGAAAACGCACGTCCGGTCTTAAAGGTTTTGGTTTTACCACGACCGTGGGTTAAGTGACTTGGCGACCAGGGCGGACAAACAAAACACGAATCCGGTTATAAGCATTCAAAACGAGAAAAGCCCGGTCTCGAAAGAGTCCCGGGCTTTTTTAGTTGTGGGTAAAGAATCGATCAATAGAAGCTGATGTTATCCAGAAAGTAGTCCACCGAAGCGGTGGTGGTCGCGGTGATCCAAAGGAATCGGACGGTCAGGGCTGGGTTCTCGGTGCCGGTCATCGACGAAAAGGAGTAGCTATAGGAGGACCAGGTGGTCGTGAAGGCTGGGAGGGTCACCGTCAGGACCCCGGAACCGGAATCGTCGGTCTGGAAGGAATTGGGGCCGACCGCGCCCGCGGTAGGTCCGAGCTTCCCACAAAACTGGATGCCCTTGAATTGGGTGATGTTATAGGCGGCCCCGCCCGATTGGGGGGACAAGGCGAAAACGGCGCCGTAACCTGTTACCGGCCCGCTGACCAGGTGCAGGGCGTTGTTGCTGGACCCAGAGGAGCAGCCATAGCCGGTCCCGGGATTAGCGATGGAGGCGTTCATCTGGGGGTTGGCAGTGGACCCGAAGGTGAAATAGAACCCCGCCCGGCATTGGTTGGAAAGCACCGCGGTGTTGGCGTTGGTATTGGCCTCGAAATCATCGATGAGTACAGGTGTGGTGGTGGAGGTGCAAGTGGCATAAATGGAGGTTGCGGTCGAGGTCGGCGTGAAAGTGTTGGTAGGAGTGGGGGGGAAAGCCGGAGCCATCGCGTTATGACACCCTTGAGTCCCGACCCAAAGGACCGTCGCGACCATGAGGAATATCGGGGTCAACCAGAGCAATCGCTTCATCAGTCATCCTCCTCGCTTGTTTAAACCGGACACATCCAGACCGATCTAAAAGCGCTTCAAAAATTATATCACCAGGCGTCTGAGGTTTTGTTCAGTTATTCCCGGTGAACCGCAAGACTGTGTTCTTGTTTGTACCCATTATTCATTTTCCCGTTTCGGCGACCACCAGGATCGCCGAGAAGGCCGGTACATGGATGGAAAGGGTCGCCCCGGGCGCGGGGTGTTTCCCGGAATCCACCAGCCTACAGCCGAGGCTTTCCGACATGGTGTAAAGCTCATAGGTGGAGGCCGTTTGGGGCAGGTTCACCTTGGTCTCGAATTCCTTGTCGTGGTTGCGGTTGACCAGGATGACGAAGTTTTTCGCCCCGTCCCTCGCGCCGAAACTGTATAGGTCGGGGTCGGAGGAAGTGCAGGGCACGTAATCTCCCAGGACCTTGGAACCCTTGCCGTCATAGTTGCTGTAGAACTGGTGTCCCAGGAAGACGTAATTACCCTCCCCGGAAGAACCCCATTCACAGGCCATGTCCAGGCCTTCCCTCATATAGATACCCATGGTCACGATCTGCAAGAGCCCGCCATGATAGTAGTGGGCGCTGGCCGGGTAGTACTCGGTCATGGAAAGCTTCGTGCCCGGGTAGTATTGGGCGATCATCTTCTTGAGGTTGGGGATGAGGGGGCGGAAAGGATCGAAAAGATAGGCTTTTAATTGGGGCAGAGCGCACCAGCTATCCGGACTCTCGAAGGTCGGGTCGTAAAAGATACGCAGGGCGTCGAACTGCTTGGGGGTCAGGACGGGATCATAGGGGTAATCGCCCAGGACGTTCAATTTCTCGCCCTTGGCGTTCTTGCCCCAGACCTCGGGAAAACCATGGTCGTCCAGGTAGTCGATGAGGCGCTTGCCCACTTTTTTGGAGTATTTGTTCATGCAAATGAGGTAATAGACCACCTGGGGTACGTTGCCGTGGGCCTTGCGATCGGTCCACTTTTCGCCCTCGCCCCCCTGTTCCTTGTAATGAGACACGCCGCCCGGGAAATCATCCCAGGGGGAACCGGCCAATTCCTTCACGCCCCAAGCCGTATAACCGATGACCTGCGCGTCTGGATCGACCGATTTGACCGCCATGGCGTATTTCGCGTTCAGGACCACCATATCCTCATAACCGGGACCTTTGGGGGAAACGTCGCGGTGGTTGAAACACCACAAGCCTGGTTCGTTGTCCATCTGGTAGAAACGCACCCCTCCCTGGGCGGCGGATTTGAAATTCTTTACGATGGTGGACACCCATTCCTTTTGGAACTCAGGGGTGGAGGGGATGTAGTTCAAGTTGGGATCGTTGTCCCAGATGAAACCTTTCTTGTTCGCCAAGACGCCGTTACCCGCCCCTTGGCCGTCGGTGGCCTCCTGGTTGGGGTAAAGGGACGTGGGATAGGAACACAGTTCCTTGCCGCCGGGCGGGGGAGCCTTGGCCACCCAGCCGATGGTGGGAATGGTGATGATGGCCTGGGCGCCGCCTTTAAAGGAATCCTGGATGAATTGGTAGTAGCGCTTGTCCTTTTCGGCGGCCCCGGGCCCCGCCTGGCTTGTATTCAGGAAGTACCAATCGGCGCCGCGGTTATCGGCGTCATCCTTCCAGTTGTAGTTGGTGGTGGCATTACCCCCCCAACGGTTCAAAGTGCCTCCCGCCTTCCGGAGGCTGTCCGTGGGCAGGTAATTGAAACCGTAGAGGTAAGGGGAAATGGGGTGGTCCGCTTTGGCTGAAAGGTTCACTACGGCCGTACCGGACAACTTGGGAGACAGGTCCACCGCACAGGTTTGGAGCGAGGAGGTCTGGGTGTCGTTGGCCGCGGCCACTCCAACGGTGTGTTGACCTGGGGTCTGGAAATAAGAGGCGGGAAGTTTGGCGGTTCGGGCCGTTCCGTCGACCTCGCCCACGTTCTGGCCGTCCACCGTGAGGATGAACCGGCTGACCTCCTCCTCAGGGGCCTTGTCCCAGACCAGGAAAACCCCGGTGGGGATCTTTTGCCAGCCCAGATTGGAAATCGGCGTCACCATCTTGGCTTGGGTGAAATAAAGCTTATCCAGGCGCACATAGGCCGGCTGATTCTCGGGGTAATCCCCGATAAGGTCGAACCGCACGATCTTGCACTGGGTGATATCCAGCTTGGAAAGGTTCGGGATGGAGGAGAGGGGGATGATGACCTGGGTCCAGTCGGGCCCGATCTTATGGCCCGCGGCGAAATCCGAGACTTTGACCGACCCTGTCGCCGAGGAATCGGTCGTTCCCGTCAGGGCCACATTGAGATCGACCCCTGGGGCGTTGGTCTTGGCGTAGAAAACCAGGTATTTGGCGTCGGTCAAGTTTACCGCGGACCAATTCTTGTTGAAAGCCACGCCGCCTCCCGCCCATTTCTTGCCCCAAAACTTGTCCGTGGGGGTCGTGTTCCAGGTGAACTCGTAAGAAAGGCACTGGTCCGAGGCGCCGTCGCTGTCGAAAACCACCCAATCGGGTTGGTCCGAGAGGGTCTGGGCGTCGATCTTTTTCTTGCTGGGGTCGTTCCGCAGGAGGAAATTGTGGGTATCGCCCTGGGTGACGATGCTCACGCCGCCCTTGCCGTCACGGCCCGAGGAGTCGGCCCAGGAGGGTCCATAGAACTGGATGGCGCTGGAGGCCTCGTCCTGGGATTTCTGCAAGGATGCCATGGGTCGGATCGTGCAACCCGTTTGAAAAAAAGCCATGGCTCCGATCGAGATCGCGAGGATCGGAAGGAAAGGGAGGTGCCGGTTCATGAAAGCCTCCAAGGATAGGGTCAGGAAAAATTATTATAGGTTTTAAATTTTAAACAGGGAAATATTCGGGCTTAAAACCGTTAATATAAATCCCAATGGCGAAATATTTTGTTCCGAACCGGACCGCCCGGGCGGTTGAGCGATGAGGGATTTGGATTTTGGAAACTTTCTGGAAAATGTTTAATGATGTTCCTGGATATGTTCCTTTATCGGATTTAATTGGTTTTATATGTCGGGTCCTTTTAGTAAAGTAAGTCACGTTGGGGAGAGCTGGCCGGGCCTGACCCGGGCCGGTTGGTTCGATTCCTGTTCTTAAAGGTGACTATGGCCCCGTCGAAAACGACCTTCGTGGTTCTTTTTTTTGGTATGGCCATTCTCCTCGCCGGCTGCGGGGCGGTCCTCATCAACGAAGGCTCCAAAGAGGAATCCCTTTCCGATGGGTTGAAGAATCCGGCCAAACTGGCCCCCAAAGTCGTGGTCCCTCCCGACCAGGCCCTCATTAGCGATTTCGAGGATGGTTCGGTCCATATGAATCCCAAACTTTACGGGGCGAAGGCGGGGATGTGGACCGCGACGACTTATAGCGGCACCGTGAACACGCCCCTGGTGGTCCCTGGCGGGGCCAATGGAACCGCGATGGCTCTCCACGTTTCTGGCACCCTGATCAACAAGGGCGACAATACCTACCCCTCTTTCGTTCTGTCGGGCAAGTTCAAGTCCAGGGGTTTTTTCGACGCCAGCCCCTTTCAAGGCATCCGCTTTTACTATAAATGTCCTGCCGACGACCAGGCCACCAGCCATCGGTTCAGCGTTCCCATCGCCGCGACCGTTCCTACCTCCAACGGCGGGACTTGCACGGACGGATGTTTCAATCATTTCGGGACGGACCTTCCGGCGGCCGCCGATTGGATCAAGAAAGACCTGGCTTTCGCCGATCTGAAGAGGGGATCGGGCTGGGGTTCGCCCGTCGCACCCCCTGATTTTACCGATCATTTGAAGGAGATCATCGATGTGGAGTGGGTGGACGGAAGCGGCAATAACGCGGGAAGCTACAAGATCGATTACTGGGTGGATGAGGTTGAGTTTTATTGAGAGCTTCAAAAAATCTCACCTCAGAGACACGGTGAAAAGCATTGTTTTTTAAAAAAGTTAAATTAAGCACATGAAAGTGAAAATGAGCCGACTTCTTAAATTTTTTTTCCTGGGAATTTTTTTTCTCGGGGGTCTCAACGGCCTGCGCGCCTTTCCCTTGGAAAACGTCACCTCCGATAACGAACTTTACCAAAGGGTGAAAAAACTGGGCGACGCCGGACTTCTGGACTCCCAGGACAAAGCCGTGCTCGACCAGGGTTTGGTCGTCACCCGTTTGGAATTGGCCCTTTACACTGAAAAAGCCCAGTCCCGATTGGATCAAGCCTCTTCCGCGCCGACATCCATCTCCGTACCCGCGGTCATGACGCCGGCTCAGGCTCCCGCCGTTCAAGCCCCAAACGAGCCAAGCGAAGGAAGTTCCGCTGATCTGTCCATTGTTCCCGAGGCCCCGGTTCCTGTCCTGAAAGAGACCCGCCCATCCATGGGCGCAGGAGTTTCCCAGGCCCCTGTTTCGGTTTATAGCGGTCCCTATCTTTCACCTGACGTTTCCCCGACGGTAAAAAAAGAAATCGTGGCGTTGCGCAAGGAATTCCGGTTGGAGACCCAATACCTCAGGACCCGCTTGAGCCTGGATGACAAACGGGTCAAGGAGCAGGAGGCCGAACTGGACCATTTAAATACGGTCCAGGACGATGTGGAATCGGCCGCCCGCAAGTCCAATAAATCCGGCGGTTCACCCCATCTGATTTATGAAACCGACGTCCGGGTGGAGGACCTCCAGATCTCGGGTCCCCTGGCGACCATGAACGCCATGAAACTGAAAAACGAGATGAACTTGGGGTTTTGGGCGGACCTGGGCGGGAAGGGATCCATCAACCTGGGACTCGAAGGTTTGATCTACGATTCGAACGCCTCCGCCGGTCCCGCTTCCATCTATCTAAACAGTCCCTCCATCAATTATGAGTTCGACGGGATGCTGGGCAAATGGAATAGCACGGTGGCGGTGGAGTATTACTCCAGCGATACGGACCTGGGAGACTTCACCCGCGGGGCCTCCACCGCGAACCAGCGGTTTGAGGACCCTTTCGACATCAAGAAGTATTCAGGCGATAAGAACCAGAAGAACTGGGACGATTACATCACCAACCTCAGTTATGTCCCCAGCTACGCCTCCTGGATAAACTCCAACAACTCTCAACAGGTTTTCGACGGGTTGTACATGATCGGGACCCAATTGCCCCTGCTCAGTAAGGACGCGAAGGCCACCTTCCTGGTGGGCCGGGTGGACAGGACGGCGTCACAAAAATGGGAGGAAGCCCTGAAATATTCCCAGCCCTGGTTCGACGGCCATTTGCAGACCGGTATCTCAACGGAATGGGTCAATGAAAACTATGGCGTGGTGCCCGATTCCCCGACCACCTTGACCCCGGTCATGGACCAGAAAACATACGCGGCGGATATCGGGATCGATCTGAAACCAGTATTTTTGGATATCGAGGGCGGATATTCGCATTTTTACACTGGTTTGTGGACGCCCAGTGGCGGTCCGGCGACCCTGGCGGCGGGAGGGGTTTCCCTCACGAATGGAACCATCAACCCCCAGGCGTTGGAAGCTCCCGCGGGACAAGCCTCCGTGAATATCTATCCCCTGACCCTTTATTACACGGCCATCAGCGACACCTTTATCAATACCCAAAGTAAGGTCATTTTAGCCGGTTTTAATAAGGCCCAATATGGTTACGCGGTGCCCGGCGCCGCTCCTTACCCGGACAACCAATACGGCTTCATTGGGATGGTGGATGACCTGATCAGCGACCGCTACGGTTGGCGGGCCAATTTGGGATGGAAGGGGCGTCAGGAAAACTGGATGAAGGATTGGCCAAGTTTCCTGGACGATATCGTGGTGAATCTGGACCTGGCCCAAAAGACCGAATACCGAGTGATCCCCGATGAGTTGGGCTATAACGTGGTGGAGGCCTACGATTTGATCACGGCTTATTACCCCGAAGATTTGGGACTTTGGGGTTCGGCTTGGGGCGGATACAGCGGGGTCAACCCGGTGGGGAAGGCCTACGTTCAGGATATCGAAGACGCTCGTAAGGTCGGAAACGCCACCGGCAATGAGGACATTTTTGTCGCCACTGGAGCCACCCAGCGCGTTCCCTTCATCCTGCCCGTCTATGCCTCTCCCGGGGTCATCGCGACCAAGGTTTCCGGGGGTGTTACGACGAATCTTTACACCCCGTTAGATCATCTCAAGACCTTCAACTACATCACCCTCACTACCAAGTTCCAATTCAACAAGATGTTAGGAATGAGTCGGCCCTTTTATGGGGACTTTTTTTTCACCGACCACCAAGTTTCAGGGGACACGACAACGACTACCTTATCCAACTTGCCCGATCCCAATCGTCCCGGACAGACCCTTGGACACATCCCCAGCCTTTTTGACCAGACCGTTTACGACACTTCCTTCTTGTACCAGCTTTTCCCCTTCCTGAATGTGATGGCCGATTATGGAATTGAGCTTTGGAAATCCAATTACACCTGGCCTTTGGTGGATTACCGCACCGATTCCTTGGGGGCAGGTTTGGCTTATGACATTCCCTGGGGAGGCTCGAAACTGGAAGTTCGTTATAAACATCTGACCTTCCAGGACGCTTATGTCCCCGCCAGCAACTACCAGGCGGACCAGGTTTACACCTATTTCTTGATGCAGTTTTAAAAAAAGATGAGAACGAATGGGCAAAAGGGTGAACGTGTGAAAGTGACCGAAAACCAAAAAAGAAATGATCGAACGGCCTTTTTGATCTTGGGAATGTTCCTGGCCATGGCCTTGCCGGTTTTTGCCGAACACGGTTCCTTGGCCTCGTTCCAAAGGGATGGCTGGATCGACACGGACCTGGAGACCTTGGCCCAGGCGGGTTGGGTCACGAAACCTGAAAACCCCGTGGGGGAATTGACCAACCTGGAAGTGGCCCAGCTGATCGCCCAGGCCGCCAAGAAGGTGAATGACTTGCCGCCTTCCGCCACCCCCGGCTCTTCGTCGGCGGGAAAGAGCCTGGCGGTTTTATTGGATGAATTCAATTGGGAACTTTCTGTCATGGACGTGGAAGTGGAACAACTGGAGGACCGCCTTCGCAACTCGGAAGAACTCAGTGAAAGGTTCTCAGCCCTCCAAGAAAAGGATCTGGCTCGCACAGGTACCCTGCTTTCGGGTTATTCCAGGAGCTATTTCAACCTCTTCCGGGGCTTCGGTGCCAACGCCATCTATCCCGCCATGGACTACAACGCCGTTATGTTCGCGGACCTGAAATTCAAAAGTGTTCCCGTGCCCTTCGTCCTTTTCGACGCCGACCTTCGCATCTACCGGACCATCGGCTTCGTTTTTGGCGAGCCCCTCAATCCCGATTACAATCTGCGATGGCTGTCCCTGAACAACGTCAATGACGTGGCCACCTTGACCGCGGGTGATTTTTACCGCCGCTACACACCCCTGACCCTTTGGAATTCCGAGATCCCTGTTTACACCCTGATAGAGCCGACCTCCTATTACCGCGCCCGAAAGGATGTGGAGGAAATGGTCTATATGGACCATGGGCCCGATTGGCATATGAGGGGTTTACAGGCCGCCTCGGACCAGGCGGTACTGGATAATCCGGTGGTCAGTTCATTCCACCTGCAGGCCATGGCCGGGGAGTTGAGTACCGCGTCTCTTTTCGCTTTTGGGAACAATTACGCGGGGGCCGAAGGATCCATGGGTTTCTTCGGCGACAAGCTGGAAATCAAGGGGGCCGGATTACAACTTTGGAACGATACGGGCACGGCCGATCTGGCCTATAACCCCGCCATCCCCTCCACCTTCGCCCGGCAATATCAAGTGGGAAGCCTTTCTGTCAGCGGAAACCTTCCCCTTCGAAAAGGGGTGAGCCTGACCGGGTCGGCGGAATACGCCGAAAGCCGATATCAAGACGATTCCAACAACGCTGGAAGCGTCTATACGGATTGGGCTTTCTTGGGCAACGGATCCCTGGACGTGGAGGGCGCCCATGTGACGGCGAAGTATCTCTCCAACGGGCCGGATTTTTTCTCGCCGGGAGCCCAAACCAACCGATACTCCCCCATCGCGGGCGCGGCTGGTTCGGGTTACCTGAACGGCAACCAAAATCTGGACGATGCCCTTAATGGTTACTTGAACGGTTATGTTTTCCAAAACGTGACCCGGCCCGCGTTCGCCCCTTATGACCGTATGGCGGAAAACGCGCTGCCTTATGGGGACGCGACCCCTAATCGAGAGGGTTTTGTGTTCGGGTTCTCAGCGAACATGGGAAAAGGAGGATGGGTCAAGCCCCAGGCTTCATATATGAATATGAACGAGATACAGCCAGATTACATATGGACTGGGAGCGGGACAGGGACCGTACTGCCGGTGGATAGCGACGCCCGCCAAACCAACACCAGGGCCTTCGAGGGGTACGAAGGCGCCCTTTCGGTCGACTGGGCCAAGGGTTTGGAAGGTTTACCCCCGACCTGTGACCTGGCATTCGATTACAAGCACCAAACGACCAACCTGGGTTTGGGTACGCCCCTTTTCAGCGTGGATACCTTCATCGTCTGCGCGGACGCGGGCCCATTTCCCCAGATCCCCTTGTTGGAAGGATTGACTCTTTCCGGCGCCTTTAAGTTAGCTCAATCCAGCGGGAATGAATATACGTTGATAAACACCGGCCAGCCGCCGACTTTGGCCAGCTATTCCTCCATTGTTGATAATTCCCAACTGGGAAATTATCACGACCAAGCCTTGAACATTACCCTTGCCTCTTTCGCCTTTGGCTTCAAATGCCCCTTGAGCCCCACCTTCGATATCCATGGGGATTGGTTTTACAATCAGTATACCTGGAACGATGTTCCCGGATTTGACCGGCGCGAACAGATATGGAGGTTGACCTATGACGTCAGCTTCTAAAATTCCCGGGGTCAGGGAACACCGCTTGGAGCGAACCGCCTATTGGAAACTCATGGCCCGAGGGGTTTTGTTTTTTGCCCTTTTTACCCTGAATGGTTTGGCCGTCGTCGGCGCGACGACGGGAGACGCTTTGTTCTCGGTGGTGCCGGCGGATGACCCGGTTTATGGGCAGCTTCGGCAATTGATCGACGCCCGGCTTTTATCCCCGGGTGAAATGGCCCCTCCTTTAACCCGCTTCGATGTTGCCCGGGATATCCTGAAAGCGCGGGCCCGCTACGATGAAATAGTGGTGGCGGACGCACATTCTCCTGTCGTGAGTTCGGCCGACGCGGCTCCATCATCCCGGACCTCCCCTTCCGTGATCTATAAAACCGGGGTGATCCTGCATAACCTGGAAGAAACCTACCAGTACGAATTGGGCAAGTTGAATGAAAGCGTTAAGGCTTTAGGCGATTCTTTGAATGACATGGAGAACCAGGAATACGCCCTGCGTAAAAGGCTGAAGGGGATCGACCAATACCCGACCATTGCCATCCATGGATTGGGAAGGGCCTTTGGTTTTACCCAGCAATATTCGGGGGATTATTCAAACGCTTATTTTCCCAATCCGGGAATGAGGATGACCTATGGTTATCTGGACCTGGAGCCCGAGGCAATCGTCACGAAAGAGATCAAATTCAGCGGCATCATCCGCGCCGAAACGAATTTTTCGGCCAATCCTTTCAACGCCCCTTCCCATTCTTCCTTGAATGGTGAATTTATACAGGATTCCCCTTTCAGCGTTTCTACCAGCAGCAACTTCGTCCTGAGCCTCCGACGCTTGTCCCTGGATTTCAATCCGCCTTGGCTTTCGGCAACTTTAGGCGATTTCGAGGAAGCGTACACCCCCCTGACCCTTTGGAACCGCGACAGCCTGGACTTGAAATACGTCCCCGAAATGTGGGCAAGGCAGGACGCGACCTTGAAATACGAGAGCTTTTTTGACCAGGAACCCAATTGGCCTTTCCGGGGTTTGAAGGTGGGAACCCATATCCTCTGGCCCGACTCCGATTGGGCGGACCAACTGAAAGTCTCCAGTTTTATCCATATGATCCGTAATGGGTTTGATGATACGGGTAATTTCGGAGGATGGTATTTTGGCCCGGATCAATTCACGGATTGGTTAGCAGCCGGAACGGCGTCCTTCAAGACTAAAAAATGGTACGGCGATGGAATATCTTTTCAAGCGCAATTGGATACCTACGGAACCATACTGGATGAACCCCTGTATACCGATGCCCCCGGGTCTTCCTACAGTCCCACCAATCCTTCTACTTGGGCCCATCAATACCTGACGGGCAGCGTCAAACCGGATTTCAAAATGGACTTCGGGAATGGGACCTCTGTTGGAATAGAGGGAGAATACGCTTATACCAGCTACCAGGACGATAAACTCGACCCCAATAGGGTCATCACCGATTACGCGTTGATGGGCGGTCCCTATCTACAATTGGGCGATTCCAGTGTTTCTTTCGTCTATTTGAATGTGGGCCCTTATTATTACAACCCATTGGCCCAAACTCGGCAGGACGCCGTCACCGATCTTTCCAGCATGGCGAAATATATTCCCTCCGCTGAACAATGGCAGGCGCCTTTGCGGGGCCAGGACTTCCTCACCAATGTTCCCCGGCCAGGACAGATATACGGTTTCTACGATCGGACCCAAGACAATACATTCCCTTATGGATTGGCGACCCCCAACCGACAGGGGATCGGGCTTGAGTTAAATATTAAGGCCCTGGAGCACCAAACGTTGAAGGTGCTGGGGGCGGCCTATCTAGTCCAGGAGATCACCGGGGAGATGGCTTTGCCCCCGGCTGTGACAACCTTAGTGCCGGTGGAGGTCAACTCGGGAGCGGCTCCGGTGCGCAATTTCACCTACGTCAATATCGGCCCCAGCTTCAACCTTGGACCGTCCCTGGGTTGGGACCGGGTTTTGGAGATCGGGAGCAACTTCCGCTATGAACAAACCTCCAGTTCCCTGGGAACATTGACCAGCCTTTGGGCGATCGGGGGAGTGCGGGTCGAGATCCTCCCGGTGTGGGAAATGTCCGCGGCCTTTAGCGATAGACAGGCGAATGGAACGGAATATGGTTACGGCGGATCCCTTTACGCCAGGTACACCTATCTTTATGACGGATCGGACGTGGGAGCCTACAAATCGGTCCAGATCAATGGGACGGTCCAGAGCCTCCGATGGTCCACATCCTTTAAGGTGAATCGGAACTCAAGCCTCTCCTTGGATTACAGTTGGACTTTTGGAAACATGCTTCCCTCGGGACAAACACAGGGGACGCTCAACAACCAATTTGGGGAGATAAGCTATGAAGTCCTGTTTTAGCCGGGGAACTGCCGGGAGCGTTCCAATGATGATTTCGGCGGTATGATTTATAAGGTGGGATTCAGGAGGAAGTCGTGAGGAAAGATAATTTTCTAATACCGGGCTTGGCCTTGCTGGTTATTGTTCTATTGTTTAGCTGGGCCAACGGCTGTTCTCAAAGAACTCCTTCCGCGGCCACGATGGAATATCACGCGCCCTGCCCGGATACGCTACTCGCAGGATTTGAGACGGCTCCCGTGACCAGTGTGAGCGGCAGCGTTACCACCATATCTTACGTACCGGACGCGGGAGTGACATTGAATGATCCTTCGAATGGGGTTACCTACACCTCTATCCTGACCCGATCCCCCTATTACGTGACCCAGGGACTTTACTCATTGGATGTGGATATCCTCACTCCTGTTTCTTTCAACCAAAACATCATGATCATGACCTTTGCCAAACCACTCACCCTTACCAATACGATCCAAGTGATTATGGATGTCACGGTGGATCCATCCGTGGTCAATGGGGCGGGATATCACACCCTTTTATTCGTGGCGGATGATGGATCACCCACAGAGAATAAGTATTTTCAGTTTATCAGCGGGGATTACCCGACCATAAACGCCGGGTCGCAAAGTATTGTTTGGAACATCAATTTTTCGGCGGGAACCATAAACCCGAATGAGGGAATGACCAAATGGACCTTCGTGTATAACAATAACGCCACCGGAAACTCGAACGGAATACCTAACGGCACCGGGAATATCTATATGGATAATTTGCGTCTTGTCCCTAATTGCCCCTGATCATTGAGCTATCTGAGCCATCCCAAGGTTTTTGACCCAAGCCCAGGCCTTTCTTTTCTTCAACAAAATTTGTAAACCATAAGATATTCACTGTCAAAACGCCAAGAACGGATTGGTGTGGATTTTGGAAAAATTCGGAAGATTATTTTGACTTGCCTATAAAGGTACCTTCCTCCAGCGATTTTTCTTTGTCTTAACCCGTTTAAAGAGTAATAATTGAACCGGTTACATTAATTCCCTGAAAGTTTCAGGCCGCCGACCTCCAAAATTCCTGATTTATATATTTATTTTCTTAAGGAGAAGCCATGGGAGTGACGATTCAGCAGATCGCCGAAAATACCGGAGTTTCCAAGGCGACCGTCTCGCGGGTATTGAACGGACTCGCCGTAAAATACGAGACCGAGCAAAAAGTTAAAGCCATGATGGAAAAGATGCATTACCGGCCCAACCGGTTTGCGCGCGGTTTGGCGGCTTCCCATAAGACCGGCTTCCTAGGTGTTGTCACCCCCTCTTTGAACCTTTTTGTGGCCGCGGTTATCGCGGGAATGGAGGAGGAAGCCAGGCGCCACGGCAAGCTTTTGACCCTCGCGACCTTGCCCGTCGGGACCATCGAGGAACGTGAGATCGTTCATACACTGACCGAACCGCCGGTTGTGGACGGCCTTTTGTTTTTCCTGCCCTCTCCCCAGATGGAAGGACTGATCCGGAGTTTAAACCAGCGCAAGTTTCCCATGGTGGTCGCCGGTGAAAAACGTTTCGAATATCTCATGCCCACGATAGCTCTGGACAATCTCAACGGCGGAAAACAGGCGACCGAATACCTGATCCAAAAAGGGCATAAAAGGATTGGTTTTATAGGGGGCCGGATGGACATGAGCGATTCAGCGGATCGGGAGGAAGGCTACCGGCTGGCTTTGAAGGAATCCGGGATCACCGTTGAGGAAAGCTTGATCCAACCGGGGGATTACACTATTCCGTCTGGCATTCAAGCGGCCGCCAAATTTCTGGAAATGAGGAATCCCCCGACAGCTGTATTCGCCGCCAACGATGGGATGGCCATCGGCGTATTGAAGGCCCTGCAAAACCGAAAAAAAGAAGGCGCATTCGCTGTCGTGGGATTTGACGATATCGAAATGGCTTCCTACGTGACCCCCGCGTTGACCACCGTGGGATATGACCCGCATGAATTAGGAAAGCAGGCTGTGCACAAACTCATGAGGCTGGTTCTAGGTGAGGAAAAGATCCGCTCCACCCTGCAGATCAAGACCCATTTGATCGTTCGCGATTCCGCTTAAATTCCTTAGACCCAAAGATCTTCCGGATAAACCCCTTCTGAAACCAATCGTCTGATAGAAACCTCAGCCTGTTTGCGGTCCTCTGGGTAAGTGAGCCCGAACCAGGAATCGGATGTGGGGAGGATTTTCACTTCGGCTCGTTTTTGGGCGATCAACAGATCGATGGCTTTAGGGATCAGGAACTCGGAGTTTTCCGTATCGCCTTGTTCGCGAAGGAAATTCCCCAACAAATCACCGAATTGGCGGAAGACCGCAGGGGTAAGCCCCCAGATATTCATGGAAACCAACTCATCTACTCTCAGTGGATGGCCCATTCCTTTCTCGTCCAGGTATTCCGCCCCGCCTCGTGTTTTACGTACCTTGATCCGCTCCACGATTTTCTTAAGATTCCCATCGTAATCCGCCTCGCAAAGGGCCCGGGAGACATGACCGTGCTCGGAAAGGGTGTTGGCGAGTGGGAAACCCACCATGGCATAGGAGGTGCTTTCGAGGGTGGAAAGGGAAGTGAGGTGATCGGCCATGACCTGGAAGGTTTGTCGGCCATAAAAATCATCGGCGTTGAGTACCGCGAATGGTTCCTGGACCACTTCGCGGGCGGAGTAGATAGCGTGACCCGTTCCCCAGGGCTTTTGCCTTGTCGGCGGAGCGAGAAAACCATCGGGTAGATCCGTTAGCTCCTGATGGGCATAACCGATGGGGGTGCGGGCTTCCCATTTATCGCCGACGGCCTTTCGAAAGTCCGATTCCATCTGGCGGCGAATGATGAAAACGACCTTTCCAAAACCGGCGCGCAGGGAATCGTAAATAGAATAATCCAGAAGGGTGGCTCCGCCCGGGCCGACACTTTGCATCTGTTTGAGCCCGCCGAAACGGCTTCCCATACCGGCGGCCATGATCAATAAGGTAGGTTTCATGTTTCTCGACCCGAGTAAAATTTTGCCCCGGGGGCCGCATTAAAGACATAACTCGCCAGGTTCAACCCGGTTTTCGATTTGTAGTCCGCCCCGGCCTGCTGACGAAAACTCTCGACGCCGTTTTCCTCGATCAGATTGACCGTACAACCCCCAAACCCCGCGCCTGTCATGCGGGCGCCATAAACCGACTTGTTCTTCCGGGCCAGTTCCACCAGCAGGTCCAGCTCCCGGCAGCTGACCTCGTAGTCATCCCGGAGGGATTCATGGGATCGGGCCATCAGTGTTCCAGCGCTGACCAGATCATTTTTTTCCAGGGCCCGCACCATATCTAAGACCCGTTGGTTTTCCGATACCACGTGCCGACAACGTTTGAGGATGTTTTCGGGTAGAAGTTCACGATGCCGTTCGAGATCCGCCATCGAAAGGTCCCTCAGTGTGTTGACCTGAGGCAGGGCGTGGCTGAGAAGGCGAACGCCCTCCTCGCATTCCTGTCGCCTTTGATTATAGGCTGATTGGGACAAGGCGCGTTTGACGCCCGTATTGCAAACGACAATATTCACCTCCGGATGAATGGGGAACCACTCGAACGAGAGGTTCCGGCAGTCGATCATCAAGGCATTGTTTTCTCTTCCGAGAAAGGAAGCAAAGGGGTCCATGATCCCACAGTTGACCCCGACGAATTGGTTTTCCGCCGTTTGGGCCGCCTTGATCAAGTCCAAATCGGCCCAAATAAGACCGCTGATTTTTTCCAGAAAGACCGCCGAGGCAACTTCGAGGGCCGCGGAAGAACTTAATCCAGCACCCTGGGGTAAGTCGCCCTTTAATACGGCCTGACAGCCATGGAATTTACCGCCCGCATTAAGGTATTGGGCCAAAACACCCTTGAAGTAATCTGCCCATGGATGGGAGGGATCTTTAAAAAGCTTTCCGGTCTCGAATTCCACCCTGTCCTGGTAATCGGCTGAATAAAGCAAGATCTTTCCATCTGCCCGGGCTTGTCCGCAAAAATAAACACCACGGTTTACGGCCATAGGCAGGACATAACCTGCGTTGTAATCCGTGTGTTCGCCGATCAGGTTTACCCGGCCCGGGCCCCAGGATTCCACCGAGGGGGAATCCTCAAATAGTGAGGCGTAGATTTCTTTAGTTCGCTGGATGAGTTGCTTATCCATTTTTGAACCTTTTTTGAACTTCTAAAGGAAGTTTCATAATGACTACTGAAGTGAAAGTCTATTTATACAGGAAATGATGGTCGAAGGGAGATGACAAAATGAACCTGGGTGACCCGATAGGCGCTTAAGGTTACGCCTTCTGAAGGGGATAGGGAAGGGGCTGAAGTGGATGCCGCAAGAGCCGGGGAGGGAAACCTAAAAGCAAATTGGAATGCTTGAATTACCTTTGCGCCTACGCTATTCACAAAGGCTATCCCTTCCTTTCGTCATTGAATCCAAAGCCAAGGCCTCCGAGGTTATAATGCCGGTTTTGGGCAGAAGATCGATGCTGTTTCGGGGAGTATGACCTGGTGAATTGGTATGGGCCTAGGGGAGGCTCCACAAAAAGTTTAAATTTTGATAGACAGGAATAAGACACTCGAGGAAAATCAGTCACCCATTAAGGAAAGCTGGTTGGGCAAAAACATTTGCCGCAAACGGTTTTCTGTGGTTCTTGGCGTAAGCATGGAGATCGAGCTGTTTTTAGGAAACGGCAGATCGCCGGTTCGATTCCGATCGCCAGTTCCACTAATCATCGATGGACAGGTGCCCGAGTGGTCAATGGGAGCAGACTGTAAATCTGCCGGCCGACGGCCTTCGAAGGTTCGAATCCTTCCCTGTCCACCATTTTTTTATATAAGCGAAAGTTCCGAAAGCTGACTTCTTTGATCCCCAACACTGGCAACCCCCGTGTTGACCACGCCTTCTTTTAATGACTGCCACACCAGCGGGAACAAGACCGGCCGGAAAATCTTTAAAAGGAGTTGTCCATGTACGACCTGTTCTTGAAGACCGCCCGCGAGATATACGAAGAAGCCAAGAAGCAGAATCGTCTCCATTACAATCCCGATTATGACACCCTAAAGAAGTGGTTTTCCGAAGAGCCGGATATCCGCAAGACCCGTTATGGAAGTCTGGAAGTGGACACCGAGCCCACCTCGCGCCTGGCACGGTTCACCAAGAACAACATTGACGATAAGTTCGGACCGGACGAGGAAGCCTTCCTCGTCAAGGCCAAGCAGATCCTCTCCAAGGAAGAGTTGATCGCGTTCGACGTGATCGTGGGCGACGGGAGCGAGAACATCTCGGCCCGGATGGTGGTGCCCAAGAAGCACGCCCATGTCTGCTACGGCGGGACCAAGCTTTTCAAGCCCGGGGCAGTCTCCGACCCGACCTATTGGATCCTTTTCTTCGTGGACGAGGAGTTCGAGAAGAACAAGACCCGCAAGCAGCCGGATAAAAAGGTCATGCTGCGCAACGCCTATTCCCCTGAGGGGAAGATGGTAAAGTTCGTCAATAACAGCAACTATATCGGCGAGTGGAAAAAAGGTATCTTCGCTGGCGAGGATTACCGGGTGAAGCTCAAGAACGACGCTATTTTCCTCCATGCTGGATGCCGAATGGACTATCTGGAGAACGTCCACGGCGACTTCAAGACCACCTCATCCCTCTTCGCGGCCTTGAGCGCCAATGGCAAGACATCCCTGACCTGCAAGGTGCTGGCGAAAAAGGGTAAGGAAAAATCCTGGCTCATCCAGGATGACGGAGGGACACTCCGGAAGGACGGCAGTTTCCGCGGGTTCGAGGGAGGCGGCGTGTTCGTCAAGACCGAGCGGCTGAACCCCAGCGACCAGATCGAGACCTATTACGGGGCCTTGAGGCCCAACACCTATCTGGAGAACCTGTACGTGGAGGCGGACGGCGAGATAGACTTCTACAATATCGAGCGCACCTCCAATGGCCGGGCCGTGATCGAACGGCGCGATTTCATGCACTCCAGTTCCGATATCAACGTGGAGAAAGTGGATAACCTGTTCCTGATCACGAGGGGTTCCATCATTCCCGCTGTCTGCAAGTTATCCGCCGAGCAGGCGGCAGCTTTCATGATCCTGGGGCAGTCCATGGAATCCTCGGCCGGGGATCCTACCCGCGCCGGACAGTTAAAGAACGAGTTCTTCTACGATCCCTTCATCGCGGGCGATAAGTCGGCTCACGCCAATCTCTTTTATGAGATATTGAAAGCGAACCCTCATATCAAGTGCTACCTGATCAACACCGGAGGGGTGGGCGAAGGCGAGAATTACCATGATATTTCCCTCAAGGACACCATGGGGATCCTGGATTCCCTGGTCCGCGGAGGGTTGGAAGACTGGGAAGAGTCGATCGGAACGGGCTTGATGGTTCCCAGAGCCGTCCGGACCGTGGATGACATCCTCATGCACCCCCGGAAGCTTTATTCCGCCGGGGAATTCGAGGAAAGACAAAAGGCCCTTGACACCCATCGTGCCCAGTACCTGGAGCAATTCAAGGGACTAGATAAAAGGGTCGCCTCGGTATTCTGACCGTTGGACGGGCCATTCCCGCCCGGAGTTGAGTTGAAAATGCATGCCCACCCGGTCAGGATTTGAGCCTGGCCGGTCGTGGACCTTTACTTTTTAATTTGGGTTGGGATAAAGTGGGAAAGTCGCGGGAGTAATTCAGTGGTAGAATGCCACCCTTCCAAGGTGGACGTCGCCGGTTCGAATCCGGTCTCCCGCTCCATTTTTTACCTTTTGAATGGTTGTTTGACCGTCACCCCTCACTTCAATCCAATAGGCAAGGAAGCGAAATGCTCAGGGATAAAGAGATCATTTTAGACGACGCCATACCCGGTAACCCAAACCCGGTCATGGAGATGAACGAATTCATGGACGACCGGGTCCTGTTGTACGGACATCCCGGCCTCTGCCGGAACTGTGACGAGTTGTTATCCAGCGACGGATTCAAAATGGTCCTGGAACACTTTCTTCAAAAACTGATCAAGCAAGATTCCCCTATTTTGAGCTGCGTCAAGGATTACAAACAAAAAGACGGTTACGATTCGAAAAAACTGGCAGGGTTCCTCAAGAACCTGCTGGATCCCAAGACCTTCGAGAAGGCCCTGGCCGATGTGGATCGCGTGGTCCTGAAGGATTTCCTGGAGGAGCTCTATAACTATTGGAGAAAAAGGGAGCGCTTCGTCATATTCGACAGGGACGCACAGGACGGCGGCATCAATCTGGGTGAATACCACCAAAAATTCATCTTGGCCAACGAGCAGTTCAAGTTCTTGGTCTTGAACACCTACCGCCGGATCTGCGCGCATGTGATGGGAGACTGGTTCAAGGTCTACCGCCAGGTGTCGGCGGGCGTGGAAATGGGCCTGCTGGCCGAGAAGATCGATTGGAACCATCCTTCGGAAAGCTATCAAAAGCTCAAGAACATCCCGTTCATCCGTCTTTCCCTCATCTATCCCCCTCTTATCTATTACACCAAGAGCAACAAGAGGAAAGGGAAGTTCAACCCCCTACCGAATAACCCGGTGGAGACCATTCAGTTGGATCCTTCCCGCTGGCTTTGTTACCCGGCGAAGATCGGCGAATTGATCATTTTCATCTATTTTCATAAAGACTTCATTTCTCACGCGGCCGCCCTTTCCAATCTGTTTGAACCGGCGAATGCGCAAGATATCGCCAACCGGAAACCGGATGGCGTTATGTTGTTCGGGGTGGATCCGGCCTTGATGAATAACCAGTTGGTCGGTTATTTCGAGGACACCCAGAATAAATTGGTGGTGGGAGCGGTTTCCTACAAACTTCCCGAGGTGGATTATTTTGGTTATTTCAAAAAGACAGCTCTAACAGTCCATAACATCATCATGATCGAAAAAGGCAACCTGCCTATCCATGGGGCCATGGCGAAGATCGACCTGAAATCGGGCAAGAGTGCCCATGTGGTCATCATGGGTGATTCAGGCACGGGGAAATCCGAGTCCCTGGAAGCTTTTCGGGTGCTGGCGGACCAATACATCCGCCGATTGACGGTCGTTTTTGACGACATGGGATGCTTGAGCGTCAATAAAGAAGGGCAAGTCGTGGGATTGGGGACGGAGATCGGCGCCTTTGTCAGGTTGGACGACCTGCGACCCGGTTACCCTTATACGGAGATCGATCGGTCGGTGTTCATGAACCCCCATTTGGCCAACGCCCGTGTTGTAATGCCGATCACCGAATACCGCCATGTAGTCATGGGTTATCCGGTGGATATGTTCCTGTACGCCAACAATTACGATAACGTGGACGAGGACCATCCGGCATTGGAGATCATGACCGACGCCATCGAGATAGACGAGGTTTTTTCCAGCGGAGCCCGTTTGGCCAAGGGAACCACCGACGAGAAAGGCCTGGTGCATACCTATTTCGCCAATCCTTTCGGGGCGGCCCAAAAGAAAAAAAAGAACCAGGCCCTGGCCGAGGAATTCATCGACCGGCTGCTCAAGAGCGGCAAAAAAGTGGGCCAATTGCGGACCCGCTTGGGGATCAACGGTTTCGAGACAAAAGGGCCGGAAGAGGCAGCCCAGGCACTTTTCGATTACATTTCCAAGAACCTGTAGTTATACAGAATCTATTCATCCGAAGTTGAGGGTCAGGGTTGATCCTTTGCGATTCCGGCTTGGATGGATCATTATTTTTTGAAGGAGTCCCCCATGAGCTTTCGAATCGAGCATGATTCCATCGGCGAGTTGAAAGTACCTGACGAGGCCTTGTGGGGCGTCCAGACCCAGAGAGCGGTCGAGAATTTTCCGGTCAGCGGGATCAAACCGCACAAGGTTTTCGTCCAGGCCACGGTCCATATCAAGAAGGCGGCCGCTCGTTTCCACGGTAGTGTGGGCTGGCTGGACAAGAAAAAGGTCGCGGCGATCGTCAAGGCTTCCGACGAGATCCTGGAAAAGGATAAGTGGCTCGACCAGTTCGTGGTGGACGTTTATCAGGCCGGCGCGGGAACCAGCCACAACATGAATACCAATGAGGTGTTGGCCAACCGAGCCATCGAACTATTGGGAGGCAAACGAGGGGATTATAAGTTGGTCCATCCCAACGATCACGTAAACATGGGCCAATCCACCAATGACGTCATCCCAACCGCCATCAGGGTATCAGGTTCATTGTTGATCCGGGAACTTCTGCCGGTTTTGGAGAAACTCTCGAAAACCTTTATGGCCAAGGGAAAAGAATTCAAGGCGGTTTTCAAATCCGGCCGGACCCATCTGCAGGACGCGGCTCCTGTGACCCTGGGCCAGGAATTCACAGCTTATGGGGAGTCACTACGCCGGCATCATGGCAGGATCCTGGCGGCGTCCCGCGACCTGGAAGAACTGGGGATCGGGGGTTCAGCTGTCGGCTCGGGATTGAACACCCACGCCAAGTACCCGGTTGCTATGGCCAAATTGTTATCCGAACAAACGGGTTTGAAGTTCAAACCCCATCCCGACCTTTTTGAGGCGATGCAGAGTTTGGCTCCGGCTGTGAGCGTTTCTAATTCCTTGCGCAATTTGGCATTGGACCTGATCCGTATCGCCAACGACTTCAGGCTCATGACCAGCGGACCCACCACGGGGTTTGGGGAGATACTGCTTCCGGTGATGCAGCCAGGTTCCTCCATCATGCCGGGAAAGGTGAACCCAGTTATGGCGGAGTGTCTGGATATGGTCTGCTTCCAAGTGCTGGGATACGACACCACCGTGGCTTTCGCGGCCCAGGCCGGGCAGTTGGAACTGAACGTCATGATGCCGGTCATTGCTTATAACCTCAACCAATCCCTCATCCTCATGACCCAAATGCTTCGGGTATTTGATGAAAAATGCGTCCGAGGTATCAAGGCCGACAAAGAACGATGCATGGATTTCGCTCAGAAAAGCGTCTCTATCGCCACCGCTTTGAATCCGGTTATCGGGTATGAAAAAGCGGCGGAAGTGGTCAAGACGGCTCTGAAAGAAGGGAAAACCATCAAGCAAGTGGTCCTTGAAAAGAAGCTTTTGACCGAGGAGAAATACAATCATGTTGTCCGGCTCGAGAAACTGGTGGACCCCAACGGTAGAGGCCAAGGAAGCAAATAAACCAAATGATATGAATTCGGTGTTTTGAAGCTTCTGCTCCCGGTGAAAAGGGCCTTTTTTAAGCCATTTCTCCTTGACAGGGGGGGTTCGGCCCGTAAAATACCTACTCTTGCTTCATCCCCGCCCAAGTAGCTCAGTTGGTAGAGCACTTCCTTGGTAAGGAAGAGGTCACCGGTTCAATCCCGGTCTTGGGCTCCATGTTGTTATGACCGTGGCTTTTTTTAAATTATTTTGGAGGAAAAGGCGATGTCTAAAGAAAAATTCGTAAGATCCAAGATGCACGTGAATATCGGAACGATCGGACACGTGGACCACGGCAAGACGACGCTGACGGCGGCGATCACGACAGTGCTGTCGAAGAAGGGATTGGCGACAGCGAAGGGATACGCGGATATCGACAACGCCCCGGAAGAGAGGGAGCGTGGTGTGACGATCAATACGTCACACGTGGAGTACCAGACGGAAAAGCGTCATTATGCGCACGTGGACTGCCCAGGCCACGCGGACTATATCAAGAACATGGTCACGGGAGCGGCCCAGATGGACGGAGCGATCCTGGTGGTCTCGGCGGCGGATGGACCGATGCCCCAGACCCGGGAGCATATCCTGTTGGCCCGTCAAGTCGGCGTTCCTTTCATCGTGGTGTTCCTGAACAAGTGTGACATGGTGGATGACGCGGAATTGCTGGAATTGGTCGAGGTCGAGGTAAGGGATCTGCTGACCAAGTACGGCTTCCCAGGTGACAAGACGCCGGTGGTGAAGGGTTCGGCCACGAAGGCGTTGGATGGGGATACGGGAGATTTGGGAGAGAAGGCCATCCTGCAGTTGATGGAAGCGGTGGACAGCTATATACCCGATCCAAAGCGAGATGTGGATAAAGACTTCTTGATGGCGGTGGAGGACGTATTCCTGATCACGGGCCGCGGTACGGTGGCGACAGGCCGTGTGGAACGTGGCAAGGTGAAGGTGGGAGACACGGTGGAGATCGTCGGGATCAAGCCGACGCGAGAGACGGTGGTGACGGGCGTGGAAATGTTCCGGAAACTGCTGGATGACGCGCAGGCGGGGGACAACATCGGAGCCCTGTTGCGGGGTGTTGAGAAGAAAGACATCGAGCGCGGGCAAGTATTGGCGAAGCCGAAGTCGATCACGCCGCATAAGAAGTTCAAGGGAGAAGTGTACGTGTTGACGAAAGAAGAGGGAGGACGGCACACGCCGTTCTTCAACGGATACAAGCCGCAGTTCTTCTTCCGTACGACGGACGTAACGGGATCGGTGAAGTTGCCGGACGGAGTGGAGATGTGCATGCCCGGGGACAACATCACGATGGATATCGAGTTGATCGTGCCGGTGGCGATGGAGAAGGAATTGAGATTCGCCATCCGGGAAGGCGGCCACACGGTGGGCGCTGGCGTCGTCACACAGATAGTCGAATAACAGCTCATTTAAGGAACGAAGCCTCATGCGCGAACAAATAACGCTGGCCTGCTCTGACTGCAAGCGCCGCAATTACAACAAAACCCGTGATAAGCGGAAAACCCCTGAAAAGATCGAGGTCAAGAAATATTGCAGGTGGTGCCGCAAGCATACGTTGCACAAGGAAACAAAATAGCGGAAGGCCCGCCGGGAGATCCGGCGGGTTTCCAATAGGGCAGTAGCTCTAATGGTAGAGCGGCGGTCTCCAAAACCGCGCGTTGCAGGTTCGAATCCTGCCTGCCCTGCCATCCAGATGAAGAACAGTACGAAGGGTGAAAATGATTCAGCAATTAAGGGAATTTTTTATAGAAGCCAGGGCGGAGTTCCGGAAGATATCCTGGCCCACGCGGGAAGATATCAAGGGATCGACCGGGGTGGTTTGTGTCACCATTTTTTTCATCATGGTACTGCTGGCGACCTACGATCTCATCATCAGCAGCCTATTTAAGCTGATCATCAAATAAAGAGAGGTTCGGTTCGAATGTCAAAGCGCTGGTACGTCATCAATACCTATTCGGGATACGAAGCTAAGGTTAAGACCAACCTTGAGAACCGTATCAAAAGTATGAAGATGGAGGACAAGATCTTCCAGATCCTGATTCCCTCCGAGGAGGTGACCGAGACGCGCGGCGGCAAGAAGCGGATCGCAAACAAGAAATTCTTCCCCGGCTATATCCTGGTGGAAATGGACATGGACGAGAACTCCTGGTCGGTAGTTCGCAATACACCCAAGGTAACCAGCTTCGTGGGTTCGGGCAACAAGCCGATTCCACTGCCGGATGAGGAAGTCACCGCCATCTTGGAACATATCGGGAAGCGCCGGGAACGACGAGCTTTGAAGAGCCAATTCGAGAAGGGGGATCTGGTCAAGGTGATGGATGGACCATTCTCCAATTTCTCCGGATCGGTCGAGGAGATCAACCCGGAGCGCGAGCGCGTCAAGGTCATGGTTACGATCTTCGGACGTCAGACCCCTGTTGAACTGGAATTCCACCAGATCGAAAAGGAATAGAAGAACAATCCCCCGCGTCAAGGCGCGGGTAGAAAGTAGAAGGAAAGTTTCATGGCAAAAGAATTATCAGCAATGGTCAAACTCCAGATCCCGGCGGGGAAGGCCAATCCGGCCCCTCCTGTTGGACCGGCCCTGGGGCAGCACGGCGTCAATATCATGGAGTTCTGCAAGCAATTCAACGCGGCGACCCAGAAACAGGATGGCCTGATCATACCGGTGGTCATCTCCATTTATAAGGATCGGTCGTTCACATTCATTACCAAAACCCCTCCGGCTTCGGTGTTGCTATTGAAGGCCGCGGGTTTGGCCAAAGGATTCGGCCGTTCCCAACAAGACAAAGGTCGGCAAAGTGACCGCCAAACAGGTGGAGGAGATCGCCAAGACCAAGATGCCTGATCTCAACGCTCAGAAATTGGATTCCGCCGTCCGGATGGTCGAAGGAACGGCTCGCAGTATGGGGATCGAAGTTCAAAAGTAAGGAAGTCAAGCGATCGGACCTTGGTGTTGAGCCTGGGAATGGCCGCTAAAAAAGAATGACTGTGGGAGCTTCGCCATTAGAGGCGGGGCGTTTGGACCACGGGAGGAAAACATGAAGAAAGCTAGCAAGAGAGTCCGGAAGAACAACGAATTGGTTGACCGCACCAAGATCTATCCCCTGGCCGAAGCTGTCAGCGTACTGAAAAAGGCGGCCCCCGCCAAGTTCAACGAAACCGTCGAATTACACATTAAATTAGGGGTCGACCCCAAAAAGGCAGACCAACAAGTACGTGGAACGGTTTCTTTGCCTAATGGCACTGGTAAGACCCTAAGGGTCGCCGTCCTTGCCAAAGGCGAGAAGGTGAAGGAAGCGGAAGCAGCAGGGGCGGATATCGCCGGTGATTCCGAATTGGTCGAAAAGATAGCGGCCGGTTTCCTGGACTTCGACATCCTGGTGGCGACACCCGATATCATGCGCGAAACGGGTAAATTAGGTAAAGTGCTGGGACCCAAGGGGTTGATGCCCAATCCGAAGGCCGGAACGGTCACCCAAGACGTGGCCCGGGCGGTCAAGGAAATCAAAGCTGGTAAGATCGAATACCGCGTGGATGACCAAGGTATCTGCCATACGGGGATCGGTAAGATCCAGTTCGGCGAGCCCCAGATCGTCGAGAACGCCCAGACCCTCATCAAGACACTGGTTTCGGTCAAGCCCGCGTCCGCCAAGGGAACCTATCTGATTTCGGCTTATCTGACCTCAAGCATGGGTCCTGGAATAAAGGTGGACACTACCGAGTTCACGAAGAGCACGGCGAAGAATCTATAAGAGCTGGTGACATCCCCGGTCTTGAGAGGTTTGGGGTATTTAAGATGCGGAATCGATGGACCCTTTCGACCTTTACGATCGAATGGGTAGCGGACCGAAGAGTGGGCTGATTCCATCCTTCGGTTCGTCAGTTCGATCCTTGAGGGGATCGAAAACCGTGTTTGGGGGAAGGGAAGTTTACTCCCCTCGATCGCGGGGATCTCGAAAACAGCGGGCGGCCTTCAGCTTTCTTTGTCGGCTGAAAGCCTTAATGAATGCCTGCCGAGACGATCCGGAAGATCAAGGATATACCAATACCCTTCATCCGGTCGTTTCGGGTGAGGGGTTTTTTATTTCAATCCCCCAACCCCATATTCGAAATTTATTCCGAAAAGGCGGTGATTTTTTTGACAGGAGAGAAAAGAGAACCAAGACCAGAGAAGGTCGAGGAAGTGAAGGAACTGATGGATAAGGTCCAATCAGCCAAGTCGGCGGTGATCACCGGGTATACCGGTTTGACGGTGGAGGAGGTCACCCAACTTAGGGCGCAGCTATTCCACGCGAAGGTCGAGTACCACGTGGTGAAGAACAACCTGGCCCGCTTGGCCTTGAACAAATCCAACATTACCGTTCTGGATGATCTGCTGGTGGGTCCGACCGCCATCGCTTTAGCGATGGGGGACGCGATCGCCCCGGCCAGGGTCCTTTCCAAATTCGCCAAGGAGCATGAGAAGCTGACCTTGCGCGGAGGATGGATGGACGGCCGTAAGATCACGGTTCAGGACATCAAGGCCCTGGCTAATCTGCCGAGCCGCGAGGTGCTGCTGGCGAAGATGCTGGGCAGCATGATGTCGCCCGTGTCCGGTATCGTCCAGGTTTTGGCTGGACCCATGCGCAAGCTGGTTTATGTCTTGAGCGCCGTCAAGGACGCCAAGGCCAAAGCCGCTTGATCTATTCACCCTGCCCAGGACCCTCAAGGGACCGGGCGTAATTTAAAATTAACGGAGGAAGTTGAAAATGCCTACTTTAACAAAGGATGAGTTGATCACCGCCATCGAATCGATGAGCGTTCTAGAATTGAGCGAGCTGGTCAAGGCCCTCGAGACCAAGTTCGGCGTCTCGGCCGCCGCTCCTGTCGCGGTCGCTGCCGCCGGAGCCGGAGCCGCAGCCGCTGCCGAGGAAAAGACCGCTTTTGACGTTATCCTCAAAGCCGCTGGCGCCAATAAGATCGGCGTCATCAAGGTCGTCCGGGAAGTGACTGGATTGGGCCTGAAAGAAGCCAAGGATCTGGTCGATGGAGCCCCTAAGTCCGTGAAGTCGGGTGTTTCCAAGGCCGAGGCTGACGGTATCGTCGCCAAGTTCAAGGAAAGCGGCGCCGAACTCGAGGTCAAGTAACCACTTTGTTTTCGGGCCCCGTTTCCCTTTGGGAGACGGGGCCTTTTTTTTATCAATAACCCCTTGAAAGGTGATAATTTAAATCACTTTTTGGAGGCGAACTTGAAGCGCGACAAAGGACTGTTCATTTCTTTCGAGGGCACGGAAGGCGCGGGTAAATCGACCCAGCAGAAATATTTTTGTGTCTATTTGAAAGACCGCGGTATTCCGTACCTTTTCACCCGCGAGCCGGGCGGGACTTCCTTCGGGAATCTTGTTCGAAAGAACCTCTTGAACCCCAACCTTACCATCGTTCCCAAGGCCGAGTTGTTCCTGTTCCTGGCCGACCGGGCCCAGCATGTGGAAGAAACCATCCGACCAGCCCTGGAAAGGGGCCAGATCGTTGTTTGCGATCGTTATATCGACTCGACCCTGGCCTACCAGGGCGGAGGACGTGGGATGAATTGGGGATTCCTGGAAAAACTCAATGATCTCAGCACGGACTCCCTTAAACCCGATCTGACCCTGGTCTTCGATCTGCCGGTCCACGAGGGTTTTAAACGCAAATATCGCAACACCCGTAATTGGGCCGGGGACCGCATTGAGAAGGAAAAAAGGGATTTCCACCAGCGGGTCCGACAGTCGTTCCATAAGATCGCCAAAGCGGAGCCCCGACGGGTCCAAATGATCGATTCCAGCAAGAGCAAGGAAGAAGTGAAAAAAGAGATGTTCAAAGTCATCAAAGCTTCTTTATCAGCTGGATGGCGCCGAAAGATATTCGCTTAACGATCGAAAGAGGTTGGCTTTGCCCGATTTCATCATTCCCAGACTGGAAAAGTTGGATTCCCAACCGGAAGTACAAAAACTACTTTTGGGGATCAAGGATTATCCAGGTGTGCAGACCTTTCTTTGGACTGGCCCGGAAGGAACCGGCAAAAGAACCTATGCCCTAGCCTGGGTGAGGAGCCTTTTTTGCAAGGAAGGACTCGATTGCCCTGGTTGCGCGACCTGCAAACAGGTCCTGAACAAGACCCATTCAGATCTATTTTGGGTTCATCGAGAGCATTTTTGGGCGGAAGACGATAAGGAAAAGAGCAAGACCGAGACAACGGTCAAGGTGATCCGTCGTTTGACCGATAAATTGAACCAAGCTCCCCTTTCTGCGCCTTATAAAGTGGCCATCGTCCCTGCCGCCGACGAAATGAATGAGGAAGCCCAAAATATTTTTTTGAAGACCTTGGAGGAACCTCCTTCCAATACCTTTGTCGTCCTTTTGGCCGAAAAATCAGGGAATTTCATATCGACCGTTCTATCTCGGTGCCGGCCCATAAGATTCCCTCAGGTTCCCTTTCATCGGGTTGAAGAAATTTTGGTCAAGGACCAAGGGTGGACAAGGGAAGACGCGAAAAAAGCATCCCTGGAATGCCGTGGGAACATCACTTTGGCCCTTCGTGCGGCCGACCCGGTTTGGATGGATTTTCGACAAAAGGTCCAGGAAGATTGGGATAGGGGTCTCGGTGGAAACGAAGAGGACTGGCTGATGCTTGCCAACGAGTACGATCAATGGGAGCCGGACATCCTGGATGACAGGGAAAGAACAGCGACCCAGCGAAAATCGCTGGTTCTTCAGGAGGCTTTTTCGGTCGTCGTTGGGCTTTGGGAAAGAAGGTTGTTGGGGGAGGCCCCGATTCCAGAGCGTCTGAAGGGTTTTCCGCCGATTGACGTACTGAAAAGCGTCCAGAGACATCAGGACCTGGCGAACGAAACAACATTATCCCTGAAAATGGTCATGGACCATCTGTTCATGGAACTTAGGGATGGCCTCAAGCGTGGCGGGTTAGCCCATCATTCGGTGGGTGAAAGCGCCGTCCAAATCATTTAACGGAGAAGCGAATGTCGGAAATGAAGAAGACTTTTTATGTGACCACCCCAATTTATTATGTGAATGACGTGCCCCATATCGGACACGCTTATTGCACGGTGGGCGCTGATGCCATGGCCCGTTTCAAACGGATGGATGGTTATGAGGTTTGGTTCTTGACCGGGACCGATGAACATGGCCAAAAAATCGAGAAAACCGCCAAAGAACAAGGCATCACGCCCAAGGAACTGGCGGACCGAGTGGTGGAAAGGTTCAAGGAAGCCTGGAAAAAGCTGGGGATTTCGAATGATGATTTCATCCGCACCACCGAGGAGAGGCATAAGGCCCCGGCGAGGGAATTCTTCAAAAGGGTCCTGGACAAGGGATACATCTATCAAGGGGAATATGAGGGATGGTATTGCCTTCCAGACGAGAAGTTTCTCCTTGATTCGGAAGTTGTGGATGGGAAATGTCCCGATTGCGGAAGGACTGTGGAACGTATCAAGGAACATAATTATTTTTTCGCCATGTCCAAGTTCCAAAAACAGTTGGAAAAGCACTTGGATGAGAATCCGGATTTCATCCAGCCCGATACCCGCAAGAACGAGTTGGTGAATAATTTCATCAAACCGGGTTTGGCGGACGTTTCCATTACCCGTAACAGTGTTCAATGGGGCATTCCCGCGCCAGTCCCTGAAAAAACGGTGCTATACGTATGGTTCGACGCCCTATTGAACTATATCACCGCCCTTGGTTGGCCTAACGGGGAAATGTACAAGAAGTTCTGGAAAGGCGAAGGGGTGGAACGACACGAGACTATCAACCTGATCGGGAAGGACATCCTTCGTTTCCATGCCACCATCTGGCCTACCATGCTCATGGCCGCCGGAGAGCCACTCCCTCAGCGTGTTTTTGGCACTGGTTATATCAATAAGGATGGGAAGAAAATGTCCAAGAGCTTGGGGAATGTGGTGGACCCTTTCGACCTGGTGGAGAAATTCGGCCCCGATGCCCTTCGTTATTATCTCTTGCGGGAGATCCCTTTTGGTCTGGACGGTAACTATACGGACGCTGCCTTTGAATTGCGGTTCAATGGTGATCTGGCCAATGACCTGGGGAATCTGGTCCATCGAAGTTTGACCATGTTGGAGAAATATTTCAACGGTACCATACCCCAATCGGGTCCAGAGGGTAATTTAGAGGCTGAGTTAAGGTCGATTGCCATTTCCTACGCCCCCCAAGCCCGTCAAACCATGGTGACCTTCGATTTCCCCACGACCCTATCCTCGGCCTGGGACTTAGTGAAAAGGGCAAATAAATACATCGAGGAATCGGCTCCTTGGAAGGTGGCCAAGGAAGGCGAAGCAGGGAAGGAAAAACTGGCGACTATCATGTTTTCCCTGATGGAATCTCTCCGAGTGACGGCTATCGCCATCGCCCCCTTCATGCCTTTCACGGCTTCAGCCATCTGGAAACAACTGGGTTACTCGGATGACGTTCACCACCATTCGCTCCAGGAAACCGAGAGTTGGGGGAAGATACTAGTCGGGCAGAAAATCGCCAAGGGACAACCTCTTTTCCCTCGCATCGAGAAAGAAAAGAAATAAATGGCCGGACTCATCGACACGCACTGTCACTTGGATGACGAAAGACTGGTCGGAGAAGAAAAGGATATTCTCCAAAGGTGCCGGGAGGCGGGAGTGGGAATCTGTGTCACGATCGGCACGGACGAAATCACGTCAAAGGCGGCAGCCGTCCTGGCTTCCCGCCATCCTGGGATAATTTACCACACGGTAGGCGCCCATCCCAATGACGCTGACCGATTCACGGAAGTGGAGTTGTCTGAAATAGAAGGTTTGGCCCGAGAAACCCGCCCAATAGCTATCGGCGAGGTGGGACTGGATTATTTCCATTCCGCCGACCGGATCAAGCAAAAAGTCCTTTTTGCCCGAATGATCCGGTTGGCCCATCAAATCTCTTTGCCCCTAGTGATCCATGATCGGGACGCTCACGAAGATATCTACCAACAACTCAAAATGGAAGCTTCGGGAATGAAGATCCTAATGCATTGCTATTCGGCTGGAACAGCCTTTGTGGAAAGATTCCTTGATATGGGTTGTTATTTTTCCGTCGCGGGTCCGGTCACCTTCAAGAATGGGCAAGATGTGAGGGATGCCGTGAAACTCATCCCCTTGGATAGGATCGTAGTCGAGACGGATGCCCCTTATTTAGCTCCCCATCCTAATCGGGGAAAACGCAATGAGCCGTCCTTTGTGAAATTCACCGCGGAAAAGGTGGCTGAGGTCAAAGGAATCCCTTTCTCAGAACTGGCTGAAGTGACTACAAACAACGCCAAGAAATTCTTCGGGATATAACTTTTTTGATGTTTTGACCCTCGCTTACGGCTCGAAAAAATGTCGAGGTTCGGTCCGTTCCTTTTATGATATTAAGCAGGAGATTGAATATGTTGGATGAACCACTGGAAGAACGGAATATTAGCAAGCCAAGCAAACTTAGAAACGTCTTGTTCTTGATCGTCATGGTGTTATTAACGGCTTTGTTCTTATTCCTTCTCTACTTAGCTCTCATGAATCGAATAAAAGAATAGGATTTTCGATCCGCCATAAAGCCGGTTCTTTAAGGCTCAAAGCGGGTTTTGCGTTCTTTTCCGTACCCTACTATTGGCTTTAAAGCCCTTCTGAGTAAAATAACCCCTCCATTCCATCCTGAAAGGCTGGTCCCATGATCCGTGAAGCATTGGTCAAACTGTCCCAAAAACAGCAGCTTTCCGAAAAGGAAGCTTATGACTGCATGATCGAGATACTGGAAGGCACGGCTCTTCCGACCCAAGTAGCCGCTTATCTGGCCTTTTTGAACCTGGAATTCGAGACATCTGATGAGGTCGTCGGCAGTGTCAAGGCCATGAGGGAAAAGATGGTGCGCCTTAACGCCGAAGGTTTGGAAGCCATCGATGTTTGCGGGACCGGTGGGGACCAAAAAGGGACATTCAACATCTCCACCACCGCTTCGCTGGTCCTTGCCGGCGGGGGAGTGAAGGTCGCTAAGCATGGTAATCGGGCGGCATCCAGCAAATGCGGGAGCGCCGAAGTCCTGGAAGCCCTAGGAGTCAAGATCGACCCGACTGTCCCGGTCCTGGAGAGGTGCCTAAGGGAAGCGGGAACGGCGTTCCTTTTCGCGCCCCATTTCCATCCCGCGATGAAGAACGTCGCTTCCATCCGAAAAGAGCTTGGATTCCGCACCATCTTCAACGTATTGGGACCCATGAGCAATCCCGCCTCGGTCAAAAGGCAGGTCATCGGGGTCTATGATCCCCAAAGGGCCCGCTTGATGGCGGAAGCCTTGATACAGTCGGGGACCCAAAGAGTGGTTACGCTGCACAGCAAGGACGGATTGGACGAGGTATCCTGCGCTGACGAAACCTTTCTTTGGGAATACCGGGTGGATCAAGGCAAGGGGACCAGCCGGGTTTCGGAAGTCATCCGACCTGAATATTTCGGGTTCAAACGCAGATCTCTGGAAGAAATCAAAGGCTTGGACGCGGTCACGAACGCCAAGATCATTATGGAAGTCCTGGAAGGGGCAAAAGGTCCTTACCGGGAGGCGGTAGTCATGAACGCGGCGGTCGGCTTTTACGTAGCGGATAAGTGTCCCCAGATATTGGACGGAAGAGCTCTAGCCGAGGAATCCATCGACTCGGGAAAGGCTTTGAGGGCCTTGAAAAAACTGCAAGAAGTGTCCTGTTCATGAGCATCCTTGAGAAGATCGCCGAAACCAAACGGGAGGAAGTCGCCCGACTGAAAAGGGAAAGAGGATTGGTTTCCCTCAGATCTGGAGCGCTTTCCCAAATCCCGGCCATGGATTTTCGGAAGGCTATCTTTCGGCCAGGAAAACTATCCTTGATCGGGGAGATCAAGAAAGCCAGCCCGTCAAAAGGGGTGTTGCGGGAGGATTTCCAGGTCGAATTCCTGGCCCGAACTTATGCCAAGGCCGGAGCCAATGCCCTTTCCATTCTGACCGATGTTACCTATTTCCAAGGCGCGCTTGCCAACCTGCCGAAGGGGAAAACTTCCTCGGGTTTGCCTGTGCTTCGTAAGGATTTCCTGATCGATGAACATCAGGTATATGAAGCTCGAGAGGCGGGGGCGGACGCCGTTCTTTTGATCGTGGGTTTGCTTTCCTTGGCCCAATTGAAAGATCTGCAAGCTCTGGCAAACCAGTTGGGAATGACTTCATTGGTCGAGATCCATGATCCGATGGAACTGGAAACGGCCATGAAAGCCAAAGTTTTCCTTCTGGGGATTAACAATCGAAATTTGAATGATTTCAAAGTCACACTTCAAACCTCGCTGGACCTGATGAAAGGTTTGCCCAAGGACCTGCCGGTGGTCAGTGAGAGCGGCATTTTTACCCGGGCTGACGCCGTGAAATTGCGTGAAAATGGTGCTTCCGCCATATTGGTCGGCGAGGCATTCATGACATCTCCCGATATTGAAGCGGCTGTAAGGGCGCTTCTCCCCGAGGACCGTTGAATGTTCCGGATCAAGATCTGCGGAGTGACCCGCCCTCAGGATATTCGTTGGATCGCAAAATGCGGTGCCGACGCTATCGGGTTTCAGATGTCCCTTGGCCCCAGAAAATTGTCACCAGCGCAAGCGAGACGGTTGGTCAAACAGGTACCGCCCCTATTGACACCAGTAGGTGTTTTTGTCAATGAAACCCTTTCACAGGTGAAAAAGTTGATCAAATATTGCGGTTTCCAAGCGGCGCAATTGCACGGGGAAGAGAGTTCGGTTTTTTGTGAGGGATTGGATCTGCCTGTCATCAAAGCGATCCGAATGAAAGGGCCTGGCTCGGCTAATGGATATAAGGGCTTTCGGGTTGCGGCCTTTTTGCTCGATACCTATAATGAAAAGATGCGTGGCGGCACCGGCGAAAGGTTCCAAGCTGGATGGGCCCGCAGGGCTGCCCGGATCCTTCCGGCGCCTGTCTTGTTGGCGGGTGGGTTGAACCCTCAAAATGTCCAAAAGGCCATTTCGACCTCTAAGGCCTTCGGCGTGGATGTATCCAGCGGTGTGGAAAGCCGGCCGGGCATAAAAGATCCTAGGAAAGTTTCCCTTTTTATCAGCAAGGCGCGAAAAACATTCGTCATTTGAAAGGAAGTTAACCCGGACACATGGCCGACCAAAAGTCGTTGATCATTAAACTAGCCCATATTTATTACCACACGGGCAGCTGGGATAAAGCCATCCTCGAATACGAGAAAATCATTGGCATGGATCCCAACGATTACAATGTCCATGTGACTTTGGGCGAACTGTACTTAAAAAAGGGTGATCTGGAAAGGGCGTACAAGGAGTTCGAATTATCGGCCAATGGTTATATGAAGGATAAGAACACTAAAAAAGCGGCAGGCGCTTTTCGAGAGATGGCCAACCTGATCCAAAAAATGATCGAGCCCCAGGACATTGAACAGGCCGTTCGGATGTACAAGGAAATATTGGAAAAGTTGCCGGAATCGATCGAGACCTTGACCCATTTGCGGGACCTGTATTTAAGGCATAATCAGATCGAGGACGCCTTGAACTGTACCCTTCACCTGGGGGATATGTTCAATCAAATGGATTATGTCGATAAAGCCGAGAATGAGTATTTGAAAGCCTGCGCCATGGATCCAGGAAATGAAGAGGCTAAGGTGAAATTGGAGAAACTGAAAATGGAAATCGCCCAACAATCGAAAAAAACCACGGATGGAACGGGGAATTAATGACTCCCTTACCGGATAAAAATGGATATTTCGGGCCCTATGGGGGCCAGTATGTGCCGGAAACCCTGATGGTTGCCCTGGATGAATTGACACGAGCATACGGAAAGGCGAAAAAGAACCGGGAGTTCCAGGCCGAATATCATCGATACCTGACAGAATATGACGGACGTCCAACCCCGCTAACCTTCGCCGCCCGACTGACCGACAAGTTGAAGGGCGCGAGGATCTACCTGAAAAGGGAGGATCTGAATCACACAGGGGCCCATAAGATCAATAATTGTTTGGGGCAGATCCTGTTGGCGAAAAAGATGGGCAAAAAGCGCATCATCGCAGAAACGGGAGCGGGGCAACATGGGGTCGCTACAGCGACTGTATGCGCTCTTTTTGGGATCCAATGTGAAGTTTATATGGGCGAGGAGGATGTTCGACGGCAAGCGTTGAATGTATTTCGGATGAGGCTTCTAGGTGCCCAGGTCCACCCGGTGACGGCCGGGACCAAGACCCTCAAAGACGCGATGAGCGAGGCTATCCGTGATTGGGTCACCAATGTCCAGACTACCTATTATCTGATCGGCTCCACTGCCGGTCCCCATCCTTATCCCATGCTGGTACGTGATTTTCAGAAGATCGTCGGCCAGGAAACCCGGCGCCAGATATTGAAGGCCGAAGGACGACTCCCGGACGCCTTGGTCGCCTGTGTGAATGGGGGATCCAACGCCATCGGCTTGTTCTACCCATTCATCAAGGATAAAAAGGTGCGCATGGTCGGGGTGGAAGCGGCAGGGGATGGAGTGAAGACCAAGCGGCACGCGGCGACCATGATGAAAGGGAAACCCGGTATTCTCCATGGAAGCTACAGTTATGTACTTCAAAGCCCGGATGGTCAGATCGCCGATACCCATTCCATCTCGGCGGGTTTGGATTATCCCGGGATCGGGCCGGAACACGCGTGGCTTAAGGATAGCGGTAGGGCTGAATATGTCTCCGCAACCGACGAACAGGCGTTGGAAGCCTTTCAGGCTTTGGCGAGATTCGAGGGTATCCTCCCCGCATTGGAAAGCGCTCACGCTGTCTATCAGGCCATGAAAATGGCCCCGAGGATGTCTAAAAACAAGATCTTGGTCGTGAACCTGTCGGGCCGGGGAGACAAGGATGTCAACACGGTACTGGAAAGACTGGGGTCAAAACTCATGAGCGTGAAGCCATGAGTCAAAAACTTCATCGAGTTTTCCAAATGGCGAGAAAGGATCGCCAGTGCCTGTTCCTGCCCTATATCTGCCTAGGTTATCCGGATTATGGTTCCTCCCTTTTATCCGCCAAGGCCGCTTTAAGGGCTGGAGCGGCGGCTTTGGAGGTCGGCATCCCCTTTTCAGATCCCATCGCCGATGGGCCGACTTTGCAAGAAGCAACCAAGATATCCTTGGATCAAGGCACCAGGCTTTCGGATGTTTTCCATTTCATCAAGGATCTAAGAAAAGACGGGTTCATCCAGCCTTTGCTGGTCATGAGCTACATGAACTTGATCGAGCAAATGGGCTGGAAAAATTTCGCGGTTGAATTATCCAAGGTGGGAGGGGATGGGGCCATCGTTCCAGACTTGCCTTTGCAGCAGTTCGACAAGGTCAAGCCGTTTTTAAAAGAGAAAGACCTATCCTTAATTCCTTTTGTCGCGCCAACTTCCAACCCGGATCGGATGAAAATGGCCGATGCCCAAGGCGCTCCTTTTTTGTATTATGTATCGGTGACCGGAGTGACGGGCGCTAGAAAAGAACTTCCTGCGCAGCTATTTTCCACTTTGAAAAGGATGAAAATCCGTCTGAAAACGCCAATGGTTGTTGGTTTTGGGATATCCACCCCAGAGCAGGCTGCCAAGGTAGGAAATTCCGCTGATGGTGTGATCATCGCCAGCGCCTTGATCCAGGTCATCTCCAAGACAAAACGAGGCATGATAGGGATGGCAGTCGAAAAGTTCTGCGGAAAAGTAGTGAAAGCTTTAAAAAGTAGAAATCATTAACGAGAAGATAAGAACAAGGCTTTAAGGAGTCCCCATTGGTCTGGTACAAAAAAGTGAAAAAAATGATCCACAAGGTCACGGATAAACGGTCCGTCCGGGTGCCGGAGGGGCTCTACGCAAAATGCGTTGGATGTTCGGCCATCCTTTACAACAAGGAGTTGGACAAGAACCAGAAAGTCTGCCCCAGGTGCGGTTATCATTACCAGATCTCGGCGCTGGAAAGGCTTTACCTCACCATCGATTCTGGGACTTTCAAGGAATACGACGAGAACATCAGCTCGCTGAACCCGCTGGAATTTCCTGAATACGAGAACAAGATCAAAAGAGGCCAGGAAAAGACAAGGATGATCGACGCTGTCGTTACGGGTCTGGGTAAGATCGACGGGCAACCCGCCTCGATCGCCATCACCGATTTCCAATTCATGGGTGGGAGTATGGGCAGTGTGGTGGGTGAAAAGATCACCAGGGCGGTGGAAAGGGCTATCCAAGAAAAATTGGGGATGGTCATTATCTCTGCTTCCGGCGGCGGTGCCAGGATGCAGGAGGGAATTCTGTCCTTGATGCAGATGGCCAAGATATCGGCCGCTTTGGCCAGGCTGGGCGAAGCCCGACTCCCCTATTTCTCGGTCCTGACCGATCCGACAGCGGGTGGCGTGGCCGCTTCTTTTGGCATGTTGGGGGATGTCAATATCGCCGAGCCGGGAGCTATGATCGGCTTCGCCGGTCCACGGGTCATCGAACAGACCATCCGTCAAAAACTGCCGAAGGGATTCCAGCGTTCCGAGTTCCTCCTGGACCATGGGTTTGTGGATGTCATCGTTCCCCGGACCGAACTGAAAGCCACCCTCGGAAAGTACCTTAAATTCTTCAGACTGTGACCCATCCCCGCTCGCTGGAATCTCTGGAACGCCTGGGTTGGCGTTTCGGGTTGGAAACCATCCGGGCGTTATTGTCCGAACTGGGTGATCCACATCTTTCCCTGAAATGTGCGCACGTGGCTGGTTCCAATGGAAAAGGGTCCACCTGCGCTTTTATGGCATCTTACCTGCGTCAATGCGGATTCCAAGTAGGTCTCTATACATCACCCCATCTTTCGAATATCAGGGAACGGTTCCGAATAAACGGAGCTTGGATCGATGAAATAGAATTCGATAATTATTCCAAAAAAATATTGAAGGCCTGCGAGAAGGTCCGAAAAAGGCTCGGCCATGATCCTACTCATTTTGAGGCTTTAACGGCCCTGGCTTTTTTATGGTTCCGGGACAAGAAGGTGGAATGGGCAGTTGTGGAGGTGGGATTGGGGGGAAGGCTGGACGCTACCAACGTGATCGAAAATCCAGATCTATCCTTGATCACGCCTATCGGCTTGGAACACCAAGAAATCTTAGGCAAAAAGATAAGTAAGATCGCTTGGGAAAAGGCCGGGATTCTTAAAGAAGGGATTCCGGCCGCGACTATCCAATATAACTCCACGGCTTTAAACGCTATCCGGAAAGTGGCGAAGGATAGGGCTGTCCATCTTTGGGTTGGAGGATTGGACTTTCTATATACCCGCCAACGTAATGGGTTTCATTGGGAAGGGCCTGGGCTAAGTAGATTATTTACTTTTCCCCATCGATCGGATTTCCAGATCATGAACGCATCTTTGGCTATCGCTGGGATACAGATCCTTCAACAAAATGGGATGAAGGGCAAACCAGAACAAATACAAAGATCAATGACCGGAATGAAGTGGCCGGGCCGATTGGAAGTCCTCCGGAAAAAACCACTGATCTTATTGGATGGCGCGCATAATCCAGACGCGGCAAGGGTTTTGGTGTCTTTTCTTAGAAAAGAATATCCCCGAAAAAAATGGATCGTTTTGAATGGGTTCCTTAAAGACAAAGATTATGAAACTTGTGCCAAGATCCTATCCCCGTTGACAACTCTTTCCTTAGTGACTGAACCACCCAGTGACCGGACGGAAAAGGGGGAAAAAGTTTTCCGCGCTTGGGAAAGGGAAAGGGTTTCCAGCTTGCTTGTCCGGGATTGGGAAAAGGCTTTGGCCATTGGATTGATCAAATCGGGAGTTTCGTCGAACCCATTTCCTCTTTTGATCACTGGGTCGTTATATCTGGGAGGGGCCTGCCGAAAACGATTGATCGGTTATAAAGGGTTGGAAAGAATATAGACTTTTTTTAATGGCTGTCTAAAAGATTTGGCTTTATTAAGGCCCAAAAATTCAATTGAAGTCCTAACAAGAAAAATTGGACATTCATGAACTGATGGCTGAACGTGTATTCGGTCAATCCCCAGACTAAAACGGAGGAAAAAACGCATAAAAAGATCCAGTTCAAACCCTCCAATTCGATCAGAGTTTCTTGGCGGCTCAAGGCAGTTTTGTAGTAACTGAATATCCAGAATAAATAGGCTATCAAACCTATCCAACCGTTTTGAACAAGGACCTGGAGAAAATTGTTGTGAAGGTGGGGAACGGTCGGTTCATATAGATTCAGAGCCATCAATCGATAGCGGGGGAAAACATCCGAAATGTTTCCTTGGCCAATTCCCCAGGGATGGTCTTTGATGATCTTCATGCCAGAAAGCCATATCAGAAGCCTGGGTTGACTGGAGTTGGCGATTTGGTGGTTGTCGTCGTATGAGATATTCAAGTCGGTGATACTTTTAACCCTGTTTTGCAATGAGGTCGGCATCATGAAAAAGGCCGACGCGATCAAGATGGCCGCTGCCAATAGCCATTTGCGATTGTAACGCCAGGAAAAAAGGAAAAAACCGGCGAAAGCCCCGATCCAAGCTCCCCTCGTTTGGGTAAGAACAAGGGCCGAGAGGATGAGTATGAAGCTGGCCCAAAGCCAAATGTTTTTGGGCGAGTTTTTCAAGAACCAGATCGTCAATAGTAATCCCGCCATCAACAACCCGCCGAAGACCATTTTGTCCCCCGAAAATGAATCGATCCGATTCTCGTGGAGGAAGAAATACTTTCCAATACCGTAAATGGAACAAATGGCGGTACCGAAGATGAAGATTAAAAGCAACTTTCTGATTTCTTGCTCACCGAGAGCCATAGCTCCCAGAGGGAAGATCATTAAGAAGGTTAGATATTTATGGACAGTATGAAAACTATTGGCGGGATCCACTCCTACTACCGCCCCAAGGAAAAAAGTGGACAAAAAAAGCAGCGTGGCAAAAGGAAATAGTCCTTTAGGCCAATTGACCGGTTCCTTGGAACGGAAACGTAGATAAAAAAAGATCAAAACAGCCACCCAAATCAAGTTCTGCAATGAAATCGAGGCAACCGCGGTGGCAGAAAATGCGGATAGGCACCACAGAAGGTAACGATTATTTGTTGCCGATGTTTCCATGAATCGGAATTATAAGGCTCTTTCCCTAATGGAGGAACCATTCCTCGTGAAAAACCATTGTTATCGGCAGGTTGTTCGTTGACAGGGTCTATCCTGGATGTTTTAATAACGTTGGTTTTTCGGTCTTCCGGCGGAAAAAAGAGCCGGTGGACAATTTGGCTCTGAAACTTTCCCGTGAAATGTCGGGGTGTTTCGGTCCCTATAGCGGAGGAATGGAATGGCAAAAGTCGTCCTCAAGAACGTCAACAAGGTCTATGGAAATAATGTTGTCGCGGTCAATAACGTTAATATCGAGATCGCCGACAAGGAATTTCTGGTCTTGGTCGGACCCTCGGGTTGTGGTAAATCCACCACTCTTCGTATGGTGGCTGGATTGGAAGAGCTCTCGGGCGGCGAGATCCGCATCGATGATACCCTGGTCAATGATGTCCCTCCCAAAGATAGGGATATCGCCATGGTCTTCCAGAATTACGCTCTTTATCCACACATGACCGTGTTCGAGAACATGGCATTCGGTCTAAAACTCCGCAAATACCCTAAAGAAGAGATCAAACAGCGGGTCTATGAGGCGGCCAACATCCTGGGTATCCAGGAATTGCTGAATCGCCGTCCCAAGGAACTGTCTGGCGGTCAGCGCCAACGCGTGGCGGTCGGTCGAGCCATCGTCCGCAAACCGAAAGTGTTCCTGTTCGACGAGCCCCTTTCTAACCTGGACGCCAAATTGCGTGTACAGATGAGGGCTGAGATCTCCAAGCTCCATACCCGCCTTCAGGCGACCATGATCTATGTGACCCACGATCAGTTGGAAGCCATGACCATGGGCGACCGGATCGCGGTCATGAAGGACGGCTATGTCCAACAGATCGCCGATCCTATCACCCTCTATGAGAAGCCCCTCAACAAGTTCGTCGCTGGTTTCATTGGGACTCCCGCCATGAACTTCATGGAAGGTTCGCTCAACAAAAAGCGTACAGGGATCTATTTCAACGAGGAGAACTTCGAGATCCGTCTGCCGGACCAGTTCTCTGCTCAAGTGGAAGGCCATGTGGGTCGGGAAGTCATTTTGGGGATACGGCCCGAGGACATCCATGACAAGATGGACGCGGCCAACGCTTCCCCTGATAACACCATCAGCGCCACAGTCGAGATCATCGAGCCGCTGGGCGCCGAAGCCTATCTTTATCTGACGACCGGAAAGAGCCCCTTCATCGCGAGGGTTTCCAGCCACGATCAGATCGAGATCAACCAGGATATCGAATTGGTCTTCAATATGCAGAAGGCCCATATCTTCGATAAAGAAACGGAAAAGTGCCTAACCTAAGGTATTGATCCGACGCTGTTCGAAAAATATGAAGTCACTAAAACCGGGGCGAAAAACGTCCCGGTTTTTAAGTTTCTGGTAAGATTACTTACGTTTGTAACATCCCGATAAGGAGAACCAATGCGAATCGCCGTCGTTGGAACGGGCTATGTCGGACTGGTGACCGGGTCCTGTTTCGCCGATCTGGGAAATATCGTGACCTGTGTCGATGTGGACAAGAAGAAAATACAGGATCTAAAAAAAGGGATCGTCCCTATATTCGAGCCGGGCCTGGAAGAGGTTGTCCGGCGCAACAAAAACCAGCGTCTTCTTTTTACTACGGACCTAGCCAAGGCGGTTCAAGAAGCGGATTTCATTTTCATTGCCGTCAGTACCCCTCCCGGCAAGGGCGGGGAAGCGGATATTTCCAATGTGAAAGCGGTCGCCCGAGGGATCGCCAAGTCCATTAATGGTTATAAGATCATCATCAATAAAAGCACGGTTCCCATCGGCATGGGGGATGTGGTGACCCAGATCATCAAACAGAATGGGCCTGAGGATGTTTCTTTCGATGTAGTCTCCAATCCCGAGTTCCTTAGGGAAGGCTCCGCGGTGATGGACCTGATGAAGCCTGAACGTGTTGTGATCGGCGCCACCCGCCGGTCAGCCGCTCAGAAAGTCGCTGAGATCTACAAACCGCTCCATTGCCCGATCCTTATCACCGATTTGAAAAGCGCCGAGATGATCAAATACGCCTCGAACGCTTTCCTGGCCACAAAAATATCCTTCGTCAACGAGATATCCAATCTTTGCGATAAGGTCGGGGCTGATATCCAGCAAGTGACCAAAGGGATGAGTTATGACACGAGGATCGGTAACCAATTCTTGAACGCGGGACTGGGTTTTGGCGGAAGCTGTTTCCCCAAGGATGTATCGGCACTGGTCGATATCGGTAAAAAAAATGGATATCCCTTCCGTATCCTGCCCCAAGTTTTGGCCATCAATCATTTCCAGCGTTTGGCCTACGTGGCAAAAGTCCGGAAAGTTCTGGGGCCAATAAAAGGCAAGACTTTGGCTGTCTGGGGATTATCTTTCAAACCCAATACGGACGACCTACGGGAAGCCCCTTCCCTGACGATTCTTCCTTTTTTGTCCGCTGCGGGTGCCAAGGTCAGGGCTTATGACCCTGTTACGAACGAAAAGGCTAAGGAAATTTTCAAGAAGGTTAAATTCTTTAGCTCTCCTTATGAGACGGCTCGGGGAGCGGACGCGGTCTTGGTTTTGACAGAATGGAATGAGTTCAAACAGGTGGATTTCCAGAAGTTGAAAATGCTGATGAAAAGGCCTGTCCTGATCGACGGACGCAACATGTATGAACCACAGGAAATGGTTGAAAAGGGATTCGCCTATACTGGTATGGGACGGGGAGAAGTCCTGAATTTTTGATGAGCCCGTTGAACTTAATCAAGGAGCTATCCTAAGTGAGAATAGTTTTGTTGGGTTCCGCCGGAATGCTGGGATCGAAATTTTCCGAAATCCTTGCTCAAAGAAAAGATCAAATTCTGGCCCCTTCACTTCAGGAATTGGACCTTTCCGAACCGCTTGCCATCGAGGAATATTTCAAGAAGAACGACTTTGACGTGGTGGTCAACTGCGCGGCCTATACTGCTGTCGATGCCTGCGAGGAACCTTCCCAATATTCCATCGCCCTGAACGTCAATGGCGCGGCTCCGGGGTGGTTGGCCCGCTTCTGCAAAAAAACGAAACGAATGTTGGTGCATTATTCTACCGACTATGTGTTCGACGGTGAAAAAGAAGGTTTTTACCTTGAGGCCGACAATCCCAACCCGTTGAACGCTTATGGTCGAACTAAATGGCAGGGTGAACGTCTGGTCCAGACAGAGAACCCTTTTTATTACTTGATCCGCACCTCATGGCTCTACGGGCCTCATGGAAGGAATTTCGTGAAGACCATCGTTAACGTCTTGAAAACCAAGCCCAAGGCCGAGGTGGTTTCGGACCAGGTGGGACGGCCAACTTACACAGGAGATCTAGTCCGTTTTACCCTGGAACTCCTTGAAAAAAAAGCCGAACAGGGGCTCTACCATTACGCTAATGAAGGCACGGCTTCCTGGTGCGATTTCGCCAGAGAAATCCAGGCTCAAACCGGATTGGAAAACTGCAAGGTGGTTCCATCGTTGACCGAAAATGTGTTTAGACCCGCCAAACGCCCGGCCAATTCCAGGCTTGATCTCAGTAAATCCTCTGCGGCCGTCGGCCACCCTTCGCGTCCCTGGCAGGAAGCTTTGGGCGAATATTTGACCAAGGAATTGCCGAATGAAACGACCTGAACTGACCGTTGTCATCCCGGTTTACAATGAGGAAAATCGAATCGGCCCTACCCTTGAGGAATCCTTGCATTATTTGAAAACCAAAAAGATTTCCGCCGAGATCCTGATCGTGGACGATGGGTCGAAGGATCGAACCCGAGCGGTTGTGGAAAAAATAGAAAAACGCGCAAAGGGATGGATCGTTATTCATTTCCTTGAACATGGCGTCAATAAGGGTAAAGGGGCCGCGGTCCGTACCGGGGCTTTAGCCGCCAAGGGGGAAGTAATCCTATTCATGGACGCTGACAACGCTACTCCCCTCTCGGAATATGAGAAATTCAAGCCAGTCCTCAAATCCGGGGTCGAGGTGGTGATCGGAAGCCGAGCCGTGGATCGATCCCAGGTCAAGATCCCCCAACCGATCTATCGTCAAGCCTTGGGGAGGGTGGCGAATCTTCTCATTCAAATACTGGTCGTCTGGGGTATTTGGGATACTCAATGTGGTTTCAAGGCTTTTTCCCGAAAGGCGGCTAGCCGAATATTCCCTCTTCAGACCATTCACCGTTTCGGTTTCGATTTTGAACTGCTTTTTATCGCCCATCGCCTTGGATTTACCATCAAAGAAATTTCCGTTCAGTGGTTCAACTCACCCTATTCAAAGGTCAAATTGGGGGATTATTTACACACTTTGATCGAATTATTCACGATCCGGGTGAATGCCCTGAAGGGTCTTTACGACCGGAAATAGGGACTCGGTTTTTTTAAACCCGGAAGAATCAGAAGAAAAAACGATATGTTTTCCGAATCCACCTTTGTTCTCTTCGAAAATAAATTCATCCTCAACGGGAACGCTTTTATTTCAACCGGTGGAGAAGAATGTTAATGCTCCAAAGGTTTATATCCATGGAAAGATGAGGGCTTCATGAGTCCGATTGAAGGCCGAGCCCGAAGGGTTATTCATAATACTTTCCTTCTTTTTGGCTCTGAGAAGGCCGCCCAATTATTTTCATTGTTGGTTTTCATGTTTCTGACCCGGCGATGGGATGTGGCCACCTATGGGCAATACGCTCTCATCAAGAATTGGGTGGCCATATTCGCGACTTTTAGTGACCTTGGTTTGAACGCCCTGACCATTAGGGAAGTGGCCCATCGCCGGAGTTTAGCGGGGTTTTATCTCCGGAACGTCATGGGAATAAGGTCACTTTTCTCCATGGCGCTGTTGGGCTTGTTGGGTTTGGTTGGGATACTTTTCCACTATGAATCGCTGATCAAAGTCGGTTTGGTGATCATGGGCACGAGGATTGTATTGGATTGTATTTCGGGTGGTTATGTCTATTTGCTTCAAGCGCATGAACGGATGGGAGTCCATGGTTTGATTGTGGTCCTTTCCAGTGTGATCCGTTTATTGGGGATCGTTCTCGTAGTTTGGCTAGGAGGCGGCATATGGGGGGCTTGCGCGATTTGGGTTTTGGCCAGTGCCTTTTCGCTTTCCGCTCTTTCTTTCATTGGGATACGAAGCAAATGGGTGCCTGATTTTTCCAAATGGAAATGGGATGAAGTGGGGAAGGTCCTTCGTTTAGCCCTTCCTTTGGCGACCTTTTGGTCCCTTCAGATGCTTTATTTCCGGGTGGATACGGTCATCCTGAAAAGCCTCAAGGGCAATGAAGCGGTCGGTTTATATGACGCTGCCTACACGTTTTTAAATAGTATTTTGTCTTTGTCCCAATTATTCGGACTTTCCACCTTGCCCGTCTTTTCCTCGGCGCAAGATAAGAAATCGGATTTTGGAAGATTGGCGATCCGTTCGATCAAACTACTTTTATTCTTGGGGATCCCGATCACGGTGGGAGGTGTCTTATTGGCAAGACCATTGATCGTCCTGTTTTCGGGACAGAAATACCTGCCAGCCAGTCCTTTCTTCGTTGTTTTGATCCTTTCAACTGTCCCATTTTTCATTTCGAACATCTATATCAATGTTTTGACCGTGAAAAACCCAAAAATGTTGAATCTTCTATATTTCACCCTTTTTGTAATGAATATCGCCTTCAATTTTCTGCTCATCCCGACCTGGGGAGCGACGGGCGCGGCTTGGGCCACCGTTTTCTGCGAATGGATCGGCTTAGGATGGGGGCTTTGGATGATGCGAGAATACATTCTAGGCGCGCCTAAACAGGGTTTTGTTCAATCGGTTTTTGTATCTTTGGCGGCCGCAGGCATAATGGGTCTTGCCATTAACCTGGATCCCCGGCTTTACTGGCTAGTTTTGGGACCGGTGATCTACGGAGTGGGGATGTATCTTTTCAAAGGATTGGATCGACAAGACATGGCAAGCCTGTGGTCCGCATTAAAGATATACGGGAAAAGGGATTGATCAAGAACGACCTCAATTACTACTGGGAAAAATATTTTTCCCACCGCAAACACCTGCTGAATCGGGCTGGAATTATGGCTGGTGCCCGCATTATTGGGTTGGGTCTTGGTTTTTTCGGCTCGGTTTGGGCAGCCCGTTGTCTGGGTCCCCATAACTTTGGGATTTCTGGGATGGTACTAGGGGTCGTTGTCCAGGCTTCCCTGGTCCTGGGTTTGATGAACGATACGGTTTTGATCAGAGAATTTAAAAATGCCCCGGATATCGAGTCCAAAACCCGGTTGGTTAAAGTGTCGATGGGTTTTCGTTTAATAGCTTGTCTGATCATCTCACTGGTGGCAGTTTTTCTTTTGGTCTTTCACCTTCTTCCTTACGACTACCATTTTGCCGGTTGGCTGTTTTTGCCGATCATGATTCTGACCGGTTTTCAACCGCTCTGGGTATTCCAAGCGGCTGAAAGACAACACTTCCAATCCCTTATCGCGGTGATCCAACCGTTATTGATGGCCATACTTTACTTTGGGTTTTTCAAACCGGGGATGTCGGCAGGAGCGGATCTGGCTGTTAAAACAGCCATCCTGTCGATCATGATTTGGATCTATTGGGGGGCCCTTTTCCGCTGGTTGCCTCTTAATGGGAAATGGTTCGATAAGGGGTATTGGGAAATGGTGAAATCACTGATAGCGCGATCCCGATGGATGTTCGCAGTGGGGTTGGCTATCAATGTTTATGCCAATCTGGACTTGCCTTTAGTGGGCTGGCTCTATTCATTGGATGAATTGGGGAAATACCGAACCGCCGTTTCAATCATGGGTTCCGCTCAGTACATTTTTGATATCGTGCCAAACATCCTCTACCCGAGGTTCTTGGAATGGAAAAAAATGGGAGAAGAAGTGTTGTGGAGGCGACAGGTAAAACTGGCATGGGTCTTTTCCGGTCTGGGGGCGGTGGGCACGATCCTAGCTTTTCTCATCATGCCGACAGTTTATCCCTTCGTGTTTACGCCGGCCTTTTCCAGGGCGGCTATTCCTTGTGTTATCCTGCTCGGCTCGAGATGCCTGATCATGGTAACGACCATTTTATACATGGGATTAGTGACCGACCCTCGGTATGACAAAAAAGTATTTCTTATTACCCTTTTGACCGCGGTCCTGTCCTTGACATCCAATTTGATCTTCATCCCTAAATTTGGTATGTACGCCGCAGCCGTCACCAATGTGGCCAGTGAAGTTCTCGTTCTCTCGTTGTGTGTCGTTGTAGGTTTGAAAAAGATCGCCGCGTCCCGAACCGAGGCGGCGCGATTATCTGAATTTCTGACCGGCGGAAATGAGAAATAAATACCAAAAGGTTAAAGGTTTGTTTGGCATCCCTGCAGACTGTTCTTGTGACTTCATGTTTTTCAAGCGAATATCTCCTGTTCTGAACCCGCTAACTTGTGGAGGTTGAGAATGCCTGATGGTTGGTGAGTACCTTAGCGGTGAGTTTTGCTCTGAATCGGTTGATGAACATATACTATGCCATTCAATTGACCTCGGGTTGGACCAAACGGATTTATTTTATAAATTTATTTTCGGCTTTTATCCACGTGCTTTTGATCATCCTGCTTACTCAATTGTACGGTGCTGTCGGCACAGCTAGTGTTTGGGTTTTGGTAATTACTGGATATATTTTGATCGCAATGCCCATCGTGCTTAAGCGTTTGTAAAAAAAGAAACGAGGATATGATATATTCAAGATGCTATTGGGCTTCTAGCTGGACCTTTGGTGGTGGTATTGGCTGCCTATTTTCTTAACCCCGTGAACCAATTCGGATCTTTTTGGAAATTGTTTACTTTTGGCACAATATGGACCATGGCTACGCTCTCAGCTGTTTTTTGTCCCAGATACTTTGGAATATGGGCCTTCGTTACATCAGAAAACAAAAAGGAGGTTTGAATGGCTGATTTAAAAACTCCTACGGGTGCTACCCAAGCTGAAAAATCCACGTCGAGACCCTTTTTTTCCATAATTATTCCCACCGTGAATCGGCCCGATTTCTTGGAGGCTACACTTAAATCGGCTCTCTGGCAGACCTTTAAGAATTACGAAGTAATTGTATCCGACAGTTCTGACAACGATGAGACGCAAAAGAGGATCCGGAAAATTATCCAGAAAGAAGCAGATTCGTCGCGGCTTCGCTGTATTCGGCCCGGTAGATGGATGAATATGCCCGATCATTTGGAATTCGCCTCCGGTTATGCTACAGGCACCTATGTTCTTTTTATGACGCATCGCCGCGTGATGAGACCAGGTGCGCTGGAATATTTATTTTCCAAAATCAAAACCGCGCCTCCCGGAATTGGATTGGTTAGCTGGTATGATCATGGGGCTATTCGGATTTATCAGGAATAGTGAATGGCGGGCCCTTTTCGGGGGAAACCAAACTGATTCAGTCCAAGGAATTGGTGAAGGATTTCGCCACCTTTGAGCAATGGAAGGAAGGCGGATATTGGGCTCAACAGCTTCCGCATACCTTTAATAGCTGCTATCTTTCCAACTTGGGGGAGGAGGTTCGTAAAGACTATAACCGAATATTTTTTCCCCGTGTCACCTGATTTTATGGCGGGTTTTTTAATGTTGGCTCATACTCCGGAAGTCCTCTATCTCGATAGCCCGCTTTATTTACAGCATTCAGGTAAATTTGTAGGAAACGGTACCGTTAGTTTCGTAGAGGGGGTCGAAAAATTTACTAGCACTTTTCCGGAAATCGATCCTTTCGAGGGTGTGCCCATTCGTTTAAACACCTTATTTAACACCTTGGCCCGTGATATTTTGAGGGCCAAGGAAATGGTTGGGAATAAGTATTCGGACATCCAGCCCAATTGGGTGGGCTATTATGTGAGCAATTATTTGGAGATCATGGATAAAGAACAAGTGGGATCGGGAATGGATATTTTGAACCTTTATTCCCTTTGGGAAGAAGGTGTGACCCGTCTTTCGGCGGAGCAACAGCTCCAGGTTCGGGAGATTCTCAAGGGGTTCCAAAAGCGCAGGGCTTCTTTTATCCTTCTTCGTAGACTGGTGCGGAAAATGGGCTTGGCACCCTATTACTCCATCGTCATTGGTAAAATCCGTAACCTCCGTCATCGGATCACCGGGAAGCCTGTTTATTCCTCTGTTTTTGAGGCCGCCATCGACACTGATAACTTATCGCCGAAGTCATAAAGGATTTTGATAAATTAAACGAGACATTAAACCCCAATGAAATCCTTGAAAAAATCATTGAACGGATGATGACTTCCGAAAAAATCTTTAAGCTTTTTTGATTTTCCTTCCCTTTTGTCGGTCTTTTTCCATGACCCCCGTATTTGGATGCCAAGGACAAGATTGGGCATGAGCCCCACTATCTGGTCATCATCAACAGCCTTTTAATGGATGAGGACCTGGACTACAAAACGATTACGATTCCGGTCGGGAAGGCACCTGGAAGGCGGGAAAAAGCGCATTGGGGAGTCCTTGGACTTACAAACGGAGCTGTTGGCCCGGGGTTAACAGGTTATTAGCTCCAAAGTCTATCGGGACACGAATAAATGGAAGGAAGAAGCCCATGGCGTTTGCCTCGGGCTTTTTTATCCTATTTTAAACAGGCATTTACGCAGGTTTATTTGCATAATGAAAAACCGGCTGGAGAATATTTCCAATATAATTCGTCTACGCTCAATTAGCTGATTTTGAGAAAAAGTTACTCATTGAAAAAGTGGGCGTTTTTTTGGTTTGAATAGAGTAAAAAATCAGCACTAATAAATAATCTTTAGAAACAGCAGGAATTGGACGGAATGTGGTGTTAAAAAATCGTAATAAATTAAAACAAGATCCTGATAGATCCTACTTTTTCAAATCACCTATCAAGACCCAGTTTATACGTTTCGTTGACACGATGGGTTCCTTCTTTTTCCATGAAAAAAATGCGCCTATTGTCTGGCGGGATATTAAAAGAATAGCCGTCCTGCGTTTAGACCACCTAGGGGATGTACTATTAGCTTTGCCGTTTTTGGAAGCCTTGAGAATGTCTTTGCCTCAGCTGGATATCGATCTATACGCCGGTCCTTGGGCCGAAGAACTGATCCGACTAGCGGGATTTAAAATAGGCTTCAAGGTTTTTAACGCCCCGTGGTTCGACCGAGCCAATCTACATCCCTGGTCTTTGAAGGGAATTCAATCCTTAAGCCGAAAGTTAGCTATGGGGCGGTATGACGCGGTCATCGATTTAAGAGGGGATTTTCGTCAGATCATCGCCATGAAATGTTCCGGGATCCCCATTCGGATCGGACAAATAAGAACCGGCGGTGGATTTTTATTGACCCATCCGTTGGTCTATCGGAAAGGTTTACATGAGATTGACAGGAACCTGGAAATTTTGTCTCAACTGGGTTTGAGCCCTTCAATAAACAGTGTCTCGCCTAAGATTATCCCAGCCGATGATAACTGTAAGTCCGATAAACAGATACGAAGAACGCTTTCTATAACAAAACCAGTCATAGCACTGCATTGTACTTGTTTGGCCAGCGCTAAACGCTGGGGAGAAGAAAAATGGCGCCAACTGGCGGAATCACTCCCGGATAATGTGGATATAGTGGTGTTGGGTTCGAAAAATGAACAGAAAGATGCGGAAAAGATTTTCAACGGCTGTCAAAGGAAGGTTGTATTTGCTATAGGTTTATTTTCCTTAGGAGATTTGGCCGCTTTTTTAAAGGCATGTAAACTTTTCATCGGGGTTGATTCAGCCCCTGCCCATATTGCCGCATCCGTAGGGACGCCGGTGATTTCCCTATTTTCGGGTACCAATGAATCCAGCCAATGGAGCCCGCGTGGTCCGAAGGTCATGGTCCTTCAAAAAAAAACATCTTGTTCACCTTGTGAACTAATGGTTTGTCCCATCGCTAATGAGTGTATGAATCAAATTATTGTGGAAGAGGTATTAAAGGGTTCGGATCGCTATCTGCGGAATTAAATGATCGTTACGAAGACGCAAATAATATAAGGCCGTTCAGTGTTCTTTGATGTCATTGAGGATCCATTTCTTAAATAAGATCAAATCCCAGCTAATGTTTTTACGAATTCTTCCTCGGATACAGGCCGATAATTACTTGTTTTGGAGTCCAATTCACTGAATTCTCGATAGGTATTTTCCAAGGCCCGGGTGAGTGATGATAAGGAGTTATTCTCGAAAAAAACGGTCTTATTGTATTGGGCCCCGGCCCATCCCAACCAACCGTAATTCGTGGAAAGGATGACCTTGCCAAGAATGGCGGTTTTCGCGAAAAAAGCCGATGTCCCAACATGACTGCGATATGGAAGGCATACCACATCCATTTGATCCATCAAATGGATTAGCTCATCGTTCTTCAAATACCCATTGAAAACCTGGAATCGATCCCCCAAAACACTTTCGGCTTGTTTGAATTTTTCAAGCAGTGCAGGGTCGAAGAAGTGTCCGGCATAGATCAATCTCGCGTCGGAAGGAAGATCGGCCTTAAGAAACGCGTCGATCAAGAAATCCGGTCCTTTTCGATCGCCTGAACGGGCCCCTCCAGGGAAACCGAAACAAACCCCTTTTTTACGGTCGGCGGAGGGTTGAGCCGGTCTTTGGTTGAGATAATCGCCCATTGAGTAAAGGGGTTCAGGACAAACCGTCAGAGAAATTCCGAATTTATCTTTAACCCTTTTGATCGCCCATTGGTCTAGATAAGTGGCTTCCACAGGAGCCCGCGATTTCAGCCAAAAAGAAATACGGTCCTTCAGATGAGCGAGAACATTCCGTCCGGGGTAAGCGACGCCCAGATAAAGGAGACAGCTATGGATCTTCAAACGACCTGGGGTCCAGCCCAAAAGACTGGCAATGCCGAGCGTTTTAACCAAAGCATCCGCAGTACTCACTATTAGGGCATGGATTTGACGTTTTTTCAGTTCTTTCTCGATTGCCCTGAATCGGGTCCAAAGGGCTAGTGATTTTTCTTCACTGAAATTATCACCGACAACCATTGTGGTGAATCGGCCCTCTAATGGTTTCAAATGAACTTGGTATTCTTCGGAACGAAATGTCGATTGGGTAGAAATGAAAAGAAGCGGTTTTTTTGTCTTTTCGTAAATATGGCGAATGAGTATTTCGACAAAAGCCAAAGTGTGCCCCGCGTGATTATCTTCCCAAACAGCTATCTCTGGATTGGTTTGGTTCATGGTTCCCTCGGTTATTTCTTTGTTTTCATTATGCATCTCGATGGTTTTGCATTGTTACATACTATCGAAATTTAGTTGAAGTTCGCTTGGAAAAAATCTTATAGGTGTATCTGTCGAATGTTCCGCCCTTATCCCAATTTACTCAAACCTAAATAGAGCCCATGGATTTGTTCAGCGATGATTTGGTTAGAATATAGACGCAGGACTTGTTTTCGACCCCCGAGTCCCGTTTTTTTCCTGAACTTAACCGATTGGGCCAAAGTCATTATTTTTTTGGATAAATCCTCAACATCCCCTTCTTTAAAAATAAAACCTGCCTTTCCGATAACTTCTGGAATGGCGCCAGAGTCTGAGCCAATCACTGGCACTCCGCAAGCCTGGGCTTCAATGATCACCCTGCCGAATTGTTCTTTCCAGGTGGGTGTGGTTAGGGAGGGAAGGACCATGACATCCATGCAATTGAGATAATCGGGCACTTGGGACTGATCCATGGCGGCCACCCATCGGATTTTGTCAGCAAGACCCAATCGAACCGCTTTCTGTTCCAAATCAGCCCTCAGTGGTCCATTTCCAACGATCAATAGTTTGGCTTTCGAGTTCTTCAACAGGGCGAAGGCTTCAAGGAGGTGTTGGACGCCTTTTTCAGGCACTAAACGGCCCAAATAGCCGATGGTGAAAGGCCCGAGTTCTAATTCTTTCTTTAGATTGGAAACGTTCTTTTTCCGAAACATCTTGGGATTGACCCCGTATTGGGGAATCACCGATATCGCGGCCTTGGGATAAGCGGCTTTCTCCAGAAGTTGACCTGCCTCCAGGTCGCCTGCGATGGCGTGGTCAGCGGTCTCCAAAACATAACGTCGGATCGATTGGTGGGGAAACCCGAATTTTTCCAAAAGATTTTCCCAAGTGAAGAAGACGAGGCGGGCATTCCACTTGCGGGCGGCCCGAGCCGCTTGCCAAGCGGTCAGACTATAAGGTTCTTCCTCAACGTGGATGATGTCTGGTTTTATTTGTCCCACATGTTTTGAAAAAGACGGGTAGAAATGCCGCTTGATACGGCCTTCAAAAAATACTGGCGCGGAAATGATCCTGAACCCTTCTTTCTCAGGTGATTGGTCGAATGTTCGAATTCTTTTTCCCGCTTCGTACCAAAATTCGGGAAGTAAAAGGGTTATTTCGACATCCTTTTTTTGGGAAAGAAGACGCAATTTTTCCCGATAATTGGGAACGACTGAACTGTGAGAAACGAAAAATATTTTCATGGAATCGCATTATATCTTGGTTTTGCGGAAGGCTAGCCGGATATTTACCGATATACTATCCTCTATAGGTTGATCGAAATACAGCAAGGGATCCTTAAAGGATGACCCGTGAAAATTGCCGTTGATGTCAGGATGATGTGGGCCTCTGGCATTGGTTCCTATATCCGGAATTTAGTGTCACGGATCATCGTTCGATACCCTGATATCAAATTCTACCTGTTGGGAAATCCAGCTGAAATGGACCGATGGGAGGGTTTCAAGAAACCCAATGTTCAACGGATCAAGACTTCCTCTCCCATCTTTTCCTTTTCCGAACAATGGGAAATCGCCCGAAAGATCCCTTTGGATTCAGCGCTTTTCTGGTCGCCGAATTACAATTTTCCTGTCCTGTACAAGGGGAAGCTTCTGGTGACGGTCCATGATGTGTTCCATCTGGCCAATCCCCAATTCGTTTCCGGCCCTCATCGAAGGTTCTACGCGAAGTTTATGTTCAAGAAATTGGTCGATCGGTCGGATGAGATCCTTTGTGTGTCCCAATTCACCAAGAAGGAACTATTGCGATTGGCGGGTGGGAAGGCCGATAAAATGAATGTGATCCATAATGGCGTTGACCCGTCCTGGTTCAAGGTCGCAAAAAAGGAAAGGCCCCATCCCAAGCCTTATTTATTGTTTGTCGGGAATGTGAAACCTCACAAGAATCTGGGCCGTTTATTGCAGGCATTCGCCTTGTTGAAGGATAGGATCCCCCATGATCTGATCCTGATCGGTAAAAAAGAGGGTTTTATTACAGGGGACAGGGAAGTGATAAACCAGGCAGAAAGGTTTGGGAAAAGAGTTCGTTTCACTGGTGTATTAGAGGACGAGCAGCTTCATCAATTCTATGCTTGCGCCGATCTACTTGTTTTCCCCTCCCTTTATGAGGGTTTTGGTCTACCACCTTTGGAAGCCATGGCGAGTGGAACGCCAGTCGCCTGTTCGAATACCGCTTCTTTGCCGGAAGTCTGCGGAGACGCGTCCATTTATTTCGATCCATATCGACCTGAAGATATGGCCGAAAAAATTGAAAAAGTACTAACGGATAAGACTCTTAGGAAAGATTTGATGAAAAAAGGTTTGGAACATGCCCACCGATTCGACTGGGAAAACACGGTAGCCGAAACCGCCAGGATTTTGGAGCGCATGTTTTAAGTTGGGAGTGGGAAAAATAAGATGTGGAAGATCAAAGTTTTGACTGAACAGTCCCTCCTGTCGATGGCAAGTTCGATCCTGTTTCCCCTGATTTCAACAAGAGCCTTATCGATAGGAAAAAGATAAGCCAATAATCCAACCGGGGGAATGTCTGGCTTAAAAGGAATTGGATCGAAAAATGTATGAGCCAGGCAAGAAAGACGATCGTTTTCAGATCGGCGTCGGGACTTTTTTTCCAAGCGGTCGTCATATTGGAAAGAACAGCGAATAGGAAAGCCAATACTCCCAAGGTGCCCGACTCCAAACCAATTTCGGTCCATGTCACCATTGAAAATTGACTCAGGCCCTGGCTGTTATTGGGACCGACCTGAGGGGTTACGCCGTTTCCCAAGACCGGATGTTGCATCCAAAGCGCGAAGCTTTCCTTGGCGTTGGATAATCGATCCCCTTCACTGGAACCTTTTTGATGGATACGTGCCGTTGAATCCACTCCGATCGGACCCGAAATGAATTGCAAGTAACGGCGCGCCTGGGGAGAGATACAAAATAAACCCATGAAAAGGACGGCGATCAATATCGTCCTGACGGTGACGCGCCATAAAGGGTTGAATCTCCGCCGCACCACAAGGAATAAGATCATCAAGGTCAAAAAAACAAATTCCGAAATGATGCCTGTGCGAGAACTGGTGATAATTACCGAGCTGACCACGAGGGCCGGGATCCACCCGGATCGATTCAATGGGCGGCGGATATCGGATGAAAATAGGCAGAGGAAAGCGAAGGTCAAGGCGCATCCGGCGTAAGAGGGTTCGAAATAGAATGCGTTAGGTCGGTAGGTTTGGAAGCCCATAAATCGCCAGGACTCCTGGGCGAAACCAATGGGAATGGAAAAGAAAGAGACCGCGCCCGGCATGCCTGGACCCAGATCTTGGAAGGAGGTGAAAGACCCGAAAAAATACAGCGCGACGGCTTCCAACCATATGAATCCCGCTATCAAGACGATCCCCCACTCGAAACCCCGCTCCAGGGATTCTTCTCCCCGTTTATCCAAGCAAATCACCGCGGCCAAGATAATATTGAACAATCCCCATCCCCATTTGATGGTGGTAGGGAAAGGCGTGGCTGAGCTAAGGGCGGCGATCTCATAGATCGTGAAAAAGGGTATCCAGGGGATCAAAATACTCAAATGGGTTTGCGCCTGTGGTGATCGGTCCTTAATTTGATTGAAAAGACGCAAAATGATGGGCAGGGCGGCGAGTAAAAGAAGGGCCTGTCCGAAACGAAAGTTGAAGCCATGGATCCTTATCGCGAAGACCACATCCGCGCTGGAAAGAAAAAAGAGCAAGGCGAAGAACAGAGCCTCTAATGTCTTTCGGTTTTGCCCGAACATTCGTGTTTACCTTTAATGAAATGAGATTCTTGAAGGGTGAGAACGCCCTTATACTACCAAACAATTTCGGTCTTCAATATTTTTAATAGCAAGTTTCAGGGCTGTTTAACATGAAGTGATAAAATGAATTCCTATTTGAATCGCTGGATCGATCCTTAGTCTTTTTGCGGTATAAAACAATCACGCTTTGATCGGAATCTATGAGGCTGGCGCTAGTCAATAACTACCTTTATTACCGGGGCGGCGCGGAAAAAGTGTTCCGTGACCAAAAGGAACTCTTCCAGGAAAAGGGTCACGATGTTTTCCTTTTCAGCCAAAATCATATCGATAATTTGCCCGATGAAAATCAAAGTTGGTTCCCCCGGTGGAGCGACCCGAAAAAAGCCGGATTCATTACCGGTTTGCCTAGATTGTTGAAATTCATTTACTCCCACGGGAATCGGAAGATTTTCAGGAGGTTTCTACAAAGGTTCCAACCCGATCTGGTCCACGCGCATAATCTTTATGGGGGACTAACGATGGCGGTCATTGACGCGGCGGCGGAACTGGATATCCCGGTGGTCATGACTTTGCATGATTATAAAATGATCAGTCCTTCTCCCAACCTTCTTTCCGGTATCGAGCCCTGTCGGGAATGCCTGGTTCGCCCAGGCGCCTTGAATTGCGTGTGGAAGAAATGCCATCGGGGAAATTTTAAAAGCACCCTGGCTTATTATTGCGAAACTTGGTTCAATCGGAGGTTTAAAAAATACCATAAGGTTAAAACCTTCATCGTTCCTAGCCAGTACATGAAAAATACCATTACCACCGCGGGGGTTGACCCAAATGTTGTGAAAGTGGTGCCAAACGCCATCCCTCTCGGACCGCCACCCGCCTTCAATGAGAAAGGTGGTTATTATTTTTACGCGGGTAGAATGTCGGATGAAAAAGGAGTTCGGCCTTTGCTGGAGGCCTTCGAGAATTTTTCCGGCCATTTGATCTTGGCTGGGGATGGTCCTCAAATGGAGAATTATAAAAAGATAGCGAAGGGGAAAAATAACATCCAGTTCGTCGGGCAACTGGACCAAACCCGTATGGATGAACATTACCGTCGCTGTACGGCGGTCGTCATCCCCTCCCTATGGTCGGAAACATCATCCATGACAGCCCTTCAGGCCATGGCCAACGGTAAACCGGTAGTGGCCAGCCGGGTAGGGGCACTTGCGGAAATCGTAGAGGATGGAGTCACAGGGTTTCTTTTCGAGCCTGGGAACGTAAAGCAATTAACCGGATTGCTTAAGGATTTGGATTCTCACAAAGCTTTGGCCGAGCGAATGGGCGAAAACGCCCGCGTGGAAACGGAAAAGAAATACTCGCAAGAACGACAATATGAAACGTTGATGGGGATCTACGAGATGGTATTAAGAAAGGGAAATTAAGGTGCGTATCCTTCTATTGGGAAATATTGGCTTTTTTAACCACAAGGATTTCGGTTTGGGCGGGATTGAGACGACCCTTCAGGCTTTGCGAAAATACTTAACCGCAGCCGGACATGAGGTCAAGATCGTCCATGTCGGGTTGGTGCCGGAGTCCTTCGAGAAAGAAGTGAACCCAGACCCCGACGTCCTATTTTTAAAAAAGCTCAATCCGATCAAGAAAATATGGCCGACTTTGTATATTAAAAAAGAACTCAGGGAGATCATAAAAAATAACCGTCCTGACGTGGTTTGGTGCCGAAATATCCAGTTGGGATTGGCGGTGGAAAAATTAGTGGATTGCCCGATCTTCCATATTTTTCCCGAGTTGATCAGGATCGTCTATTTGTGGGATTTTTCGAAAGATAATATCCAGCCGACAACAAGGAGAAGCCTCAAGGGGTCGATCTTGGAGTTTTATAAATGGATCAGGCGTTTACCCCGACACTTATTTGAAAAACAGCAAGAAAGAAATGTGATCAAGAAATTCGGCTTGGTAGTATTCAGCGAGAAAATGCGGGAACAAATCCAAAAAACATATGGGATTTCCCCGGAAGCCGTTCACGTGATCCATCCCGGAGTTGACGAGAATAAATTCAACAAGGAAAGAGGGCGGGAACAATTCGGGGTCATTGAGAAAAAATATGGACTGCGGGAAGACCAAAAATTCATATTGTTCGTTGGTCGTCTGGTGGTCGGCAAGAATATCCCGCTCTTATTACGGGCCATGGCCCTGACACAAGGGGAGAAACGGTTGGTGATCGTGGGGGATGGACCCCTTCGGGATAAATTGGAAACTTATGTTCGAGAGATCGGAATGTCGACCCGGGTGCTGTTTGTGGGCCGACAGGACGAGTTGCTCGCCGGGTTTTATGCCATGGCCAGGGTTTTCGTCAATCCCTGTTTGAACGAGCCGTTTGGCCATGTGTTAATTGAGTCGTTATTTTGCGGCACGCCTGTTATAGGCATCCGATCGAATGGGTCCAAAACGGTGACGGCCATTGATGAAGTGACGGATGGGGGAAAATTTGGAAGGCAAGTGGATGCCAATCCGGAGGCCATGGCCAAGGCGATCGACGAGATGATCTCTTTAAAAGATGAGGATTATAGGGCCATGTCGGAAAAAGGGATCGAGTCCGTACGAAACCGTTATAACTGGCCTAAATTCATCGAGCGAATGATGAACTTGCCGGCGCGGCCATGACTATTTCAGTCATTCTGCCCGCTTACAACTGCGAGGATTGTGTTGAGCGCGCCATCGAAAGCGTCCTCGTTCAGGATGTTCCCGGGCTGGAATTCCTGATCCTGGATGACGGTTCCATCGATGGAACCTCTCGGATCATCCGAAAATATCGAAAATGGGCCCGAACTATAAGGCACAAAAACCGGGGTTTAAGCGCTACCCGCAATCGGGGCGTGGGGATGGCCCGCCATGATTACTTGGCTTTCATCGATTCCGACGATGAGTGGCTACCTGGAAAACTGAAGCATCAAATGGAGTTATTCCGGCGTTATCCCGAAGTGGCGCTCACCACGACCGGGTCGCGGTTTCACACGAAAGAGGGCAGGCTCACCCGGATCGAGCAAAGGGAATTCCACGGCAAGATGATCCCCCAATTGGCCAAGGGTGACTACATCAATACCTCCAGCGTGATGGTCAAACGGGACGCGCTTCGGTTCTTCAAAAAACCTTTCCCCGAAAGTATCCGCTACGCTGAGGATTATGTTCTTTGGGTGCGTTTGGCGCTGCGTCATGAGTTCCACGCCAGTTCGGAGATCCTGGTCGAAACAAGGGCCAGTTCTCATGAGGATTTCCTGAGAAAGTACGACGAGAAAGATATGAGGATAGCCTATGGATTGATCCTGAAAGCGGTCGAGGGTCATTGTGGGAAAAGGGAAATAAAGCGGTTCCGCTCCCGTCTTCATTTCGAGTTGGCTTCCTTGCATGCCAGGAGAAAAGAATTGGGGGGAATGCTGGCGGAAATATTCACGGGTCTTTCTGAAAACCCATGGGATCTCAGCAATTCGTCTTGGTGCGTAAAAAACCTCATGAGATATTTCAACTTTTTATGAAAAACAAAAACTCGAAGGGAAATAACACAGGGATCTGGAGATGGATGGGGTCGGACTTTTTTCAAAAAGTCGCCCTGATCACCACGAATCGCGGATTGGTGATGTTCCTGGGGTTCGTGATATCCATCATCCTGGTGCGGGTGTTAGGCCCGGAAGGAAGGGGTTTATACGTCACGGCCATGTCGACGGCCCAAATAGGGATCCTGTTGGGAAATTTGGGGCTCCAAGTACCTCACACCCTATTGATTTCACGGAATAAGAACACTTTGGGAAATTTGACCGCGAATAGTGTCGTGACCGGGATTGTGATCGGCGGCGGCGGAGCCGCGGTGGTGGGGGCTTTTTTCCTATTATTCCCTTCGATCCCTCCGGTTCATGGATGGTTGCTGGGGTTAAGTCTGACTTGGATCCCTTTCGGTGTCCTTTATTTCCTTTTGTTCAATTTGTTGATCGGGATCGATAACGTCAAGGGATGCGTCAAGATCGAATTGAGTTCGAAGACCCTCCAAATCTTAACGGTATCTTTATTGGCTTTTCTATTCACCCCGCGCGTCGAGGTGTTTTTCGCCGTCGCCCTGACATTGGTGGTTGTGAGCTGTATTTGGCAGCTTTTCGAACTTCGAAAGGATTTCCAAGGTCGCTTTTCACCCTCGTACAATATTTTCAAAAAAAACCTTTCCCTGGGTTTGAAGTTCTACTTTGCGAACATCCTTTCCTTTCTTTTGATCAGGATCGATTGCCTGATCGTGAAATATATGTTAGGCGCTGAGCAAACGGGATATTACTCGGTCGCCGCGAGTCTTGCCGATATCATCCCAATGGTCCCGAGCATGGTCGGGCTTATATTATTTCCGAAACTCTCCTCTTTGACCGATAAAGGAGAGAGGTGGAAGCTGGCACGCAAATCCCTATGGATCACTGGTCTGTTTCTGCTCCCTTGCGTATTTCTCGCGTGGTTCTTGGCAGGACCGGCCATTGGGATGGTTTATGGTATTCGTTTTCTTCCTTCCGTCGACGCTTTCCGGATTTTGATACCCGGGATCTATTTCATGGCACTCCAAATGGTGGCGGTCCAATTTTTGAAAAGTGAGGGGTATCCTTGGGAATTAGTTTTAAGTTGGGGAGCGGCGGTTTTGTTGAATGTCCTGCTGAACCTTTGGCTGGTCCCTTGTTATGGGATCGTGGGGGCATCCCTTAGTTCCACCCTCTGTTATGTCCTTATCTTTTTTCTCACGCTTTTCATCATTCGGAATAGAGTGTCCGCTGATTTTTCGGAAAGGTTCGCTTCGTAATCAAAGATTTAAGGGGAAATCATGCCGACAAAACCAATTATTTCCGTCGTGATCGAGACAGGTACCCGAGCCCTGACCGATTCCATATCCGTGGAAGAATCAGTCGGTCGACATCTGGAGGAGATCCGAAAATTTTCGAAGGGTCCGGAAGTGGAGGTCCTGTTTGTGGGGGCGCAACTCCCCCCGAACTCCTTGATGCAAAAAAACTGTCGATGTCTGAGTCTGCCCCAGGTGGGTTATTACGGATGGAAAAACGCCGGCGCGAAAGCCGCCCGGGGGAAGTACATCGCCTTTTGGGACAGTGATTGTCGGCCTGGCAAGGGTTACCTTAAAAAAGCGGTGGAAACCCTTGAAAAGAACCGGAGGCTTTGGGGAGTGACCGGTATAAGCCAATATGACGGTGATACTTATCTTACCCGGCTCAATACGGTTTTAAGTTTCGGTTATCTTTACCAGGACGAGGATTTCACTACCGGCCACGCGGCCCTGTCCCACAATGTGGTGATCCGTAAGAGTAAGCTTCCCCAGGAGCCATTTGGACCATACTCTTACCGCGTGGGAGGCGATTTTCATCTTACTCGCATGGCCGCCCGAGCGGGTCATCCCTTGAAATTGGTCCGGGAAATGCGGATATTTCATGAGGACCCCTCTTTTTCCCTGAGCGCCTTGTTGGAACGGCATTTGCGGGGAATATTCGAACCCCAATTGTTCAAGCCCCAGGGTTCGAGATTGGAGGTCATGGCTTTGGCTTTTCGCGGAGTAGCGGGGATGACCAAGGGTTGGATCGTGAAGGTCTTCACTTACGGAAAGAGGATGGAGTTTGGAACCTTCGACGCCATTCTTTCACTTCCCGTACTGATGGTTTATTCCCTCTTGGATCTGTTCGTTGTCATGGTAATGGTATTGTACCAACCGCTTTTGGATAAGCTGATCACGCACCATATCGGGTCCAAACCCGGAACCCCAAGCCCCTCCCCAAAGCTGGACCCCATCTGAATGGGATGATTAGGTGTGTATTCTTTCCAGACCCGATGAACCGCTTGAAAAATGGAAAGTTTATTCGCTGGTCCAATGGATCATGGAAAATCGTCTTGACAGAAAGACCCGACGGTCCCTATTCCTGCCCCTGCTGACGGCTAACCGATAACCTTTATTTTGCTTTTGAAGGTAGTTGCCATTATGTCCGAATGAAAATCAGGGGGAGAGTTATTAGTTCACTTAATAACTTCAAAACCAATGTGGCTAAAGTATACTAATGGTCATTGAGACGTAGAATGTCAGCCACTCCAGGGAGCATCGAGTGATCATCGGGGTCGACGGAACTTGTTTCAGGGGGAGAGGACCGGCGCGGGATGGTATTTGACCCGCTTGCTGGAGGCCATGTCCCATATCCTGGAAGAGGACAGGGTCTATGTCTGGATGAACAATCCCACGGCGGAAGAAAAAACCAGGGTGTCCGAGAACCGTTTCATCTCCCTCAGCGTGACCCATTATCCCTGGGCGGCGCTCAAACTCACCTGGAATACCCTGGGGACGCCTTCCATCGAGAATTTGATCGGCAGACCCGCGGATGTTTATTTTTACCCGAATTTCTTAACGGTCCCCCAAAAACAGGGAAAAAAAGTCATTTTCATCCACGACCTGACCTTCATCACCAACCCGGACATGGTCCAACAGGATACCCTTAAAAATCTCGAGAACAATATGGGGAAACAAGGGGAAAAAGCCGACCTGATCCTGACCTGTTCGGAGTACAACCGTCAGGAAATATTGAAATATTTCCAGAGCCTGCCTGAATCCAAGATCAGGGTTGTGCCCCATGGGCTGAATCATGAATTCAGATTGCCCGCTCCCGCCGAGAAGATCCGGAGCGTCAAGGAACAATACCGTCTGCCCCATCCCTATTTCCTTTTTGTGGGGACCCTGGAGCCACGAAAGAATCTCCTGCGGTTGGTGCACGCTTTCCTGATCTTCAAGCAAAAGACCAAGTCGGACCATCAGTTGGTCCTGGCTGGCCCGAAGGGTTGGATCGGGGACGATTTCATGGATTTCATCCTGGCCCCGCAAATGGTGGATAAGGTCCGCTGGCTGGATTATGTACAGGCCGAGGACTTGCCGGCCCTTTATACCGGGGCGGACGCGTTTTTATTCCCGTCCTTGAAAGAGGGATTCGGGATGCCGCTCTTGGAAGCGATGGGTTGCGGAGTGCCGGTCCTTTGTTCCAACGCGACGGCCATACCGGAAGTCGTCGGGGACGCCGCCTGGATGATCGATCCCAACAACGTGGGGGAGTGGGCCTCGGCCATGGAACGGGTGGTGAAGGAGCCGGCGTTCGCGGGAGTCCTCCGGGAAAAAGGAAGGACCCGGATATCCCTTTTCCAAATGGATAACACCGCCAAGCAGACTTTGGCCGCCCTTAAGTTGGCTTATCAAGCCCATGGCTAAAAAAAAGAAGCCCAGAGCCACGCCAAAAAAAAGGCGGAAGCAGACAAAAACCCTTACCCCGCCACTGTCCCGTTCCAAGACTTTTCCCCTGCTCCAACCTCCGCCGCCTTCCGCTTTCTCGCCCCAGGGGCCTGACCGAAAAGAACAACTCGCCAACGCCATGAGGGATCCCAAGGTTTCCGTGGTGATCGTCAATCATAACGGGGCCGACGCTCTTTGGAATTGTCTTTTCGCCCTGAAAACCCAGACCTTCCGCCCTGATGAGATCATCCTAGTGGATAACGCCTCCACGGACGGAAGCGTTCCTTTCGTCCGTCAGAATTACCCCCAGGTCGATATCCTGGAGTGCCAGGAGAATTTCGGATACGCCATGGGCTGCAATCTGGGGGCCAAGTGCGCCACAGGGGATGTGATCGCCCTGCTGAACAATGATACGGTCGTCACGCCCGAATGGTTGGGACGCATGGTACAAACGCTGAAAGATGGCTGGCCGGAAGTCGGGGCCGTCGCTTCCGAAGTCAAACCGCTCCAGGAAACACAGGGATCAACCCAGGAAAACAACAATGTCCTCAATTTCCTCGGCCGACCGGCCCGTGGTTTTATGGAAAGGGAAGAGCAGGTCTTTTATCCCGAGGGCTGCGCCCTGGCTTATGTCCGTTTGTTGGCTCCGGAAGGACCCTTCGATGACGATTATTTCCTTTACCACGAGGATATCTACCTGGGTTGGAAACTCAGGTTGGGCGGCCTGCAGGTCATCAAGGCGTTGGACGCCAAGGTCTTTCATCAAGGAGGAGGAACGATGGCGGGCTTCCCTGGTTGGAGGGCTGTTTATTACGACCACCGGAATCGATGGTTGAACCTATCCTTGTTCCTGGAACGTGGGAATTTGATTAAGATTTTCCCCTGGGCCGCGATGGAATTGGCCGCGCTTCTGGTACGGGGACTTTTCACCTCGCCCGAGTTATTTCTCGGGGTATCGGCGGGATTTATCTGGATCCTAACCAGGGCAGGAGCGATCGCGAGAAAAAGGTCAGTCCTTCAAGAACGGCGGAAGATCGAGGACCAGGAGATCATGTGTTATATCAGCGGGAGAGTGGTACGGGATGGGGCTTGGTTCTCGAGGTTCCTTAATTTCGTCTCATTGACCTATTGCCGGGTCGTGGGATTGCCTGTCATGGAGTTTTCCAGGGATTGATATGTCGACACCCAAAAATCCTTGGTAAAAGGCGTTTTTGAGAGTAAACTTTTGGCCTTCAGACAGTCGTCAATCCGGAGGAGTGGAACCTTGTCCAAGATCGCTAAGAGAAACTCTTCATTCATCGATGATCCCCAACGCTGTGAGATCTGCTCGACCTCCCTGACGCTCTATCCTAAGGATTTCATCCCCTGTCCTTGCTGCAAAAGGACCATCTGCCGCCAGTGCTGGGGGGAAAGCTGGACCAATAAATCCTTTCCGTCCGAGAAATGCGCCCACTTGAACGAGAACGAGGGACTTTCGTCCGGAATGATGGCCCAACGCGGCCAGGAGTTCGGTTGGGATTGGTATAAGATCGCCTTTGCCGGGGTCCTGATCCTTCTGGCCATCGGCATCCTGATCTTTTTGACCGGTCTATTCACGTAAAACATCGATTTCCCCGGCCATGACCGTAAGCTTCCTTTGTAAATCCTTCTAGAAGAGGTCTCCTTGAGGATCGCCATTGTCCATGATTGGATGACCGGGATGAGGGGCGGGGAGAAGGTCCTGATGGCCCTGCTGGAATTGTTCCCCGACGCCGACCTGTTCACCCTGGTCTACGATCCTGAAAAAATGGATCCCGCCATCCAAAATAGAAAGATCACCACCTCTTATTTGCAGAGACTGCCTTACGCGAAAACCCGCTATCAATATTACCTCCCTCTTTTTTGGGAGTTCACCAAGGGTTTCGACCTTTCCGGTTATGACCTGATCGTATCCTCCAGTTCGGCCTGCGCCAAGTGGGTGAGGAACCCGGATAACAAACTCCATGTTTGTTACTGCCATACTCCCATGCGTTATATCTGGGACCAGTTCAACGATTATTTCGGCAGCGGTTTCAACCCGCTGGTGCGGGCGGTCCGCCCGTATTTGCCGGCCTTATCTTCAATGGTGCGACCTGAAATCCAACGAGGGCGTCACCCACTTCATCGCCAATTCCACCGAGGTCCAGGGCAGGATCAAGCGGATCTACGGCCGGGAATCGGAAGTCATCCATCCGCCGGTGGACGTGGATCGATTCAAGATGAACTGGGTGGAAGGGGATTACTTCCTGGTCCTTTCCGCCCTGGTGCCCTATAAAAAGGTCGATCTGGCGGTCAAGGTCTGTACCAAACGCAAATGGCCCCTTGTGGTGGTGGGGAAGGGCGGCGAGGAAAAAAGGCTCCGGAAAATGGCGGGCCCCTGGGTCAATTTCAAGGGCTGGGCGCCGGAAGAGGATATCCCCAAGTATTTTTCCCATGCCAAGGCCCTGCTTTTCCCCGGTCGGGAGGATTTTGGGATCGTTCCCGTGGAAGCCCTCGCATCTGGTTGTCCAGTCATCGCTTTTAGCGAAGGCGGGGTGAAGGACACACTGGAGGACGGGGTGACGGGTGTGTTATTCAATGAACAAACCGAGGAATCGTTGGAGAAAGCGATGGAAAGATTCCTGACCCTCAAATTCGATCCAGAAGTCCTCAACAAGAGAGCCCAGGCCTTTTCCAGGGCCCGATTCCTGTTCAAGACCCAGGTTTATTTTCGCAGGGTTTTTGGCATAAAACCGATAGGAGAAGAATAGTCCACAGTCGACAGCTGACAGTCGACAGAAGGCAGACAACAGACTACAAACGACAGTCGACAGAAGGCAGACAACAGACTACAAACGACAGTCGACAGACAAAAGACAACAGCTACCAGAACACAGCGGACAGATCGCAGAGGGTTCAAAATGGCATCAGATCATGAAAAGTTGCTCGTTTGGCAAAAAGCGATGGAACTTGTCACAGAGATTTACGAAATCAGTCAAAAATTCCCAAAAGAAGAAATGTATGGTCTGACCAGCCAGATGAGGCGATCGGCGATCTCTGTGCCTAGCAATATCGCCGAAGGGAAAGGCCGGCACACGAATCCAGACTTCTCCCATTTTTTGATAAACGCCAGGGGTTCTTTGCTGGAACTTGAAACCCAAGTCCAAATCGCTGGTAATTTAGGGTTTATTAAGAAAACAAAGGTCGATGAATTAAAAGAGAAAACAACGGAAATTGGTAAAATGCTCAATGGATTGATCAAGGCTCTCGAACAATAATCCTTGGGTTGGCTGTCGGTTGCCGTCTGCCTTCTGTCGACTGTGAGCTGTCGTCTGTCAGCTGTTGTTTATTGTCTGCCGACTATCATCCGTTGGCTGTGAAGTGTTATTCATTAGCTGTCGACCGTCGACTGTGAGCTGTCAGCTATCCTTTGGGAGGTTCCGTGAGAATCCGTTTTCCATCCATATTTTCAGCCGCTAGTTTTTGCCTGGACGGCATTCTGGTGGCTTGTTCTTTTCTCCTGGCCAACTGGATCAGGTTCAACTCGGGATTATTGAAGGTAGGGGCCAGCGCTCATTACCCCCATTACCGTTCTTTCCTCCTGTTTTTCATCATCATCCATTTGATCGTTTTCAAATATGTCGGTCTATACCGGAAACGGAGGGGGATTGGGGTGATGAGCTCTCCAAGGTCATCCAGGCGGTTTTCATTTCCTCCATCCTTATCGCCGCTTCCACTTTCTTGATCCAGTTTTTCGCCTTTTCCCGGTTGGTCATTGGCCTCTCGGCGGTGTTGGTGGCGGTCACGGTTTGGCTTGAAAGAATCCTATTACGACGGGCCCAGATCAATCTGCGCCGTCGAGGTGTGGGGATCACCAGGATCTTGGTGGTGGGGACAGGGGAATCGGCTCAAGTCCTTCTTCAAAGGCTTCGACAAAACCCAGGGATGGGTTATAGGGTCATCGGTATCGTCTCCGAGGGTAAATCCACCGGTGAGGTCGAAGGCATCAAGATCGTTGGAACATTGTCCAAATTCACCCAACTCCTACATAAGTATGACCCGGATGAGATCATATTCGCCCTTCCTTCGGTCGCTCACGCGAAGCTTATCCCGATGTTGGTAACGCTCCAGGATACCCGTGTGAAATATAAGATCGTGTCCGACCTTTTCGGGCTCATCACCAACCCCCTGGAAAATGACGTGCTGTTGGATATCCCGATATTCGAAATGAAAGAAGCGCCCTTGAGCGCCTGGCATAACCGGGCGATGAAGAGGGTTTTCGACTTCCTGTTTTCGCTCATTGGACTTTTGATCCTTTCGCCCCTTTTATTGGTGGTCGCGGTGGGGGTCAAAGTGACATCGCCCGGGCCGATCTTTTTTCGGCAGAAGAGGGTGGGCAGGGATGGGAGGATCTTCCATATGTTGAAGTTCCGCTCGATGCGAGCGGGGACGGAAACGGTGGCTTTTACCGCCAAGAACGACCCCCGGGTGACCGCCTACGGATCATTCATCCGAAAAACCAGCCTGGATGAATTGCCCCAATTGATCAATGTTTTATTCGGCAATATGAGCCTGGTAGGACCCAGACCCGAGGTGCCGGGGTTGGTGGAAAAATTCGAGAAGGAGATACCCCGCTATTTCGAGCGCCACCAGGTAAAGTCGGGCATTACGGGATGGGCCCAGGTGAACGGTTTTCGAGGAAATACCTCATTGAGCGAACGGGTCAAGTACGACATTTATTACATCGAAAATTGGAGCTTACTGTTCGATATCAAGATCATCATTCGAACGGTCTTGGATATCCTGGAACATGAGCACGCGTACTAAAGACAGCGAGCAGTTTACGGTCGACAGTCGATAGTAAAGAACAGGAACCTTTGAAAATACTGGTTACTGGCGGAGCTGGTTTCATCCTTCTCTTATATAAGGCTTTAAATGATTGTGGGATCGCAACCAGCCAATGGATAATTTCACAAAAATGAATGTGAGGACCCTTTGAAAATATTAGTGACGGGAGGCGCTGGTTTCATCGGCAGTCACGTGGTGGACGCCTATTTGGAGGCGGGGCACCAGGTGATCGTGGTCGATGACCTGTCCACTGGCAAAAAAGAGAACCTCAATCCCAAAGCCAAGTTGCACCAGATGAGCATCTTGGACGACAAGATCCAGCAACTGCTACAGGACGAAGCGGTCGAAGTGGTCAACCATCACGCGGCCCAGATCAAGGTGAAGGCTTCCCTGGAAGATCCCTATTTCGACGTCAAAACCAATGTGTTGGGTTCGGTCCTCCTTTTGGACCTTTGCCGGAGGGCGGGCGTTAAAAAGTTCATCTACGCTTCCTCAGGGGGCGCCCAGTATGGGGAGATGGACAAGGTCCCATTCCCTGAAACCCACCGCTCCCGACCTTTCTCGGTCTATGGGGCCAGCAAATACGCCGTGGAAATTTACGCCGATGTTTTCGCCCAGAATTTCGGTTTGGAGTACGTTGTCTTGAGGTACGCCAACGTTTATGGACCCCGGCAGGACGCTTTGGGGGAAGGCGGGGTCGTGGCGATCTTCACTCACTCCATGCTGCACGGCGGGGAATTCGTCATTTTCGGCGATGGCTATAATGTTCGGGATTATGTCTATGTGAAGGACCTGGCCCAGGCCAATTTACTGGCCTTGGGTCATGACCAAAACGATGTATTCAATATCGGCACAGGGATCGGGACGACCACCAACCAACTTTTTGATGTCCTGGCGAAGGCCACGGGGTACAAAAAAGCCCCTAATAGGTCCACGGCCCGTTTGGGTGATCTGGCCAAAAGTGTTCTGGACCCTACCAGGGCCAAGAAGATATTGAAATGGGAACCCCGATACGATCTGGCGGCTGGTTTGAAAGAAACGGTTGATTACTATAAAACCCCGAAAAAGGCGGTTTGAACCACCAAGGGCACCAAGTTCACCAAGAACGACAAAAATGAAATTTGGATTTTAAAAAGATTTTAAAATAAATTTATGATTTTCTTTGTTTTTGGTGCCCTTGGTGCCTTGTGCCGATTCTCTATATATACAATGTTGGAAATCGGTACTATACCGACCTCTTTAAATCTTTTTAGATGGTCGGCATGGTGGTAATAAATGTTTTGCAGGGGATTCTAAAACACGGAGTATCGCATGAAAGCCATCATTCTAGTGGGCGGATTGGGAACCAGGATGCGTCCCCTGACCGACCAATTGCCCAAGAATATCCTTCCGCTTTGCGGGACTCCTTTTTTGACCTATCAGATCGAGTTCCTCAAGAAGGCTGGTATCCACGAGATCGTTTTTTCGTTGGGCTACCGCCCGGATGATATCCAAAAGGTTTTTGGGGATGGGCGAAAGTTAAAAGTAAAGATCCACTATGTGAAGGAAGAATCCCCCCTGGGAACGGCTGGCGCCATCAAGAACGCCGAATCCTTCGTCAAAGGCTCCGCGGTAGTGGTGCTGAACGGGGATATCCTGACCGACATCCCATTGAAGAAAATGATCGCATTCCACAAGGCGGCCAAAAACTTAGCGACCCTGGGATTGGTCAAGGTCGAGGACCCGACGGCTTACGGGCTTGTGTTGGTCGATTCGAAAGGCAAGATCGTCAAATTCCTGGAAAAACCCGCCCGTGAGGACATCGTCACGGACACGATCAACGCCGGGGTTTATGTGTTCGAGCCGGGTGTATTGGATCTCATCCCGCCGAATGTCAATTATTCCTCTGAGAAGGCGCTGTTCCCGGGGTTGTTAGAATCCAAGCAGGCTTTCGGGGGATATGTTTGGAGCGGTTATTGGCAGGACATTGGGACTCCTCGGAAATACCTGACGACCCATTGGGATGTTTTGAATGGGACCTTTCCGGTCTACGCTAAAGTCAGAAAGAACCGGAACAAAGTTTACAAAGGCAAAGAGGTTGTGATCGTAAAAGGCGCGGTCGTTCAAGGGCCTTCCATACTGGGAGACGGTTGTATCATAAAAGAAGGAGCGCAGATCCTTCCTTATACGGTATTGGGCAATAAGTGCGTCATAGGTAAGGGAAGCAAGGTTTCTAAAAGCGTGCTATGGGATGAGGTGTCGGTTGGGGAAGGGGTTACTTTGGATGAGGCCGTATTAGGCCGTCGAACCATCGTGCGGGATCATTCCACGATTCCTACCGGAAGCGTGATAGGCGATGAAGGAAAGGTTTAAAAACAAGTAAGGACAGGAAACAATGACTTTTAAATTTTTATTCTTCCTATTACTGGCGGTTCCATCCTGGGCCGTTCCCACGGACAAACCTTTTGAGCTGTATCCTCCCACCAATGGCGCGGCCCCAACGACCTTTACCAAGGCCGCCATGCCCTTCCAAGTGGAGGGTAAGCCCTGGAAATTCGCCCATGGCGCCAAGGTCCAGGTCAAGGTGGACGCCGCCCAGGTCCTGCAAAAGATCACTCCCTATCAATTCGGGTCCAACGTGGCTTGCTGGGATAACAAGCAATTCATGAACGATCCTGACTGCCAGGAGAAGGTCCGGCAAGCGGGCATCAAGTTCTGGAGATGGCCGGGAGGAAGCACCTCGGACAACTACCATTGGGACGGCAATTATGGCGACCATACAAGGGACCATGACGGGGGAAACCCGCCGAACATGAACGCCGCCTGGGCCGCCTCTACCGATGATTTCATTTCCTTCTGCCAGAATACCAATTCAGAAGCCATCGTTACGGTCAACTACGCCGCGGCCCGTTATGAGAATGTCCAGTACGCGGCCGATATGGCCGCTCGGTGGGTCCACTACTTCAATTTCGAGAAGAAATTCAAGGTTCGCTATTGGGAGATCGGCAACGAGAATTTCGGCCCCTGGGAAGAGGGGAACAAGATGGTGGGCAAACCCCAATTGACCGGCGATGTTTACGGCAAGGACCTTCAGGTGATCGCCGCGGCCATGAGAAAGGTGGACCCGGATATCTTCGTCGGGGCGGTCGCCGTGGATAAGGACAGCGGGGATGATTGGAATGGTTACCACTGGTGGATGAGGGACCTTTTGCCTCAACTTCAACAGAAGGTCGATTTTCTGATCTTCCATGAATATTTCATCTGGCCCTTCGACAGCGCGAACAACTATACCAACCCCAGTAACCAGGCTTTACTGTCGAACCTTCACGAGATACCCGACGGCAAGACCGCCATCGAGGGAATGGAAGATAAATACGCCCCAGCCGAGAAAGGTTTGCCCATCGCTTTGACAGAGTTCAATATGATCAACGGCGACCCCCCTCCGACCATCCAACTGTTGAACGGGATTTTTGTGGCTGAAGTTCTGGGGGAGATGATCAAGGCTGGTTATAAAAACGCCAACATCTGGGACCTTAAGAATGGTCTGGATGACAAGCTCAAGGGGGACCACGGCTTGTTGGGTTATAAGGATCCCGGGATCCCTGAAGGCACCCCCCGGCCGACCTATTACTCTTACGCCATTTATTCGAGGGCTTTCGGGGATACCCTGATTTCGGCGGACAGTTCGGACCCGACGGTGAAGGTCTATGCCAGCCGTTTTTCGGGCGGGGAACTGGGGTTCGTTATCGTGAACGAGAATGACCAGAACCGAACGGCCGTGTTCGATCTGGCGGGGTTCAAGCCCCAAGGTAAGTTGATGGGATGGGTCATGACCGGCCAGAACTTGAATGATTACCAGGTCTCCTTTAACGGAGAGTTGGGACCGGCCGGAGGGGGAGGGCCATTCCCCATTAAGACCATCCCGCCCTACCGGGCCACATTCAAGACCGATAAACCGCTACAACTACCCCTGCAAGCCAGGTCGGTCACGGGGCTTATCCTCTATTAGGCCGCTGGCTGGGCAAAAGGGTGTTTTCCAGTAAACGAACCTGCTAAATCCAGTAAACACTCGAGTTTTCCAGTAAACAAGTCTAGTGTTACCAGTAAACGACAGGTGATTTCCAGTAAACACCAGTGTCAAATCCAGTAAACGGCCCCCGTTTCCAGTAAACAACACCGTCATTTTCAGTAAATGGGGACGGTATTCCAGTAAACACTTGCGTCAAATCCAGTAAACAAACTGCCAGGTATTCCGCTAACTAGACACCCACCGGACGGGCTTTTTCCGGCCACCGGAAAGATGAAACCCACCGGAATCGTTATTTTTGCCCATCGGAAGGGTGTTTCCGAGCCTCGGAAATGTCGGGCTACCCATCGGAAAGACCGGGCCATCCATCGGAAGCCCTCGGAAAAGCCGAACCGCTCATCGGAAGAGTTGTTTCCGTCCATCGGAAAGATAGGGCCGTCCATCGGAAGGGCCAGGTTGCCCATCGGAATCGTTATTTTTGCCTACCGGACACCCACCGGACGGCTTTGTCCGGATACCGGACGTCCATCGGATGGACCTTTCCGCTTGCCGTACGCCCACCGGAATATCCATCGGCACAGGTACCATCGAAAGATGTTTTCGGGTCGTTTGGGTTATCATTGAATCAATGACTTGAAGCTGTTTTTCTCGAATATTATTTTGATTCCCAATTATTCGCCCGCGCGAAATTTCCAATGGGTGGATCTTATCCTGAAGGTCAAAACCGGCTCAAAACCCCTCTGAATCATCAATGTCCGGGCGTTTTTGGACATTGACGGGTTAAAACCGCTCCCGTAAAATCATTCTTCCGCTGGTATTGAGTTCTTTCCAGTCCACCGAAGGAGTTTGGATGCCCTTACGAATCAGCCGATTTTTCCCGCTCTATTCCTTGGTATTCCTGGTTCTGATGCCCGTTTGGGTTCTGGCTGACGGTGATAGCCGATATTATTCAGACAAGGGAAACGTGTATCTCAAGGAAGGTCGTAACGAGACAGCCATCAAGTATTACCAGGAAGCGGTCGAAAAAGACCCTTATAACGTCCAGGCCCGGAACAATCTGGGGAAGTTGTACGCCCAGAAAAACATGATGGATGACGCCCTGGAACAGTTCAACAAGGCCCTCCAAGTCCAACCAAACTTCGTTCTGGCTCTCTCGAACAAGTCCTATGTCCTGCTCCAAAAGAAGGATTATCCCGAGGCCATTCTTTACGCCCTCAAGGCCCTCCGGCTTGATCCCAGCCTGGGTTCGGCCCACTACAATCTGGGCATGGCCTATTACGAGACGAAACAATACTCGAACGCTGTTTCCCAATTGAAACTCGCCGTTAAGTCATTCCCGGATAACAGCCAAGCGGACGAAAGACTGGCCGATGCCTATAAGAAAATGAACCATGGCGACGAGGCCCTGGCTTATTACCATCAAGCCCTGAACGCCGATCCTTTGAACACCAGCGCCCGGTCGAAAATGGGCGACGTTTACATGGACCGGGAGCAAGAAGACAAGGCGGTGGAACAATACAAGGCCGCCGTGGATCTGAATCCCAAAAGCATCCAGGCGCATTACCAGTTGGCGGATTATTTCGAGAACCACAGGCAATGGGACAACGCCCGTCGGGAATATTTGATGATCCTCGCTCAGGATGACCAGCAGGCCCAGGCCCATAAACAAGTGGCCAAGATCATGGAACGGGATGAGGAAATGGGATTGGCTCTTTACCATTGGGAAAAATACTCCCAATTGGTTCCTGAAGATCAAGAAGTCAAACAACATATCATCGATGTCCGGAAGCCCCTCCTGACCAAGAAACAGGCGGAGCAGATGGCCGATTACAATAAAAGGTTAGCGCAATCCAAACAGGGAACCCCAGTGTCGAACGGGAATAATTCTCCCGCCGCCCCAGCCGCTCCCGTCGCCCCGGCGGCACCTGAGGCCCAACCGGCCGCTCCCGCCGACCAAACCACCGGCAACAATGCCCAGCCGGCTTTACCCCAACCGGTGGATAACAGCCAATCCGCGCAAGCCGCCCCGGATAATACATCGGCCCCAATGGTGGGCTCTGGTACTTATCCAACCCCTACCCCGTCGGTTCAATTGGTTCCGGTGGAAGTGGCCCAACCTACCCCGGACAACATAGCCACCATACCTCATTAAAACCGAGCCCGAATCCACACTGACGTTGAAAAATGTCCATCCGGCTTGTTTCTTTGGAAAGACAGTCTTACCCTTATCCACTCAGTATTTTTGAAAGGGACGCCCTGATTCCATGAGATTCGCCATTATTCTCCCGGTTTATAACGAGGCGCCGACCCTGGAAAGGGTCCTGGCGAAACTTTCCGAGTTCAAGAACGCTGATGTGGTGGTCGTGGATGACGGTTCGACCGATGCCACTCCCTCGATCCTGGAAAGGGTCAAGATCAAGGCGGTGATCCGGCACCCTCAGAACGCAGGGTATGGAAAGACCCTGATGGATGGGTTCGATTACGCGAAAGAGAATGATTATCCCTATTGCGTCACCCTGGACGCGGATGAACAGCATGAGCCGGAATTCATCCCTTGTTTCCTCGAAAAGCTGGAGCGGTTCGACATCGTTTCGGGAAGCCGGTATTTGAACCCTCTCCTGGCCACCGACGCTCCGCCGATCGAGCGCTTGGAGGTCAATAAGATCATCACTGAGAAACTCAGACTACTAACGAACTATAACCTGACCGATAGTTTTTGCGGCTTCAAGGGATACCGGGTGGATGGGTTGAGAAAGATCACTTTGAACGAGACGAATTATGGGTTCCCTATCCAGGTTTGGTTGAGGGCGGCCAAAGCCGGTTTAACGGTAACTGAATGCGCCGTTCCGCTCATTTATAAGGACCATAGCAGGAACTTCAACAATCAATTCGCTTCCAGGAATGAACGATTAAATCATTATTTGCAAGTGATGAAGGACGAGGCCCGAACGCTCGGTCTTTCTTCTTCTATTTAGGTCATCTGGCTATAATAATTATTGATCCAAGGGAACTGCCAGCCCAGAGTGCCAACAGGTTGATGGCAATAAAGTAGATAAAGGCGTCCTTCATGAACGAAGTCACGGAAAAGATCCCGAAAAACCACGGAGAGTTCTATTTCGACCCCCCTTTTTCCCAGTGGAAAGAGGAGGCGCTTCGCAACCGTGAAAGGAATGTGAAGGAGATCTATTGGGGCCAAAACGCCTTGAAGGTTCGGGAGATCCTCAAACTGCCCACCGACCAACCCTTGATCTTGAGCGGCCATCAGCCGGTCTTTTTCCATCCCGGCCTGTGGGTCAAATGCCTGGCTGCCAGCCTGCTTGCCGAAGCGGTCCAGGGAACAGCCTGCCATAAATTGACCGACACGGCCCTAGTCGCCGAATATGAGCATTACCTTCCTGAAGTGGAGGAAATGGGCCAGGCTAGACGGAAACGTCTGGAGTTTTTCCATTCCAAAGACCATCAGGGGATGGAAAAGACGACCCCCTATTCTTTCATGCCTTCCCCCGATTACGAGGCCGTTCACAAGATCTTTTCCGAGGCCCAGGTGTTTTGCCCCAATGGGGTCAAGGAAAGCATGAAGGGCTACGAAGAGAAATTCATGAAGGGGCTGAAAGATAACGCGGCCTGGAATGATTTCCATCTCTTCACGTTGAAATTACTGGACGAGCTGTGCCAGACCAAAAGGGTCTTCCTGCAGGGGCATAAGCTTTGGTCTTCCGAACCTTTCTTCAAGTTTTTGGCCTATTGGATGGGCAACCTGCCAGAACTGACAGAGGCTTACAACCAGTCCCTGGTCCAATACCGCCAGATCCACCAGATCCAACATGACTTGTCCCCATTCCCGAACCTCAAGTTCGAGGATTGGTGGTTCGAGATACCCTTCTGGGGAGTGACCAAATACCATCAAAGACATTCCCTCTGGGCCAAGACCGACGGCAAGCACCTGATACTCAAGATGAAAGGCGGGGATGGGAACTACTCGGTCGCCCTGGATAACATGCAGGCCGAATTAGGGACCCTCCCCATCATGATCTGGCCCAAGGCCATGCCCCAGACCCTCTTTTGCCGGATGTATCTTTGCGATTATTTCATCCACGGCATGGGCGGCGGTAATTATGAGGAAGTTAATGACATATTCTTCGAGAAGGTCTTCAAGGTGAAAGCCCTGGAATACGGCGTTGCGACCGCCACTTACCTGGTGGATCCGGAGGAAAGCGGGGCCATCGAGACCATCCTGAACCACGAACAAGGCATCGAATGGTGGGAGAGGGCGTTGGAAAAGAACCCTGAGTACCTTTTCACCAAAAAGGATATCTGGCAAGCGGCCTTGCCGGCCTTCATGGTCCCCAAGTTCCTGGAGTGTTTCAACGACGAGAAACTCAAAAAACTCGCGGCTGAGAAGGAACGTTTGATCGGTTCGCTGAAGGATCCAGCGAAGAAAGCGGAAGCTTCCCAGAAGATCAAAGAAGTGAATAGCGCTCTTTATGAAGGCTATACCGAACCCCTCAAGGCCTTGGAACAAGGGCTGCTGGATATTTCCAAGATCAAGGCGACCAGGGAAGTGCTTGGCTATCGTGAATATCCTTTTTTCGCTTTCAAACCGGAGACCTTCCAGACCATGAAAGAAAACGTCCGCAAAGAAGTCAATAAGGCCTAACCTCCCCCTGACAAAAGAGACCATGGAACAACCACTTTTAAAAATCGAGATATTGCCCGGCAATGAGGACCTGGGGCTTCCCGCCTATGCCACGGAAGGGTCCGCCGGTTTGGACCTGAAGGCAGCCCTTACCCAATCCCTGACCATCCAACCTGGTCAAAGGGAGGCGGTGCCGACGGGGTTGAAAATGGCCATACCGCCAGGTTACGAGGGATGCGCCAGACCCCGAAGCGGACTGGCCATGAAACACGGGCTCACCCTGACCAATTCTCCCGGGACGATCGATTCGGATTACCGGGGCGAGGTGAAAGTGCTTCTTATCAACCACGGCCAATCGCCGGTGGTGTTGAATCGGGGTGACAGGATCGCCCAATTGCTGATATCGCCGGTGGCGCACGCCAAGATTGTTCAGGTGGAAAAGGTGGATGACACGGCGCGCGGCGAAGGCGGTTTTGGACACACCGGCGTATAAAACCATTCCTCAGGAAAAATCATGGATGTCTCGATCGATTTTCGCCCGGTAGGTTTCAACCTGGGCGGTTGGTTGTCACAATCGGATCTTTCCGAAGACCATGTCAAAAATTTCATCACCGCCGAGGACTTCCGAAGGATCGCCCGATGGGGATTCAATTCGATCCGGCTCCCTTTCGACGCCCAATGGCTTTTTGAGGACCAAGGACGGGGTTCCCTCGCGAAGGATAGGCTAAAGATCCTGAAAAAAGTATTGGATTGGTCGGCTGACGCGGGCCTTTTGACCATCCTGGATATGCATCAGGTTCCCTGGCATTCATTCGCCAAACCCGAACTTGAAAATCTATGGAAAAACGACGAAGATTTGAATTCCTTTTGCCGGTTATGGGCGGAGTTGGCGAGTGAATTGAAGGGGACGGAGGGTCCTCTTTGGTTCGATACCTTGAACGAACCCACCGCCAAGGATCCGGGGGATTGGAACAAAGTGGCTCAAAGGGTTTATGAGGCCATCCGGAGCGTGGACCCGCAAAGGGTAATCCTTCTGGAATCGACTTCTTGGGCTTCTGTCGCCAGGTTAGGGGATCTGGTGGAACGGGCGCGGGGACATCAACTGGTCTATAGTTTCCATTTCTACTTGCCCATGTTCGTGACCCATCAAGGCGCGCCCTGGTGGAAGGATGGGAAAGCTTATCAGGAAGAGGTTCATTATCCCGGCGGCCTCCCTCGAGTGGATGAGTATCTTTCCAAGGAGTTATCAGCCCCGACCCGTGCCGCCCTGATGGAAGAAGGAAGCCAAATTTGGGACCGGGAAGGTTTAAAGGTGGTTTTAAAGCCGGTGGAGCGTTATACGAAGGAAGGATTCCGCTTTTACTGCGGAGAATTCGGGGTTTATGATAAGGCCCCCCGGACAACCCGTCTGAATTGGACAAGGGATGTGGTGGGGCTCTTCAAAGAAATGGGCATTGGCTGGGCTTATTGGAACTATAAATGGCTGGATTTCGGTGTTTATTCCAAAAGGCCGGATGGGTCCACAGGGCCCGAGGACAAAGAAATGGTCACAGTACTCCAAGGGGGATGCTAAGTTGAAAAATCGCTCATGGCTTCTTATCGGTTTTTTATTGGTCCTGGGTTGTTCACCCAAGGAAACGGTCAAACCGGGACCTGCCGTCAATCCGCTGTCCCAACCCATGGTTTCCGCCTCTCCGACTCCAATGGCCGGGCCCCAGGCTCCCTCCCTCGTCAACATCCACCCTCCTGTTAGTGAAGCCCAATTCCAAGCTTCTTTCGCCAAGACCGCTCAGGCCGATGTCAATTCGGGAAATCTGGACGATTTTTATACGGTCGCCCAATACCAATTCAACAGCTTGGATTATGTCGATTGCCTGAAAACCTATCAAAAAATGCTTCATGTCCAGACGTCCCTATCTCAATTGGATAAGGCCCAGTACATGGTGGGTCAGGTTTATTTCGAGAAAAAAGATTATTTGGCCGCCATGGCGGCGTTCCAGTCATTGATGGATAAATATCCCAAATCCCTCTATTTGGAACAAAGCGGGAAAATGATGGAATTCATCCTGACCTATTCCTTGACCATGGAGGATCTGAGCCGGTTCGTCGAGAATTATCCCGATTCCCCCTCGAAGTGCTCCGCTCTTTTCCAATTGGGAAGCAAGGAAGCCCAGGCGGCCCAGCAAAGCGATTCGATCGCCCATTTGAACCAGTTCATACAACAATGCCCGCAGCATTCCATGGTCCCCTCGGCCCAGCTCCTTTTGCAATCCATGCAGAGCCTGCAACAAGGGAAGACCTGGAAGGTCGGCGTGTTGGTCCCCATGACGGGACGCTTCAAGAGCTTCGGGGAATCGGTCCTGAACGGGGTGACCCTGGCGGTGGAGCAGGCCAATAAGAACGGCGGATCGAAGAAACCAATGACCCTTTTGGTCCGGGACACGACGGGGGACCCGATCCAGGCGGTCAAGGTTTTCCAGGAATTGACCAAGGATAACAGCCTGGACGCGGTCATCGGACCGGTGGTCGCCTCCGAGATCGCCGCGGTGGCGCCTTTGGCCAACCAGCAAAAGATCACCTTGATCACCCCTTCCAACAGCCGGGACGGACTTTCCGGTCTGGGACCTTATCTTTTCAGCAATAGCATGACCAACGAGATGCAGGGAAGGGCCATCGCCCATTACGCGGTCGAGAAACTGGGATTCAAAAGTTTCGGCATATTGGCGCCGGACGATGGCTACGGGGAAACCCTCTCCAACGCTTTTGAAAAGACCGTCGAGGCTATCGGGGGAACGGTTACCGCTTCCCAGATCTACCCCCCTTCCGCCACCGATTTCAAAAAGCAGATCATTGCCCTGGGCGGGCAGGATCCAGGATATTCAAAGGAAAACGACAGGGAAAACGCCCGCCGTTCGGACGAGTTGAACTACAACTTGAAAAAAGAGATCGGGAAGGTCTTGATCAAGGCCAAAGACCTGATGGATAGCTATCCTTCGGGCCCGGAAAACAATACGCCTACCTTGACGGCGGTGGCCCTGGTACCCCTGGTAGAGAACCTTTCCAACACAATTTGTCCATCCATCGGTAAAGACGTCAACACGACCATTCGGTCGGCATTCCAGGACCAGAGCGACTTCATCCTTCGAAACGACGACCTGGTCCAACAGGCAATGACCAGTCTGCCGTCCGAACCGAAGGGGACGACCTTGACGGTCACCGCCGACCAATGGGGAGAGATCGCCCGAAGTATCAGGACTTCCCTTCTGATCACCGGCAAGATCGTGGAGACCAATCCGTCCAATGATTGGAACCCGTCCAACCCAACCTGGGATTACACCCTGAGCTTGGAAGCCTACCAATTGAATCCGCTGAAGAACAATTATTTCAAGATCTATCAAAGCCGATTGACCTATAGCCCTTTCAAACCAGCCTCGATGGTTCGAAGCCTGGCTTCCTATCAGGCGCTCTATCTTCCGGCCCATTCGGCGGAAATACCTCTGCTCGTGTCCCAGATCCATTTTTATGACCTCAATCCTGTCTTTTTGGGAGGCCATTTGTGGGAAAACCAGACTGTCCTTCAGGAAGGGGTCAAGGACCTGGAAGGGTCCTATTTCGTGAGCGGCTTTTATACGGACAGCCAGCAGGCCGTCGTCAAAAGGTTCTCCGAGGACTACCTTCGACGGTTCACCAAGAGGCCCGATCTCCTATCGGCCCAATCCTACGACGCGGCCCGGCTGCTACTGGGTGCGCTTTCACTCTCCCTGGATCGGGACAGCGTTCATACGCTGTTGTCCCAAGTGCGGGATTTCGAGGGTGTCAGCGGCAGGACCACCTTCGGGGGTCAAGGCGAGGCGGATAAAATGGTGCCGATCCTGAAGATCCAAGGCGGAAAATACGAACAGGTCCAATAAGACCCATCGCGAAGATAAAGAGAGAATATCGGAGTTGATCCTTGAGCGATAACACCAAGTTCGGCACCCCGAAAGGCATGAGGGACTGGCTTCCTCATGAGACCCTGTTGCGTCAAAAACTCATCCGGGTGATCGAGTCCCACTATCAGCTCTACGGTTTCAGGCCCATCGATACCCCGGCCCTGGAAAACAAGGAAGTGTTGCAGGGCAAGGGCGGGGGAGAGAATGAGAAGCTGATGTTCGAAGTGATGAAACGCGGGGAGGATTTCCTCTCTTCCCTGGGCAAGGCGGTCAAGGACAAGCCCAACGTGTTCAAGGACCTGGCCCTTCATCAACTGGGACTGGATAGCGCGATCAAGAACGATCCGGAGGAAATGGGCCGCATCCGGTCCGGTGTACAAGAGGTCAAAAGGGAAATGTCGGATATGGGCTTGCGGTATGACATGACCGTGCCCTTGGCTCGATACTACGCCAATCACGCCAATGAGCTGGGCAAGCCCTTCCGCTGTTACCACATCGGACCGGTCTGGCGGGCGGACCGGCCGCAGAAGGGCCGATTCCGGGAATTCTACCAATGTGATATCGATATCATCGGGAGCGAGTCGGACGAATATGAGGTGGAACTCCTTCTGGCCACCGACCGGGTCCTGAACGATCTGGGAGTGGGAAAATTCAAGATCCGCATCAGCGATAAAAGGCTCCTTCCAGCCGTCCTTGAGAAGATCGGAGTGGAGATAGGAAAGATACCGGCCATCGCGGTCGCGGTCGACAAGCTGGATAAACAACCTCTGGAGGAAGTCCTCAAGGAGATCGCTCGGCTGGGATTGGGTGAAACGACCCTAGCCAAGGTCCAGCATTTCATCAATCGCTCCCTCTCGGGCGATCCTGATCTGGGTTCGCTCAAGGATAGTGCGCTATTGGATTTAGGGAAGAAGGTCCTGTCCCTTCAGCACCGGGTCCATGAGATCAATCCGACCGCCCAGGTGGTATTCGATCCATTGCTGGTGAGGGGTTTTGATTACTACACGGGACCGGTCTTTGAGATCAATGTGGAGGACAAGGAATACGCCTTTTCCATCGGTGGCGGCGGGCGGTATGACGGGTTGATCGAAAAGTTGGGCGGGCCCAAGGGCACCCCGGCGGTCGGTCTTTCTTTGGGTTTCGAGCGCATCCTGACCATCCTGATGGGTAGGGATCCCATGGCCGGCAAAGGGCTCCATCCCACGGTTTTCATCGCGAACAATGGTCAGACCGAAAAGGAAATACTCCAGCTGGCTGAAAAGATCCGCAACACGGGGATCCAGGTGGAGACATGCCTGGAAAAAAAGGATTTCGTCAAACAGATGAAAATGGCCCAGGATAACGGCGTCGAACTGGCCGTGACCAAGTTCTTTCCCGGCGGGGCGAAGGTCTGGGTCCGGCGGCTTTCCACCCGCCAGGACGAGGAAATGACCCTGGAAGGATTGGAAAAGGCCGTCCGGAACATGGATAAGGAACCCAGGGCTTAAATCCGGGTTTGGACCGCTGTTAGGTTGTGTTATCATACGTTTTCTTCAAACCGGCCCGAACAGGGCCTTTTTTATTACAGGAGAGCTCACGTGGCGGAAATGCTAGGCGGATGGAAAAGATCACATCATTGCGGGGACTTGCGTAAATCGGATGTCGGTAAGACCGTCATCCTCATGGGCTGGGTCCACCACCGCCGGGACCACGGGGGGTTGGTTTTCGTGGATCTGAGGGACCGTTACGGCGTGACCCAGATCGTGTTCGATCCCCAATTGGCCGACAAGGTCCATAAACAGTCCCACCTCATCCGCAACGAGTGGGTTCTGGCCATCAAGGGCGAGGTCACGGCAAGGCCGGAAGGCACCATCAACACCAAGATCGCCACGGGAGAGGTGGAGATCCGATGCAACGAGGTCAAGGTCCTGAATCCCTCCCTGACCCCCGTATTTCCCATCGAGGACGAAGTGGAAGTGGCTGAGGAGATCCGCCTGGAGTACCGATATCTGGACCTGCGGCGGGAATACATGAAGAAAAAGCTCATCGCCCGCCATGGGATCACCGCCTCGGCCCGCGAATTCATGAACGCCGAGGGATTCCTGGAGATCGAAACGCCCATCCTCATCAAGAACACTCCTGAGGGCGCCCGGGAATACGTCGTTCCCAGCCGGGTCAGCCCCGGCAAGTTCTTCGTGCTTCCCCAAAGCCCCCAGCAGTTGAAACAGATCTGCATGGTCGCCGGGTTGGATAAATACTACCAGATCGCCAAATGCTTCCGGGACGAGGACCTGCGCGCCGACCGTCAGCCCGAGTTCACCCAGATCGATATCGAGATGTCCTTCATCGATGAGGAGGATATCTACAAACTGGGCGAGGGTTTGATGAAGAAGATATTCAAGGAGACCCTGGGAGTCGATATCGCGACCCCTTTTGAGCGCATTTCTTATGATGAGGCCATTGAAAAATACGGCACGGACAAACCGGACCTAAGGTTCGATTTGCCCATGGTGAACGTCGGTGCCGTCGTCGCCAAGGCGCAATTCAAGGTCTTCAACGATGTTCTGGGCAGGGGCGGCATCGTCAAAGCCTTGAACGCCAAGGGCTGCGCGGACTTTTCCCGCAAGGATATGGATGATCTGACGGCCTATGTGGGCCAATACGGCGCCAAGGGAATGGCCTGGTTCAAGGTCAAGGACGGCAAGCTTGATTCCAACATCGCCAAGTATTTCCCGCCCGAGGTCCAAGCTGAACTGATGAAGACCCTCAGCGGAGAGGAAGGGGACCTGTTCCTTTTCGGCGCGGACGATCCCCCGGTCGTGAATGACTCCTTGGGAGCTCTTAGAGGCGAGATCGCCCGCCGTAAGGGTCTGATCGAAAAAGGACCTAAGTGGGCTTTCCGCTGGGTCACCGAATTCCCGATGTTCGGCAAGGATGACAAGGGACGGATTTATTCCAACCATCACCCTTTCACCAGCCCCAAGGAATCGGATGTGCATCTCCTGGACACCGACCCGGTCAAGGCCAAAGCGATGGCATATGATCTGGTCCTGAATGGCATGGAATTGGGCGGAGGAAGCATCCGTATCCATAGCTCAGAATTGCAATCGAAGATCTTCAGCCTTCTGGAGATAACCCCCGAGAACGCCGAGATGCGTTTTGGTTTTCTCTTGAAAGCCCTGAAGTATGGGGCGCCGCCCCACGGCGGTATCGCTTTTGGCATGGACCGTCTGGTCATGCTGCTGACGGGTGCGCCCAATATCCGGGACGTCATCGCTTTCCCCAAGACCGCCAAGGCCACCGATCTTATGACCGGCTCGCCCTCGATTATCGATGAGGAACTGATGAAAGAGCTCAAGATCAAGATCGAATTGGAAGACCTGACTTAACCTTCCTAATCTGTTTAACGAGTTAAACGGATTTTTAAATGGAAAAGCGAGCTTGGTCTTTTAGTTCCCTCCTAAAGGCTTGAAACAGCTGGTTTACCCAAACTTGACGAACTTCCCAGTTCAATCCATAATAAACCCGTTCGCCTGTAAGCGATTTCGGAGGGAAAAATGATCAAGGTACAAACGCTTTTTTTAGTCGTTTTATTGACCGCCATACTCTCGGTGGGATGTTCGCAAAAGAAGCGGATCGAAGGTTCGGAAGTACCGACCCAACCCGAATCCAATGAGGTGGTGGTAGCTCCTCCACCCGCCATTCCGGTGGATAACACAACAGAGGCGGCTCCTCCGCCGCAGGCAGAGGCTCCGACTGAAGTTCCCACAGCGGTTCCGACCGCGGTCCCAACCCCCGAACCCACGGTGGTGGCCGATTCTACCGGCAAGTACGTTGTGGTTACAGGCGACACCCTTTGGGGGATCGCGGGTATGGATATCAGTTATAAGGATAATTTCCAATGGCCATTGATCTTCAAGGCCAATCGCGACCAGATCAAGGATCCGGACCTCATTTATCCCAAACAGGAATTCAGTATCCGGCATGATTATTCCAAGGAGGATGTGGATAAGGCCCGTAAGGACGCTAGTGATACCCCTAAATATGTGCCCCATACCGAACCCAGGGAAAGTCTACCGGTTGATTATTTCTGACCTTGACCGGAAGCGCGGGAAGGTTTAAAAAGCGTTGTTTTTCAAGATTCCCTTTCCCCGAAAACGGGGAAAGGGATTTTTTATTTACCCAGACTTAATGGGTTTTGAACCCCGGGAAAGATAGAATCAAAGTTTTGGAGGAAAGCGTGACGCAAGCCGTCAGTCGCAGGATCAATTTAACAGACCAACAGGAATGCCTGAAGCTTTTTGGGGAAAAAGACCATAACCTGAAAATCCTTCGGGATTCCTTCATGGTGACCCTCGTCGCGCGGGGCGAGGAGATCATCCTGACAGGGGAGCCTTTGGAGGTTTCCCATGCCGCCCAGGTCATCGAGAACCTGAGAGCTCAGCTTAGGAATGGACATGAGGGTTATATCCCGCCCGGCGCGGTCAAGAAATTGATCGGGGAGGCCAAGGGGATAGGCGCCGAACCTGAACCCCATGGCGAGGCGGTCCTGGTCTCCTCACGAAAAAAACCCATCCATGCCAGGTCGGCCAATCAGCAAAAATACGTGGACGCCATCAAGTCGCACGATATCGTGTTCGGGATCGGGCCCGCTGGGACCGGCAAGACCTATCTGGCTATGGCCATGGCGGTCGCGGCGCTGCGGAACGGGGATGTGGAGCGATTGGTCCTGACCAGGCCGGCGGTGGAAGCGGGGGAAAAGCTTGGGTTCCTGCCGGGGGACCTGCAGGATAAGGTGGACCCTTATCTGCGTCCTCTTTATGACGCCCTTTATGACATGGTCGAATACGAGAAACTCCAACGATTATTCCAGCAGAGGGTGGTGGAGGTGGCTCCCCTGGCCTATATGCGGGGACGAACCCTGTCCAACGCCTTCATCATCCTGGATGAGGCGCAGAACACCAGCCCGGAACAGATGAAGATGTTCCTGACCCGCATGGGCACCGGGTCCAAGATGGTGGTGACCGGGGATGTGACCCAGATCGATCTGCCCACCGGCAAGTCCTCCGGGTTGATCGAGGTCCAGAGGATACTCTCAAAGGTCAAGGGGTTGGAATTCGTTCTTTTCACGTCGAAGGATGTCGTCCGCCATCGTTTGGTCCAAGGGATCCTGGACGCCTATCACCAATATGATGAGGAACGAAAGGATAAACCCGTTTGAGCGATAACGGGAATTATCGAACATGAAAATACTAGTCCGTTATTCCGTGGCCCCCAAACCTGTCACCGAACTTTGGTTAAAAAAGCTATCGGCGATGGTCTTGCGTTCGGTCAAGGGACCGGCGTTTGAGAAAATTTCTGAACTGTCCATTGTCTTGACAAGGGATGGGGAAATCCGGCGGTTGAACCGCCAGTATAGAAAAAAAGACAAGACGACCGATGTTCTGTCATTCCCCTTGCTGGAAGGAGGAGGTCCAAAGGTCAAGAACGCTGGCTCCTTGGCTTTGGGAGATGTCGTTATCAGCGTTCCCCGGGCTGAACGGCAGGGCAAGGAAAAGGGATGGACCTTGCGGAAGGAATTGGCCATGCTCCTCATCCATGGAATTCTCCATCTTTTAGGCTATGATCATGTTAGCTTGACTCAAGAAAAAAAGATGTTCGGTCTGCAAGACCGTTTATTAAAGAAATTCAAGGTCTAGAAAACAATATGGATTCCTATTTCCTCGCCCATCTCATCATCCTTTCCGCCCTGATCCTGGTGTCCATCTTCTTTTCTGCGGTGGAAACAAGCCTGCTCTCCTTTCCCCGTTCCATGTTGGATGGCAAATCCCAACAACCGGGCCTATTGGGATTGGCTTTCAAAGCCTGGCAGGAGCATCCCAACCGCATCCTAACCTCCATTCTTATCGGCAACAACGCCGTCAATATCGCCGCCACCAGTTTGGTGGCCTATTCGGCCGTTCATTTGGCCCTGGTCAACAATTGGAGCCTGCCCCTGACGGGAACGGTGGCTTCCATCTCCGTGACCATCATCATCATCGTTTTCGCCGAGGCCCTTCCCAAAGTGGCGGCTCGTTCGAATTCGGTGCTGGCGGCTACCTGGTTGATCGTTCCCATTTATTTTTTCGATCGTCTTTTAAGCCCTTTTACCTGGGCCTTGGTGCATATGTTCGGTTTTTTCCTCAGCAAAGTCGGCCATACCAATGTTTCCGTCGTCACCGAGGAGGACATCAAGCACATGATCGAGATGGGGGAGGAGTCGGGGACCATCCAGGAAGAGGAAAAGAGGATGATCCATTCGGTGTTGAAGTTCACCGACACCAAGGCCAACGACGTCATGGTCCCCCGGACGGAGATGTTCTGTGTGGATATCAACACCGACCTGGATAGGCTGCTGGACCTGGTGGTCAAGAACGGGTACTCCCGGATGCCGGTTTACAAGGGGAACTTGGACAACATCGTGGGCATCATCAATACCCGAGACCTGTTGTCCATCTGGAAGAATAAAGAACTGATCGTTATCCAGGATCTTTTGCGAAAACCCTATTTTGTCCCGGAGACCATGAGAGTGGACCGGCTTTTGCACGAGTTCCAACGGGGCCATATCCATATGGCCATCGTGGTGGATGAGTTCGGCGGGACCGCCGGCATGGTGACCATGGAGGACCTGGTGGAGGAGATCGTCGGCGAGATCCGCGACGAGTATGACGTGGATGAGGAAAAAGCCATCGCCAAGCAGGCGGATGGATCCTGGATCATCGACGCGGGAACCCCCCTGGACGAGGTCAATGAGGCTTTAGGGGTGCGTTTGACCCCTAAGGAAGATGTCTCCACCCTAGGCGGATATTTGATGGAAAAGCATGGGCGGTTCCCCAAAAAAGGAAGGGTCATCGAGGACAAGGAAGCGGTCTTCACCGTTCTGGAAGCCAGTGAGAAAAAGATCCACAAGGTGAAGGCGGTCAAAAGGGAAGTGCCCCTGCCGGATATGGAACCGGAAATGGCCAAACCCAAGACCCGCAAACGCAAACCCAAAGCCCCTTCATCCTCTTTGGAAAATGCCGATAGCCCTACGCCGTCCGAGCCCGCTGAAAAATATGAAACACCCGAATCCAACCAATCGAAGGATCCCCAACCATGAGGTTCCGCGAGGGGATGGGCGAAACTTTGACAGGAGCAAGACCCTGAGTTACCTGGATTGCCACAGCCACACCGCCGAGTGGAGCGATGGACGCCAATCCATCGAACAGGTCCTGGAAAAAGCCCGCGCCGAGGGTGTTCGGGTCGGTCTATCCGATCACGCGGGGATCGCGGACTATCTCAATTCCAACGATCGGCTCCTGGCTTACGCCGATTTTCTGACCCAATATCCGGTGGCTCGCGGGTTGGAGATGGACTTGGGACGGAGTTTTCTCATCGATTCCCAAACCAGGAAAAGGTTCGATTATCTCATCGGGAGCGTCCATAACCTGTCGGGCGATGGTTTCGCCGTGGAGTTCCATCCTTTCATCCGTTTTTTGAATGGGGAATTGCCTCATTATGATGTTCGGGCTCAGATCAAGGATATGGATCTCTTCTTCAAGACCCACCTTGAACTATTGAAAAAGGAGTTCTCGAAACAAAAATTCGATATCCTGGGCCATTGTTCTTTATTGCCGCCGCTTGCTTTAGGCGCGCCGGAGGAGCATTTTCCCCAATGGTGGGAGGAAGAATTGATAAAGATCCTTTTGACCTATGGTGTTGCCATGGAAATATCGAACCGATGGAGGACGCCTTACGGCCGATTGATGGAAAAGGCTGTCGAAGGCGGAGTGAGATTTTCCTGCGGCTCGGACGGTCATAGCCCCAAGAAAACCTGTGTGTTGGATTATCCCAAGGAAATGATCGAAAGATTCAGGGTCCCCTCCGACCGGATCTTTGATGTCGCCCGCAAGATCGAAGCGGCTTGATGGGGACCGCGGAACTCATTTGCGGCGCTGTGGCGGTCTTGGGCAAACCCAATGTGGGGAAATCAACGTTCCTGAATACGGTCCTGGGACAAAAGATCGCCATCGTCTCCCCCCGGCCCCAGACCACCCGCACCGCCATGGCCGGCATCTACCAGGATGACGCTTCCCAGATCGTTTTTTACGATACCCCCGGCATCCATCTGCCGCACAACAAGTTGTCCCAAACCATGATCCATGTGGTGGAGGAGGTCATTGACGGGTCGGACGCTGCCCTGTTCCTGGTGGACGCCAAAGAAGGCATCACGTCCGAGGACAAATTGGTGGCCGAATGGCTCCAAAAATACAAAAAGCCGGTCCTTTGCGCGCTTAACAAGACCGACCTGGTCCCGGCGGGACGGGTGCAAGAATTGAGCGGCAAACTCAAGGAAGAGTACGGGCAATGGCTTCTTTTCCGTGTTTCGGCGAAAACAGGTCATGGGGTAAACGAGGTCCTGGCTCAACTGAAAAGATTCCTGCCCAAACAGGAGCCTCTTTTTCCCGAGGATGAGATCACCGACAAGACCATGAGAGAGATCGCCTCCGAACTGGTAAGGGAACAATGTTTTCTCCAGATAAAACAAGAGGTTCCCTATGGGGTAGCGGTGGTCATTGATAAGTATGAGGAAAGGGAAGAACCTAACCCAATTCTTATCCAGGCGACCATCTATGTGGAGAAGGACAGCCAGAAAGGGATCCTCATTGGCGCGCAGGGCAAGCAATTGAAGGCCCTGGGCACAGCCGCCCGCTTGGAAATAGAGAAATTACTGGACCGGAAGGTGTTCCTGGAGTTATGGGTAAAAGTCCTGAAGAATTGGCGGAAGGATGAGGATATCCTGAAGAGGCTCGGTTATATCGTTTCAAAGAAGAGCAAACATGAAAAATAAAAAAACCAAGATTGTCTGTACCATTGGGCCGGCTTCCCGATCCGAGAAAATCCTGGGTCAAATGATGAAAGCGGGAATGAACATTACCCGTCTAAATTTCGCCCACGGTACCTTAAGGGAGCACGGAGAGGACATCCGACGTATCCGAAAAGTATCCGCTCAATTGCGCAAACCGATCGAGATCCTCATCGACCTCCCTGGCCCCAAGATCCGTCTTGGGAAATTGAAAAAAGAACCAATTTATCTTAAAAAGGGGAACAAGGTCACATTGACCACGAAGGATATCAAGGGCGATGGGAAGACCCTCCCGGTCAATTATGAGCAACTCCCTCGAAGCGTCAAAAAAGGCGGGTTGGTCTATCTGAATGATGGGTTCCTTCAATTGAAGGTGTTGAAAGTCTCAGAAGAAGAAGTTTACTGCGAAGTCCTTGTGGGCGGCATCCTTTATTCATTCAAAGGTTTGAACCTGCCGGAAGCCAGGCTTTTCGTTGAACCTGTCACCCCACAGGACCTGCATTACCTGGAATTTGGTTTGAGCCATGGGGTCGACTTGTTCGGTGTTTCTTTCGTAGAGAAGGCAAAGGATATCTTGAAGATCAAGTCTTTCGCCAAGTCCAAGGGATGCAGGGCGCGGACTATCGCCAAGATCGAAAGGTACGAGGCGGTCAAGAATATCGATGGCATCTTGAAGGTGACGGATGCCTTGATGGTTGCCCGGGGCGACCTGGGAGTGCAGATGGCCATTGAGAAGGTGCCGATCCTCCAGAAACTCCTTATCCATAAGGCAAATTTAAAGGGGGTGCCTGTCATCACGGCCACCCAAATGTTGGAGTCCATGGTCCACAACATCCGCCCCACCCGGGCGGAGGCCACCGATGTGGCCAACGCTATCTTGGATGGGACTGACGGGATCATGACCTCTGAGGAGACGGCGATAGGGGATTATCCCGTGGAGACAGTCCAAATGATGGCGAGTATCGCATCCACTGTTGAGCATTCCATCTTGAGGGTCAAACATCACTTCTTGACCCAAAAACTATAACCCCGGAAAGATGTCAGGGACGCGGCTTGTTATGGATAAATGATTTGGGGGACTTCTTGAACATTACCTTCATCCTGATCGTCGCATTCCTTTTTCTTTTGGCCTGGAGCATAGGGGGTTTCTTATCCTATCGGGTCGGCCAGAAGGCTAAATCCGAACGGCCGCAGATCAAAACACAGCCGGTCCTGCGACTGGCGGATCAATGGTTGTTGGAATCCCAAGGAAAGATCCAGGCCCTCATCCTCAGGGCGGAACAGCCCTTGAGTACGGCACAACATGAGTTGTTGGACCTGCGTTTAGAAGCGGGGAGACTTCCCCAGGGAAATAAAAGCCTGAAAATGGCCAGGGAATCTTTGCTGGGCCCTGCTCGCGTTAATTCTACCGACAAAAAACTTAGGGACCTAATTAGTTTGTACCTTGATGAATCGAGTTATGGGATGGGAGAAGAAGGGGTTTTGTTCCTGAAAACCTCCATGGGGGACATGCCATGTGTGGAGGTCTCTTCCGATGGAGAGACGCTGACAGAGGCCCAAATGAAGGTCGTCATTGGTCAAGCGGTCCGTGCTCTGGCCGCGGCCGGGAAGGGAAAGGTCACGGGCGGTTTTGTTTATTTTGGCAGGGAAGCTGATTTTAAAATTTGTCTTGAGAAGGCCGAATGGCTTGAGGGATTACGACAAAAAAGTCTGGTGGCTATGGATCAAGCGGGATTGATTGCGCTGCTTTCTTCCTTGCGATTGTCCAATGACGTGGACCGTCTGGTGAAAGTTTTCGAGGAGGGCGTTCGATCTACGGAGGTATTGGTGGGCCAGGCTGACAGGATGGGCGCGGCCCTATCCCGTCTAAGTTCCGATTCCTTGAAAGTGCGCAATATCCTGGATGGCGGAACGCCAAGTGTTTTTGACCCTTCGGATCCCAAAAACCTCTAAAAAACCTTTGCGGGGATTGGTTGCCGACCAATAAGGTCGGCAACCTCCTGTCCCATCGATTTTTTTAATGTTCAGAACCAAACAGGTTTTCTCCAAAAATGATACCAGCGGGGATAGGTCCTAACTATGACAACCGGGTGATAAGGCTGGGTTGGGATGGCCGCCCAGTGCCTGTGGGGTGGAACAACCACGAAAGGGGCGGGTGGAGGGGTTTGGATCACCAAACGCACCCTGGTATCGGGGAACAGTTGGAATAAAAATAAACACCAGCCTTCGCTGTAGAGGCCATGCCGAAAGAAATGACCATCGCGAGTGATATTAGGAACTTTTTCATCTTGGACCTCCTGGGGAATCTTTATCCTTATCGCTGATATTAAGACGGACGACCGGTAACAAAAGTTACGAATGGTAATCATGGGGAATTTCACGGATATATGGTTTGTGTCAACATTAGCTCTGGGGCAAGAAAAGTGAATAGACATCTACTTTTGGAATTTATCTCGGGTTTGAGGACCCTTGGGATATTCATCTTGTTCGGCTTTTCCCAGGAGGCTTATGCCGCCGGCATGGCGTCCCCGGACCCAGCCCGGTGCCTGCCTGTCAGCGCTAGATTGTGCGTGGCTGGGGATGATATCACTGATATCTGGATCGATGGTTCCTACCTGGGCACCAAGGAATATTGTGATTTAAGAAAGGGCTGTACGCCCGATACGCTTTGCCTGCCTGTCCCTCTTCAGATGCTTCCGGATCCGGAGGTTTGCCTGGCCATCAAGACGGTGAACAAGAATCCAGTCATGGTCTATAGTTCCTGGGAGTTGGAGGTGGATTGTTCCGGCGATAAAACTTTTATACTGAATAGCGAGAATCCAGCTCGATCAGGGGTTTCCCTTTATTGGGACCCATCCGGGGGTGTTTCTTGCGGCCAGGGCGATCCGCCGCCCATCGACGGTAAAGGCCGATCCTGGACGGACCAAAGTTATCAACCGGATAACAATCCTTTTAAGGTCAGCGGGTCCTCAGTGACAGCCAATACTTGGACAGCGGCTCAGATCAAGAATGTACGGACAGGGATGGTCATGTCCTATATTTCCTATGATCCAAACGCTGTGGGGACCGGTGCCGCCCAGGCCTGTGGGGTCCTTTATTGGAGACAAGTTGGAAGACTTCCTGTGTGGATACCGACCGCTACCCCAACGGTGGTATTCACATCAACCAAGACTTTTACACCCACGTCCACATTCACACCTTCTAGGACTTATACCACAACCTACACTTATACCCCCTGGCCCACACCCACAGAAACCCCAACGTCCCTACCGATCCATGTTTATAACCCCGGGGCGATACCAACGGACACTCCGCAACCGGCTCCAACTTCCACGCCTGTTCCAATCCGCCGGATTAGAGTGGCCCCAACGGCAACACCCATGTTCAAGCCCAGGCTCAGCCCTCCTGTCAGGGAACGCCGTATTAAAATTCAACCCACGCCAACATTTATTTGGATTCGCCCCACACGGACCCCGACTTTGGTTCCCTGGTTGAATCCAACGCCCATTCCGAAGCCCACTCGAAATATTCCACATCCACTCCCGGATTGGTTGTCAAAACTGGATAAAGCTCAGACGATCGTCTTTCAAACACCACCTGTGGATATTTACGTGACGTTCGCGGATGGGCCAGGCCGGTATGAATTGGTCATTGTTGATGGCCAGGGGAATCCTTTGGCGACGATCTATAACCAGAAGGTCGTGGCTCAAAGCGACGCTTGGGTGACCTGGGACGGAAAAGATAGTCATGGGTCGAATGTCCGGCCGGGAAAATATTTCGCTATATTCTACCGGAATGGGATCCTACTCAGGAGCATCTCTGTTTTCCGATCGGGCGGTGGAACCACCCCTTGAAATGAGCCCTGGGAAAGGGAATGATGAATATACTTATGGATAACTTCGGATGGTTTAAAACGAACATTTACGCGACTCGTCCTCGGGACCAGGATGTTTATTACCATCCTCGTCGATACGATCAAACCAAAGGGGAGGTGGCCAGGATAGTGAACGAAGTCATCCGTGGACTGCCCGGTTGGAAGATCGTTGAATACCGGGAGCCTCAGGGCTTATTACACGTTACCCATTCAGGTTGGTTTCCTGGATTTGTCCAGGATATCCATCTATATATCATCCAAGGGTTGGACGGTTTCACGACATTGGAGATCCTCTCCCGATCGCGAACGAATGGGGGGGATTTCGGCCAGAATAAGCGAAATATAAAGAGTCTTCTCCATCGAATGGACGCCAAAATAGTTTCTTCTCTTTAACCGCGGAAAATTCCAGAAAAAACTGTTGCCTTTAACTTATACGGATGTATAGTTATACGACTGTATAATAAAAGGAGTGGTTATGACTCGTCCTTCCCAAAATGCCGACCTTCGCCTCATTGAGGCGGCCCAGAAAATGCTCAAAAATACCAGTCTAAGTCAGATGAATCTTCGCCAAGTGGCAGCAAATGCCGGTGTGAATCTTGGGATGTTCCATTACCATTTCAAATCAAAAGACCAATTCAGCCGAGCGGTCATGCAGGATGTATATGAGAGATTCTTCAAAAATTTCAATTTGAGAATCGAGGAGGCGGATTCGTCCATCGAAAAATTAAGGCAGGCCCTTTTGGCTATCGGTGTATTTGTTCGTGATCACCGCAGACTGATGCTCAACATGATGAGGGATGTTTTGGACCACAACGAAGTGGCTATTTCCTATGTAAAGGCCAATGGGCAGAGACACGCGATCGTTCTTTGGGACTTGGTAGGTAGGTGTCAGAAAGAAGGTGTGCTCGAAAAAATGCCGCGGCCGCAAGCTCTGGCCTATTTGATGCCATCGGTGGTGGGCGCATCCCTTGCGGTTGGCGGAGCGGAAAGTGTGGCCAAGACGGTATTCGAAAAAGGGTTCCTCAAAGGGGCCGACCTTTTAGTGCTGTCCGATAAGGCACTTCAAAAAAGGATCGATATGGCTCTTAAAGGTTTAGGCGCCAAGGAAAGGGGAGGAAAGTGATGGCTAAAAGAATAATTTTCTCTATGCTTTTGATGATTTTCTCACTCGGCCCCGCTATCGTTGAAAAAGGAGCTTTGGCGGAAAACTCGTCGCCAGTCACGACCTTGAGCCTTTCATTAACCGAATTGACCCAAGATGCCCTGAAATACTCCGCCAAATTGGAGTCGGCGCGACTGATGGCCGAATCAACCCGTAGTGAGGCCAATTCCCTTGGAGCTGCTGAATTTCCCCATCTGCAATTAGGGGGAACTTATTTTTATGATACGACCATTCCAGAATTATCCTTGAGTCCTAAAACCCCATCTGTTCCTTTTGGATTCAATAATAACTGGAGCGCGAATGCCTCCCTTAATTTCGATCTGTGGGATTTCCGTTCCCTTCATAACCAAGCCAATAGCGCTTTCGCGGCTTATCAAGCCCAGGACCAATCTTACGAGGCGGGTAAACGCCAACTTCTCTTGGCCTTGAGAATGGAATATTTTCAGGTGCAGATCAACCTTGAACAGGTAAGGCTTTTGGGCGATTCGCTCAAAGTGGCGCAGGCGCAGTATGAGGATATCAGTCACCAGGCCAAGTTCGGTACAGCCAGCCGTTTGGACAGCCTATCTTCCCATCAGGAAGTCCTGAGTTACCAAAGGTCATTCAGCCAGGCCCAAGCAAATCTTTCCTCTTCCTTGCGGGATCTGTTCAATTTGGCGGGTGTCCAAGAAATGGCCGATTTTACCGATCCGATGGACTTTCGCATGAAAGGGAACCTGCCCAAGGGCGTTTCCGACCCATCGGTCTGGCTTTCCATGGACCCTGAAGACGACTCCTTGAAAACACTCCAAACAGGAACGGTCGCCCCGCCTGATGATTCAGTGCCCCAGGCCAAGACTTACGCTTACCTGGCTGAGTCGGAAAGGTTCGCGGCCGACGCGGCGGCAAGCGGAATGCTCCCGAAGCTGACCTTTTCGGCCCAGACGGGATACCAGGACCCCATCGGGCCGATCAACCAGACCTTCCAACAAAACACCGTTTCTTTGACTGCTTCCATGCCTCTCTTCGATTGGGGTCAGATACTGGATGACTCGGATGCTAAACGAAAACAATCCCAGGCTTATTTAAAGAACCTGGATCAAGCCAAAAGCGATTTGACGCGGGATTGGAACAAGGCCCAGGACCAGCTTCGTTCCCTGAATTTCCAACAGACGATCAATCAGACAGCTGTCACTGAAACCGACGAACTGGCCCGGTTGACCTATAGTTCCTACCGGGCGGGAAGCTCAAAGTTCCTGGAAGTGCAGACCGCCAATTATCAGGCCTTGAACGCTAAGGTCCAGGCCATTTCGAACGAAGTCCAAATGTTGATGCAGTTATCGGTTCTATCCTCCCTTTCGGGAGATAGTTCGCAGTCGACAGCGAACAGTCAAAAGTGAAGATTTAATGTCTTAGCGTCGACGGTGGACTTTCAACTGTCGGCTTTAAACAAAGGAGAGCGTCATGAAGAAAAGGCTACGAATTATCATCCCGATCTTGGTGGTCGTCATTATCGGATTCTTGCTTTGGAATTGGCTTGCCGGGAATAACTTTACTTTCGCCGGAACGGTGGAAGCGACCGAGGTGGACGTTCCGGCCCAGGTTTCCTCCACTATCGCCACCCTTTCGGTGGACGAAGGTCAGGCTGTCACTCAGGGACAATTGATGGCATCCCTGGATGGTCAGGATTACAAATTGGCCCAAAGCCAAGCGGATGACGATTTTGCCAGGGGTCAGATGTTGTATCGAAGCGGGTCCATGCCCAAGGAGACATTCAATCATCTACAGTCCCAAAAGCTTCTCGCCGACTTGCGGGTCCAGTGGTGTTCCATCACAGCTCCTCTATCTGGCACCATCCTGACCAAGTACCACGAACCGGGTGAGTTCGTGAACCCCGGTACCAAAATGTTCACCTTGGCGGATTTGAGGGAAGTATGGTGCCTCATCTATGTCCCTCAACCGGATCTGGTGCGCCTTTCCTATGGTCTGAAGTTGAAAGCTACCTTGCCGGAGGCGCCGGGAAAGAGTTTGGAGGGAACCATTACTCACATCAACGATCAGGCGGAGTTCACGCCCAAGAACGTTCAAACTCAAAAAGAAAGGTCCAACCTGGTATACGCAGTCAAAGTGACTTTCGCCAATCCGGACGGGGTTTTGAAACCAGGTATGACGCTGGAAGTGCAAATACCTAAGAAATGAACAAAAGTTCGCAGACCGCAGTTCGCAGTAATGACTTGAAGTGTTACCTGCCAACATATTATTGGAGTTGTTAAGTGGCCGAAGCGCAAATCTCAATCCAAGTCAAAGACCTCTCCAAAAACATGGGGCCTAATCACGCCATTGAAGGTGTGAGCCTTTCCCTGGAGCCTGGCCTCTTACACGGCCTGATCGGACCTGAGGGTTCGGGAAAGACTACCCTCTTGCGCCATTTGATAGGACTTCTCAAACCCAATCACGGAAAAGTCATTTACTTGGAAGATGGCAAGAGGGTCGCCCTTGAGGAGGTAAGGCCCCGCATGGCCTACATGCCTCAAATGCAAAGCCTGTACGCTGATCTTTCCATTTCGGAGCACCTTGATTTCTTCCGGGATCTCTATCAGATCCCGATCGGGGTTTATACTCAGCGAAGGAAGGAATTGCTCGCCGTTACTAGATTAAGCCCATTCATGAACCGGCCCGCGGGGCAGCTTTCTGGGGGAATGTACAAGAAATTGGGCTTGATGTGCGCCCTATTGCAGTCGCCCAATCTTGTTCTTTTGGACGAACCAACGACCGGGGTGGACCCCATTAGCCGGCGAGAGTTTTGGGAGATGTTGTACAGGTTAAGAGAGGAAGGGATCCTCATTGTTATCACGACCGCCTACATGGATGAGGCGGAGCGCTGTGACCGGGTGCATGTGATGTCGCTGGGCCGGCTCTTGGCCACGGGCGAGCCAAAAGATATATTGAGGAAAGAAAAAGTGAAAAGTTTCGAGGAACTATTCCTTAAGCATGATGTAAAGGGACCAGCCCGCCATCAGGCGGTGATCCAATGAATCAAAACGACAAAGTACAAAACACCTCTGTCTGGGTAAAAAATCTCACGGTCAAATTCGGATCCTTTACGGCGGTGGATCACATTTCTTTCCATGTTAATTCGGGCGAGATATTCGGTTTCCTAGGTGCGAATGGAGCTGGTAAAACCACAACCATCCGTGTGCTCTGCGGACTTTTGGAACCGACATCGGGCGAAGTGCGAGTGGCGGGGTTGGATCCCAAAAAGGGCTTGGAGGCCGTGAAGGCCAGAGTTGGCTATATGTCCCAAAAGTTCACTCTTTATCCGGATATGACCGTGGATGAAAACCTGGAATTCGCCGCGGCCTTGCACAAGATCCCGCTTGAGATCCAAAAGCGGCGCCGCGCGGAGGGGCTGGAGATCATCGCCTTCAAGGCCAAGACGAGACAGCTGGTCAGCGAGCTTTCCGGCGGAACCAAGCAAGAAGTGGCTTTGGTCGCGGCTCTTTTGCATGATCCGGAAATACTCTTTTTGGATGAGCCCACGGCAGGGGTTTCTCCCGTTTCCCGTAGCCGCTTTTGGTCCATCATCCGAGGTCTTTCCCACAGGGGAAAGACGGTCTTTGTGACCACCCATTACATGGACGAGGCGGAAAATTGTGGGCGGATCGCCCTCATGCGCGACGGTCGCATCGTGGCGTTGGACAATCCCGCGAATCTCAAAAAGGACACTTTTCCAGAACCCCTCTACGAGTTGACGCCCAGGCCGGGGGTAAAGTCGGATTGGCTGAAAAACCTCCGAAAGGATAAGGCTGTGCAATCGGTGAAACCCTATGGCATGCGATACCACGCTATCGTATCGAACGCCAGGGGATGGAGGGAACTTTCCCGGCGCATGGCCGGGGACTTCAAGGCACGGCCTATTCAACCTTCGCTGGAAGATGTTTTCATCCGTGTGGTTGAGGGGGCGAAATGAAAGACCCTGTGAACCTTAAGCGGGCCTATGCCATCGCCTTCAAGGAAGTGCGTCATATTTGGCGGGATCCCTTTACCCTGGGACTGGCGCTGGGACTTCCTCTTCTCATGGTTCTGTTTTTTGGTTTAGCCATGGATTTCAACGTGCATGATATCCACCTGACTTCTTATGACAGCGACCATAGCCGTTCTTCCCGTCAATTATTGGAAACCTTTGAGAGTTCCGGTTATTTCCTATTGCGTCAGGAATCCCTCATCGGAAACATTACTGAACCCCTGGATGCCAACCAAGCCAAAGCGGTACTGGTAATCCCGCCCCATTTCGGTCGTTATGTGGTTTCGCGCATGGATTCCCCAGTGCAGGTCTTGATCGATGGAACGGATAATTCCACGGCCGGGGTCATCGGTGGTTATATGGAAGGTATACAATCGGCCGCCAATTTGCGATTGGCCAATTTGTCCGTTAGTCCGTTAGTTACCCTGAAACCACGTTACCTTTTCAATCCTGAATTGAACAGTCGATGGTTCACCGTGCCAGGACTTGCGGCGGTGGTTTTAGCCATTATTTCCATTCTTTTGACGGCCATGACAGTGGCTCGGGAATGGGAGAATGGTTCCATGGAACTTCTATTATCCACTCCCGTACACCCGGTCGAGATCATCCTGGGAAAGCTCGCTCCCTATGTGGTTTTGGGGCTCTCGGCGCAGGCTTTGATCTATTTTCTGGCACGGTTTTATTTCGGCATCCCTTTTATGGGCAGCCATGTCTTGTTCATCCTTGGTACTTTTCTTTTTGTCGCCGCCTATATGGCCCTCGGGCTTTTGGTTTCAGTGACGACCCGCCAGCAGATACTTGCGATGCAGTTTTCCATGATGATCGGTATGCTGCCCAATATCCTTCTTTCAGGGTTCATTTTTCCCATCGAGAATATGCCGGCCTTTTTCCAGTACCTCACAATGCTTTTTCCCGCCCGCTGGTTCGTGCTGGTCATCCGGGGTTGTTTCTTGAGGGGTTCAGACCTTTCCCAATTGGCCGTGCCCCTATTGGCCATGCTTTTCATGGCGACCCTTTTTGTGACGGTGGCGGTAAGGCGTTTCAAGAAGGATGTGGAACCATGAAAATGAACCCTACTGTTATGGGTTTCTTTAAGAAGGAACTGGTTCAGACCCTTCGGGACCCCCGGATGCGGATCATGCTCTTCGTCATGCCTATCATCCAGATGACTCTTTTTGGGATCGCCATCTCTACCGAGACACGTAATATCAAACTGGCGGCGGTTTATAAGCCAAATGATTTCCTGATGCGCCGGATAGTGGAAAGGTGTTATAGCTCTCAGTGGTTCATACCAGCGAAAACCGGGGATCAAAAACGACGCTTTTCGGATGGTTCAGTCGGGGAAGGCCGATGTGGTGTTGCTCGCCCCCGAAAGAGGCTTGACCAGGGCGGTCGGACGTGGAGGCGCGGATCTTCAATTATTAATCGATTCCAGTAACATCACCAAAGCGGAAGCCGTAGAGAGCTATACCCAGGCGATATTAACCCAAGAGCGCCGCTGATCCCTTCAGCGCGACGCTCGGCTCGATCTTCGGGAATGCTTTCCGCAGCAAGCCGCGCCGCAGCCGCAGGCGGCGCAGAGCGCCGCGGCGCCCGAGAACGCGCGCGCGATCCGCGACCAGGCGCGCGCCGACGTGCTGCGCGGCTTTTACGACGTGCGCCTGGTCGACGTCGAGATCGAGGAGAGCCCCTCGTTGCCGATCGGCACGCTCGGAGGGACGGACCCTTCGACGGGCGGCGGCATCGACATGAGCGAGATGCTCGGCGGCCTGCTGCCCAAGAGGCGCAGCAGCAAGCGCGTCACCGTCGCCGAAGCGCGCCGCATCTTCGCGCAGGAGGAGGCCGGCAAGCTGATCGACATGGAC